>NZ_RJLN01000019.1 GCF_003725545.1 Micromonospora solifontis | reverse complement strand
CGGCCCACATCGCGGCCGGTCGGCGGGGGGGGGTCAGCGGGCAGGTGGGATGCGGCGGCGGACGTCCTCGGCGGTGGACGGGCCCGGCTGCCAGCGCGCCACCCAGGGCAGGTCCGCGGGCGGGGTGGCCACGCCCTCCTCGAGCGCGGCGTACCGGCCGGCGAGGATCCGCTTCGCGGCGGCCACGTCGACCGAGTCGGTGTTGGACCACAGCCCGGTGAACAGCTCGTCGATCCGCAGCCGGGCCTGCCGGCAGAACAGGTCGGCCAGCTCGACGTTCTCCGGGTGCTCGGCCCGCTCGGCGGCGGCCCGGACGCAGACCGCGGACATCGCGAACAGCTCCGCGCCGATGTCCACCACCCGGCCGAGGAACGCCTGCTTGCGCTCCATCTTTCCCTGCCAGCGGGACATCGCGTAGAAGGTGGACCGGGCCAGCTTGCGGGAGGTCCGCTCGACGTGCCGCAGGTGCCCGGCGAGCGGGCCGAACTCGTGGTACGCCCCGGGCGCCTGGCCCCGGCCGACCGCGAGGGTGGGCAGCCACCTGGCGTAGAAGACGCCGGCCCGGGCGCCCGCCTTCGCCTTGCGGCCCAGCCCGGCGTCCGGGTCGATGATGTCGCCGGCCACCGAGAGGTGCGCGTCGACCGCCTCCCGGGCGATCAGCAGGTGCATGATCTCGGTGGAGCCCTCGAAGATCCGGTTGATCCGCAGGTCCCGCAGGATCTGCTCGGCCGCGGCCGGCCGCTCGCCCCGGGCGGCCAGGGAGTCGGCCGTCTCGTAGCCCCGGCCACCCCGGATCTGGATCATCTCGTCGGCGATCTTCCAGGCCATCTCGCTGGCGTAGAGCTTCACCAGCGCGGCCTCGATCCGGATGTCGTTGCGGTCGTCGTCGGCGAGCAGGCAGCAGAGGTCGAGCATGCTCTCCATGCCGTACGTGGTGGCCGCGATGAAGGCCAGCTTCTTGGCGACCGCCTCGTGCTCGCCCACCGGCCGTCCCCACTGGACCCGGTCGGCGGCCCACTCGCGGGCCACGTTGAGCGACCACTTGCCGGCGCCCACGCACATCGCGGGCAGCGACAGCCGCCCGGTGTTCAACGTGGTCAGCGCGATCTTCAGGCCCTTGCCCTCGCCGCCGATCACGTTCTCCTTCGGCACGAAGACGTCGTGGAACCGGGTGAGGCTGTTCTCCAGGCCGCGCAGGCCGACGAAGGCGTTGCGCCGCTCGACGGTGATGCCCTCGCTGTCGCCCTCCACCACGAAGGCGGTGATGCCTCCGCGCCGCCCCTCGGCGGCCGGCACCCGGGCCATCACCACCAGCAGGGTGGCGACCGTGCCGTTGGTGGCCCAGAGCTTCACCCCGTTGAGCCGGTAGCCGGTGCCGTCCTCGGTGGGCTCGGCGGTGGTGGCCAGCCGGGCCGGGTCGGAGCCGACATCGGGCTCGGTGAGCAGGAACGCCGAGACCTCCCCGGCGGCCAGCCGGGGCAGGAAGCGCTGCTTCTGCTCGGCGGTGCCGAACATCTTCAGCGGCTGCGGCACACCGATCGACTGGTGCGCGGAGAGCAGCGCGCCGATCGCCGGGTTGACCGAGCCGGCCCGCATCAGCGCCCGGCAGTAGTGCAGGTTGCTCAGCCCGAGGCCGCCGTACTTGCGGTCGATCTTCATGCCGAAGGCGCCCAGCCGGGCCAGCCCGTGGAAGACCTCGTCGGGGATGCGGGCGTCCCGCTCGATCGCCGCACCGTCCACGTCGGAGTCGAGGTAGGCCCCGAACGCGGCGAGGAACTCCTCGGCCCGGGCGACGTCGTCCGGGTCGGAACGCGGCCACGGGTCGATCAGGTCGAGGCGGAACCGGCCGAGGAAGAGTTCCTTGCCGAAGCTGGGCCGGTCCCAGGTCGCCTCGCGGGCCGCCTCGGCGACCTGGCGGGCCTCCTTCTCGGAGACCTGGCCGGCCTCGGTGGGCAGCGGACCCGCCCCGCCCGCCTCGCCGATCGCGGCGGCGCTGCCGGCCGGCGGGCCAGGGTCGTCCTTCGAGGCCACCCGGCCGGTGGGGCCGCCGGCGTCCGTGGGATCGGGTCGGCTGTTCTGTGTCGTGGTCACGGCTGCCTCCTGGGGACCTCGGTCCGGCTGCGTCGACGTGCTCGACGAAAACGACGCTACCCCCGGGTGTTACCCAGGGGTAGCCTCGGATGCACGTCCGATTTGGCGCAGGCCGTGGCAGACCGTGGCAGGTCAGTCGCCGGGCAGCACGTCCGGGTCGTCGTCATCGTCGTCGATGTCGTCCTCGCCCCAGCTGCGGCGGGCGAACGGCAGGAACGCCCAGAAGGTCAGGAACCACAGCGCCGTGGCCCCGCTGAGGATCAGGGCGACCTCCCGGTTCAGCACGTAGTCGGTGACCAGCAGCACCGCGCTGACCATGGAGATCAGCATGAAGGCGAGTCCCCCGGTGGCCATCCGGTGGGCGAACCGGACCAGCTCCGGCTTCCGTCCCTGCCGGAACAGCGCGCGGTGAAAGGCCACCGGCGAGATGATCATCGCGGCCGACGCGGCGGCGGCCAGCAGGCTGACGATGTAGACGTCCTTCTGGAACCCGCTGGTCCGGGTGAAACCGCTGCTGAACGGCAGGGTGAGCAGGAATGCGAAGAGGATCTGCACGCCGGTCTGCGCGACCCGCAACTCCTGCAGCAGATCGGCGAAGTTGCGCTGCCAGCGCTGCTTCTCGGATTCCTTGGACACACACTACCTCCGCAGCAGACGGTGCTGCCGGCGGAGCGAACTCCGCCGGCAGCACCGCCAGTGCCCGGTCGGGGCGGTCGGGAAACCCGCTCAGGCTCCCCGGCGGATCCGGCCGGCGTACCGGGCCTCCAGCTCGGCGTTGTGCTCGTCGCCGCCGGTGATGTTGGCCGACAGGTAGACCGGAGGCCGCTCCCCCGCCGCCAGCAGCCGGGCCACCACCTCCGCCACGATCTGCTGGGCCAGCAGCGCGGCGGTGATCGAGGAGACCGCGCCGACCGCGCCGCCGCCGGGCAGCGGCAGGGTGGCGTCGCCGTACGGGGCACCGTTGTCGAGCACCACGTCGGCGAAGTCGGCCAGCTTGCGCCCGGACGGGTGGCGCGAGGTCATCCGGGCGGAGTGTTCCGCCGAGGTGATCGCGACCAGGGGGTGCCCGCGCTCCTTGACGATGGCGGCGAACTCCACCATCGCGCCGTTCACCCCGGAGTTGGAGGCGAGCACGAAGACGTCCCGCGGGCGGACCGGGGCCAGCTCGAAGAGGCGGTGGGCCACCGCCGGCTCGCGTTCCAGCTTCGGGCCGAGCACGTCGGCCGGCTCGCCGCCGTAGAGGACCAGGTCGCGCAGCGCGATCCGGTTGGTCGGCACCAGCCCGCCGGCCCGGCCGGCGATCTCCATGGCCAGGGCCTCCGAGTGCCCGGTGCCGAACGCGTGCACCACCCCGTCGGCGCGCAGTGACTCGGCGATCAGGTCGGCCGTCCGGCCCACGTTCTCCCGTTGCGCGGCGGCCACCCGGGCGATCGTCTCGGTCACCACCGCCAGGTACGCCTCGGCACTCACCGTCATCACTCCTCCGTCCGTCGGTTGCGGGCCAGCCAGTCCATTGCGAAGTCGACCGCCGCCCGCTGCCTCATCAACCGGCCCGTGCCGTCCCCGACCGACCCGAGCCGCACCACGCCGGTCGCCTCCAGGTCGGCGCCGAGCCGGGCGAAGTCGCTCTCGTCCAGGTCCACGTCGTCCCACCACACCCACTCCCGGCCGCCGTCGGCGGTGAGCACGGCCGCGCCGTGGCGCAGCCGGGGCGGCGCGGGTTGCCGGTACTCGGCCAGGTGCAGCGTGGTGTTGCGGCCGTGGTCGACGCCGAGCAGCAGCACGTCGGCGTCGAGGTCGTAGAGGCGGCCCAGCGGGGAACGCTCGCCGAGCATGTCGGCGAGCGGGTGGGGGGCGACGATCCGCTCGGCGGCCGGCCCGAGCGCGGCGAACGAGACGTGCGGGTGGTCGCTGCGCCGGCTCCCCGGCCAGGTGCGGACCAGCTCCGCGAACGCCCCCATGAACCGGCTCGGGGTGACCGCCGGGTCGAAGCCGGGCAGCTCGGCCCGGATGACCGGCCACCAGTCCGGCGGCACCGGCGGGTTGCTCCAGCCCGCCGGGTCGCTGTTCTCCGGGGTGTGGGTGGGCACCACCACCGTGCCCGCCGGCCCGAGCACGTCGCGCAGGGCGAGCAGCACCGCCTCCGGCCCGCCGCACAGGAACCCGAGCGCGCGCAGGCCGGCGTGCACCAGCACCGTCCCGCCGGGGCGTACGCCGAGGGTGCGGAGCTGGGCGGCGAGCGACGCGCGGGTGTGCGGCCGGGCCGGCGCGGCGGCCGCGGTCATCGGCCGACCCGGGCGAGGATCGCCTCGGCCAGCGGCGCGGGCGCCTCGTCGGGGATCCAGTGCGTGACGCCGGTGAGGGTGCGGAAGCGGTAGTCGCCGGTCACGTGCCGGGCGCAGGCCTCGGCGGCGGTCCGGCCGATCGCGATGTCCTTGTCGCTCCAGACGAACGTGGTGGGCACCGCCACCGGCCCGACCGCCTTCATGTCCGCCCCGGTCATGGCGCGGTACCAGTTCAGGGCGGCGGTCAGCGCGCCGGGCTCGCGCATCGGGTCGGCGTAGCGGGCCACCCGGCGCGGGTCGCCGACCCCGCCGAGCATCCGGCGCAGGGCCGCCGCGCGGAACGCCAGCAGCACCTTCTCCGCCTTGCCGGGCCTGCGGAACAGCGCGATGTAGGAGGAGCGGGCCTTCTGCTGCGGGTCGGTGGCCAGCGCGTGGCCCATCGCCGCCGGGTGCGGCACCGACACCGCGGTCAGCGTGCGTACCCGCTCGGGGTGCGCCGCGGCGAGCCCCCACGCCACGATCGCGCCCCAGTCGTGGCCGACCAGGTGGGCGGCGGTCACCCCGAGCGCGTCCAGCAGCGCGACCGCGTCGGCCACCAGCTCCGGGATCCGGTACGCCTCGACCGCCGCCGGCCGGGCACCCGGCGAGTAGCCGCGCTGGTCGGGTGCGTAGGTGCGCAGGCCGGCGGCGTGCAGCAGGGACACCACCTCGTCGAACTCGCCGCCGTGCTGTGGGAAGCCGTGCAGCAGCAGGACGGGTTCGCCGTCCTCGGGGCCGCCGGTGCGTACCTCGAACGTGAGACCTCGCGCGTCGACCCGCATGATCGGCAGCCTACCCAGCGGGGGCGGCGGGCAGTGGGGCCGGCGGAGCGGGTGCCGGGTGACCAGGGCCGCCACCTGGTGCTAGCGTCTGCCGAGACAACTTCACATCCGACAGGGGAGCGCACAGCGCTGAGAGTGCGGGCCGGTGCCCGCAGACCCTCCGTACCTGATCTGGGTAATGCCAGCGCAGGGAGTTCGGTCGACCTCCAGCCGCGCCGCCGTCCGGTGACTCCGGGCGCGGCGTGCGTCTTCTCCTGGTTCCTCGTCTGGACTGGGAGCAACCATGGACAACAACAACCGGTGGCGCACCATCGACATCGTCATCGCCTCGGTGCTCGGGGTGGCGTTCGGCGTCATCTTCTGGGCCTGGGGCCTGCTGTGGAACGGGCCGGCGGACGCCATCCCGCTGCCCGGCCGGGCCGTCCTGTACGGCGTCTGGCTGGTGCCGGCCGTGCTGGGCGCGCTGGTCGTCCGGAAGCCCGGTGCCGCGTTCTACACGCTCACCTTCGCCGCGCTGGTCTCCGTGGCGCTGGGCACCAGCTGGGGCTGGACGATCGTGGTGCAGGGTCCGCTGGAGGCGGCCGCCGGCGAGCTGGCCTTCGCGCTCTTCGCCTACCGGACCTACCGGCTGCCGGTGGCGCTGCTGGCCGCGACGCTGGCCGGGCTCGCCGCCTCGATCTACGACGTCTTCGTCTGGTACCCGGGCACCGCGTGGGGCAGCTTCCGCCTCCCCTACATCCTGCTCACCGCCGCCAGCTCGCTGGTGGTGGCCGGCCTCGGCAGCGTGGCCCTCACCCGCGCCCTCGCCAACACCGGCGCCCTCGACCGCTTCCCCGCCGCCCGCGACCGCGCCCCAATCTGACCCCCCACCCACCCCATCGTGTCGATCATGAAGTTGGCGGCGATGTGGATCTTCAGAACTGCCGCCAACTTCATGATCACCGGATGGAAGGGGGTGGGGTGGTGAGTGCGGTGGGGGTGCGGGGGTTCGGGTGGCGGCACGCCGGGCGGAAGGCGTGGGCGGTGCGGGGGGTGGACCTGCGCATCGACCGGGGCGAGCGGGTGTTGCTGCTCGGGCCGTCGGGGGCGGGGAAGAGCACGCTGCTGGCGGCACTGGCCGGGCTGCTGCCGGAGGACTCCGGCGAGCAGGAGGGCACCGTCGAGATCGACGGGCTCGACCCGCGCAAGGCCCGGGAACGGGTCGGCGTCGTCTTCCAGGATCCGGAGACCCAGCTGGTGATGGCCCGCGCCGGCGACGACGTCGCGTTCGGGCTGGAGAACCGGGGCGTACCGGCCGAGGAGATCTGGCCCCGGGTGGACGAGGCGCTGCGCCGGGTCGGCTTCCCGTACGGCCGGGACCGGCCGACCGCCGCGCTCTCCGGCGGCGAACAGCAGCGCCTCGCCCTGGCCGGGGCGCTCGCCCTGCGCCCGGGGCTGCTGCTGCTCGACGAGCCGACCGCCAACCTCGACCCGGCCGGCGCCACCCTGGTCCGGCGGGCCGTCGCCGACGCCCTCGACGCCGACACCACGCTGATCCTGGTCGAGCACCGGGTCGCCGAGGCGTTGCCACTGGTCGACCGGGTGGTGGTGCTGGAGCCCGGCGGCGGGGTGCGGGCCGACGGGTCGCCCGAGGCGGTCTTCGCCGCGCACGGCGAGGCCCTCGCCGCCGCCGGCGTCTGGGTGCCCGGCCACACCGTGCCACCCCGGCACGCCACCGCGCCGCCCGGCGAGGCGTTGCTCGCCGCCGACCGGCTCGGCCTGCCGCCCCGGCTGGCCCCCACCGATCTTCAGGTACGCGCCGGCGAGGCGCTCGCCGTGCTCGGCCCGAACGGCGCGGGCAAGTCCACCCTGGCCCTGCTCCTCGGCGGCCTGCTCCGCCCCGGCATCGGCGCGGCCACCGCCACGGCCGCCCTGGCCGGCCGGGACGCCCGTACTCCTCCGCACCGCTGGCGGGCGCCCGCCCTGGCCCGGCGGATCGGCTCGGTCTTCCAGGACCCGGAGCACCAGTTCGTCACCGGTACGGTCCGCGACGAGCTGGCGCTCGGGCCGCGCCGCACCGGACAGGACGAGGCGGCGGTCCGGGCCACCGTGGACGGCCTGCTGGACCGGCTGGGCCTGGCGAGGCTGGCCGGTGCCAACCCGTACACCCTCTCCGGCGGGGAGGCGCGGCGGCTGAGCGTGGCGACCGCCCTGGCCACCGCGCCCCGCCTGATCATCTGCGACGAGCCCACCTTCGGCCAGGACCGGCGGACCTGGCGGGAGCTGGTCGACCTCTTCGCCGAGCTGCGCGACGCCGGCCACGGCGTCGTCACGGTCACCCACGACCCGGACTTCGTGGCGGCGCTGGCGGATCGCACCGTCACCCTGGAGCGGGCATGATCAACGTCGAACCGGTCGCCGTGCCGGGCGCGCCGCTGGCCCGCCGCAACCCGGTGGCGAAGCTGGCCGCCGCGCTGGTCTTCTCGTTCATCCTGATCGCCACGCTGGACCCGGTGGCCCCGGCGATCGCCATCGCGGTCGAACTGGCGGTGCTGCCGCTGTTCGGCGTCCGCTACGGCGTGCTGGCCCGGCGGGCCTGGCCGCTGCTGGCGAGCGCCGGCGGCATCCTGGTCACCCTGGTGCTGTTCGCCGCGGACCGGTCCGGGCCGGTGCTGGTCGAGGCCGGGCCGGTGCTGGTCACCCAGGGGGTCCTGGTCACCGCGCTGGGACTGGTGCTGCGCATGCTCGCGGTGGCGCTGCCCGGAATCATCGTCTTCGCCACCACCGACGCCACCGACCTGGCCGACGCGCTGATCCAGAACGCGAAGGCACCGGCCCGGTTCGCCATCGGCGCGCTCGCGGCGTTCCGGCTGGTGCCGCTGCTGGAACAGGAGTGGCGGATGATCAGCATGGCCCGGCGGGCCCGGGGCGTGGACGCCGGGCGCAACCCGGTGGCCCGGCTGCGGCTCTTCGTCTCCACGGCGTTCGCCCTGCTGGTCGGCGCGATCCGGCGGGGCACCCGGCTCGCGGTGGCGATGGACGCCCGAGGGTTCGACGCGGGCACCCCGCGTACCGTCGCCCGGCGGCAGCGCTTCACCGCCGCGGACGGGCTGCTGATCCTCGGCGCCACGGCGCTGGCCGGCGCGGCGCTGGCGGTCAGCGTCGTGCTCGGCACCTTCCGCCCCCTGATCGGCTGACCCGCACCGCCCGGGGTGGGGCCACGGGCACCGGGCGTACCGGTGCCGGTGTGCCGGGGTCGCCGTGCCGGGCCCTTTCCGGTGGCGGGGTCGTCCCGTCCCCGGAAGCGACATGTCTCTGCGACATGAAGATGTCGCAGAGACATGTCGCTCAACACCGGGGCGCCGCCGCCCCGGACCGGAGCCGAACCACCGGGCGGTCCAGCCCACGGGCGGCACGCCGGGCGACGCCGGATCGACGGCGTACGCCCCCGGGTCCAGCCGCGGTCAGCTGCGCCGGAAGGCGTAGAACCGAGTCCGGCCGGCGCGCTGGCTGCGCCCGGCGAGGCGAGCGTCGGGTCCGGCCGGCGGACCGGCCTTCGGCGGCGCGGGTGGCGTGGCGCCGGCCAGCGCCGGCAGCGCCACGGGGCCGACGACCGGCGCCACGGTCAGCGCCTCGAGATCCGTCGGGGTCACGTCCGCCAGGGACGGCGACGGCTTGCGGGATTTCTTCGGACTGCGCTTGGCGGGCATACCCGAACCTCCTGACTGTCGGCGCGCCGGAGCCGGCGCGGCGAGCGGGCGAGCTCCGGTGGGTCCGACCACGACAGACACCGCGACTGACGGCGGCGGGGAGGATGCGGACGCCCGGAGCGGGACGGATCCACGGCGTACAGCGGTGGACCGGGCTCGACGGAAGGGCGTCAGTTACGCATGCCAGCAGGCTAAGCCGTCGCCCGCCCGCCGCGCACCCGAATTACTGGCACGATCGACGGCATGCTGATCGCGTTCTCGATCACCCCGCTCGGCGTGGGTGAGTCCGTGGGCGACCTGGTCGCCGACGCGATAACCGCGAAGGTGGCCCACGTCGAGGCCCGCCTCGCCGAGGGCTGAGACGGACCGCCACCGCGCCGTCACCCGGCGTCGACGACCCGGCCCGGGCCCGCGCCCGCCGCGATACGGTCGCAGGACGGGCACCGGAGACGAAGGGTGGCGGTACGCATGGCACAGCAGGCGACGGCGCAGATCGGGGTCACCGGTCTGGCGGTGATGGGCCGCAACCTGGCCCGGAACCTGGCCCGCAACGGGTTCACCGTGGCGGTGCACAACCGCTCGCCGCAGCGCACCCGCAGCCTGATCGCGGAGCACGGCGACGAGGGCTCGTTCGTGCCCTCGGAGTCCCTCGCGGACTTCGTCGCCTCGCTGGAACGCCCCCGCGCGGTGATCGTGATGGTGAAGGCGGGCGCCCCCACCGACGCGGTGATCGACGAGCTGGTCCCCCTGCTGGAGGAGGGGGACATCGTGGTCGACTGCGGCAACGCGCACTTCGCCGACACCCGCCGCCGGGAGGAGGCGTTGCGCGGCCACGGGCTGCACTTCGTCGGCACCGGTGTCTCCGGCGGCGAGGAGGGCGCGCTGCGCGGCCCGAGCATCATGCCGGGCGGCTCCGTCGAGTCCTACCGGAAGCTCGGCCCGATCTTCGAGAAGATCGCCGCCCAGGTCGACGGCGTCCCGTGCTGCCGGCACATCGGTCCGGACGGCGCCGGGCACTTCGTGAAGATGGTCCACAACGGCATCGAGTACGCCGACATGCAGCTCATCGCCGAGGCGTACGACCTGCTGCGGGCCGGCCTGTCGGCGAGCCCCGCGGAGATCGCGGAGATCTTCCGGGAGTGGAACGGCGGCGAGCTGGAGTCCTTCCTCATCGAGATCACCGCCGACGTGCTCGGGCACACCGACGCGGCCACCGGCCGGCCCTTCGTCGACATCGTGCTCGACCAGGCCGAGCAGAAGGGCACCGGCCGCTGGACCGTGCAGAGCGCCCTGGACCTGGGCATCCCGATCACCGGCATCGCCGAGGCCACCTTCGCCCGGTCCCTGTCCGGGCACGCCGACCAGCGCGCCGCCGCCCGCCGGGCCTTTCCCGACGCGGGCGAGAAGTGGCAGGTGGACGACCGGGAGACCTTCGTCGAGGACGTCCGGCGCGCGCTGCTGGCCAGCAAGATCGTCGCGTACGCGCAGGGTTTCGACCACATCCGCGCCGGCAGCCGGGAGTACGACTGGGACATCGACCTGGGCGGCACCGCCACCATCTGGCGGGGCGGCTGCATCATCCGGGCCCGCTTCCTGGACCGGATCAGGGAGGCGTACGACGCCGAGCCGGAGCTGGCCACGCTGCTGGTGGCCCCGTGGTTCGCCGACCGGGTCAACGCCGGGGTGCCGGGCTGGCGGCGGGTGGTGGCCGACGCGGCCCGGGCGGGCGTGCCGACCCCGGCCTTCTCGTCGTCGCTGGCCTACTTCGACGCGCTCCGCGCCGAGCGGCTGCCGGCCGCGCTGATCCAGGGCCTGCGGGACGATTTCGGGGCACACACCTACCACCGGGTGGACCGGGACGGCTCGTTCCACACCCGCTGGGCGGGCGACCGCTCCGAAGTGGAGGCCTGACCCTCAGGCGAGGGTGGCGTGCATCTCCCAGACCAGGATCTCGGCCGGCTCGGCGGCGGCTACCCGGTGGCCACCACCCATGGTGATCCGGGCGGCGTCGCCCTCGCCGAGGTGTCCGGAGCCCTCCAGGTTCACCGCCCCGGCGGGCACGTAGAGGTGCAGGAAGGGCGCGTCGGGAAGGATCACCTCGTCGCCCGGGGCGAGCCGGGCGGCGTGCAGGGTGGCGGAGCGGTTGCGGATCCGGATGGCCGAGGCTCCGTCGTAGCGGTCCATGCCGGAGGCGACCGGCACCAGGCCACCCCGGAGCAGCTCGTCGCCGATCTCCAACTGCTCGTAACCGGGGTCGATCCCCTCCTCGTCGGGGAGCACCCACATCTGGACGAAGTGGACCGGGTCGCGGTGCGGAGCGGTGCCCTCCAGCCGCCAGGAGTCGTTCTTTTCCGAGTGCAGGATGCCGGTGCCGGCGCTCATCCGCTGGGCCAGCCCCGGGTAGATGACGCCGGAGTGGCCGGTGGAGTCCTGGTGCACCAGCGAGCCGCGCAGCACCCAGGTCACGATCTCCATGTCCTGATGCGGGTGGGTCTCGAAGCCGGTGCCCGGGTGGACCACGTCGTCGTTGTTCACCAGCAGCAGACCGTGGTGCGTGTTGGCGGGGTCGTAGTGCCGCGAGAACGAGAACGAGTGCTTCGAGTCGAGCCAGGACAGCCGGGTGAGGAACCGATCGGCGGCCCGGCGGACGTCGACGCTCGGGGCCGGCGCGAGCGCCGTCACCAGGCACGCTGCCCGGTCTCGGTGGGGGCCCAGGTCAGCGCCGGCTCGCCGGTCGCCAGTTCGGCGATCTCCCCGGACCGGACGGCGGGCGAGTGGCCGAGCTCGGCGCAGTGCTGCTCCGCGATCTCCGCGCAGATCTCGGCGACCTGTTCGCAGATCGGGCTGCCCAGGTCGGCGGCGTTCAGCGCCATGATCATTTTGTACCGGAGCTCCCGCATCTCCACCCCCGTGGCGGACGCGTCCCGGCGGCGCGCCCTGGGCCGATCGTACGCGCGGGCGCCCCGCCGCCGGCCGGGAAAGCCGGATGCGGGGCGCCCAACGAACGCCCGCCGCGACGCCGCGGCGGGCCGCCGACGTCAGAAGAACCGACGGCGACGCTTGGCCTTCTGCGGCCGGAGCATGTCCGCGCCCTTGGCGAGCAGTCGACTGACCCCGGTCGGGCCGCGCCGAGCCTCCAGGGAGTGGCTGAGTCGGCGCGCCCCGGCCGCCGCCACCGGCACGGCGACCGCCATGACCGCCCACTGCGCGATCCGCTTCTGAATCATGTGGTTCACCTCCGCGTTGGCTGCTGTCCGGATTGGTACCCAGCACGTCGCGGCGGTAAGCGTGACCTCAGACTCCCGGTGCCACCGGGTTGGGCAGCGCGCCGCCGAAGCGCCGGTCCCGCTGGGCGTAGAGCTCGCAGGCGTACCAGAGGTGGCGGCGGTCGAAGTCCGGCCAGAGGGTGTCGAGGAAGACCAGCTCGGCGTACGCGCTCTGCCAGAGCAGGAAGTTGGAGGTGCGCTGCTCGCCAGAGGGGCGCAGGAAGAGGTCCACCTCGGGGACCTCCGGGTGGTAGAGGTATTTCTGGATCGTCTTCTCGTTGACCTTGCCCGGGTCGAGCCGGCCGGCGGCCACGTCGCGGGCGATCGCGGCGGTCGCGTCGGCGATCTCCGCCTGGCCGCCGTAGTTGACGCAGAACTGCAGCGTCAGCGTCGAGTTGCCGCGGGACATCTCCTCGGCGGTCTGCAGCTCGGAGATCACGCTCTTCCACAGCCGGCCGGCCCGGCCGGACCAGACCACCCGGACACCGAGGTCGACGAGCTGGTCCCGGCGGCGGCGGATGACATCCCGGTTGAAGCCCATCAGGAAGCGGACCTCGTCCGGGGAGCGCCGCCAGTTCTCGGTGGAGAAGGCGTACGCCGACAGGTAGGGGATGCCCAGCTCGATGGCGCCCTCGATGGTGTCGAAGAGGCTGTACTCGCCCTGCTCGTGACCCTTGGTGCGGGGCAGGCCGCGCTCCTTGGCCCAGCGGCCGTTGCCGTCCATCACCACGGCGATGTGCCTGGGCAGCGCCTCGGCCGGCAGGGCCGGCGGCCGGGCACCCGACGGGTGCGGAGTCGGTGGCACCGGCGTACGCCGGCCGGCCCTCGTCGATCGGATCACTCGGTCTTCTCCCTGTTCGCACTCACCGGCCCCGGTCCGCGTCCGGATGCCGGCGGTGGGACCGTGCCGGACGCCGGGGCACCCCGGTCGACCAGCGGCAGCGAGCGTAGCGCGCGTTCCAGGTGCCACTGGAGGTGCGCCGCGACCAGGCCGCTGCACTCCCGGCGTACGCCGGTCTCGGTGGCGTCGGCGTACGCCCAGTCGCCGGTGGTCAGCGCGGACATCAGGTCGATGGTGGCCGGAGCGGGGTGGGCGGCGCCGGGCGGTCGGCAGTCCGGGCAGACCGCGCCCCCGGCCGGCACGGAGAACGCCCGGTGCCGGCCCGGGGTGCCGCACACCGCGCACGCGGTCAGCGCCGGCGCCCAGCCGGCGAAGGCCATCCCGCGCAGCAGGTACGCGTCGAGCACCAGGGTGGTGGCGTGCTCGCCGCGCGCGAGGGACTTCAGTGCGCCGAGGGTGAGCTGGAACAGCCGCAGGGACGGCTCCCGCTCCACCGGGGTGAGCCGCTCCGCCGTCTCGGCGATGGCGCTGGCCGCCGTGTAGCGGGGGTAGTCGCCGAGGAACCGCTTGCCGTACAGGTCGATCCCCTCGACCTGGCTGATGGTGTGCAGCGGGCTGCCCTGGTTTCCCTTGGGGTCACCGGCGAGTTGGAGGTCGACGTGCCCGAACGGCTCCAGCCGGGCGCCGAACCTGCTGGTGGTGCGGCGGACGCCGCGGGCCACCGCGCGCAGCCGGCCGTGCCGGCGGGTGAGCAGGGTGATGATCCGGTCGGACTCGCCCAGCTTCTGCACGCGCAGCACCACCGCGTCGTCGCGGTAGAGCTGTCGGCGGTACCCGGCCATCCGGCCATTCTCCCTCGGGGTGCGATCTCAGGGTCGGTTCGGGGTGGATCGGCGGTCGGACCCGGATGTGCGGAGCCGAGGCCCGGCCGTAGCGTCTCGGCATGGCTCTGCACCGGACCGCCGTGGCCGCCGCCGCGGCCACCACCCTGATCCTGCTCGCCGGGTGTGACACCCTCTCGTTCCGCCGGCTCGACTACGACGACACCGAGGCCGTGAAGATCACCCGGATCACCGTGCCGACCGGCGGCGCCGGCGACGTGACGGTCGACGCCACCGGGCCGGCCGGGCAGGTACGGATCAAGCGGGTGGTCCGCTACCAGGGCGGCCAGCCCGACACCCGGTACGAGGTCCGGGGCGACGAGCTGGTGCTGAACACCGACTGCGGCCCCCGGTGCACCGTCTCCTACCAGGTGACCGCCCCCGAGGGCGTGGCGGTACGCGGCGAGACCAGCTCCGGGAACGTCACGCTGAGCCAGGTCGGCGCGGTGGACTTCACGCTGCGCTCCGGCGACATCAGCGTGTCCGGCGCGCGCGCCGACGTCCGCGCCGAGACCACCTCGGGCAACATCGAGGTGGTCGACGCGGCCGGCGCGGTCCGGCTGCGCGCCTCCTCCGGCAACATCGACGGGCGTCGGCTCGCCGCCGGGGTGGACGCGGAGGCCACCTCGGGCAACGTCACCGTCGAGCTGGACCGGCCGGCCTCGGCCCGGTTGCGCGCCAGCAGCGGCGACGTCGAGCTGATCGTGCCCGCCGACCGGTACCGGGTGCGGGCGCACGCGGACGCCGGCGACACCGACCTCGGCGTACCGAACGACCCCACCGCGACCCTCCTGCTCGACATCTCCGCCACCAGCGGCAACGTCACGCTCAGCCACCGCTGACCCCGCGCGCCGCCCTCCCCTGCGCGCGCCGCCCTCCCCTGCGCGCAGTTTCACGGAAAGAGTGGTTATGGGCCGCGCGATGGCCCCTCTTTCCGTGAATCAGGCGCCTCGGCTGCTGCGGTCGGCGGCGGGGCGGCGGGGCGCCGGAACCCGCGGGGCGGCGGCCGGGACCAGGTCGGTCGACGCGGGGGCGGGGCTGGTCGGGGCGGTCGCGGCGCGGTCGGCGAGGGTCTGCCGGGAGCGGCCGGGGACCAGTTCCGGGGTACGCCGGGCCGCCAGGTCCTCCACCCCGCCCACCAGCAGGGCGACCACCCCGACCAGCGCGAACACCAGCACCACCCGGACGGCGAGGCCGAGCGGGTCACGCGGCGTCCAGCCGACCAGGCCGACCAGCGGGGTGAGCGCCACCACGAACGGCATGTGCCACAGGTAGACGGTCAGCGCGCGCCGGTTCAGCACGGTGACCGCCCGGCTCACCAGCGGGTGGCGATCCACCCAGGGCGCCTCGGCGGGGGCCCGGCCGATCGCGATCAGGATGAACGCCGCCGACCAGAGCGCGTTGCCGAGGTGGATGTCGTTCAGGTCGTAGCCGCGCGGGCCGAGGTGGGTGAAGATCCACATCAGTCCGGCGGCGCCGAGGACGAGCGCGGTGGGGACGAGGACCCGGTCGGACAGCCGGCGGAGCAGCCCGTCGTGGTGGGCGAAGCCGAGCAGCCAGGCGCCGAAGTACAGGCCGAACTCGCGCAGCACCGTCGGGGCGTCCGGGAAGATGCCGAACTCGATCGCGGCGAGCAGCGCGTACGGGGCGAGCAGGGTGGGCAGCGGCGCGCGGCGGAACAGCCCCAGGACCAGCGGCGAGGCCAGCACGAACCAGAGGTAGTCGCGCAGGTACCAGATGGGGCTCAGGGCCAGCCCGCCCCAGTAGTTGGCCGGCGGGTCGCTCACCGGAAAGAGCCAGAGCAGCACCTTCGGGGTCAGGGGCAGGCCGGTGAGCAGCATGGCCGGCACGAAGACCGCGGCCAGCACCCAGAGCGACGGCAGCAGGCGGCGCAGCCGGCGCGCCACCGCGGGCACCCCCGTCCGGTCCAGCGACGCGGCCATCAGCGAGCCGGCGAGCGCGAACATCACCGACATCGCGGGGAACGCCAGGGTGAGCGCGGCGTGACCGGTGACGTGGTAGACGACGACTCGGACGATGGCCAGGGAGCGGAGCAGGTCCAGGTATCGGTTTCGCATCAGCATGCATCTGGGTCCGGGGGCGGGGGCGAGGTTTCCCTACCCTCCGGTCCGAGCCGCGGAAACGACCAACGACCCCGGGTCAAAAGTGAGACTTCCCACAAAGTCGACTGATCCGAGCCACCCCGATGGAGGCTCCGGAAACGGCATCGCCGGCCCGGACGTGCCGGGCCGGCGATCGGGTGTGGCGCCTCAGAAGCCGAGCTTGCGCAGCTGCTTCGGGTCGCGCTGCCAGTCCTTGGCGACCCGGACGTGCAGGTCGAGATAGATCCGGGTGCCGAGCAACTCCTCGATCTGCCGGCGCGCGGTGGTGCCCACCGCCTTGAGCCGGCTCCCCCGGTGACCGATCACGATCGCCTTCTGGCTGGGCCGCTCCACGTACACGTCGGCATAGATCTTGGTGAGGTTGCCCTCCGGGATCATCTCCTCCACCACCACGGCGATGGAGTGCGGCAGTTCGTCCCGCACCCCCTCCAGCGCCGCCTCCCGGATCAGCTCCGCGACCAGCACCTGCTCGGGGTCGTCGGTGAGCATGTCGTCCGGATAGAGCTGCGGGGACTCCGGCAGGTATCCGGTCATCACGTCGACCAGGGTGTCCACCTGGTGCCCGGAGACCGCGCTCACCGGCACCACGTCGGCGAACTCGCCCAGCTCGCTCACCGCGAGCAACTGCTCGGCCAGCCGCTTCCGGTCCACCAGGTCGGTCTTGGTGACCACGGCCAGCACGGTCGCCTTCAGGCTGGCCAGCTCGCCGGTGATGAACCGGTCGCCCCGGCCGATCGGCTCGTTCGCCGGGATGCAGAGACCGATGACGTCGACCTCGCTCCAGGTCTCCCGGACCAGGTCGTTGAGGCGCTCGCCGAGCAGCGTGCGCGGCCGGTGCAGCCCCGGGGTGTCGACCAGGACGAGCTGCGAGTCCGGCCGGTGCAGCACCGCGCGGATGACGTGCCGGGTGGTCTGCGGCTTGTTCGAGGTGATCGCGATCTTGGTGCCCACGATGGCGTTGGTCAGCGTCGACTTGCCGGCGTTCGGCCGCCCGACGAAACAGGCGAAACCCGCACGGTACGGACGCGCCTGGTCCGGGTCGTGGACCCCGGTCACTCGACCACCGTGCCGAGGACGGTGCCGTCCGGCGCGGCCACGTGGATCGGCGCGTCGGCGGCGAGATCCCGGACGGCGGCGTGCCCCGCGCCGTCCAGCGTCGAGGCCTCGGTCACCACCACCGCCGCCTCCAGCCGGCTGGCCCCGGCGGCCACCGCCGAGGCGACCGCGAGCTGCAACGCGGTCAGGGTCAGCGAGGGCAGCGCCACGCTGGCCGCCGCGTACGTCCGGCCGTCCTGGTCGCGGACCGCCGCGCCCTCCACGGCGCCGACCCGGCCCCGCGCGCCGCGGGCCAGCACGACCAGCTTGGCGTCCTCGGCGCTCAGCTCGGCCGGGTCGGCAGGGGTGGGCCGGGCGGCCGGCACGGCGGAAGACTCAGGCATCGGCGGGCTGCCTCTCCTCGGTTCTGGTGTGGTTGTCACGGGACCCGGCGGAGTGCTCCCCGTCGGGGGTCGGCGCGGCCCGGCTCACCAGCACGGTGTCGATCCGGTTGCGCCGGCCGGTGGTGCCCTCGGCGATCAGCCGGAGCCCGGCCACCTCGGCCTCGGCGCCGGGGATCGGCACCCGGCCGAGCGACTGGGCCAGCAGGCCGCCGACCGTCTCCACCTCGTCGGTGGGCAGCTCGGTGTCGAACAGCTCGCCCAGATTCTCCACCGGCAGTCGGGCGGCCACCCGGACCGACCCGTCCGCCAGGTGCTCGACCGGCGGGCGTTCGACATCGTACTCGTCGGTGATCTCGCCGACGATCTCCTCCAGGATGTCCTCGATGGTGACCAGACCGCCGGTGCCGCCGTACTCGTCGACGACGATGACCAGGTGGTTGCGGGCGGCCTGCATCTCGGAGAGCAGGTCGTCGACCGGCTTGGACTCCGGCACGAAGGTCGCCGGCCGCATCAGCTCGGACACCGGCAGCTGCGCGGTGCGCGGATCGCCGCCCTGCGTACGCCGGATCAGGTCCTTGAGGTAGAGCACCCCGAGCACGTCGTCCACGCTGTCACCGATCACCGGAATGCGGGAGAAGCCGGAGCGCAGGAAGAGCACCAGCGCCTGAGCGAGGCTCTTGCGTTCCTCTATCCACACCATCTCGGTACGCGGCACCATCACCTCACGGGCGATGGTGTCGCCGAGCGCGAAGACCGAATGGATCATCTGCCGTTCGCCGTGCTCCACCACCCCGCGCTGCTCGGCCAGGTCGACCAGCTCGCGCAGCTCCACCTGGCTGGCGAACGGGCCCTCGCGGAAGCCCTTGCCCGGGGTGACCGCGTTGCCGATCAGGATCAGCAGCGAGGCGAGCGGATTGAGCGCCCGCCCCAGCCAGCGCACCAGCGGGGCGACCGCGCGGCCCACCGCGTACGCGTGCTGCCGGCCGATGGTGCGCGGTGCGACGCCGACCACCACGAAGCTGACCACGGTCATCGCCCCCGCGGTGACCAGGGCGGCCCGCCAGCCGGCGCCGAAGCTGTCCACCGCCACCAGCGCCACCAGCGTGGTGGCGGTCAGCTCGGCCAGCAGCCGGAGCAGGAGCAGCAGGTTGAGGTGGCGCACCACGTCACCGGCGACCGCCTGGAGGGTACGCGCGCCACGCGCACCGTCCCGGGCCAGCTCGGCGGCACGGGCCGGGGAGACGGCGGCCAGCGCCGCCTCGGTCATCGCGATCAGCCCGGCCAGCACCACCAGCCCCGCCGCGAAGACGATGAGCTGGAGATCGGGCAGGCCGGCGGGGGCGCCGCCGGCCGCCAGGGTGGCCATCACTTCGTCCGGGTCGACCGCCAGCTGGCCAGCAGCCGGGCCTGGAGACCGAACATCTCCCGCTCCTCCTCGGGCTCGGCGTGGTCGTAGCCGAGCAGGTGCAGCACGCCGTGCACGGTGAGCAGGTGCAGCTCGTCGGCGGCCGAGTGCCCGGCGGTGGCCGCCTGCTTGGCCGCCACCTCCGGGCAGAGCACGATGTCGCCGAGCAGGGCCGGCTCACCGCCGGCCGGGCCGCTCTCCCCCGGGCCGTGGTCGACGCTGCCCTCGTCCATGGGGAAGGCGAGCACGTCGGTCGGGCCGTCGCCACCCATCCAGCGGTGGTTCAGCTCCGACATGTAGTCGATGTCGACCAGCAGGACGGAGAGCTCGGCGAGGGGGTTGACCCCCATCTCGTCGAGAGCGTGCCGGGCGACGGCGAGCACGGCGTCGGTGTCGACCTCGACACCCGACTCGTTGGCGATCTCGATGGACAACTGTCTTCCTCTGGTGGTTAGCGGCGCCGGCCGGCCCGGCCGCCCTGGGCGGTCCGCCCCGGCACGGCGTGCACGCTCTGCGCCTGCTGGTTCTCCCGCTCGGCGTCCCAGCGGGCGTACGCGTCGACGATCTCGCCCACCAGCTTGTGGCGGACCACGTCGGAGCTGGACAGCTGGGCGAAGTGCACGTCCTCGACGTTGCTCAGGATCTCCCGGACCACCCGCAGGCCGCTGGTCGTCCCGCCGGGAAGGTCCACCTGGGTGACGTCACCGGTGACCACGATCTTGGAACCGAAGCCGAGCCGGGTGAGGAACATCTTCATCTGCTCGGGCGTGGTGTTCTGCGCCTCGTCCAGGATGATGAACGCGTCATTCAGTGTGTTGTGGGTGACCAGAAAGTCATCGGTCACGTACAGCGAGTCCTCCGCCGCGACCTGGATGCACATCGTCTCCTGCACCCCGGCCGGGATGATCGAGTCGATGAAACGCATGGGCCGGCCGCCGCCGTGCTCGTCGTACAGGCGACGTTTGCGGGCCAGTCGGAACGGCGGGACTCCGGCAGGAAGCCGAATCTCCACCACGTAGCAGTCGGCCCGGTACGGAACCGGACGCCCGTTGGCCAGGCCGGGCTTGCGCCCGTCCGCCTCGCGTACCCGCCAGGTGGCCACCCCGCCGAGCGACTGGACCAGGTACACCACGTCGTCCCGCAGGCGCGGCGACGTCGTCGAGTACTGCACCCGGCAGGTCCGCCCGGCCTGGGTGACCGGGCCGCCGTCGGTGTCGAGCAGCCCTTGGAGCACGGCCAGCCGGACGTCGAGGCTGTTGGTCTTGTAGACCTCGGGCACGAACTTGGTGCCCGAGGTCGTCCCGGCCAGCTCCAGCTCGCGCAGCACCGCCGTCACCGGATTGGCGACGATCACGCCGCCCCGGTGACCGCTGACGTGCCGCAGCACGTAGTCGTAGTCACTCTTACCGACGAGTTCGACATCGGGGAGCGCCTGCTCCAGCGCAACGGCCAGTTCCGGGTCCGCGGTGGTGAACGCCGGCGTCGTCCGGCACGAGATCGAGCCGTCCCCGAGGAGCAGACCGAGCGCGTACGGGTCGAGCGGAACGTCCTGCGACTCCATCTGCACGGGAGCCACGACCGGAAGTTCGTACCGGCGGGTGTGGCCCCGCCACTCCTTGCCGATCATGTCCCGCGTCTCGATGGTGCGGCGGCGGCCGCGCCGCTTGTCGTCCGGCGTGGCGACCGTCCAGAGGTGCTCGCCGCAGGCGACGGTGGACGCGCCGTCCTGGGTGGTGACCCGGTAGGTCTGCTTCGGCCCCTGCGGGTAGATGCCGATCACCGGGGTCGGCGTCCCGTTCGAGCCGATCACCAGGTCACCGACCCGGAGTGACCCGAACGGCTTGAAGCCCTCCGGCGTCAGGACCCGAGCGTCATACGGCTGCGCCCGTCCCCGCATGTATGCCAGGGGCGCCACCTCAATGGTGCCGGCGGCCATCAGCTTCGGGATCGACTCCGGGTCGAGCATGTCGTGCAGCGCGTCGTAGAGCGGCCGCAGGTAGGGGTCGATCTTCTCGTTCAGGGTGCCGGGCAGGAAGCCCAGCCGCTCCCCCGCCTCGACCGCCGGCCGGGTCAGGATGATCCGGTTGACCTGCTTGGCCTGGAGCGCCTGAACGGCCTTCGCCATGGCCAGGTAGGTCTTGCCGGTGCCGGCGGGGCCGATGCCGAAGACGATCGTGTGCGCGTCGATCGCGTCGACGTAGCGCTTCTGACCGAGCGTCTTGGGACGGATGGTGCGTCCGCGCCGGGAGAGGATGTTGAGCGTCAGGACCTCGGCGGGCCGCTCGGCGCTGCCCTGCTCGAGCATGCCGACGGTACGCCGGACGGCGTCAGTGGTCAGGGTCTCGCCTTTCTCGATGAGTTCGAGCAGCTCACTGAAGAGACGCTCGGCGAGGGCGTTGTCCGCGGGCGCACCGGTGATGGTGATCTCGTTGCCGCGCACGTGGACGTCACTGTTGACCGAGCGTTCGACGAGGCGGAGGATCTCGTCGCCCGCGCCGAGCAGGTTCACCATGATCTTCTGGTCGGGGACCGTGATCCTGGTCTGCACCCGGGGCGGGCCGGGAGGTGGGGTGCCGGTCATAGATCGGGCCGTCGGGCCCTACGCCACCTGCTCTCGATCTCGGCGCCGGGCCCTGCTGGCGCGGCGGTCGTGACATCCATCGTATCGTTCCAACACCGCCCGCAACTCGCCCATTTCCGCCGGTAGGAGATCAACTGCCGGTCCGGAAGTCGTACCGGTCGAAGGTCTCCTGGTGCCGGCTGAACCGGTAGGTGGCCCAGTGCATCCGGACCACCGCGCCGCGCTCGTCCCGGGTCAGCCGGAGCAGCTCGCCCGCCTCCCGGCCGGACACCGTGCGGAACACGTCCGGGCGGTCCGGCAGCGGCGCGAACACCGCCGGCGGCTTGCCGGCCGGGTCGTCGGCGCCCCGGGCCCGCAGCGCCCCGTCGTGCCAGGAGAAGACGTACTCGAAGCCCTCGCCCCACCAGCGGCCCAGCACGCCGCGCAGGTGCTCGGGGGCGGGCGGTCCGGGACGCCACGGCTCGATCTCGGCCGGGTCGTGCTCGGCGGCGGCGGCGAGCAGCCGGTGCGTGAGCTCGAACACCTCCGTGCCGGTGCCGGAGGAGCCGAGCACCGCGCAACCCATCGCGCCGGCCGTGCCGTCCCCGCCCCGGCGGCCGTAGACGGCGGCCAGGAAGCCGGGCATCGCCCCGTCGTGCCCCACGTGCACCACCCGTCCCGGCTGCGGCACCAGGATCAGCCCGAGCCCGAAGCCGGCCGCCCAGAGCGTCTCGTCGGTGGTGGTGAGCGGCCAGCGCATCTCGTCCAGGGTGCCCGGGGCGAGCACCGCGCCGGCCGGGTCGAGCGCGGCCGGGTCGGCCAGGAAGGCCGCCCAGCGGGCCATGTCCGTCGCGGTGCTCCAGAGCTGCGCGGCCGGGGCCACCGCGCCGAAGTCGGCCGGCGGCTCCGGACGCGCCTCGTCGGAGTACGCGTCGACCAGGAACCCGGTCGCGGCCCGCTCGCCCGGCGTCGGGCCGGTGGCAGTCAGCCCGAGGGGGGCGAGCACCCGGTCGGCCAGCACCTCGGCCCAGGTACCGCCGCGCAGCCGGGCGGCCAGCTCGCCGAGGAGCGCCAGCCCGAGGTTGGAGTAGTGGAAGCGCCGGCCGGTCGGCAGCACCCGCTCCACCCGGGCCAGGTCGGCGAGCAGCCCCGTCACGTCGGGCGCGCGCAGGGTGTCCCAGACGTCGCCGTGCGGTTCGCGCTGCAGGCCCGCGGTGTGCGACAGCAGCCGGCGTACGGTCAGCTCGCCGTGCGCCGGCAGGTCGAGGTGCCGGCCGATCGGGTCGTCCAGGTCGAGCAGCCCGTCGTCCCGGCACTGCATGACCAGCACGGAGGTGAAGGTCTTGGTGACCGAGCCGATCCGGAACACCGTCTCGACGTCGAGCGGGGTGTCGTTGCCGGTCCCGCCGACCGCGCAGGTCCAGAGCGGCCGGTCGGCCCGGTGCAGGGCCACCGAGACCGCCGGGATCCGGCCCTCGGCCTGGGCCTGCCGCACCATCCGGCCGAGCCGGTCATGCACCGTGATCATGAGGGCAGTCTAGGGACGGCGTCAGCGGCACAGCATCGGACCGAGCGGAGCGCCGCCGAGCAGATGCGCGTGCGCGTGGAAGACCTCCTGGCCGGCGTGCGGTCCGGTGTTGAACATCAGCCGGAATCCGTCGCCGGTCAGGCCCTCCTCCTCGGCCACCACGGCGGCCGTGGCCAGCACCTCGCCGGCCAGCCCCGGGTCGGCCTCGGCGAGGGTGGCGACGTCCGCGTAGTGCTCCTTGGGGATCACCAGGACGTGGACGGGCGCCTTGGGGTCGATGTCCCGGAAGGCGAGGGTGGTGGCGGTCTCGCGCACGATGGTCGCCGGGATCTCGCCCGCGACGATCCGGCAGAACAGGCAGTCGGTTCCCATCGGGGCATGGTAAGTGCCCCGGTCGCCGTCCGGCATGATGTGCCGCGTGACTTCTCGGGCGGTACTGGTGACGGGGGCCTCGCGCGGCATCGGGCGCGCGGTGGCGCGGGCGTTCGCGGCGGGCGGGGACCGGGTGGCGATCCACCACCGGGACTCGGCTGGGCTGGCCGAGGCGCTGCGGGCGGAACTGCCCGGCGAGGGGCACGTGGTGGTCCGCGCCGACCTCGCCGATCCGGAGGGGGTCCGCGCCATGGTCGACGAGGCCGCCGACCGGCTCGGCGGCCTGGACGTCCTGGTCAACAACGCCGGGGTGTACGGACCCCGGGACCTCCCGCACCCGGTCTTCGGCAACACCTACGAGCAGTGGCGCGAGCAGTGGCGGCTGGTGCTGGAGACCAACCTGACCGGGGCCGCCAACGTCACCTGGTGCGCCGCCCAGCACATGCGTGGACGCGGCGGGCGGATCGTCAACGTGTCGTCCCGGGGCGCCTTCCGGGGGGAGCCGGAGCAGCCCGCGTACGGGGCGAGCAAGGCAGGGCTGAACGCGCTCGGGCAGTCCCTTGCGCTCGCCCTGGCGCCCTACGGCATCGCGGTGGCGACCGTCGCGCCCGGCTTCGTCGAGACAGACATGACCACCACGCACCTCAGCGGCGAGCGGGGCGACGCGATCCGGGCCCAGTCCCCGTTCAACCGGGTGGCCCGCCCCGAGGAGATCGCCGCCGCCGTCCACTGGCTCGCCAGCCCCGAAGCCGAGTGGGCCTCCGGCACCATCGTCGACCTCAACGGCGCCTCCTACCTGCGCAGCTGACCCTTCCTACCGGCGGCACCGCCAACCGGCGCTCGACGTCCCATCCGGCACGGCACCGCGCCATCCGGCGGCGCGGCCCGGCTCGTCCCCGGCGCGGCCCGGCTCGGCGTGGCGCGGTCACCCCCACCATTCCTTGAGACCGACATGTCTCGGAGACATGTTTATGTCTCCGAGACATGTCGCTCTTCGGTCTTCCATCTCCCGGAACGCGGGCCCAGCGGGGGCGACGGCATCGGTGCGGGGCCGGGGCCGGGGTAGGCCGGGCGCGGCGGGGACCAGGACGCCGGCGGCGCACACCGGACGGGGCCGAGCCCCGGAGTAGGCCGGGCACGGCGGGGACCAGGACGCTGACGGCGCACACACCGGACGGGGCCGGCCGCGCGCAGTTGCTGCCCAGCCGCGAGGTTGCCCGGCGCGGGAGCGGTGGGCTCAGGGCCGGGCGAGGCGCGGGCCGGTCACCAGCGGGACAGGCGGGTGGCGAGGACGCTGAGGGCGGCCACGCCGGCCGTCGAGGTGCGCAGGACCGAGGGGCCGAGGCGGACGGGGCGGGCTCCGGCCTCGGCGAACGCGCTCAACTCCCGGTCGGCGATGCCGCCCTCGGGGCCGATCACCAGCACGATCTCGCCGGTCTCCGGCAGCTCGGCGGTGGTCAGGCGCTCCTGGGCCTCCTCGTGCAGCACGAAGGCGGCGGCCGCCCCGGCGATCCGGCGCGCGACGGTGGTCGTGGACTCGTCGGGCGTACCGGCCACCACCGGCAGCCACGCCCGGCGGGCCTGCTTGGCCGCCTCCCGGGCGGTGGCCGCCCACTTCTCCCGGGCCCGTACGCCCCGGTCACCGCGCCACTGCACAACGGAGCGGGACGCCGACCAGGGGACGATCTCGTCCACCCCGACCTCGGTCATCGCCTGCACGGCCAGCTCACCCCGGTCGCCCTTGGCGACGCCCTGCACCACCACGAGCCGGGGGACGGACGCGTCGACGTACCCCCGGGAGGTGACCCGCAGGTCGAGGGTGCCCTTGCCGACGGCGTCGACCACGGCGGCGGCGGTGCCGCCCCGGCCGTCAGCGAGCAGCAGCTCCTCGCCGACGCGCAGCCGCTGCACCGTGGCCGCGTGGTGCCCCTCCGGGCCGTCCAGCGTCAGCCGATCGCCGGTGGGCAGCGCCTCGACCAGGAACAGCGGCGCCGACACCTCAGGCGTGCCCGTTGAAGGCGTCGCGCATCCGGGAGAAGAAGCCGCCCTGCTTGGTCAGCTCGGCGACCTCCTCGCCCCGGGTCTTGGCGAACTCGCGCAGCATCCGCTCCTGGTCGGCGTCGAGCTTGGTCGGGGTACGCACGTCCAGGTGGACGTAGAGGTCGCCCCGGCCGGTGCCGCGCAGGTGCGGTACGCCCCGGGCGCGCAGCCGCAGGGTGCTGCCCGGCTGGGTGCCGGCCTTGACGTCGACCGTCTCCTCGCTGTCCAGCGTCTTGATGGTCAACCGGGTGCCCAGCGCCGCGGCGGTCATCGGCACGGTGACCCGGCAGTGCAGGTCGTCGCCCTTGCGGGAGTAGACGTCGTGGGGGCGCTCGTGGATCTCCACGTAGAGGTCGCCGGCCGTGCCGCCGCCCGGGCCCACCTCGCCCTGCTGGGCCAGCCGGATCCGCATGCCGTCCTCGACGCCCGCCGGGATCTTGACGGTGAGCGAGCGGCGGGTGCGTACCCGGCCGTCGCCGGCGCAGGTCGGGCAGGGGTGCGGGATGGTGGTGCCGTAGCCCTGGCACACCGTGCACGGCCGGGCGGAGACCACCTGGCCGAGGAAGGTCCGCTGCACCGACTGCACCTCGCCCCGGCCACCGCACGCCTCACAGGTGGCGAGGTGGGTGCCGGCCGCGGTGCCGGCGCCGGAACAGGTGGTGCAGAGCACGGCCGTGTCCACGGTGATCGGCGCCTCGACGCCGAACGCGGTCTCGTTGAGGTCCAGCTCCAGCCGCAGGATCGCGTCGGCGCCCGGCCGGGTACGCGGCCGCGGCCCGCGCGAGCCGCCGGCCGCGCCGCCGAAGAACGCGTCCATGATGTCCTGGAAGCCGACGAACGGCCCGGCGCCCCCCGGACCCCCCGGGCCGGCGCCGCCGCCCGGGGCGAGCGGGTCGCCGCCCAGGTCGACGATCTGCCGTTTCCGGTCGTCCGAGAGGACCTCGTACGCGGCGTTGATGTCCTTGAACTTCTCCTGTGCCTCCGGGTCCGGATTCACGTCCGGGTGGAACTGCCGCGCCAGCTTGCGGTAGGCGCGCTTGATCTCGTCGTCGGAGGCGTCCCGGCTGACGCCGAGAATGCCGTAGTAGTCCCTGGCCACTGCGTTCGGTGTCCTCGTGTTTCGTCTCGCGTTGCGCCGCGCCGGCCGCAGGTCGGCCGTCGGCCCTGACTGGTCAGTTCTGGGCCAGCAGTTCGCCCACGTAGCGTGCCACGGCGCGCACCGTGGCGATGGTGCCGGGGTAGTCCATCCGGGTCGGCCCGAGCACCCCGAGCCCACCCACGATGGTGCTGCCCGGGCCGTACCCGGTGCTCACCACCGAGGCGGCGCGCAGGTTGTCGATCTCGTTCTCGTCGCCGATCAGCACCCGGGTGGTGCTCGGCTCCGCCTCGCCGATCAGCTTGAGCAGCACGACCTCCTCCTCGAGCGCCTCGAGGATCGGCCGCAGCGAGCCCTGGAAGTCGAGCAGGCCGCCCCGGGTGAGGTTGGCCGTGCCGGCCAGCGCGATCCGCTCCTCGTGCCGCTCGACCAGCGTCTCCAGCAGCACGGTGGAGAGCGTCGCCATGGCCGGGCGCAGCCGCGGCGAGGCCTCGTCGACCAGCGCCTGGACCAGCGGCGGCGTCTCCGACAGCCGGCTGCCGACCAACTTCTCGTTGACCAGGCGACGCAGGTCAATGACGTCGTCGGCGGGCACCGGACCGGGCAGCTCCACCAGCCGCTGCTCGACCCGGCCGGTGTCGGCGATCATGACCACCATCAGCCGGGTGGTGGAGATCGGCACCAGCTCCAGGTGGCGCACCTTGGACCGGGCCAGGCTCGGGTACTGCACGACGGCGACCTGGCGGGTGAGCTGGGCCAGCAGCCGGACCGTGCGGTGCACCACGTCGTCCAGGTCGACCGCGCCGACCAGGAAGCGCTCGATGGCGCGGCGCTCGGCGGGGCTGAGCGGCTTGACCCGGGAGAGCCGGTCGACGAAGAGCCGGTAGCCACGGTCGGTGGGCACCCGGCCGGCACTGGTGTGCGGCTGCCGGATGTAGCCCTCCTCCTCCAGCACGGCCATGTCGTTGCGCACGGTCGCCGGGGAGACGCCCAGATGATGGCGCTCGACCAGGGACTTGCTGCCGACCGGCTCCTGCGTGGCGACGTAGTCCTCGACGATCGCGCGCAGCACGGCGAGCTTGCGGTCGTCGAGACCCATCTCCCCCACCTCCTGATGCCGACTGGCACTCGACTGTAGCGAGTGCCAGTCTACGTCGGCGTGCCCCCCGACGCGATGATCAGCGACGGCCCCCCGGTGCGGCCCGCCGCACACCCCGCCAGAGCCGTTCAGCCGGACATCCCGGGCGGAGTCGCTCTGGTGCGCCCTTGCGCGCCGGACCTACCGTGTCGTCCATGACTGAACCTCCTCGCCCTCCCGGAGCGGGGGACCCCGGCGCCCAGCCGCCGGAGGCAACCCCGCCGTCGGCCCCCTACGGCTCGTCGCCGGCGGCCGAGCCTCCCACCGCACCACTGTCCGGGGCCCCGGGCGGGGGCGGCTATCCCCCGCCCGGTGACTATCCGCCGCCCTCCGGCGGCCAGCCGCCGTCAGGCGGCTACCCACCCCCTGGTGGCTACCCCCCGCCGGGCGGCCAGCCCCCGCCGGGTGTCGGGTACCCGACCGGCGGCTCGTACGGTCCGCCCGCCGGCTACGCCAACAACGAGGACAAGACCTGGGCCCTGGTCGCCCACTTCGGCGGCGCGGCCGGCGCGCTGATCAGCTTCGGCCCGCTGGGTTTCGTCGCCCCGCTCGTCGCCTACCTGGCCCGGGGTCAGCAGTCGCCGACCGTCCGGGCGCACGCACTGGCCGCGCTGAACTTCCAGATCCTCTGGTCGATCATCGCGTTCGTGCTGCTCTTCGTGAGCTGGTGCCTGCTCTTCCTGCCCAGCATCGCGGTGGTGGTGATCCAGATCCTGTTCGGGATCATCGCCGGCATGCGGGCCAACGAGGGGCAGCCATACCGCTACCCGATGTCGGCCAGCTTCATCAAGTGACCCCGGCCCCGGCCGGCCTCCGGGCCGGCCGGGTCACGGTCAGGGCAGCAGATCGCGGACCACCGCGTCGGCCAGCAGCCGGCCGCGCAGGGTGAGCACCGCCCGGCCCGCGGCGTACCGGTCGGCCGCCAGCAGACCCTCGGCGAGGGCGCGGTCGGCCGCCGCCCGCCCCGCCGCGTCCAACACGTCCAAGGGCAGGCCGGTGGCGAGCCGCAGCCGCAGCATCACGTCCTCCATGTGCGCCTCCGCCGGGGTGAGCAGCTCCCGGGCCAGGCCCGGGGACTCCCCCGCCGCCAGGCGCTCCGCGTACGTGCTGGGGTGCTTGACGTTCCACCAGCGCACCCCGCCGACGTGGCTGTGCGCCCCGGGGCCGAGGCCCCACCAGTCGGCACCGGTCCAGTAGAGCAGGTTGTGCCGGCACCGGGCCGCCTCGGAGCGGGCCCAGTTGGAGACCTCGTACCAGGCGAAGCCGGCCGCGTCGAGGGCGGCCTCCGCGGCCAGGTAACGGTCCGCCGCCACGTCGTCGGAGGGGTACGGCAGCTCGCCCCGGCGCATCCGCGCGGCCAGCCGGGTGCCGTCCTCCACGATCAGGGCGTACGCGCTGACGTGGTCGACGCCCGCCGCGACCACCCGGTCCAGCGAGGCGGCGAAGTCCTCCGCGCTCTCCCCCGGCGTGCCGTAGATCAGGTCCAGGTTCACGTGGTCGAACCCGGCGTCCCGCGCCTCCAGCGCGGCGGCGGTGGCCCGCCCGGCGCTGTGCTGCCGGTCGAGGATCGCCAGCACCCCGGGCGCGGCGGACTGCATGCCCAGCGAGATCCGGGTGTAGCCGGCCGCCCGCAGCGCCTTCAGCGACTCCGGGGTGACCGACTCCGGATTGGCCTCGGTGGTCACCTCGACGTCGGCGGCCAGCCCCCAGGTGCGGTCGATGCCGTCCAGGATCCGGGCCAGGTCGTCGGCCGGCAGCAGGGTGGGCGTGCCGCCGCCGACGAAGACGGTGTCCACCCGGGGCGGCGGGGTGTCGCCGAGCACCCGCCCGGCCAGCGCCAGCTCGGCCAGCACCGTGTCGGCGTACGCCTCCCGGCTGGCCCCGCCGCCCAGCTCGGCGGCGGTGTACGTGTTGAAGTCGCAGTAGCCGCAGCGGCTCGCGCAGAACGGCACGTGCACGTACACGCCGAAGCCGCGCGCGCCGACGGCACGGCGGGCGGCAGCGGGCAGCGAGCCGTCCCGCGGGACGGCCTCGCCTTCTGGAAGAGCGCCGGGCATGGCCACTAGTGTGCCCGGCATGACCTCTCCGGACGCTCTCGTGCGGGTCGCCACGGCCCGTGGGGTGACCACCCTCACCCTGGACAGCCCGCACAACCGCAACGCGCTCTCCACCCCGCTGATGACCGAACTGCTGGCCGGGCTGGCCGCGGCGGTCGCCGACGACGCGGTCCGGGTGATCGTGCTGGACCACACCGGGCCGGTCTTCTGCTCCGGGGCGGACCTGAAGGAGACCGCCGCCGCGTACGCCAGCGGGACGGTGCCCGCCGGGATGCTGGGCGACGTGCTGGTCGCGGTCCGGGAGTGCCCGAAGCCGGTGCTGGCGAAGGTGGCCGGGCCGGCGCGGGCCGGCGGCCTGGGCCTGATCGCGGCGGCCGACCTGGCGATCTGTGCGGAGGAGGCGACGTTCGCCTTCACCGAGGTACGGATCGGGGTGATCCCGGCGGTGATCTCGGCGACCGTGCTGCCCCGGCTGCACCCGCGGGCGGCCGCCGAGCTGTACCTGACCGGCGACACCTTCGACGGTCGGCGGGCCGCCGAGATCGGCCTGGTCACCGCGGCGGTGCCGGCCGACGGCCTGGACGCGGCGGTGGCGGGTTACTGCGCCTCACTGGTGAAGGGCGCGCCGAAGGCGCTCGCCGGCACCAAGGAGCTGCTGTGCCGCCCGGCCGCCACCGACCTGCGCGCGGAGATCGCCGAGCTGGCCACCCTCTCCACCGGGTACTTCCTCTCCGACGAGGGCCGGGAGGGCGTCCTCGCGTTTCGGGAAAAGCGACCCGCCGCCTGGGTGCCCACCGGAGACTGACCCCGTCGGGCGCGCGGCGTGGTCGGCCGGTGACTCTGCGGGAGACAGCCGGTCGGCCGACCCGGTCCGCCCATCCGGACACGTAGTCTTGCGGACGGTCGGGACAGGAGGTGCGGGTGCGAACTCGGGTGGGGATCGTGGCGGCCGGGGTGGCGGTCTGCGTGCTGGCCCTGCTCGGCGTCTGGTTCGTGGCCAAGCAGTTCGGGCAGCCGCTCCGCCTGCCGATGGCCAGCCGCACCTGCACCGTCCAGGCCGACGGGCGGGTCGTGCTCGGCGCCGACCAGATGGCCAGCGCGGCCACCATCGCGGCCATCGGGGTGCAGCGGCAGATGCCCGAGCGGGCCGTGGTGGTGGCGCTGGCGACCGCGTACCAGGAGTCGCACCTGCGCAACATCGCGCACGGCGACCGGGACTCGCTCGGGCTGTTCCAGCAGCGCCCGAGCCAGGGGTGGGGCACCCCGCAGCAGATCCGCGACCCGCGCTACGCGGCGAACAAGTTCTACGCGGCGCTGAAGAAGGTCAAGGGCTGGCAGAAGATGCGGGTGACCGAGGCCGCCCAGCGGGTGCAGCGGTCGGCCTACCCGGAGGCGTACCAGAAGTGGGCGGACGAGGCCGAGGTCCTCACCCGGGCGCTGCTCGGCGACGCGACCGGCGCGGTGGCCTGCACGGTCGGGCCGACGCCGACGATGCGCGGCCCGGCCGCCGTGACCGCGCTGGTGCAGAACCTGGCCCTGGACTGGGGGGTGCCCGGGCTCGCCGCGCCGACCGACCTGACCGACTTCACGCTCCCCGCCACCGACAGCCGGATCGGCTGGCGGTACGCCCACTGGCTGGTGTCGCACGCCGACGACCACGGGGTCAAGCGGGTCCGCTTCGGCGGCCTGGAGTGGACCGCCGAGCACGGCACCTGGGACAAGGTGCGCGGCGGCGACGCGGCGACCCAGGTGCGCGCGGAGGTCTTCGCCGCGACCTGACCCGGGCCCACGGCGCGGGGCGGCGGCTCAGGCGGGGGTGACGCCGAGCCGCCGGCGGACCTTCTCCCGGATCGCCTCGGGCAGCTCCGGCACGTCGAGCAGGCCGGGCAGCAGCTCGGGCTCCCGGGTGGTGGCCCGGAACACCTGGCCGATGGTGACCCCGTGCGCCGGGCGGTCCACCACCTCGACCGGGTCGCCGGCGCCGACCTCGCCCTCCCGCAGCACCCGCAGGTACGCCCCGGGCGCGGCCCGCACGGTGAACCGCTTGATCAGGTCGGGCCTCCCCCAGTAGCCGGCGAACGTGGTGCACGGGGTACGCGGCTTGGTCACCTCCAGCAGGGCGGTGCCGACCGCCCAGCGCTCACCGATCACCGCTCCGGTGACGTCCACCGCGTACGTGGTCAGGTTCTCGCCGAAGGCGCCCGGCCGCAGCGACCGGCCCAGCTCGGCGGCCCACCAGCCGGCGTCCTCCTCGGCGTACGCGTACACGGCCTGGTCGGGCCCGCCGTGGTGGGCCAGTTCGCCGATGAAGTCGCCGGCCAGGCCGGCGAACCGGACCGCCACCGGGCCGTCGGCCGGCCGCTTGTCGATCCCGCTGCGGCCGCTCGGGTCGCCCGCCCACTCCGCCTCGGTCACCACACCGAGGTTCACCGCCGCCAACCTGCCCGTCATGGCGGTCAGCCTAGTGCCGGGCCCGGCGGCCGAGGCATCCGGCGATCAACCCTTGACCGCGCCGGCCACCAGGCCGGAGACCATCCGACGCTGGACCAGCAGGAAGAACACGATCACCGGCAGGGTGAACAGCGTGGAGGCGGCCATCACCGAGCCCCAGGCGGTGTCGTCGCGGCCGAAGAAGAAGGTCATGGCGACCGGCAGGGTGTACTTGTGCTGGTCGCTGATGAAGGTCAACGCGAAGATCAGCTCGTTCCACGCGGTGATGAAGGAGAAGATGCTGGTGGCGACCAGGCCGGGGGCGACCAGCGGGAAGAGGACCTTGCGGAAGGTCTGGGCCCGGCTCGCCCCGTCGATCGCCGCCGCCTCCTCCAGCTCCTTCGGCACCGCGGCCACGAAGCCGCGCAGCATCCAGACCGCGAACGGCAGGGAGAAGCCCAGGTAGGTCAGGATGAGGCTGGGCAGGGTGTTGTAGAGCCCGAGCCGCTGGATCATCAGGAACAGCGGGATGACCAACGCCTCCAGCGGGATCATCTGCACCACGAGCAGCAGGATCAGGAACGTGGTGCGCAGCCGGAACCGGAACCGCGCCACCGCGGTCGCGGCGAGCAGCGCGACCAGCCCGCTGAGCAGCACGGTCGCCACCGCGACCAGCGCGCTGTTGAGGAAGAAGTCGGCGAAGGTCACGCCCGGGATGAGGTTCCCGGTGAGGATCTCCCGGTAGTGCTCCAGGGTCGGCTTCGCCGGCACCGGGCGCGGCGTGGCCGAGAAGATCTCCCGGTTCGGCTTCAGCGAGGTGGCGACCATCCAGTAGACCGGGAAGGCCGCGAAGAGCGCGACTAGCAGGCCGGCGGCGTTGAGGGCGACCTTCTTCACGACTCGTCCTCCTGCCGGAGCACCATGCGGACGTACAGGGCGGTGACGACGAGCAGGATCAGGGTGAGGATGACCGCGATCGCCGACCCGAGACCGTACTTGGGCGGGGGCGAGAACGCCTCCGCGTACGAGTAGATCGAGAGCATGAAGGTCGAGCGGTCCTGGGTGCCGCCGGCCAGCACGAACTGCTGGGTGAAGACCTTGAAGTCCCAGATGGTGGAGAGCACCACCAGGATGCCGAAGACCGGGCGCAGCATCGGGAAGGTGACCGACCAGAACACCCGCCACGGTCCGGCGCCGTCGACGCGGGCGGCCTCCTGGAGCTCGCTCGGCACGCTCTTCAGCCCGGCCAGCACGCTCACCGCGATGAACGGGAACGAGTGCCAGACCACCACCAGGGTGAGGATCGCGAAGAAGAGCAGCGGGTCGTTGAACCAGCCGTAGCCGGTCCAGTCACTGCGCCCGAAGAGCGTGCTGGACAACCCGTCCGGGAGCTTGTTGAACAGCCAGGTGACCAGGCCGCTGGTGTCGTCGAAGATCCACTTCCAGACGATGGTGCCGGTCAGCGCCGGGGTGGCCCAGGCCAGCATCACGCAACTGGCCACGAAGGTGGCCATCTTCCGACCGAGCCGGTTGAGCAGCAGCCCCACCAGGGTGCCGAGGATCATGGTGAGCGCCACGTTGGCAGCGGCGAAGAGCACGGTGTTGCGCAGCACCGTACGGAAGAACGGGTCGCCGAGGATCTGGGCGTAGTTGCCCAGGCCGATCCACGGCCACTCGCGGTCCCCCCGTAGCTGCCGGACGCTGTCCAGCTTGTAGAAGGACATCATCACGACCTGGCCGAGGGGCCAGAGCAGCAGCACCGCGATGATCGCCAGGCAGGGCAGAAGCAACAGGTACGGGAGACGGTCCACCCGGCGACGCCGCCGCGCGGGGGTCTCCCGCGCGGCGGCTTCGCCGGGGCTCTTGGTCAGTAAGCTCACTTGCTGTTCAAGATGCCTTCCATCTCGGTGGCCGCGTCGGCGGTGGCCTTCTCGACCGTCTTCTGGCCCTTGATGACCGAGCTGTTCATCGCCTGGGTCACCGTCTTGGTCCGGCTGACCTCGACCCACTTCGGGGTGAGCGGGGTCAGCTTGGTGTTCTGCATGGCGGTGGCGCAGGCGGCCATCACCTTGTCGTTGGCGTAGTTGGCGCCGCCCACCAGGTCCTTGTAGACCGGGAAGAAGCCGAGGCTGCTGGCGAACTCCTGGTCCTTCTGCTTGCTCAGCAGCACGGTCAGGTAGTCCCAGGCCAGGTCCTGCTTCTTGCTGTCCTTCCAGAGGGCGATGTCGGAACCGCCGGCGAAGGCCGGGGCCGGCTTGCCGTCCGGGCCGGGGATCGGGAACGTACCCCAGACCTTCTCGATGTCCGGGTTGTCCTTCTTCATCGCGCCGCCCTGCCAGCAGCCGGCGAAGGCCATGGCGGCCTTACCGGTGGCGAACTGCGTCCGGGCGTCGATCTCGTTCCACCCCGCGGCGGCCGGCGGGGCGACCTTCTGCACGGTCACCAGGTCGGTCCAGTACTTGACCGCCTTCTGCGCCTCCGGGGTGTTGTAGCCGGACTTCCAGGTGTCGCCCTGCTTGGTGGCGATCTCGGCCCCGGCGGCCCAGAGGAAGGAGTAGAACGGCAGCTCCGAGTTGCCGGGCAGGGCGATGCCGTAGGTGCCGGGCTTCTTGGCCTGCACGGCCTTCGCGGCGGCGACCAGCTCGTCCCAGTTGGTCGGCGGCTTCACGCCGGCCTCGGCGAACCAGTCGGTGCGGTAGAAGATGGCCCGCACGCCGGCGTACCACGGGACGCCGTACTGCTTGCCGTCGAGCTGGGCGTTCTTGACCAGGTCGGGGAGGATGTCCTTCCCCTCGGACCAGCCGTTGAACCGGTTCGAGACGTCGGCGAGGGCCTCCTGGGCCGCCCAGCCCTGGGTCTCGGTGTTGCCCAGCTCGGTGACGTCGGGGCCCTCCCCGCCGGCGAGCGCGGCCTGGAACTTCTTCGGCGCCTCGAGCCAGGGGATGTACTGCACCACCACGTCGGTCTCGGGGTGCTTCTTCTTGAACTCCGCCTCGACGGTGTCGAGGAACTTGGTCTGGGCGTCGCCACCGTCGCCCATCATCCAGACCGTCAGCTTGCTGTTGTCCGCGGCCTTGTCATCGTCCCCGGAGCCACCGCACCCGGCCAGCACCATCGCGGCAGAGGCCACGATGGCGGTGACCGGAGCCAGCCGCTTCCACCTGTTCACGCCATATCTCCCTCGCGCCGTTTGGCACTAACCTTCCACGCCGCACCTTAGTAGGAAAATTTCCTTTACAACAGGGGGCATTCGCGACGGTGGGGCGAGGCGACCGTATCGCAGCCGGCCGCCCCGGCGGCAGGGGTGCGGTCCGGGCAGGTCAGGGCATACGCCAGCGGGCGCCCGACCGGTAGGTCGGACGCCCGCGCAGCGTTCAGGGGGTGCGGGTCAGTAGCGCGAGACGCTGCGCCGACGGCCCACGCCGGCCACCAGGGCCACGGCGATGGCGGCCAGCACGACCTGCACCAGCAGTTCCATCCAGTCGATGCCGGCCGTCTCGGTCGCGATGCCCAGGGCCCGGGCCAGCACGGTACCGAGCAGCGCGGCGCCCACGCCGATCAGCATGTGCAGCCAGATCGGCATGTTCTGGCGGCCCGGAACGACCAGGCGACCCAGAGCGCCGACGATCAGACCAACAATGAGCGCGGTGATGATGCCCGTTACGGTCATGGTCGTTCTCCTCCTCGAAAGGTGTCTCACACGGGGGTCGTGTTCGCTGTCCGACCGCTAATTTCCCGACCGGCGGAAACCCCAAACCGACTTCGGTGATGAACTGGACCGAACCGTTGCGGCCTGCGCTTTCGCGCCGGAAATCTCCTCCGGGCCGCCGGTTCGGACATCGATCGCGGCCATCCCGGCCAATTTCGGCCAGACACTGGCGGCTTGCCCCGTCGGCGCAGACGCGAGCGGGCGCCCGACCGGTAGGTCGGACGCCCGCGCAGCGTTCAGAGGGTGCGGGTCAGTAGCGCGAGACGCTGCGCCGACGGCCCACGCCGGCCACCAGGGCCACGGCGATGGCGGCCAGCACGACCTGCACCAGCAGTTCCATCCAGTCGATGCCGGCCGTCTCGGTCGCGATGCCCAGGGCCCGGGCCAGCACGGTACCGAGCAGCGCGGCGCCCACGCCGATCAGCATGTGCAGCCAGATCGGCATGTTCTGGCGGCCCGGAACGACCAGGCGACCCAGAGCGCCGACGATCAGACCAACAATGAGCGCGGTGATGATCCCCATGACGGTCACGGTCGCTCTCCTTCGAAGTCGGTTTCACACCTTGTGTGTGGTTCCTGTCGTGACCGGTAAGTGCCCGACCCGCCGAGAAACCAAACCGACTCATCGAGAAACGCCCCTGCCGACCGCCGCCGCCGGCACCGCGCAACGCCGCCCCGAACGGACGATCGCGCAGGCCGCGGGGGGGGGGAATGCGGGCGGATCCGGCGGCGGGCCGCCCCGGGAGAAAATTCCCCGGGTACGCGGAGACGGCCGGTGGCCTACTTCTTGCCGGGGGCCTTGCCGTCCCCGGAGTCGGAGGAGAGCGCCGCGATGAAGGCCTCCTGCGGGACCTCCACCCGGCCCACCATCTTCATCCGCTTCTTGCCTTCCTTCTGCTTCTCCAGCAGCTTGCGCTTCCGGCTGATGTCACCGCCGTAGCACTTGGCGAGCACGTCCTTGCGGATGGCGCGGATGGTCTCCCGCGCGATCACCCGGCTGCCGATGGCGGCCTGGATCGGCACCTCGAACTGCTGGCGCGGGATCAGGGTGCGCAGCTTCGCCGCGATGGTGGTGCCGTAGTTGTACGCCTTGTCCTTGTGCACGATCGCGCTGAACGCGTCGACCGGCTCACCGTGCAGCAGGATGTCCACCTTGACCAGGTCGGACGCCTGCTCGCCGGAGGGCTCGTAGTCCAGCGAGGCGTAACCCTTGGTGCGGCTCTTCAACTGGTCGAAGAAGTCGAAGATGATCTCGGCGAGCGGCAGGGTGTAGCGCAGCTCCACCCGGTCGGCGGAGAGGTAGTCCATGCCCAGCAGGCTGCCCCGGCGGCCCTGGCACAGCTCCATCACCGCGCCGACGTAGTCGTTCGGGGTGAGCACGGTGGCCCGCACCGTCGGCTCGTACACCTCGGCGATCTTGCCGGTCGGGTACTCGCTCGGGTTGGTCACCACGATTTCCTGGCCGTCCTCCGTGATCGCCCGGTAGACCACGTTCGGCGCGGTGGAGATCAGGTCGAGGTTGAACTCCCGCTCCAGCCGCTCCCGGATGATCTCCAGGTGCAGCAGGCCGAGGAAGCCGCAGCGGAAGCCGAAGCCCAGCGCGCCGGAGGTCTCCGGCTCGTAGACCAGCGCGGCGTCGTTCAGCTTGAGCTTGTCGAGCGCCTCCCGCAGGTTCGGGTAGTCCGACCCGTCGATCGGATAGAGACCCGAGTAGACCATCGGCTTCGGGTCCTTGTAGCCGCCGAGCGCCTCCTTGGCCGGGTTGCCGTTGATGGTGACGGTGTCACCGACCCGGGACTGCCGGACGTCCTTCACCCCGGTGATCAGGTAGCCCACCTCGCCGACGCCCAGCGCGTCGGCCTTCACCATCTCCGGCGAAATGACGCCGATCTCCAACAGCTCGTGGACCGCGCCGGTGGACATCATCTTGATCCGGTCCCGGGCGGAGATCCGGCCGTCGACCACCCGGACGTAGGTGACCACGCCGCGGTAGACGTCGTACACCGAGTCGAAGATCATCGCCCGGGCCGGGGCGTCCGCCTCACCGACCGGGGGCACGAACTGCCGGACGATCTCGTCGAGCAGGTAGGGCACGCCCTCACCGGTCTTGCCGGAGACCTTGATGCAGTCCGCCGGGTCCCCGCCGATCAGGTGGGCGAGCTCCTCGGCGTACTTCTCCGGCTGCGCGGCCGGCAGGTCGATCTTGTTGAGCACCGGGATGATGTGCAGGTCGTTCTCGAGGGCCAGGTAGAGGTTGGCCAGGGTCTGCGCCTCGATGCCCTGCGCCGCGTCGACCAGCAGGATCGCGCCCTCGCAGGCGGCCAGGGACCGGGACACCTCATAGGTGAAGTCGACGTGACCCGGGGTGTCGATCATGTTCAGCACGGCGCTCTCGCCGGCCCGGTCGCCCTCCCGGACGGTCCACGGCATGCGGACGGCCTGGCTCTTGATGGTGATGCCGCGCTCGCGCTCGATGTCCATCCGGTCGAGGTACTGGGCGCGCATCTGCCGGGGGTCGACCACGCCGGTGAGCTGCAGCATCCGGTCGGCCAGGGTCGACTTCCCGTGGTCGATGTGGGCGATGATGCAGAAGTTCCGGATGCGCGCCGGGTCGGTGGCACCAGGAGCGTTCGCGCCGGGATCGAGCGTCGGTGGCACAGCGGTCCGTTCTGGTCGGCTGACGTGAGCGGGCCGGCGCGACGCCGGCCCCCTCTATGCTCCCACGTCGCCCGGGGCGTGCCCGGGCTCCCCCGTCACTCCCCCGTCACTCCTCCGGAGGCTCGACGAAGAGCGCGGCGAGCCTCGGCAGCCGCCGCCGCGCCTCGTCCTCGTCGTCGAAGTCCCAGAAGTCGTTCAGGTCGGGCACGGGAACCGGCTCCCGGTCCGCCGGCAGCTCGGTCGCGGTGGCCTTCCGGTACGCCTGCCACGGCACCGCCAGCATGTCGTCGCAGTGGAACTCCTCGCCGGTGAGCGCGGCCGCCCGGACCCGGGGCAGCTCGGCGAGGGAGTCCGGGTCGGCCACCACCTTGGCGAAGACCGCCCGGCCCTGGGTCATCAACCAGCCGCGGAAGTGCTCGAAACCGTCGTCCGAGGCGCCGCCGTTGATCAGATACGCCGCGCCCCACAGGTCGACCCGGTAGGAGGCGGCGAGCACCCGCTCCTGGTGCCGGGCGTACCCGACGATCTCCTCCGGAGCCCGCTCGGCGAGCAGGGCCACCGCCCGGGCGGCGACCGCGTCGGGTTCTCCCCCGGCGCCGGCGCGGGCCTGGTCGATCAGCTGCCAGAAGTCGTCGGTCCTCATGGCCTGGCAGTCTCCCAGACCGGCCCGCCGTCCTCCCGCCGCAGCGGGGCGGGTCGCGACTCGTCCATGTCCACGGCACGGATGCTGCCAGCGCCGTACGACAATGGCGGCTGTGCCCCGGATCTCCCTGCCCCCGGTGCCGTACGACGCGACGGCCGTACGCCCCGACTGGGCGGCGCTCCCGGCCGGGCTGCGGGACGGGATCGCCGCGCGGCTCGGCGGCCCCCCGGCGGCGGTCCGGCTGGCCGGCGGCGGCTTCACCCGGGGCTTCGCCGCGGTGCTCACCGGCCCCGACGGCGACCGGGTCTTCGTCAAGGCGGCGGCGCTGGACGGGCAGCGGCACCTGGTCGACTGGTACTTCCACGAGGCCCGGATCCTGGCCCGGCTCCCCGCCGGCCTGCCGGTCCCTCGGCCACGCTGGGCGCTCACCGACGCCGGCTGGTACGCGGTCGGGCTGACCGCCGTCGCCGGTCGGACCCCCGAGCTGCCCTGGCACCCGGAGGCACTGGACGCCGCCCTCACCGGGTACGCCGAGGTGGCCGCCGCGCTCGCCGACCCGCCCGCGGAGCTGGTCGCGCTCGGGCTGCCCCGCCTCGACCGGCTGGCCCGCGACGACATCCTGTGGTGGGGCGAGGTGGCCGCCGGCCGGGAGCCGGCACCCGAGCTGCCCCCCTGGGCCCCGCTGCCCGAGCTGGTCCGGCTGGAGTCCCGCCTCCCCGGGTACGCCGACACCGCCGGGCTGGCCCACGGCGACCTGCGGGTGGACAACGTGCTGCTCGACGCCGACGGCCGGGCCTGGTTCTGCGACTGGACCTGGCTGTGCCACGGGCCGGCCTGGTTCGACCTGGTCAGCCTGCTGATCACCGGCTACGCCAGCGGCCTGGACGCGGACGCCGCCTTCGCCGGCCACCCGGCCGCCACCGGCGCCCCGGCCGACGCGCTGGACGTGACGCTCGCCGCACTCGCCGGGTACTTCCTCACCGGCGCGGCGGCCGGACCGTCGACCGCCTCCCCACACCTCCGGGCCCACCAGCGGTGGAGCGGCGAGCAGGCGCTCGCCTGGCTGGCCGCCCGGCAGCACTGGACCTGACCCCCACTCCCCGCCCCTTCTGATCCACCCGCCGCCCGCGAGCTTTTGCCGCCGTCCGGGCGGCGGCCAAAGATTCTCGGTGGCCGTTGAGCCGGGGTCGTGCTGGGTAGGCGGCGCTCCGTCGCGGCTCGCGGTGGCCTTCATTCCCGCTACAAACTTGATGTCGTAGGCGATTCACCACGGTGCGCCGCAACCGGCGAGCGTGATCCGTTCACGACATCAGGTTCGTAGCCTGCCCTGGTTGATCCTCCAGGTCGCTGGTGCGCAAGTCACCGCGCTTGATCCACTCCGGCTACCGCACACCGGGGTGTCTGCCGCGAGGGATACCGCGATCCGCCGCAACCGGAGTGGATCATGACCGTCCGGCGCGAAGGGGTGCGGATCGGTGCAGGCCGGCGCGGGGCAGCCGGCGCCAATCCGGGGGCAGGCCGGGCCGGGTCACCCGAGCCGTTTTGGCTCGTCCGGGGCCGACCTGGTAACCTGGCTCTTCGCGCGGCGATGACGCATGCTCGTCGTGCGCGGAAGCAGACCAACCCGAGCTATCAAGACGAGGCTGTCGCGTGGCGAACATCAAGTCCCAGATCAAGCGCAACCGGCAGAACGAGAAGCGCCGGCTGCGTAACAAGTCGGTCAAGTCGTCGCTGAAGACCGCCATCCGGAAGTTCAACGAGGCTGCCGAGGCCGGCGACACCGAGAAGGCCACCGCCCTCATGCGGGACGCCACCCGGAAGCTGGACAAGGCTGCCAGCAAGGGCGTCATCCACGCCAACCAGGCGGCCAACCGGAAGTCGGCGATCGCCAAGCGCGTCGCCTCGTTCTCGGCCTGACGAGCGCCCTCAGACCTGGCCGGAAGCCCCGGGGTCACCACCCCGGGGCTTCCGGCTGTCTGCACATGTCTCCGCGCCACCGTGCCTGAGCCGCCGGCTCTCGGGTCTGCGCAAGCTCGCCGAAGATGCCGCTTCACCATCCCGGGGAGCAGCAATTTCGCGGACATTGCGCGGTGACCGGGCCGGGGAAGCCTGACCGTGGGTCAGCGGGACGGGTCGGGATCGGTCCAGTTCGTCCGGCGCGGGTCGGACGCCGGGTCGCCGAGCGTGGTCGCCCGCAGCATCGGGCTGCCGGGGCCGGCCGTCCGACGATCCGGAGCGCCGGAGCCGATTGCCCGGTCGCTGAAGCCGGTTACCGAGTGGCCGGGGCCGGCTGCGCGGTCGCCGGGGCCGGCTGGCCAGGACGCCGTCACCGGAGCGGACGCGCCGCCGGGTAGCGCCCGGACCGCCGACGGCACCCTGGCCCGTCCGACGACCGGCTCCATCTGCTGGCGGAAGCGGTCCCGTTCCTGCTCGGGCACCTGCGCCGCGGTGCGGATCACCAGCTCGGCGACCACATCGTTGAGCTTGACCATCGCCGCCACCACCGCCGGCAGCACCAGCACCGCCCACCAGCTCACCAGCTCGGCCAGGGCGAGCAGCACGGCGAGCGCCACCGCCCCTTCGAAGAAGAGGAAGCAGAGCACCCCGCCCGGGTTGACGAAGCGCAGCCCCAGTACCCGGGCGTAGAGCGGGCGGTACCGCTCGTCATCCGTCGGCACGGTCGCCCAGGACTGGGACCGGGTCACCGGGCGCCGCCCTGCCGGGCCGCAGCCACGGAGAACACCGCCCGCTCCAGCGCGTACGCCCGGTCGTCGGCGCCTCCCTTGACGGCCGCGTTGCACTCGGCGGCCGCCCGCATCGCCTCGACCAGGCCCTCCGGCGTCCAGCCACGCCCCTGCCGCTGCGCCCGCTCGATCTTCCAGGCCGGCATCCCCAGACTGCTGGCGAGCTGGTACGGGCTGCCCCGTCCGGCCGAGGCGACCCGGGCCACCGTACGGACGCCGTCGGCGAGCGCGTCGGCGATCGGCACCGGGTCGACGCCGACGTGCAGCGCCCAGCGCAACGCCTCCAGGGCGGCGGGGACGTCACCGACCATCGTCGCGTCGGCGACGGTGAAGCCGGTCACCTCGACCCGGCCCTTGTAGTAGCGGGCCACCGTGTCCGCCCCGATCCGGCCGTCGGTGTCCGCGACGAGCTGCGAGCAGGCGGCGGCCAGCTCCCGCAGGTCGGTGCCGACGGCGGCGATCAGCGCCTCGGCCGCGTCCTCGGTGCATCTGCCCCCGCTGCGGCGGATCTCGTCCCGCACGAAGGCCACCCGGTCCCGGTGCCCCTTGAGCTTCGCCGCCGGCACGACGGTCGCACCCGCGGCGCGCAGCCCGTCGGCGAACGCCTTTCCCTTCGCCGCGCCGAGGTGCAGCACCACGAGCTGCACCTCGGGATCCGGGTTCTTCGCGTAGTCCAGCAGGGCGGCGACCAGGTCCTTGCGGGCGTCCTGGCCGGACCGGAGCACCAGCACCCGCCGGCCGCCGAAGAGCGAGGGGCTGAGCATCTCGGCGATCTCGCCGACCGTCAGGGAACCGGCCTGGTACTCCCGGACGTCGACGTCGGGGTCGACGCTGCGGGCTCGGGCGACGGCTTCGGTGACCGCTCGCGTGGCGAGCAGCTCCTCGTCGCCGAGAACGAGCAGAATGGGAGGCAGGCTGGCGGGGGTCACGTCGCCCATATTCGCACGCGCTCCGACCGGATCGTGCCTGGTCATCGAGGACTGTGACGGCGCAGCCCGCACTCAGCGCGAATCCAGACATTTGATTCGATCCACCTGTTATCCGCGCAAGCCTGTCGACCCTCGGCGCAGCCGCCCGGCGTCCCGCTCCGAGGCCCCGGGCCACCACCGCCAGCCCCGACCCGTCGCGTACGGCGGCGATGTCGCCCGAGGTGTCGGTCCGCAGGACCCGGGCGCCGCCGCGGCGCAACCGGTCCAGCAGGGCCACGTTCGGGTGCCCGTAGTCGTTGCCCGCACCCACCGACACCAGCGCCACCGCCGGCCGGATGGCGGCCAGGAACTCCGGGTCCTGGTACGCCGAGCCGTGGTGGGCGACCTTGAGCACGTCGGCCCGGAGCGCAGCGGACGCACCGGCCTCCAGCAGCGCCCGTTGCTCCTCCGTCTCGGCGTCCCCGGCCAGCAGGATCCGCACCCCGGCAACGGTCGCCGCCAGCACCAGGGAGTTGTTGTTCGGGTCCGACCGGCTGCCGCGCAACGGGTAGGGCGGCCCCAGGGCGGCCAGTTCGACTCCCCCGGCCCGCCAGCGCCAGCCGACCGGCACGGTACGCAGGACGGCGGCACCACGGCGTGCCGCTTCGCGTACCTGGGCGACGCCGTAGGGCGGCTCGGCCCACGCCGGGGTCGCCACGTCCACCACCCGCCGGCCCCGGAACACCCCGGCGATCCCGCCCACGTGGTCGGCGTGGAAGTGGCTGACCACCAGCAACGGCACCTCGCGTACGCCGAGCCGGCGCAGGCACCCGTCCACGCCGGACGGGTCCGGGCCGGCGTCGACCACCACCGCCCGGCCGGCGGCGACCGGCAGCACGACGGCGTCGCCCTGCCCGACGGCGCAGGCCACCACCACCCAGCCGGGCGGCGGCCAGCCGGGGGCGAGCAGCCGGACCGGCAGCGTGCCGAGCACCACCGCGACCGTGCCGACCGCGGCGAGCCGGCGCAGCACCGGCCGTCGGGCGGCGAACAGCAACGCCACGGACAGCGCGGCCAGCAGCACGGCTCCGGTCACGCCGCCCGGCCAGGGCAGTGTCCCGGCGGGCAGCCGGGCACCCTGGCCGGCCACCAGCACCAGCCACCGGGCCGGCCAGCTCGCCAGCCAGGCGGCGAACCCGGCACCCGCCGGCCAGACCGGCGACACCACGGCGGCGGCCACCCCGAGCACGGTGGCAGGGGCGACGGCCGGCACCGCCAGCAGGTTCGCCGGCACCGCCACCAGGCTCACCGTCCCCGAGATGCCGGCGATCACCGGGCCGCAGGCGAGCTGCGCGGCCGCCGGCACGGCGAGCGCTTCGGCCAGCCCCGCCGGTACGCCCCGGCGGCGTAACGCGTCCCGCCAGCCGGGGGCGAGCAACAGCAGCCCGCCGGTGGCGCACACCGACAGCGTGAACCCGGGATCGCCGGCCAGCTCCGGGTCGACCAGCACCAGGACGGTGACCGCGGCGGCGAGGGCGGGCAGGGCGGCCCGGGGCCGCCCAGTGGCGAGCGCGGCCAGCCCGATCGCGCCCATCGCCGCCGCGCGCACCACGCTCGGCGACGGGCGGACCAGGATGACGAACCCGACCAGGGCCAGCACGCACAGCCCCGCGGCCGTCCGGGGACCGGCCCGGGCCCACCGGGCGAGCAGCAGCACCGCCCCGACGACGATGGCGACGTTCGAGCCGGAAACGGCGTTCAGGTGTGTCATGCCGGTGGTCCGGAAGTCCTCCTCGACGGTTGGCGGCAGCCGGCTGGTGTCCCCGACGACCAGGCCGGGCAGCAGCCCACCGGGCTCGTCGGGCAGCGGCTCGCAGGCCCGCTGCAGGCCGGCCCGCAGCACGCCCGCCGCCCGTTGCGCCCAGGGCGGCCGGCCGTGCCGGGTGGGCGGTCCGGTGGCGGTGAGCACGGCCGCCGTGAGGTCCCCGCCGCGCGGAGCGGCCAGCCGGCCCCGGGCGCTCGCCCGCTGTCCCGGCAGCAGGGTCCGCCAGGCCGGGTCGGTCGCCAGCACCAGTCCCCGCACCGGCCCGGTCAACCGGCGGCCCTCGGGGTCGGTGAGGCGGATCAGGTCGGCGTGGAGCAGCAGGGTGGCCGGACGGCCGGGAGCGCCCCGGACCGGGCGCGGGTCGTCCCGGACCACCAGGTCGGCGGTGACCAGGGAGCGTGCGTCCACCAGCGCCCGCACCGGGGCGACGTCCCGGACCGCGACGCGGGCGGCGGTGGCGGCCGCGCCGCAGAGCACGCCGAGCAGCACGGCGACCGCGATCCAGCCGTACCGGCGGACCGGGGTGGGCGGTCGCCCGAGAATGCCGCACAGGTGAAGGCCGAGGACGACGGCCAGGCCGGCGGCGACTCCGGCCAGCGCGGCACCCGCACCGGCGGTGAGCCGCAGACCGGCGAGGGCGGCGAGCCAGGCGGCCACCGCGAGCCCGGCCAACCGCAGGTCGGGGCCGTCCCCCGCCGGTGTCTCCGCGTCGGGCCTGGACGTGGGCGTCGACATCACACCGTCACCAGGTCCTTGAGCTGCTCGTACCGGGCGTCGCCGATGCCCTCGACCTGGCGCAGGTCGGAGACGGACCGGAAGCCGCCATGCTGCTCCCGGTGGTCGAGGATCCGCTGGGCGAGCACCGGTCCGACACCCGGAAGCGCGTCGAGCTGGGCCAGGGTCGCGGTGTTCAGGTTGACCGGGCTGCCCGGGGCCGCCCCGCCACCCGCCGCCGGCTGGCCGGGCTGGGCCGCCTGCCCGGGCGGGGCGGCGACACCGACCAGGATCAGCTCGCCGTCGGCGACCTTGCGGGCCGGGTTGAGCAGGGCGGTGTCGACGCCCGGCAACGCCCCGCCGGCCGCCTCGACGGCGTCGGCGACCCGGGCACCGGCCGGCAACCGGACCAGGCCGGGACGGCGTACCTTGCCGGCGACCGCGACGACGAGCTGCGCGGACGCGGACGGCCCGGGCGGAGACGGCGGGGGTTCGTCCGATGCGGCGGCCACCACCGGGCGGACTGGCTCGGCGTGTGGCCGGGACCGCCACGCCCAACCCCCGGCGATCAGCACCACCACGGCGGCCGCCACGGCGAGGGCGCGGACCCCTCGACGGCCGGGATCGAAGGCGCCCGGGCCGGGGAGCAGCCGGGACGCCGAGCGGCCAGGACCGGCGACGCCGGCCCCCTCGGTCCGTTCCTGGTCGGTCGGCGTCGGCCCCGACCGGAGCTCGCGGGCGTCGTCGGCACGGTCGAGGTCGAGGTCGAACGGCGACGCCGGCGAATGCCGGCCGGGTCCGCCGGAGGACGGGTCCGAACCGGGGGGCGGCCGATCCGGCACGGGCGGCGAAACGGGACCGGAGTCCAGCCGCTCGGCAAGGAAGGACGAGCCGGCGGCCGGCCGCTCTGGGAGGGAGGATGCGGCCGGGCCGGACACCGGCCCGTCCGGGCGGGAGAGCCGATCCGACCCGGAGACCCGCCGGCCGGAACCGGAAGGTCCGGCCACCGCGCGCCGCGTCGGGTCAACGGGCCAGAGCGCCGACCCGAACGGCGTGGGCTCACCGGTGGGTGACGGGGCCGCCGCGGACCGCGCCCGCTCGTCGCCGGCACCCGACCGGGCGGCGGGCGGGACGGAATGCGGCCCCACCGGGTCGAACAGCCGGGCGAGGCGCTGCCGTACCCTCGTCTCCTCGTCGTCTGGCACGGCTCGGGACGCTACGGCGGCGGGTGGTGCCGGCGCCTGACGACAAAGCTCCGCTGTGGATGGGGAACCGGGCTGTGGACGGTGCCCTGATCATGCACACGGTGTGCTAGCGGCCCGGTGACAGCTCCCGGGCGAAGCGGCGTACGGCGTCGGTGACGGCGGCCGGGGCGTCGAAGTTGACCAGGTGTGCCGCGCCCGGGACCAGTTCGATCCGGGTGCCGGGACGGGCCCGCGCGAACGCCCGCTCCCCGGTGCGGAACAGCAGGTCCCGCTGCCCGTTGAGGATGAGCACCGGGGCGCGGACCGCCGCGAGGCTGGACGCGTCGAACCGGCCGAACAGGTCCCGCCAGGCGACCGGCAGAGTGTGGAAGGCGTAGCCGTCGGCGATGGTGGCGTCCACGACCTCCGGCGGGTACAGCCGGCGCAGCAGCCGGTCGTTCCAGCGGGTGAGCCGGTCGGCCGGCAGCCGCGCGACCAGGGCCGCCACCAGGCGGTACGGGACGGTCAGCGGCCCGGTGGTGGCGGCGCTGGCGCCCATCAGCACCAGCCCGGCCAGCAGGTCCGGGTGCCGGCGCGCGAAGTGCAGCGCGACGTACCCGCCGAGCGAGTGTCCGACCACCACCGCCGGGCCGGCGTCGAGGTCGCGGACCGCCTCGGCGATCAGGTCGGCGGCCCGGTCCAGGTCCCAGGGTTCGGCCGAGCGGCGGCCGTGCCCGGGCAGGTCGACGGCCGCCACCGGGAACTCGGCGGCGAGGGCGACCAGTTGCGGCTGCCACTGGCCGCGGGCGAACCGGGTGCCGTGCACCAGCACGATCGGCGGACGATCCACAGTGTTCAGTGTTCCTCCGGGTCGAGACCGAGCGCGGACCGACCCCCGTCCACCGGCAGGACCGCCCCGTTGACGAAGGCGGCCTGCCCGGAGAGCAGGAAGGCCACCACGTCGGCCACCTCCGCGGTACGCCCGATCCGCCCCAGCGGGTGCAGCCGGGCGAGTTCCGCCCCCACCCGGTCCGCCTCGGCCGGTGCCAGTCCGGACAGGAAAGCCGCGTGCCGCTCGGTGTGGATCGAGCCGAGCGCGACGGCGTTGGTCCGGATGCCGTGCCGGCCGTACTCCACGGCGAGCGCCCGGGTCAGCCCTTCCACGGCCGCCTTCGCGGTGGCGTACGGCAGAGCGCCCGGCACCGCCCGGCGGGCCTGGTGCGAGGAGACGTTGACGATCGCGCCGCCGGTGCCGGCGGTGAGGAAGCGGCGTACCGCCGTGGCGGCGCCGACCACGGCGGGGCGCAGGTTCCGGTCGATCAGGGCGCACACCTCGGCGGCGGGGGCGGTGTGCAGGGCGGCGTCCCGGAAGATGGCGGCGTTGTTGACCCAGCCGGCCAGCGGCGCGGCGGCCTCGGCCAGGTCGGCGGCCCGGCCGGTGACCTCCTCGTCGGACGCGTCCCCGACGAGCGGGAGCAGTCGGCCGGCGGCCGGGTGGTCGGCCAGCCAGGCCAGCGCCGCCGGGTCATGTTCGAGAACGACGACGGTGCCGCCGTCGGCGGCGAGGCGTTCGACGACGGCCCGCCCGACGCCCCCGCCGCCGCCGGTCACCACGTAGGACACCGGCGTCACCGCCAGGCGCGGTCGGTCGGGATCGGCGAAATGGCGGTGTCCGGGTGCGCTGGCGACCGCCGCCTCGGCGAGGTGGTGTTGATCATGGCCGGCGGTGGATGACCACGCAGGCGAGGCCCGGTCCGGCGTGCGCGGCGACCACCGCCCCGGCCTCGGTGACGTACGTGTCGTGCAGGCGGTCGCCGAGCCGCTCGGTGAGCGCCGCCAGCAACTGTTCGGCGCGTTGCGGCGCGGCCAGGTGGTGCACCGCCAGGTCCACCTCGGCGTCGCCGGCCGCCTCGACGGCGAGGTCGACCAGGCGGGCCACGCCCCGGCCGGCGGTACGGACCTTGTCCCGGACCACGATCGTGCCGTCCGGCATGTGCATGATGGGCTTCACCGAGAGGGCGGTGCCGAGCAGCGCCTCGGCCGCGTTGATCCGGCCGCCCCGGCGCAGGAACTCCAGGGTGTCCACGTAGAAGAAGATGGTGGTCCGGTCGATCGCGTCGACCGCCGCCCGGCGTACCCCGTCGAGGTCCACGCCCCCGGCGGCGGCCGCGGCGGCGGCGAGCACCGGGAAGCCGAGGCCCATGCCGGTGGAGCGGCTGTCGACCACGGCGATCCGGTCGCCGAACTCGGCGGCGGCCAGTCGGGCCGCCTCGACCGTGCCGGAGAGCTCGGCCGACAGGTGCACCGAGACCACCGCGTCGGCGCCCGCCGCGAGGAGCGCGCGGTAGACCTCGGCGAACTGTTCGGGGGCCGGGCGGGAGGTGCTCACCGAGACCCGCCGACCGCTGAGCGCCCGGGTGGCGTCGTCGGGGAACGTCTCGACGCCCTCCAGCCCCTCGGCGCCGTTGAGCACGACGGTCAGCGGGACGACCGTGAGCCGGTGGGCGCGGACCAGGTCGGGCGGGAGGTAGGCGGTGGAGTCGGTGACGACCGCGACGGGCATGCCCGCACGCTAGCCGATGCGGCGGCGGCGCGCCTCAGACCGCGTCGGCCGGCGCGGGCTGCGTGACGAGGCCGACATTGTGCGCCCGCAGGTGCCAGCCCCGGACGTCGTCGTGGCGCAGCTCGGTCCAGTGGCAGTTGGCCAGCGACCCGACGGCGCGCAGCACCGTGTGGTCCCAGCCGAGCAGGTGACCGATGCCCTGCCGGGCGCCGCCGCCGTGGGTGGTCACCACGACCGTCCCGCCGACGGCCAGGTCGGCCGCGTCCTGGAACGCGGCGCCGAGCCGCTTGCCCAGGTCGTCGAGCGTCTCGATGCCGGCGCCCGGGTCCGGGTCGCCGGCCCGCCAGCGGGCGTACTCGGTGGGGAAGCGCTCGGCCACCTCGGTGAGGGCCAGGCCCTGCCACTGGCCGAAGTGCCGCTCGCGCAGCCGGGGGTCGGGGCGCACCGGCAGCCCGGTGAGGGCGGCGAGGGCGGCGGCGGTGTCGGCGGCCCGGCACAGGTCGCTGGCGACGATGGCGTCCGGGCGCAGCGCGGCCAGCACCGGCGCGGCCAGGCGGGCCTGCTCCCGGCCGAGGTCGTTGAGCGGTATGTCGGTCTGCCCCTGGACCCGGCTGGTGGCGTTCCAGTCGGTGTTGCCGTGCCGCCAGACGATCAGGCGGGTCATTCGGCGCTGGCGGTGCCGGCGGTGGAGTCGGCCAGGTCGCGATCCACGAACGGGATCTGCGGGCAGTCCTTCCAAAGCCGGTCGAGGGCGTAGAACTCCCGCTCCTCGGTGTGCTGCACGTGCACCACGATGTCGACGTAGTCGAGCAGCACCCAGCGACCACCCCGCTCGCCCTCGCGCCGGACCGGCTTGGCCTTCTCCGGCAGCTCCAGCAGTCGCTCCTCGATGGCGTCGACGATGGCGAGCACCTGACGCTCGTTCGGAGCGGCGGCCAGGACGAACGCGTCGGTGATGGCGAGCTGGTCGCCGACGTCGATGATGACGATGTCCTGCGCCTTCTTGTCGGCCGCCGCCTGGGCCGCGGCCATCGCCAGCTCGTGCGCGCGTTCGGAAACTGTCACCGTTCTCCTTCGATCAACCGTGCGACCCTCCAAGCCTCTCACACCCGGCCGGGCGACGACTTGTCAGTTCTGGTCGATTACGGGGACAAACGCCGCTCTTCCGGGAGGAATCACCGCTGGTAGAGCCGCCGTTTGGCGATGTACTGCACCACACCGTCGGGCACCAGGTACCAGACCGGCTCGCCCCGGGCCACCCGCGCCCGGCAGTTTGTCGAGGAGATGGCCATCGCGGGGACCTGGATCAGGCTGACCGTGTCGGCGGGCAGGTGCTGGTCGGAGAGTTCGAAGCCGGGCCGGGTGACGCCGATGAAGTGCGCCAGCGCGAGGGCCTCGTCGAGGTCCTTCCAGGACAGGATGCGTTCCAGCGCGTCCGCCCCGGTGATGAAGAACAGCTGGGCCTTGGGGCCGTACTCGGCGTGCAGGTCGCGCAGGGTGTCGACGGTGTAGGTCGGGCCGCCCCGGTCGATGTCGACCCGGCTCACCTGGAAGCGCGGGTTGGAGGCGGTGGCGATCACCGTCATCAGGTAGCGGTCCTCAGCCGGGCTGACCGGTTCGTCCGCCTTCTGCCAGGGCTGTCCGGTCGGGACGAAGACCACCTCGTCCAGGCCGAACCGGTCGGCCACCTCGCTGGCGGCGACCAGGTGCCCGTGGTGGATCGGGTCGAAGGTGCCGCCCATGATGCCGATCCGCCGGATGTCTTCCTCCACCCCGCGATCGTAGGCGGCCCGCGCGGGGTCGCCGAACGGGCCCGACGGGGGCCGGAGCGCGGAAGGGGCTTCCCCGAGCCGGCCGCGACCCATATACTCGTCGACGAGTAATCGTCAGCGAGTATCAACGGAGGAACGACATGCCAGGGCGACGGAAGGTCGGCAACCTCACGGCGCTGGCCGTGCTCGCCGTCCTGGTCGAGCGCCCGATGCACCCGTACGAGCTGGCCACCACCCTCCGCGGCCGCGGCAAGGACCAGGACATGGGGATCAAGTGGGGGTCCTTCTACACGGTCGTGCGCAACATGGAACGGCACGGACTCATCGCGGCCGTGCAGAGCGTCCGCGAGGGCCGGCGCCCGGAGCGCACCGTCTACCGGATCACCGACGACGGGCGGGCCGAACTGGTCGACTGGGCGCGCGAACTGGTCGCCACGCCGACCGTGGAACGGTCCTCGTTCCGGGCCGGCCTGTCGGTGCTCGCCGTGCTGCACCCCGACGAGGCCACCGCGCTGCTGCGCGACCGGCTGGCACAACTCGAGGAGGCCGTCCGCCGCGAGCGGGCGGCGTACGCGGAGCACGCGCGGCAGGTGCCCCGACTGTTCCTCGTGGAGAACGAGTACGACCTCACGATCCAGGAGGCGGAGGCCGCCTGGATCCGCGCCCTGCTGGCCGAGATCACCTCGGGCAGCTACCCCGGGCTGGACGAGTGGCGGGCCTACCACACGGCCGGCCCACCCGCGCCGGGCCCGGCGGGAGGGGGCGGCACCACCACCTGACGGACGGCCCCGGCCCGGTGCGCCAACACCGCGCCGGGGCCCTTACCCCGAACCGACACCTGACGGCGCCCGGCCCGGAGCGGCAACCACGAGGATACCGGCGCTCCCGCCAGGTGGGTTCGGCACGCACGACCACCGACAACCCTGGGAGGGACCGTGTCCAGAGTGAGCACAGCGATCGTCATCGGCGGCGGCATCGCCGGTCCGGTGACCGCGATGGCCCTGCACCGCGCCGGCATCGCCGCCACCGTCCATGAGGCGTACCCGAGCACCGCCGACGGCATCGGCGGCACGCTCGCGCTCGCCCCCAACGGCGTCGCGGCGCTGCGCCTCGTCGGCGCCGACGAGGCGGTCACCGCCATCGCCACCCCGATCGACCGGCAGGCGCTGGCCATGGGCCGCCGGCACGTCGCCCTGCCCGCCCTGGCCGGGGTGCCGCCGCTGCGGGTGGTGCCGCGCGCCGCGCTGCACCGGGTGCTGCACGACCGGGCCGTGGCCGAGGGGGTCCGCATCGAGCACGGCAAGCGCCTGGTCGGCGTCCGGGAGACGGCCGGCGGGGTGACCGCCACCTTCGCCGACGGCAGCACCGCCACCGCGGACGTGCTGATCGGCGCGGACGGCATCCACTCGACGGTGCGCACCCTGATCGACCCGCACGCGCCGGGACCGCGGTTCACCGGGCTGCTCGGCTTCGAGGCGGTGGCCCGGCACGAGGTGGCGGCGGAGCCCGGCACCATGACCTTCGCCTTCGGCCGGCGCGGCTACTACCTCTACTGGCCGGAGCCGGGGGGCGGCACCCGGTGGGGGGTCAACCTGCCGCAGGAACGGCCGCTCAGCCTCACCGAGGCCCGCGCGGTCCCGTCCGGCGAGTGGCTGGCGAGGCTGCGCGCGGCGTACGGCGACGACGACCCGGGCCGGGAGCTGATGCGGACCAGCAGCGCCGAGGAGTTGCAGGTGGTGGGCTCGCTGCACATCATGCCGCCGGTCCCGCACTGGCACCGGGGGCGGATGGTGCTGGTCGGCGACGCGGCGCACGCCCCCTCGAACAGCTCCGGGCAGGGCGCCTCCCTGGCCATCGAGAGCGCCGTGCAGCTGGCCCGCTGCCTGCGGGACCTGCCCGACGTCCCGGCCGCCTTCGCCGCGTACGAGCGGCTGCGGCGCGACCGGGTGGAGAAGGTGGCGGCCCGGGCGGCCCGGATCAACCGTACGAAGGCTCCCGGCCCGGTGGCCCGGGCGATCATGCCGGTGCTCATGCCGCTGTTCATCAAGGCCGCCATGGACCCGGAGAAGACGGTCGGCCCCGAGCAGCGGTACGTCATCGACTGGGACGCGCCGGTGGCGGTGGGCTGAGCCGTCCCGGGGTGGCACACCGGTCCGGTGCGCCACCCCGGGGCCGCCGGTCAGGCGCCCGCGGCGGCCACCGCCGTCCGGGCCACCAGCGCGCGACGCAGGTCGTCGTCGAGGTCGACGACCCGCCGGCGCAGCCCCGGCGTGAGGTCGTCGCGGGCCAGCAGCGCCGCGGCCAGGTCCCGGGTGGGCTGTGCCACGGCGTAGCGGGGGAAGGCCAGGGTGGCCACCCGGTCGGCCGTCCACGGGGTACGCAGCCGCGCCGCCGCCGGCATGTCGGCGAAGTACCGCTTGACGTATCCGGCGGTCAGCTCGGCCTGCTCCGGCTGCCAGAAGCCCTCCGCGGTGGCCTCGACGAGGCGGTTGGAAAGCTCGGCGTTGCTGGTGATGATGTCCCAGGCGGCCCGCTTGGCGTCGGCGTCGGGCCGGGCCGCCCGGCAGCCGGCGGCCCGCTCGGCGCCGGTCGCGCTGCGGTCGGCCGCCGCCTCGGTGGCGATCTCCGGCTCGCCGGCCGCGCCCAGCACCACCAGCCGCTGCAACAGCGCCCAGCGCAGGTCGGTATCGACCGCCAGCCCCTCCGGCACGCCCTTGCCGGCCAGCCAGCCGGTGAGCAGCCCGGCGTCGGCGGTGGCGCCGATCAGCCCCCGGGCCGCGGCGAGTTGCAGCGACCCGCCGGCCGGGGCGGCGGCGAGCAGCGTGCCGCAGGCCCCGGCGATCCGGAGCAGGGCGGCGTCCCGGGCCAGCGGCTCCAGGTAGCGGTCGACCAGGTTGCGGCTCAGGGTGAGCACGTCCTCCGCGATGATCACCTCGGTCTCGGCGGGCAGCGCCGCCGCGATGAGCGCGACCACGGCGGCGACCGGCCGCTCGCCGTCGGTGGCGGCGTCCAGCGCCTCACCCCAGAGCAACGCCCGGGCCAGCGGATCGTCCAGCGCGGGAAGCACCAGCGGCACCGCGTCCGCCGAGGCCGGGTCGAGCCGGATCTTGGCGAAGGTGAGGTCGCCGGCGTTGGGCAGCAGCAGGCCGGTGGCCGGTCGGCCGACCAGCTCGGTCAGCTCGGTGCGGCCGTGGTCGGCGTCCGGGTCCAGGTCCACCTCGAAGCGGTGCGTCGGGGCGTCCGGAGCGTAGCGGGCGACGCCGATGCGGTGCGGGCGCAGCACCGGGTACGCCTCCGGTGCGGTCTGCACCACGGCCGCCTCGGTCCACCGGCCGTCGGCGTCCACCGCGGTGACCATCCGCAGCGTGTTGACCTGGGGGCGGCGCAGCCAGCGCTCGGCCCAGTCGGTGAGGTCGCGGCCGCTCGCGGCGCCCAGGCTGTCGAGCAGGTCGGCGAGGGTGGCGTTGCCGAACCGGTGCTTGGCGAAGTGCGCGTTCAGGCCGGCGAGGAAGGCGTCGTCGCCGAGCCAGGCGACGAGCTGGCGCAGCACGCTGGCGCCCTTGGCGTACGAGATGCCGTCGAAGTTGAGCAGGCCCTGGGCGGCGTCGGCGACCTCCTCCGGGGCGACCGGGTGGGTGGAGGGACGCTGGTCGGCCGCGTATCCCCAGGCCTTGCGGCGCATCGCGAAGGTGGTCCACGCCTGGTCGAAGCGGGTCGCCTCGGCGGTGACCCGGGTGCCCAGGTACTCCGCGAAGGACTCGTTCAGCCACAGGTCGTCCCACCAGCGCATGGTGACCAGGTCGCCGAACCACATGTGCGCCATCTCGTGGGCGATGGTGGTGGCGCGCAGCTCCCGCTGGGTGTCGGTGACCGCCGAGCGGAAGACGTAGTCGTCCCGGATGGTGACCAGGCCCGGATTCTCCATGGCGCCGGCGTTGAACTCCGGCACGAACGCCTGGTCGTACTTGCCGAACGGGTAGCGCTCGGCGAAGAGCTGGTGGAAACGGTCGAAGCACTCCCGGGTGACGGTGAAGATCTCGTCGGCGTCGGCGTCCAGGTGCGCGGCCAGGGAGCGCCGGCAGTAGAGGCCGAGCGGGATGCCGTCGTGCTCGTCCTGCCGGACGTGCCACGGACCGGCGATCAGCGTGAAGAAGTACGTGGCCAGGGGCTCGGTCGGGGCGAACTCCCAGCGGCCCGGAGCGGGCCGGGCGGCTACCGCGCCGTTGGCCGCGACGGTCCACGCCGGTGGGGCGGTGACCGAGAGGGTCACCGGGGCCTTCAGGTCCGGCTGGTCGAACGCGGCGAAGATCCGCTGCACGTCGTCGAGGAAGGACATGGCGTAGAGATAGGTCTCGTCGTCGGCCGGGTCGACGAAGCGGTGCATGCCCTCGCCGGTGTTCGAGTAGGCCATCTCGGCCTCGACCGTGAGCGTGTTGGTCGCGGCCAGCCCGGTCAGCGGCAGCCGGTTGTCGGTCAGCGTCCCCGGGTCGAGGTCGCGGTCGTTGAGGCGTACCCCGAGGAGTCTCGCGGGTTTGACCTCGGCGAAGGTCTCGGCGCCGGGGGTCGCCCGGAACCGGATGGTGACGGCGGAGCGGAACCGCTCGCCGTCACCGGTCAGGTCGAGGTCCACCTGGTAGGACTCGACGGTGAGCAACGCGCCACGCGCGGTCGCCTCTACACGGGTCAGGCTCGGCATCCGCTTATCCTGCCCGATGGGGATCCGGACGGACTCCCCGGTGACGTGCGGCGATGGAGGAACAGCGATGGGTCAGCACCCCAAGGGCGACTTCGACCTCTCCCGGGCGGTCTGGCAGCGGGCGGAGGGGGACACCTCCGAGAGCGCGGTCGAGGTGGCCTTCGTCGACGACCTGATCGGAATGCGCAACTCGGCCGAGCCGGACGGCCCGGTGCTGGTCTTCACCCAGGCCGAGTGGGACGCCTTCGTGGCCGGCGCCCAGGACGGCGAGTTCGACCTGGACTGAGCGGCGGCGGTCAGTCACCGTCGCCCCAGCCGAGCCCGCCGAGGCCGGGAGCGTGGTGGAAGCCGGGGTGCCCCACCACGTCCGCGCAGCGTTCGCCGTCGGGCCCGAGGGCCCCGCAGAACAGCCGCTCCGCGCGGTGCCAGGCGTCGGCCGGGGAGAGCGCCGCGGCGCCGAGCGCCAGCTCCGGGCGGAGCAGGCTCAGCGCCTCCGCGTACGCGACGGCCAGCTCCCGCGCGACGGACGGGTCGGCCGCCTCGAAGCCGAGGTGCACGGTGAAGAACCGGGCCGGCCCGGCCCCGTCCCGCCGGGGCGGGGCGATCAGCGTCTCCGCCCGGTCGCCCCGGCCCGCGCCCAGCCCGGCCGTCAACCGGCGCTGCCGCCAGCGCGCCACCCTGTTGTCCCGCACGTGTCCTCCCCGTCCCCGATCCGGTCCGCCGGCTGGCTCCGTGGTCGGGCCGCCGGCGGTGCCCCGCGACCGGCCCACCGCCGGTCCGGAACCGAGCCAACCAGCTTTCCGCCGTCGTGGGAGGGGCCAGCTCCGGCGCCGGGGCTGGCCCCTCCGCCAGGCGGCGGGCGGTGGCAGGGTGGCCGCCGGCCGGGATTCACCCGCCCGGACCTGGGTAGAAGCGGGTAAACCGTGCCGCGTCGCCGTCAGGAGCAGCCGATGAGCGCCATCCCCACCGACCGGAGCCCGGAGAGCACCCTGGCGTTCCTCCGCGCGGGCTACCGGTTCGTCGGCGACCGGTGCGACCGGTACGGCACCGACATCTTCCAGACCCGGTTGCTGCTGGAGCCGACCATCTGCCTGCGCGGCCGGCCGGCCGCCGAACTGTTTTACGACAACGACCGCTTCATCCGGCACGGGGCGATGCCGATGCGGGGGCAGCGCACGCTCACCGGGGTCGGCGGCGTCCAGGGGCTCGACGGCGACGCGCACCGGGCCCGCAAGGCGATGCTGATGTCGATCATGACGCCGGCCGGGATCCGCCACCTCGGGCAGCTCTTCGACGACGAGTGGCGGGCCCGGATCCCGGCCTGGGCCGAGCACGGCCCGGTCGTGCTCTACGACGAGGTCGCCCGGATCCTGATCCGGGCGGTCTGCGCCTGGGCCGGGGTGCCGCTGGCCGACGCGGACGTGGCCCGGCGCACCAACGAGCTGCACGCCATGATCGAGGCCCCCACCGCGTTCGGCCCGCGGCACTGGCGGGGTGTGCTCGCCCGCCGGCGCGCGGAACGCTGGATCGCGAACCTGGTCGGGCGGGTCCGCACCGGCGCCCTCCCCGCGCCCGAGGGGAGCGCGCTGCGGGTGATCGCCGGGCACCGCGACGAGCAGGGCCGCCCGCTGCCGGGCCGGATCGCGGCGGTGGAGGTGCTGAACATCCTCCGGCCGACCGTCGCCATCGACCGGTTCGTGGTCTTCGCCGCGCTGGCCCTGCACGACCACCCCGACTGGCGCGACCGGGTCCGCGGCGACGACACCGCCACCGGGAACTTCGTCCAGGAGGTACGGCGCTACTACCCGTTCTTCCCGGTGGCCGCGGCCCGGGTCCGGCGTTCCTTCGAGTGGCGGGGATACCCGTTCCCGCAGGGCCGCCGGGTCCTGCTCGACCTGTACGCGACCAACCACCACCCGGAGCTGTGGCCCGAGCCGGAGCGGTTCCGGCCGGAACGCTTCGCCGGCTGGCCCGGCGACGCGTTCAGCCTGGTGCCGCAGGGCGGGGGCGACCACTTCACCGGGCACCGCTGCGCCGGCGAGTGGATCACCATCGAGCTGATGAAACGCGCCGTCGCCAACCTCACCGGCGCGATGAGCTACCAGGTCCCGCCGCAGAACCTGGCGCTGGACCTCGGCCGGATGCCCGCCCTGCCGCCCAGCGGTCTGCTCATCGACGCGGTGCGCCGCACCGGCTGAGCGTCAGCGCGCGGCACTGCGGGGGCAGCGGAACCGACTCAGGCCGCCTGCGGGTGCAGGACGGTACGCAGGCAGCCGTCCTCCTTCTTCTCGAAGATCTCGTAACCCTTGGCGCCCTGCTCCAGCGGCATCGGATGGGTGGCCAGGTAGCCGGGGTCGATCTCGCCGACCGCGATCCGGTCCAGCAGCATGGGGATGTAGCGCTGGGCGTGCATCTGCCCCATCCGCAGCACCAGCGCCTTGTTCATGGCCGCGCCGAGCGGGAACTTGTCGACCAGCCCGCCGTAGACGCCGACGATGCTCACCGTGCCGCCCTTGCGGCACGCCATGATCGCCTGCCGGATCGAGGTCGGCCGGTCGCTCTGCAACCGGGCGGTCTGCTTCGCCTTGTCGTACGCGTAGATCGGCCCGACGTCGTGCGACTCCATGCCGACGGCCTCGATGCAGGCGTCCGGGCCGCGCCCGGCGGTCAGCTCGCGCAGCGCCTCCAGCACGTCGGTCTCCGCGTAGTTGATGGTCTCGACGCCGAGCCGGCCGGCGGCGGTGGCCAGCCGCTCCGGCAGCCGGTCGATCACGATCACCCGTTCGGCGCCGAGGATCTGCGCCGAGCGGGCCGCCATCTGGCCCACCCCGCCGGCACCCCAGACGGCGACCACCTCGCCGCCCTTCAGCCCGCAGAAGTCGGCGGCCATCCAACCGGTCGGCATCGCGTCGGAGGCGAACACCACCGAGTCGTCCGGCACCCCGTCGGGGACGGTGAACGCGCCGACATCGCCGAACGGCACCCGGATGTACTCGGCGTGGCTGCCCGAGTAGCCGCCCGCCGCGTGCGAGTAGCCGAGGATGCCGGCCGGCGAGTGGCCCCACAGCTTCTCGGTGAAGACCGGCTGCGGATTCGAGTTGTCGCAGAGGGAGTACTGCTCGGTACGGCAGTACCAGCAGCCGCCGCAGGCCACCACCGAGCCGACCACCACCCGGTCGCCGACCTTGATCCGCCGGACGTCCGGGCCGGTCTCCACCACCTCGCCCATGAACTCGTGGCCGAGGATGTCACCCTCCCGCATGGCGGGCAGGTACCCGTTGATCAGGTGCAGGTCGGAGCCGCAGACGCTGCTCGCTTTGACCTTCACGATGATGTCGCCCGCGGCGCGGATGGCCGGTTCCGGCACGTCGCGTACGGCCAGCTTGCCGACGCCCTCCCAGCAGAGTGCCCTCACGGCCGGCCTCCCACCATCAGCTGCTCGCGGATCCGGTCGGTGGCCTGCTCCTGCTTCGGGTCGCGCCCGGACGGATCGTGCCGGGTGTCGAGCACCTGGCCGGTCTCGAGCAGCGACTTGATCCGGCGCAGCGCGCTGCGCAGGGCCAGGTCCGGCTCGTGCCCGCCGGCGAGGCCGAGCATCCGGCGCACCGGGCCGGAGCGCCAGCGCAGCTCGGCCCGGATCTCGGTGCCCCGGTCCTGGGGCGCCGGCAGCAGCTCGACCCGACCCCGCTGGGCCACCGGCCCCGCAGTGACCCGCCAGCTCAACCGGCGCGGCCCGTCGACGGTGATCTCGGCGCGCCACTCGGTGCCGCCGCCGACCGGGTCGCTCGCCACGCAGCGCCACCGGTTGTCGTCGACCTGTTCCAGGGTCGCCCACTCGGCCAGGCCCCGGTCCAACCGTTCCCGGTCGGTCCAGAAGCCGATCACCGCGTCCACCGGCCGGTCCACGGTGATGCCCCGGTGAACGACGTACCAGCCGTCCTCCCGCTCGGGTTGGTGCCGGCGCCGCCGGCGGGCCACCGCCCGGCCAACCCCGACCGCGGTCACCGTGGCGGCGCCGGCCAGCGCCCACCTCGCCCCATTGCTGGTCATCGCGTCTCCTCCGCTCGGGCGTCCGGGGTTGGACCGCCCGCATCCCGGTGCGCTACCCGGCGCTGGTCCAGTGAAACGGGAAAACGGTTTGATCGCTGAGATTTCGGGCATGCCGCGCCACCGATTCGAGCTGGGAGGAGGCGAGCGACCCGTGCGGGCGTACCTCAGGCCGGCCCGGCCGGCGCGGCTGCTGGCCGCGCCGGCGGCGGGCGCGGCGGTGACCGCCGCGCTCACCGGCGGACGGCGGGGCCGGTGGTCGCGGGCCGCGGCGACGGTTGTCGGTGTCCTGGTGGCCCGGCGACTCGCCGGCGCGCCGTCTCCCGCCGGCGTGGGGACCGGGGCCACCCGCCCGCCACCACCGATCAGGGACGGGCCGGACGAGCTGCGGCTCTGGGTGGCCGCCGGGAACCACCCGGCCCCGGCGCGCCCGCACCCGGTCGCGGACCCGCTGTCGAGCTGAATCGCGCCCGGCGCACGCGACAGCTCGCGGCCACTCCCCGGCGTCCGGCCGGGAGTGGCCGCGAGCTGCGGCGTACGGGGACGGTCAGTACCGGACCTGTTCGCGCGACTGCTGCGCACTGTCCTTGACGTCGTGCGCGGCGGAGCGGGTGTCCTCCTTGACCGTCTGCGCGGCGTCCTGGGCGGTCGACCGCACCGACTCGGCGGCGTGCTGGGCCGGCCCGCGCAGCTCCTCCCGGACCTCGCCCGCGACCTCGCTCAGCTTCTCCTTCACCACCCCGCCGTGCTCGGCGGCCTTCTCCTTGACCTGGGCGGCGACCTGCTGCTCGCGACGGGTGGCCGGGATCAGCGAGGAGACCAGCATCCCGACGCCGAAGGCGATCACACCGGCGGCCATCGGGTTGCCCTCGGACTTCTCCCGCAGCACCTGGGGGGCCCGGTGGGCGGCGTCGCCGACGGTGGACGCGGCGGCGTGCGCCTTGTCGCCGACGGTCGACGCCGCCGACGAGGCGTGGTCGCCCACCGAGTGGGCGTGGTGGCCGGTGGTGTGGCCCAGGTCGGATGCGGTTCCCATCACCTTGTCCTTCACGTTGGAGAGCGCGCTGCGGACGCGCTGCTTGCGGTCGTCGACGATGCGGCTCGGGCTGACCTTGTACGCCAGGGCGTCCACGTCCGAGCTCAGGTTGTCGCGGGTGGCTTCGATGTCCCGGCGGATCTGGGCGGGATCGGTGCTCATCGGGTGACTCCCTCCGGGTGCGGCTTCAGCGCGTCGGGAATGCGCTGCACGCTGTCGTTGGTCTGCTTGAGGCCGCGGATCCGCTCGGCGTTCTTCTTGCCCATGGAATAGAGGACCCCGGCGATCACGGCCCAGATGACGGCCACGATCAGCGCGGCCAGACCCGAGTCCATGACGTTGTCCAGGGCCTGCCACAGCGCGATGGAGAGGAACAGCGCCACCATGTAGCCGCCGAAGCCGGCGCCACCGAAGAGGCCGGCGGCCTTGCCCGCCTTCTTTCCCTCCTGGCGGATCTCCGCCTTGGCCAGCTCGACCTCCTGCCGCATCAGGGTGGACAGGTCGGTGGTGACCTGGCGCATCAGCTCGCCGATGGAGCTTCCCCGGACCTCGTCCGCGGTGTGCGGGGCGCCTGCCGGCTGATAACCGGAGTCCAGGCCGGGCCCCTGCGTCGGCGCGGTCATGCCGTCGCCTCCCTTCTGCCGGTTCGGCCGCTCACGGACGGTTCACGCCGCTGGACGGGACGCCCGGCAGCGGGTCGGTCCGCTCCGGCGGGGGCAGCGGCCGTCCGGTGCCGCCGACCGGGTCGGCGTAGCCGCCGGTGGTGGCGCCCGGGTCGGGGTAGGTCGCGCCCTGACCCGAGTAGCCCGGAGTCGGCTCGGCGTACGTGCCGGGGGTCGGGTCGAGGTAGCCGCCTGGCGGGATCTGGTCCGGCACGGCCCGCGAGGTCGGGATGACCGCGGTCCGGTCCGGGTCGTACGCCTGCTGGCCGGCGCCGTCGCCGACGGCGGCGATGTTCCGGGTCAGCCGGCCGGCGACCACGCCGAGCAGCGCGGCACCGACGAGGAAGGTGCCCGGGTTGCGGCGGGCGTAGTTCTTGACCTCGTTGAGCAGGTCGCCCGGCTCGCGCTGCTCCAGCCAGCCGGCCACGCCGTGCATCCGGTCGGCCGCCTGGTGGGCCAGCTCGGTGACCGGCCCGGAGCCGCCACCGTGCTGCGCCATCGAGCGCATCTCCTCGGCCAGCGAGCGGATGCCGCCCGCGGCGCGCTGCTGCTGCTGGCCGGTCTGCGAGGTCAGCTGGTCGCGGGCTTCGCCGTAGAGGTTGCGGGCCTGGCGCTTCGCCTCGCCGACGACCTCCTTGCCCTGCTCCTTCGCGGTCTGAGCGACCGCGCCGCCGGCGTTCGCGGTCTCCGAGCCGACCTGGCGGGCCTGGTCGCGAACCCCGCCGCCGTTGGTCGACTCGTACGTGGCAGGCGTGGGTGACAGATCGTAAGTCATGGTGTCCCTTCCGCTCGGATGGTCGTAGCGGTTGTGCTCGGGGGATCACGCCGAATTACTTTCGGCGTGACAACTGACCTACCCCGCGTCGTGAGGTCCATGCCTGATTCGTCATTTCTCTGCGGAACCGCCCCGCCGTGATCACACAATGGAGGGTCGGCCCGGCCCGGGCGGCGGTTGACCCACGGAGGTGACAGCGATGGCACGTGACGTGCGCGGACGCGCTCCGGCCCGGTCCCGCCCGGCGATCCAGAAGGTCGCCCTCGCGGTGGCCGCCGTCTTCGTGCTCATCGGCGTGCTCGGGTTCGTGCCCGGGTTCACCACCCACTACGGGGACCTGGCGTTCGCCGGTCACCACTCCGAGGCGAAGCTGATCGGCCTGTTCCAGGTGTCGGTGCTGCACAACCTGCTGCACCTGCTCTTCGGCCTGGTCGGACTGGCGCTGGCCCGCACGGTCTCCGGGGCCCGGCTCTTCCTGGCCGGCGGTGGCGCCATCTACCTGGCCATCTGGCTCTACGGCTTCGCGGTGGACCGGGAGAGCGCGGCGAACTTCGTGCCGTTCAACGACGCGGACAACTGGCTGCACCTCTTCCTCGGCTTCGGCATGCTCGCCGTCGGCCTGCTGCTCAACAACGAGGTGGGCACCGGCGGCCGGCCGGACACCCCGATCGACCGACCCTGACCTGCGTCACCCGATGGGGTGGCAACGGCGTGACCGGCCGCCGCCCGGGTTTGCGTGATCCGCGCCCGGGGCACCGGAGGACCACCACGGGGAGTGACCCTGACGAGGAGGTCCGGCGATGTCGCGGTGGTTGCGGGACAACGCGCTCACGGTTGCGATGCTCGGCGCGTTCCTGATCTTTTTGACGTTGCAGAGCGTGTTCGGGTGGCAGGTGCACAACGAGGAGCTGACCCAGTACGGGGCGGCCCCGCTGAGCTGGTGGGCGTACCTCGGCACCGGGCACTTCGCCGAGGCGGTCTTCGAGAACTGGGAGTCGGAGTTCCTCCAGATGGGCGGTTACGTCCTGCTCACCGCGTACCTGGTGCAGAAGGGGTCGGCCGAGTCGAAGCCCGAGGGGCAGACCGACCGCCCCGACGACGACGCGCGCCGCGCCACCCCCGACTCCCCCTGGCCGGCCCGGGTCGGTGGGCTGCCGCTGGCCATCTACCGCAACAGCCTGTCGATCGCGCTGCTGCTGATCTTCGCCGGCTCGTTCCTCGGCCACCTGCTCGGCGGCGTGGTCGAGTACAACCAGGAGCAGGCGCTGGAGAGCGGGGCCCCGCCGATCAGCGCCGTGCAGTTCCTCGGCACCAGCGACTTCTGGTTCCAGTCCATGCAGAACTGGCAGAGCGAGTTCCTCGCCGTCGGGGTGCTGATCCTGCTGAGCATCGTGCTGCGGCAGCACGCCAGCCCCGAGTCGAAGCCGGTCACCGCCGCGCACGCCGAGACCGGCGCCTGACCGCCGGCACGCGCGTGGCCGCCGCCGTCAGGCGGCGACCGGCAGGCGCTTGGCGAAGCACACGCTGTACGGGTTGTCCACGTACTCGCCGTACACCGGGATGGGCCGGTAGCCGCAGGACCGGTAGAGGCCGATGGCGGCCGGCAGGTAGCTCCCCGTCTCCAGGCACACCGTGGTGTGCCCCTGCCGGAAGGCCAACTCCTCCAGCGCCGCCAGCAACTGCCGGGCGACGCCCCGCCCCCGGTACGCCGGCCGCACGTACATCCGCTTGAGTTCGCCCGTCTCGGCGTCCAGGGCCTGGACGCCGCCGCAGGCGACCGCGCGCCCCGCCGCCACCACGACCAGGTAGCGGATGTCGTCGTGGGTGACCGTCACCTGCCCGTCCAGCCCCCCGTCGGCCTCGCGCAGCTCGCGCTGCTGGGCGATGACCAGGGCGGCGACCTCGGGGTCGGTGGCGGGACGGGGTTCGATCAGCATGGTTGCCACGCTAGGCAGCGCCCGTTTCGGGGAGGTTTCCGGCGTGCGACCCCGAATTGACGGCTACTCCCAATCCTCGTCGTCGTCCGCCTCCACGGCCGGGGAAGCCTCGATCTCGTCCTCCGGGCGGCGCCGTCGCGCCTTGCGGGCGGCCAGCCGCTCCGCGGCCGAGGCCCGGGTCGACTTCTCCTCCAGCCGGACGTCCGCGCCCCGGACGGTCGGGACGAAGTCCTCGCCCGCGTAGAGGGTGGGCTGCCAGTCGAACTCGCGGTCGCCGATCCGGACCAGGTCGCCGGCCTGCGCGCCGGCCTTGGCCAGCTTCTCCTCGACGCCCAGCCGGGCCAGCCGGTCGGCCAGGTAGCCCACCGCCTCGTCGTTGTCGAAGTTGGTCTGCTTGACCCAGCGCTCCGGCCGGTTGCCCCGGACCGTGTACGAGCCGTCGGCCTCCGCCTCGATGGTGAAGCCGGCGTCGTCGACCGCCTTCGGGCGGATCACGATCCGGGTCGGCTCGGCCGGCGGCGCGGCGCTGCGCGCCTGCTCGACCAGCTCCGCCATCGCGTACGTCAGCTCCTTGAGCCCCTCGCGGGTGGCCGTGGAGACCTCGAACACCCGGAAGCCCCGCGCCTCCAGGTCGGGCCGGACGATCTCGGCCAGGTCCCGCCCGTCCGGCACGTCGATCTTGTTGAGCGCGACGAGACGGGGCCGGTCGGCGAGGCCGCCGTACTCGGTCAGCTCGGCCTCGATGGTGTCGATGTCCGCGAGCGGGTCGCGGCCCGGCTCCAGCGTCGCCGTGTCGACCACGTGCACCAGCACGGCGCAACGCTCGACGTGGCGGAGGAACTCCAGGCCCAGGCCCTTGCCGGTGGCCGCGCCCGGGATCAGCCCCGGCACGTCGGCGACGGTGAAGGTGTGGTTGTCCACCCGCACCACGCCCAGGTTCGGCACCAGCGTGGTGAACGGGTAGTCGGCGATCTTCGGCTTGGCCGCGGAGATGACCGAGATCAGCGAGGACTTGCCGGCGGACGGGAAGCCGACCAGGCCGACGTCGGCGACGCTCTTCAGCTCCAGCACGACGTCCAGCCGGTCACCGGGCTCACCCAGCTCGGCGAACCCGGGCGCCTTGCGCCGGGCGTTGGCCAGCGAGGCGTTGCCGCGCCCGCCACGCCCACCCCGGGCCGCCTCGAACGTGGTGCCCACGCCGACCAGGTCGGCCAGCACCTCGCCGTCCGGGGTCTGCACGACGGTGCCGTTCGGCACCTTGATCACCAGGTCGTGGCCGTTGGCGCCGTCCCGGTTCGAGCCGGCGCCGCCCTTGCCGTTCTCGGCCTTCTGGTGCGGCCGGTAGTGGAAGTCGAGCAGCGTGGTGACCTGCGGGTCGACGACCAGCGACACGCTGCCGCCGTGCCCGCCGTTGCCGCCGTCCGGCCCACCGAACGGCTTGAACTTCTCCCGATGGATCGAGACACAGCCGTGCCCGCCGTCGCCGGCCTGCAGGTGCAGGACGACCCGGTCAACGAACGTCGTCACGCTGTCAATCCTTCCAGCGGGGTGCGCCCCGCACGTGAAAAGCGAAGCGGGCCGGGACACGAGGTCCGCGGCCCGCCTACGCCGGAGGTGTTACTGCTGCGGCACGATGCTGACGGTCTTGCGACCGCGCTTGGTGCCGAACTGGACCGCACCGGCGGCCAGCGCGAAGAGCGTGTCGTCGCCGCCGCGGCCGACCAGGTCACCGGGGTGGAACTTGGTGCCGCGCTGGCGGATGATGATCTCGCCCGCGTTGACGACCTGACCACCGAAGCGCTTCACGCCGAGCCGCTGGGCCGCGGAATCGCGACCGTTACGCGAGCTGGACGCACCCTTTTTGTGAGCCATTGGAGGACGACCTACTTCCCGCTGGAGATGCCGGTCACCTTGACCTGGGTCAGCGGCTGGCGGTGACCCTGGCGCTTGTGGTAGCCGGTCTTGTTCTTGAACTTGTGGATCCGGATCTTCGGGCCCTTGGTGTGCGCGGCGATCTCGCCGGACACCGAAACCTTCGCAAGCTTCGCCGCGTCGGTCACCAGGTCGTCACCGTCGACGAGGAGCACCGCGGTGAGCTTCACCGCGTCACCGGGGGCACCGGTGAGCTTCTCGACCTCGATCACGTCGCCCTCGGCGACCTTGTACTGCTTGCCGCCGGTCTTGACGATCGCGTACATCGGAGGCGGACTCCCTGTCGTTGAGGCTGCTAGCGTCTTTTCCCACCGTTACCGGTCGGTCGTTCCCACGGCGTCTCGCCGGGAGCCGTGACACCGGCGGCGCGGGCACGCGGGAACTCGGCACACCAAAGTGCGCCGCAGGCAAGCGTACGCCATACCAGGCCCGCCACCCAAACCGGGCCGCCCGGTCAGCCCGGGCAGAGCTCGTCGAGGCGCCCCTGGAGCCGGTCGAACTCCGTCTCGTCGATCGCCCGCACGTCCGTGCCGAGGCCGCCCACCTCGGTGGCCAGGTCCGCCAACAGGGTACGCAGCCGGGGGTCGGCCGCCCGGGCCGACTGTTCCCGCAGCGTGTCCCGCCAGCCGGCGAGCGCGGCCTCCGCCTCCCGCCGGGCGGCCTCCTCCGTCCGGCGGTCCCGGAGCGCGTTCGCCCGCAGCATCTCGGCCAACTTCTGGACGTACGTCTGCACGGCCGCGGAGCCGGCCTGCTTGGCACCGGCACAGACCCCGGCGTCCCCGGTGGCGGTCGGGGCAGGAGTGGCCCGTGGGGCCGGTGAGGCGAAGCCGACCGCGAAGGGATCGCTGTCCCGGTCGGCGCAGCCGGCACCGGCCAGCAGGAGCCCGGTCAGCGCGGTCACCGCGAACACCCGACGCATGTTTCCTCCCGTCCGGGCCGCGCCGCCCCGACCGGGGGTCGACGGGTACGGCAGGGCCCCTCCCTGCGGACTCTGTTGCCGAGGAAGGGGCCCTGTCAAACGCCGTGCTGGTCAGCGCCTCACGGACGGGTACGCCGCCGGGCGCCGCCGCGCCGGGAGCGCCGCCGGCCGGTGCCGACCTCCGCGCCCTCCTCCTCGGCCTCGCCGTCGCCGATCGCGTCCGGGTCGTCCGCGGCGGCCAGCCGGGCCGACTCGCCCTCCTGGCTGTCGGCGACCGCCGGGGCGGCCGGCGTCTCCGACTCGTACCGGGAGAGGTCGTAGCCCTGGGTGTCGTAGTAGTCCTCCGGCGCCTCCACGACCTCGGCGACGGTCCGCTCCGGCGCGGGCTCGGCGACGGTCCGATCCGGGGCGGCCTCGGCGGCCGGCTGCTCCGGCGCGACCTCGGCGGCGGGCTTCTCCGCGGCGGCCTTGCGGCCCCGGCGCCGGCCCTTCTCCTCGGTGGCCGGGGTGGTGACGGCCGAGGCGACCGCCTTGACCTTCTCCCCCGCGCCCCCGCCGGAGCGCGGCTTCTCCGGCACCGGCTCGGTGTGGATGATCAGGCCGCGGCCCTTGCAGCACTCGCAGGTCTCGCTGAACGACTCCAGCAGGCCCGCGCCGACCCGCTTGCGGGTCATCTGCACCAGGCCCAGCGAGGTGATCTCGGTGACCTGGTGCTTGGTCCGGTCCCGGCCGAGGCACTCGGTGAGCCGGCGCAGCACCAGCTCCCGGTTCGACTCCAACACCATGTCGATGAAGTCGATCACCACGATGCCGCCGAGGTCGCGCAGCCGCAGCTGGCGCACGATCTCCTCGGCCGCCTCCAGGTTGTTGCGGGTGACCGTCTCCTCCAGGTTGCCCCCGGAGCCGGTGTACTTGCCGGTGTTCACGTCGATGACCGTCATCGCCTCGGTCCGGTCGATCACCAGCGACCCGCCCGACGGGAGGAAGACCTTGCGGTCCAGCCCCTTGAGGATCTGCTCGTCGATCCGGTACTCGGCGAACACGTCGGTGGTGCCGGCGTGCCGGCGCAGCCGCTCCACCAGGTCCGGCGAGACGTGCGACAGGTACGACTCGACCATGTCGTACGACTGCTCGCCCTCGATGACCAGCTCGCGGAAGTCCTCGTTGAACAGGTCCCGGACCACCCGGATGACCAGGTCCGGCTCCTCGTAGAGGAGGACCGGCGCGCCGCCCTCGGCCGCCTTGGCCTGGATGTCCTCCCACTGCGCCTGGAGCCGCTTGACGTCCCGGGCCAGCTCGTCCTCGCTGGCGCCCTCCGCCGCGGTACGCACGATCACCCCGGCGCCGTCCGGCACCAGCTTCTTGAGGATGTCCCGCAGCCGCTTGCGCTCGGTGTCCGGCAGCTTCCGGGAGATGCCCGAGGCGTTGCCGTTCGGCACGTACACCAGGTGCCGGCCGGAGAGCGCGACGTGGCTGGTCAGCCGGGCGCCCTTGTGCCCGATCGGGTCCTTGGTCACCTGCACCAGCACCGAGTCGCCGGAGCGCAGCGCCTGCTCGATCGAGCGGGCCCGGCCCTCCAGGCCGCTGGTGTCCCAGTTGACCTCGCCGGCGTAGAGCACGGCGTTGCGCCCGCGCCCGATGTCGACGAACGCCGCCTCCATGCTGGGCAGCACGTTCTGCACCTTGCCCAGGTAGACGTTGCCGGCCATGGTGCCGGACGAGTTGCGGGTCACGTAGTGCTCGACCAGCACGCCGTCCTCGAGGACGGCGATCTGGGTCCGGTCGCCGCGCTGGCGGACGGCCATCACCCGGTCGACCGCCTCCCGGCGGGCCAGGAACTCCGACTCGCTCAGGATCGGCGGCCGGGTACGCCGCTGCTCGCGCCCGTCCCGGCGGCGCTGCCGCTTGGCCTCCAGCCGGGTCGAGCCGGAGACGCCCTGCACCTCGTCGACGGCCTTGCGCGGCTCCCGGATCTTGACGACGGTGGGCACCCCGTCCTCGGCGGCGGCCTCCACGTCCCCGGCGCCCCGGCGGCGGCGGCGACGGCGGCGGCGGGTCATCCCGTCGCCCTCGGTCTCCTCCTCCTCGGCGGCCTCCTCGGCCTCGGCGTCGGCGGCCTCGGCCTCGATGGCCTCCTCGACCTCCTCGTCCTCGGCCTCCTCGGCCCCGCCCTTGCCCCGGCCCCGGCCCCGGCGGCCCCGGCGACGGCGGCGACGGCTCGCGGCCGACTCCTCGTCCTCCTCCTCCGCCTCGGCGACCTCCTCGGCCTCGAGGGTCGGCTCCTCGTCGACCTCGGTCTCGACCTCGACCGGCTCCGCCTCGCGGCGGCCGCGCCGCCGGCGCCGGCCGGTCTCCACCGGCTCCTCGGCGGCCTCCTCGGCGACCGGGTAGGTGACCCGGACGGTCGGCATCTCCTCGGGCTGCGGGGGCATGAACAGGACGGTCGGTGCGGAGAGCGCCGCCCGTCGGCGGCGGGTCGGCGCCGGCTCCTCGGCGGCCGCCGGCACGGCTGCCCCCGGCGAAACCTCGCCGGTCCGGTCCGCCGGCCCACCGGCCCGGGCCAGGGTGGCCTCGTCGAGCGGCAGCCGCTCGCCCGACTCGGCGGGCGTCGGCTCCTCCTCGGCCGCCTCGTCGGCGGGCTGCGCGAGCTCCTCAGCCGGGGCGGCCTCCCCGGCGACGGCCGGCGGCTCGCCCCCCTCGACGTCCCCCCGCGGCTCGACGGCGGCCTCGGCCGGGGCCTCGGTCGCGGACTCCTCCAACGGCGTCTCGGCGGGCGGCGGGGTGGCCTTGCGGCGCCGCGTCCGGGTCACCTTGACCGGCGGGACGACCTCCTCGGTGGTCGGCTCCACCCCGGTGGCGGCCACCGGCTCCTCGGCCGCCTTCGCAGGGGTCGCCTTGCGCCGCCGCCGGGTCTTCGGGGCGGCCTCCAACTCACCGGCGACCGGGGCGAACACCTCGGCCTGGGGCGACTCGCCGCTGGCGGTGCCGGCGCCGGTGGACGCCTCGACCGGCGCCTCGGTCTGCTCCGGCTGGTTGAGCGGGGCCGTCTTGCGCCGGCTGGTCCGCTTGCGGGCCGGCTTCTCAACCTCGGCGGTGCCCTCGGTGCTGCTGGCGGCGGTCGCCTCGGCCGGTTCTGCGCCGGTCCGTTCGCCGCCCTCGGGCTCGTTCTCGAGCATGGACGTTCTCCAGTTCTGGCTGCCCCGGGCGCGGGTGAGCGCTGCCACGCAGGGTTGCCGCAAAAGGTGTTTCCGCCGGGCGCGCAGGCGCGCGACCGCCGAAGTCTGCCTGCCAGAGCACTGACCGTCGGTCAGTGCTCTCCGATGGCTGCCCCGTCGCGATCCGCATCCAACGGATCGACGATCTCGCCCTGCGCGGTCAGCGTGCCCTGCGCCAGCCGGATCACCCGTGGGGCGACCGGCGGCTCCAGGGCGGCCACCACGCGGAGGCCGGAAAGGACGTCATCGGGCCGTACGGACGGGGTGACCTGCCGCACGACCACTTCGAGTATCGCACACGGTACGGCCACCACCCCGGAAGGCGTCTCCGACTCCGGCGACACATCGATGCTCATCACGGCAGCCCGGGCGTCGAACGTCCGGCGGCCCTGCTTGGTCATCCGCTCGACCTGGATCTCCTCGGCGGCGCGGAACGCGGCCACCGCCTGCTCGGCCAGGGCCGGGTCGACCTCGGGCAGCTCGATCCGCCACCGGGACGCCTCGATCCGGTCGGCGAGGCTGCCGCCGGTGGCCTCCACCGCGTCGAGCACGTCGAGCCCGGGCGACAGGGCGGCGTCCAGGGCCTGCCGCAGCTGCCCCGGGTCGACCGGCTCGCGCAGGCCGATCTCCAGGTACTCCGCCTCGCTGGCGACGCCGGTCGGCGCGGCGGAGGCGTACGAGATCTTGGGGTGCGGGGTGAAGCCCTGGGAGAAGGCGATCGGTACGCCGGCCCGGCGCAGCGCGCGCTCGAAGGCCCGGGCGAAGTCCCGGTGCGAGGTGAACCGCAGCGGTCCACGCTTGGCGTACCGGATCCGGACCCGCTGGACGACCGGCGCCTGGCCGCCCTCGGGTTGAGGCTTTCTGGCGATCGTGAGCTCCTCGGGTGCTACCTGCGTGTCCGCCCCATCCTGACGCAGCGCCACGCAGGGTACGCAGCCGGGGCCACCACGACGGCCCGGCAACCCGGTCGAAACCGGTCGGCGGGGCCCTTGGCACCCAGCCGGAGACGCCGGTGGCCGGCCGGTGACGCACAGGTCACCCGGCCGGCCACGGCGGTCAGGGCCGGTTCCCGCCCGGCGGCGGCGTAGGCGGGCCACCCGGCGGCGGGGCGTAGCCGGAGGGCGGGGCGTAACCGCCCGGCGGAGGGTACCCCTGGCCGGAGGCGTGACCCGGGTATCCCTGGCCGGGGGCGTGGCCCGGCGGCGGGACGTGGCCGGGCGGCGGGCCGTATCCGCCCGGACCGGGAGGCGCGCCGGGCGGGCCGTATCCGACCGGAACCGGCGGCTGCCCGTCGGCGGCCATCCGGTCGAGCACCTCGTCCGGGACGTCGGCCGCCCGGGCCGCCTCGCGGCGGTAGCGGCGGCGGTTCCAGACCAGGAAGATCACCAGCGCCAGCAGGATGACCAGCACCACGGCGATGCCGATACCGATCACCATGACCTGCTGGTCGGTGGGGCCGCCCCGGTCGCCGTACTGGGTCACGTCGAAGTCGTCGTCCTTGCCCGCCTGCGGCGGCGCCGGGCTGGCCGCCTTCTGGTCGAGGAGCGGATTCGCGGAGACCTTCGGCACGTTCGCGGTCAGCGCGGCGATCGGGTCGACCCGGCCGAAGCCGTACTGCGGGTCCCGGCCGGGCGGGCCGACGTCCCGGGCGGTCCGGACGATCCGGTTGATCACGTTCGGCGCGTCGAGGTCCGGGTACTTCGAGCGGATCAGCGCCGCGATGCCGGAGACGATCGCGGTGGCGTCCGAGGTGCCGTCACCCCACCCGTAGCCGTGGTCCGGGCCGATGTTGTAGATGCTGTCGGCCGGCGCGGAGACCACCGCCTGCGGCCCCTGCACGGAACCGGACCAGAAGGCGCCACCCCGGGTCGTGCCGGTGACCGCGATGACGCCGGGGATGTTGGCCGGGATGCCGACCTGGTCGTGGCCCAGCGCGGTGTTGCCCGCACCGGCCACCACCACGGCGTCCCGCGCCAGGGCGTACCGGACCGCCTGCTCCTCGTCCGCCGAGGCGACCCCCATCGTCGCGTAGGACAGGTTGATCACCTTGGCTCCGCGGTCGGCGGCCAGCCGGATGCCGGCGGCGGACGCCGCCGCGGTGACCCCGCCCCGCTGCTTGCCGGAGATGCCGACCGGCAGGATCTTCGCGGCCGGAGCGATGCCCGTCACGCCGTCCCGGGCGGTGTCGGTGGCGGCGATGATGCCGGCCATGTGGGTGCCGTGACCGTCCGGGTCGGTCCGCCCGTCCCCGCTCCGGCCGTCGGTGCGGCCGCCGGGGACGAGCCGGCCGGCGAGGTCCGGGTGGCTGGCGTCGACGCCGGTGTCGACCACCGCCACCAGCACGCCCCGACCGGTGGCGAGCTTGTGCGCCTGGTCGATCCGCAGCTCGTCCAGGTACCACTGCTCGGTCCGCCGGGGCGCGGCGGCCGCCGGCTGGGCGGCCCCCAGCACCATGAGACCGGCCACCAGGGCGGCCGCGACCGGCCGGAGCGTGCCGACGTTCAACCTCATCCGTCTGTCCTCATCGCAGGATGCCCGGGGACGCGGCGTCACCGGTGCCCCACGGATCGTCGTCCTCAGTCAACCACGACGAGTGCTCCGTGCCGCTGCCGCCGTGCCCGGCGCCGCCGTGCCCGCCCATGCCGCCCATCATCCCCGCGCCGCGCAGGCCGCCCGCACCCGCGCCGGCACCGGCGGCGTTGCGCAGCGCGCTGGCCGCGCTGGTCATCGGCGGCACCTTGCCGTTGCCCCCACCGACCATGCCGGGGATGCCGCCCACGCCGATGCCGCCCAGGCCGGGGCCGCCGCCGTAGCCGCTACCCAGGGTCGGCGCACCGGCGCCGGCCAGTCCGGTGCCGTAGTCGGGCGTGCCGCTGCCCGGCAGCCCGGCGCCCGTGGACGGCGTGTGGGAACCGCCGCCGGGGCCGCCGCTGTCGAAGTTGCCACCGGTGGGGGGCGGCGCGATGGATGAGTGGCCACTGTACGGACTGCCGCCGCCACCGCCGATGCCCGTGCTGCCGACGTTGGGCATTCCGCCACCGCCGCCGATGCCGCCGCCACCCCCGCCACCGCCGCCGGGGTAGCCCGCGGGCGGCTTCCGGTCGTCCGGCCGGTAGTCGCCGACGGTGTCACCGGTCGGCGAGGGTACGACCAGCTTGGGCCGCTCGGTCTCCACCGCGGTGGGCAGCGGCGACATGGCGGTGTTGGCCGCCTGCTGGTTGTCCCGGTACCAGTTGTCCAGGTGCGACTTGGTGTCCCACCAGCCGCCGCGCTTGTGGTCGCTGGCGTTGCCGTCGACCTTCATCGTCGCCTCGAGGTCGTCGGCCTTGTCGCGGAACGCGCCGTCGGCGTACAGCTCCGGGTGGGCGCCGTAGTCCTTGCGCAGCGCGGCGAGGAAGCCGGACTGGCTTTCGCCGTCGCGGGCGTCGTCCAGCTCGGTGCCGCCGGGCAGGCTCCACTCGTTCCAGCCGAAGTCGTCCATCAGCGGAATCGGGATGCTGGCCACCGCCTTGCGGATGTCCCCCTCGATCCGCGACAGCGCCCCGCTGACGTTGGTCGCGTGGGTGATCAGCTCCTCGATGTCCTTGCCGATCTCGCCCAGGTGCTCCCGGTACGCGTCACCGCCGCTGCCCTTCCAGCCCGCCAGCATGCCGGTGAGACCGCCGGTGTGCGGGCGCTCCGTGCCCGGCGCGATCGGGCCGACGAACGACCGGCCGATCAGCGCGTCGCGCAGATATCCCAGGCCGGTGCCGAGGTTGCTCCACCCCACGCCGACCGAGCCCACCGTCTCCGGGTCCGCGGACAGCGTCACCTCGCGGACGCACCGCTCCCAGGTCCCTCCTGCCATGGTCGTCTCCCCCTCAGGCCGTGTACGGGTAGGTGGGCGGCTGGCCGCCCGCGGTCGGCGGCGGCGTGGCGGACTCGAGCAGCCGCTCGATCTCCTTGCCGTTGGCGGCGTTGCGGGCCTCGGCGTCGCGGAACGCCTGAGCGATGTCCTCGGTGCCCTTCTTGAGCCCGGCGAGCTTTTGGGAGAGCGACTTGAGGTGCATCTCCATGTTGGCCGTCGACTTGGTCAGCGCCTGCCACTGCATCCGGGCGTCCTCGTACGCGCCGAACGGCGTCCCGTTCGCGACGGCCTGCGAGTTGGTGCTGTCGCCCTTCATCCGCTCCTTGATGCGCTCCATCTCGTAGCTGATGGTGTCGTCGACGTACTGCTTCAACCGCTCGACGTACTGCGCCGCGGCGTCCAGGTCCTCGACGCTGACCTGCAGATCGCCGGTGTCCGGCGGCCTGATGTCACCCATGCTGCTGCCCTCCCCGCTGCCGACCCCCGGTCGGTCCAATACGGACGCAGCGTATCGAGTGACGGCCAGTCGAGGCACCCCCACCCCACGTCACGGGACGTCGACGGGACAACCGCCCGTGGATACGCCGGAGCGCGGGAACCCCACGGGTTCCCGCGCTCCGGCCGTACGGTGTGCGTCGCTACTGCTGGGCGCCGGCCGGCAGCTTCAGCCCGTTGACCGGGGTCAGCGGCAGCAGCTTCCGCCCGGTCGGGCCGATCTGGATCTCGGTGTCCATGGCCGGGCAGACGCCGCAGTCGAAGCACGGCGTCCACCGGCAGTCGTCCTGCTCGTACTCGGCGAGCGAGTCCTGCCAGTCCTGCCAGAGCCAGTCCTTGTCCAGGCCCGAGTCGAGGTGGTCCCAGGGCAGAACCTCCAGCTCGTCGCGCTCCCGGGTGGTGAACCAGTCCAGGTCCACGCCGAAGGCCGGCAGCACCTCGGCGGCGGCGTCCACCCAACGCTGGTACGAGAAGTGCTCGCTCCAGCCGTCGAACCGACCGCCGTTCTCCCAGACCTTGCGGATCACCGCGCCGACCCGGCGGTCGCCGCGGGAGAGCAGGCCCTCGATCAGCGACGGCTCGCCGTCGTGGTAGCGGAAGCCGATCGCCCGGCCCAGCGAGCGGTCCGCGTTGATCGCCTGCTTGAGCAGCTTGAGCCGGCCGTCGATGACCTCCGGCCGCTCCATCGCCGCCCACTGGAACGGGGTGTGCGGCTTCGGCACGAACCCGCCGATGGAGACCGTGCAGCGGATGTCCTTGGACCCGGTCGCGGCCCGGCCGGCCCGGATCACCTCGTGCGCCATGTCGGCGATCTCGAGGACGTCCTCGTCGGTCTCGGTGGGCAGGCCGCACATGAAGTAGAGCTTCACCTGCCGCCAGCCGTTGGTGTACGCGGTGACCACGGTGCGGATCAGGTCGTCCTTCGACACCATCTTGTTGATCACCTTGCGGATCCGCTCCGACCCGCCCTCGGGGGCGAAGGTCAGGCCGGTCCGCCGGCCGTTGCGGGACAGCTCCTGCGCCAGGTCGATGTTGAACGCGTCGACCCGGGTCGAGGGCAGCGAGAGCGAGACGTTGGTGCCCTCGTACTGCTGGGCCAGGCCGGAGCACATGTCGCCGATCTCGGAGTGGTCGGCCGACGACAGCGACAGCAGGCCCACCTCGTGGAAGCCGGAGAACTCCAGCCCCTGCTGGACCATCTGGCCGACGGTGGTGATCGAGCGCTCCCGGACCGGGCGGGTGATCATGCCGGCCTGGCAGAACCGGCAGCCCCGGGTGCAGCCCCGGAAGATCTCCACCGCGTACCGCTCGTGGACCGTCTCGGCGAGCGGCACGAGGGGCTTCTTCGGGTACGGCCAGGCGTCCAGGTCCATGGTCGTGCGCTTGTGCACCCGGAACGGCACGTCCGGGCGGTTCGGCACGACCCGCTGGATCCGGCCGTCGGGCAGGTAGTCCACGTCGTAGAAGCGCGGCACGTAGACGCTCTCGGTGCGGGCCAGCCGCAGCAGCAGCTCGTCGCGACCGCCGGGGCAGCCCTCCGCCTTCCAGTCCCGGACGATGGCGGTGATCTCCAGCACCGCCTCCTCGCCGTCGCCGAGCACCGCGGCGTCGACGAAGTCGGCGATCGGCTCCGGGTTGAAGGCGGCGTGCCCGCCGGCCACGATCACCGGGTCGGCGTCGGTGCGGTCGGCGGCGAGCAGCGGGATGCCGGCCAGGTCGATCGCGGTGAGCAGGTTGGTGTAGCCCAGCTCGGTGGAGAAGGAGACGCCGAACACGTCGAAGTCGCGCACCGAGCGGTGCGCGTCGACGGTGAACTGCGGCACGCCGTGGGCGCGCATCAGCTTCTCCAGGTCCGGCCAGACCGCGTACGTCCGCTCGGCGAGGACGTCGGGCAGCTCGTTGAGCACCTCGTAGAGGATCTGCACGCCCTGGTTGGGCAGGCCCACCTCGTACGCGTCCGGGTACATCAGCGCCCACCGGACGGTCGCCGCGTCCCAGTCCTTGACCACGGCACCCAGCTCACCACCGACGTACTGGATGGGCTTGGTCACCTGGGGCAGCAGCGGCTCCAGCCGGGGCCAAACCGACGGCTCCAGATCGCGGCGCGGCGACAGACCCGCCGAGCTGGAGTCGTCGCCAGAGTTGGACGCGGTCGGGCGCGGCGTCGTGGACGGGGCACTCATGATGCCCAAGGGTACGCGGTGCTCCGCAGCTCACCACGCCGCACCGCAGGACACCGCCCGGTCACCCCGAGCCGCTTGACCAAGGAGTTCGCGTCAGGATCCGGGCTCAGTCAGACGCAAACCCCTTGATCACCGCCGGGCGCGCCCGGCGACCGGGATTCGTCGGGGGTGGCACGGCGGTACTAACCTCGCTACGGGCGCGAGAGGAGATTGCCGCGATGCCGCAGCCGCAGCCGGGGGCGGACCGGCCGGCCGACGGGGACACCCAGGTCACGGGCCGGGATCCGGGCAGCCCCGAGCCGGCCCACTCCCCCGTACCGCCGTCTCCCGGCGAGCCGCGCGACCTCGACGGCACGGCCGCCGACCCGACGGAGGCGGCTCCCGCGACCGACGTCCCCGCCGAGCCCGTCGCCGCGACCGAGCCCGTCGCCGCGACCGACGTCTCCGCCGAGCACGACGGCGGGTCCGAGCCCGTTGCCGCGACCGACGCCGCCGCGCCGGACGGCGGCACCACCGACGTGCCGCCCGCGAGCGGTCAGCCCGACACCGATGACCGACCCGACGCGGACGACCGGGACGACCCGAAGGCCCCGGCCGGCACGAACGACGAGGCGGAACAGGCCAGGGACGGCGTCGAGGCCGAGACCCCCACCGGGCGACCGGCCGAGACCCTCGCCGACGCGCCGCCCGGAGAGGGGACGGCCGACGCCGCCCCGGTCACGCCGGCCCGCGGGTCCTTCCCGGTACGCCCGGCCGGCGCCGCCGTACCGGCGCGTCCCACCGGCTCGGCCGCCGTCCCGAGCCGGCCGGCAGCAGCGGCGGCGGATACGTCGACCGAGGCCACCCCGGCGCCCGGTCCGTTCGATCCGACCCGGGTCCCGACCCAACCGGACCCGACCCGGGTGGAGACCCGCGCCGAAGCGGCGCCCCGGTGGAGCGGCTCGGCCCCGGTCCCGCCCCCGCCGCCGCGCAAGCGGGCCTGGGGCGAGTCCGCCGAGCCGACCCCGGTCCCGCCGCTCTCGCCGGAGCACGCGGTACCGGTCGACCCCTGGGAGGGTGTCGACACCACCGGCTGGGACCTGCGCTCGGTCGAACTCCCGGCGCTGCCGCCGACGCTGCCCTACCCGACGCCGCAGCACCCGCCGCCGTTCCCGGCGCCACCGGTGAGCCCGCCGCCGGTGAACCCGTCCCCGGTGAGCCCGCCGCCGGCCACCGCGCCACCCGGC
>NZ_RJLN01000189.1 GCF_003725545.1 Micromonospora solifontis | reverse complement strand
CAATGCCACTTAGCCTAAGTTGATCATGCTGCTCTGGGTATGACGGGATACAACCTGATCGTGGCCGGCCCGGGATGGCGGATGCTGGCGGGCTCGCCGTGTTTCTTGACCCGGTACTGGTTGTGGCGTGCGCGTTTGACGGCGCGGGGACAGGTGCGGTGCCGTCTGGCGGGGTTGAGCTTGGCGGTGATCTCGACGTGGATGGCGGTCAGGGCATCATTCCAGGCCGGAGGGGGGAATGGCCGCCGTGCCGGTGGCGGTACGACGCACGAGCCGCAGGGCCCGGGTGAAGCTTATTCGATCTGGGTCGATGTCGGCGGCTTCGGCGGCGCGGGTGATCAGCACGCTCATCGCGTAGTGGACCAGCAGCCATGCCCAGATCTCCTGATGCACCAGATCGGGCAGTCGTGAACGCAGGATCTTGCCAGGGCCGCGAAGGTGGGTCTTGAGCTGGTCGTTTCCGGTTTCGTGTTCCCAGCGCAAGTGGTAGGCCTCGGCCAGTTCGTCGGCGCGGGCGGCACCCGGATCGAGCACGGTGGAAAGCAGCGCGATCAGTTCGCCGCTGCCGTTACCGTCCCGGTCGGGTACGTCGTACTCGACCACCCGGGCCAGGTGGGCGACTGGCAGACCACGCTCGTCGACGGCGTCGTCACAGTCGCCCAGCTCTGCGGCGCGGGCTGCGGCCAGGATCCGTTCCCGGCGGGCGCCACGGACCGACGGATTGACCAGCACGGTCAGGTAGGTGCCGTCAGCCAGCACCGTCACCACGGGCAGCCCGAGGCCGGTCGGGGCACGCCACAACAGGTCCGCCCCGGTCGCGCACGCGCGGTCCCACGCCTGCCAGGAGTAGAAGTTACGGTCGGCGGTGAGCAACTCGCCTCGGCGCAGCCGCGAGTACAACGGCATGGCCAGGGTCTTCTCCCCGGTGGCCCACGCGCCGACCTGCGCGGCGAGGAACGCGTGCGTGCCGCACTCGGTCAACGCCACTACCCGAGCCTTCGGATACGCCGAGCGGTTGTCCCCAGACCCGGCATATCCGAACTCCGCAGCGTTGGCCTTCGTGTCGGGCACGTCCACCTCGAACCCGTCGATGGCCAGCACCCGCCACGACCGCAGCATCGCCCCACGCGTGAGCATCGACCCGACCGGCTCCACCACCTGCTCGAACACCTCGGCCAAGGTGTCACGGCCCAACCGCTGCCGGGCCTGACTGATCCCGCCCGAGGTTGGCGCCGTCCACGAGGCGTCCCAACACCCGAACCGGTCCAACGACCCGGTCACCTTCGCCGCGACCTCGGTGTAGTCATCCTCGGGGAACAGCCACAACCCCATCGTCAGATACGCCGTCACATGCGGCGGCAACTTCCCATCCGACCGCTTGGCGCCCACCCCACACCGCGCCACCGCACCATCGATCGCGTCCCGCGGCACCGACGTCACCAACACCCCGACCGACACCTGATCCGGCCGAACATCCACACCAGACACGAACGCAGATCAGACCAGAGCCCGATAGGCGAACGACGCCGCCACACCGTACGGGTCATGAACCCGAAACGACCACCATGATCAACTTA
>NZ_RJLN01000188.1 GCF_003725545.1 Micromonospora solifontis | reverse complement strand
CGTCGGCTGTTCCAGACGTCGAGCCTGTCCGGCGCGTACGACAAGACCACCTACAGCTACGACGACGACGGTCAGCTCACCAAGGTCACCGACCCGGTGGGCAACCACTGGGACTACGGCTACGACCTGCTCGGGCGGCAGACCAGCGCCGGCGACCCGGACAAGGGCACGTCGACGATGACCTACGACGCCGCCGGCCAGGTCCTCACCAGCACCGACGCCCGAGGCAAGACCGTTGCCTTCACCTACGACAGCCTCGGCCGCAAGACCGCCGAGTACGACACCAGCACCAGCGGCCCGAAACTCGCGGCGTGGACCTACGACACCGTGGCGAAGGGCCAGCCGGCCAGCTCCACCCGCTACGTCGGCACCGACGCCTACGTCACCTCGGTGACCGGCTACGACGACGGGTACCGGCCGCTGGGCACCTCGGTCACCCTGCCCACCGTCGAAGGGGCCCTCGCCGGCACCTACACCTCGGCCACCACCTACAAGCCGGACGGCTCGGTGGCCACCGTCAGCTACCCGGCCGCCGGTGGGCTGGCCGCGGAGACGGTCACCACCACCTACACCGACACCGGGGTCAAAGCCACCGAAACCGGCGTGGACAGCTACCTCGCCGCCGCCACCTACGACTACGACGGCCAGGTGCTGCAGAACATCCTCGGCAGCGGAACCCGACGGGTCCGGCTGACGAACACGTTCGACGCCGCCACCCGGCAGATGACCACAGCCCAGGTCGAGACCGAACACCCCGGGACGCCGAACACCTGGGACGAACAGCTCACCGAGAACTACACCTGGGACGCCGGCGGCAACATCACCGCCATCAGCGAAACCCACGCCGGCGCCACCGTCGCCAACCAGTGCTTCACCTTCGACCCGATGCACCGGCTCACCGAAGCGTGGACCACCACGGCCACGTCATGCCAATCCACACCCAGCCAGGGCATCGTGGACGGCGCCGGTTCCTACTGGCACTCCTACACCTACGACACCATCGGCCGACGCACCAGCCAGGTACTGCACGACACCGCCGGTGACACCACCCACACCTACCACCACGACAGCGGCCAGCCGCACGCCGTCACCAGCATCGACAAGGCCGGCCCCGGAGGCACCAGCACCGACAGCTACAGCTACGACACGGCCGGCAACACCACCGGCCGGCCGGGCCCCGGCGGCAACGCCCAAACCTTGACCTGGGACGTCGAAGGGGAACTGGCCAAGGTCACCCAGGGCACCCAGGACACCAGCTTCGTGTACGACGCCGACGGCAACCGGCTACTGCGCCGCGACCCGGACGGCGTCGTCACGGCCTACCTGGGCGGCACCGAACTGCGTAAGGACGCCGCCGATGCCGTGACCGCCACCCGCTACTACGGCAAAACCGCCATCCGCACCACCAGCGCAGGACTCACCTGGCTCGCCGGCGACCACCACGGCACCGGCGAACTCGCCATCAACGCCGCCACCCTCAACCCGACCCGCCGGCGCCTCGACCCCTTCGGCATGGACCGCGGCAACCCCGTGGCCTGGCCAGGCGAGAAGGGCTTCGTCGGCGGAACCCAGGACCCCACCGGCCTGACCCACCTCGGCGCCCGCGAATACGACCCCACACTCGG
>NZ_RJLN01000187.1 GCF_003725545.1 Micromonospora solifontis | reverse complement strand
TCACCTACTCCGGCCAGGACAGCGCCTGCCAGTTCGGGTCGGCGTTCCCGGACCCGGATAACAACACTAAACGGTGCTTTCCTCAGTGGTACACCCCACAGCAGGCGCCCGCAGGCTGGTCGTGGTGGCACAAGTATCGGGTCGACAAGGTCGTAGAGAAGGACCTCGTCGGTGGTTCACCGGACGTCGAACACGCCTACACCTACTCCACCGTCGGGGCCTCCACCGCGGTGTTGTGGGGCCACGACGACGGCCCGGCCACGTGGACCACCCCTCTGGCGCAACGCTCATGGGCGGACTGGCGCGGCTACCCGACCGTGACGGTGACGACTGGCCCGTCGTCGGGGCCGAAGACCGAAACGAAGTCCCTCTACTTCCGCGGGCTGAAGGACGACTACACCGACACGGGCGAGAACCGCACCTCCACCATCACCAACAGCAACGGCGAGGTGTGGCAAGACGAGAAGTACCGCGCAGGGTTCCTGCACCAGACGGTCGAGTACGAGGCGCCCGGCGGGCAGGAACTCAAGCGCACCATCTGGGACCCGACCAGCTACCAGACCGGCCAGCGTACCCTGTCCGACACCTGGGCCATCCCCACCGTCCACACCTCATACATCAACCGCATCGCGAAGGAACGCACCTGGACCTGGCTGGCCGTCACGGGCACCTGGCGGACCACGTCGAAGACCAACACGTGGAACCCCACCTACGGTGTGATCACGCAGGTCGATGACCAGGGCGACACCGCCACCACCGCCGACGACCTGTGCGAGCGCACCTGGTACACGTTCAACACCACCAAGTACCTGATCGACTTCCCGAACCGGGAGGAGACGGTCGGGGTCAACTGCGCCACGACGCCCTCCTACCCCGCGGACGCGGTGGAGGACACCCGGACCTACTACGACGGAGCGGCCAGCTACACCACCGCGCCGACCACGGGTAACGCCACCCGCACCGACAAGGTCGCCTCCTATGCCGGCAGCACGCCGAACCCGGTGAAGACCTCGACCACCGGCTACGACGCCTGGGGTCGGGAAACCTCCTCCGGCGACGAGCTGGACCGGTTCACCACCAAGTCGTACACGCAGAACAGCGCCGGGCTGACGGTCACCGAGACCGAGACCAACCCGGCCGGGCACGTCACGACCACCACCTTCGACCCGGCCCTCGGCGAGCCGGTCAAGGAGGTCGACCCGAACGGCAAGACCACCGAGGCCAGCTACGACGCGCTGGGCCGGCTGCTGAAGGTGTGGCTGCCGGGTCGGGACAAGGCGACCCAGACGCCGAACACCGAGTACGTGTACACGGTGCGCAAGAGCGGCGGGGTGACCGCCGCGCAGACCAAGGAGCTGGGCCCAAACGGCAACCAGATCTCCTCGTTCGAGCTGTACGACGGTCTGCTGCGGCTGCGCCAGACGCAGAGCACCGCGCCGGACGGCAAGCGGATGATCGAGGACACCAGCTACGACGGTCGCGGCCTCGAAGCCAAGGAGTCGGCGTTCTACAACGCCGCCTCCGCCCCGACCGACGTACTCGCCTCGTTCGCCGACACCGACGTGGCCACCCAGCACCGCTACACCTATGACGGCCTGGAGCGCCGCACGGTCGACGCGGTCTGGGCGAACAACGTGTTCAAATGGCAGACCAACACCGTCTACCAGGGCGACCGGATCGG
>NZ_RJLN01000186.1 GCF_003725545.1 Micromonospora solifontis | reverse complement strand
CCTGGATCCGTGGACGAGGGCTGGTCCACTGTGCCCAAAACGGCGTGGGAATGTGATGAGAGTGCCATCTGGGCTGGGATGATCGGGTTTGCCTAGAACACGAAGCTCACCAGCGCAGAAGGGCACTCTCGGTGCAAGGATCTCATGCCTGGCGCGCTGACAGCGCGATCTTCGACGAGGGCAATCTCGTGTCGCAGGCGGGGCTGGTGCCGGTGCTGGAATTGGCCGAGCAGGCCGGCCTGTCACAGTTGTTGGACGAGCACGTCCGGTTCGCCTGCGAGCGGGTCAAGTCGGGGGCGGCGAACTCGACGGCGAAGCTGACCTCGATGATCGCCGGAATGGCCGCCGGCGCGGACAGCATCGATGACCTGGACGTCATCCGCGCTGGTGGGATGAAGAAGCTGTTCGGTGGGGTCTACGCGGCTGCGACGTTGGGGATCTTCCTGCGGGAGTTCACCCACGGTCACGCTCGGCAACTTCAGGCGGTGCTGCGCCGGCACCTGGTCGCCCTCGCGCAACGAACCCCAGTGCTCAACGGCATCGACGACCGCGTGTTCGTCGACATCGACTCGCTGCTGCGCCCGGTGTACGGGCACGCCAAGCAGGGCGCGTCGTTCGGGCACACGAAGATCGCGGGCAAGACCGTCCTGCGCCGAGGCCTGTCCCCCCTCGCCGTCACGCTCAGCACCCAAACCGCGGCGCCGGTCGTGGCCGGGGTACGGCTGCGGGCCGGACGCGCCGGCTCGTCGCGTGGCGCGGCGTCGATGGTCACCGAAGCGATCAACACCGCGATCGCCTGCGGCGCGGACCCGGCGACCATCCTGGTACGCGGCGACTCCGCCTACTGCGCCGGCAAGGTCGTCACCGCGGTCGTCAAAGCCGGAGCGCAGTTCTCGTTCGCGATCGCCCGCAACCCCGCCGTGGACGCCGCAATCGCCACCATCGCCGATGAGCAGTACACGCCCGTGCACTACCCCGGAGCCGTCATCGACCCGGACACCGGCCAACTGATCTCCGACGCGCAGGTCGCCGAAGTGCCGTTCACCGCGTTCACCGGCACCCGCCACGAGACCACCGGCCGGCTCGTGGTGCGCCGCATCCTGGACGCCAACACCCAGGACCCGCTGTTCCCGGTCTGGCGCTACCACCCGTTCTTCACCAACACCACCGAACCCGCCGAGCAGGCCGACATCACCCACCGGCGCCACGCCATCTGCGAAACCGTCTGGTCCGACCTCATCGACGGCCCCTGGGCACACCAGCCATCAGGCGTGTTCGCCGCCAACGCCGCTTGGTGCATCCTCGCCGCGATCTGCCACAACCTGCTCCGCGCGGCCGGCACCCTCACCGACACGGCCCGCTACGCCGTCGCTCGAGGCGCTACCCTGCGCACCCATCTGATCAACATCCCGGCCCGCTTCGCCCGGCCGCAACGCCGACCCGTGCTGCACCTACCCAGCCGCTGGCCCCGCGCCGACGCCTGGCTCACCATGTGGAAAGCCGTGTTCACCACCTGAACAGGCCACCCCACTGCCGCCACCACACACGTAACTAACACACCGCGACAGACCCGACGACCAGAAACCGAGCACACTGGACCACAGGCCAGCAGGATCACCACACCCTCAAACCAGCAAGATCAAATCCTTTGCGCCCGAAGACCGCACCGAACCCGGTCCACGGATTCAGGCT
>NZ_RJLN01000185.1 GCF_003725545.1 Micromonospora solifontis | reverse complement strand
CCCACCGCCCGGACCAGCGGCTCGGTCAGGTCGCCGGGGTCGGTGGGGTCGAGGTCGACGATGGTGATCCGGTCCGGGTGCTCGGTCTGGCTGGAGCGCACCAGCCCCCAGCAGGCGGCCCCGGCCAGGTCGGTGACCCGGTCGTCCACCCCGGTGCTCACCGCACCCCGGGTCAGCACCACCAGGCGGGTGCCGGCCAGCCCCTCGTCGGCCAGCCACTCCCGCAGCCGCGACAGCAGCGACTCCGTCAACCGGTGCGTCGCGCCCGGCACGTCGACGTCCGCCGCCTGGCCGTCCGCGCCGCCGGTGGTCCAGCACGGCAGCAGCACGGCGTCCGCGCCGGCGGCGCGTACCGCCCCGGGCCCCGCGACGACCGGCGCGGCCGGGACGGCCCGGCGCAGCAGGCCGGCCTCGTCGACGGCGAAGGCGGCGAAGCGGACGTCCTCCCGGCCGTCCGCGTCGACCGCCGCCTCGGCGCCGGCGAGGACCGGCCAGTCGAGGTGCAGCAGCCACTGCGGGTCCAGCCGCGGCGCGGTCCGCCCGGCGTCCGCCCGCGGGATCTCCCGCAGCACCAGCGATCGGGCCGCCAGCACCGGCTGCCCGGCCGGGTCGTACACGGCCAGTTCGGCGCGGTCGGGCACGGAGCGGGACAGCCGGACCCGCAACGACGTCGCCCCGGTCGCGTGCAGCCGCACCCCGGACCAGACGAACGGCAGCCACACGCCGTCCCGCACGTCGGCGGTCACCCCCAGGACGTGCAGCGCCGCGTCCAGCAACGCCGGGTGTACGCCGAACCGGTCCACGTCCGCCCGGGCCGCCTCCGGCAGGGTGACCTCCGCGTACAGGTCGTCACCGGAGCGCCATGCCCGGCGCAGGCCCTGGAACGCCGGCCCGTACCGGTAGCCCAGTCCGGCCAGCTCGTCGTACAGGCCGGCGACGTCCAGCGGGACGGCGCCGGCGGGCGGCCACGCGGCCGGCCACTCCGCCGCGTCGGCCGCCCCGGTGGTGGTCAGCCGACCCGCGGCGTTCCTCGTCCACGGCGCGTCGGCCTCGCCGGCGGGCCGGGAGTGCACCTCGACCGTCCGGTGTCCGTCCGTCGGCTCGGCGAGGACGACCTGCACCTCCACCGCACCGTCCGCGGCCAGCGCCAGCGGGCTGTGCAGGGTCAACTCGTCCAGGTACGGATGCCCGCCGGTCGCACCGGCGTGCAGCACCATGTCCACCAGGGCGGTGGCCGGCAGCAGGCACCGACCGGCGATGGTGTGGTCGACCAGCCACGGGTGGGTGGCCCGCGACAGCCGCCCGGTGAGAATCGTCCGCGCGTCGGTGGCCAGGTCGAGCCGCCCGCCGAGTAGCGGATGCGCGCTCGGCCGCAGCCCCAGGTCGGCCGGGCGGGCGGCGACTCCGGTCACCAGCCAGTGCCGGGTGTGCTGGAACGGGTAGGTGGGCAGGTCCAGGTGGACGCCGGTGTCGGCGGGGCGGCCGCCGGCGGCGGCCGCGGTCGCGAGCAGCGTCTGCTGGTGGGGCCGCTCCCGGTGCAGGGCGGGCAGGGCGACGACGTCGGTCAGCGTCTGCTGGTGCAACGCGGTGAGGGTGGCGTCCGGCCCGAGTTCGACGAAGGTCCGGACGCCGTGTTGGTGGTGGAGGGTGGTGATGCCGTGGGCGTAGTGGACGGGGGCGAGGATGTGTTGGAT
>NZ_RJLN01000184.1 GCF_003725545.1 Micromonospora solifontis | reverse complement strand
GTACTGAATAATGGGCGTGGCTTCTGCACCCGCTTGCATTGATATGGGATGATTTTTGTGTGCAGGGTGTAGAGCGTGCTGACCGGGAGTTGCTGGACGCGGCGGCCCTGGTCGGGCATCTGGTGCCGGCGGGCAGTATGTATGCGTTCCTGGCCGAGCATCGGGGTCGGGTGTTCCCGGATGATCAGTTCGCGGATCTGTTCCCGTCGGCCAAGGGCCGCCCGTCGATACCAGCCCCGGTGGCGGCGTCGATCCTGACGTTGCAGACGCTGTTGGACTACTCGGACGCGGAGACCGCCGAGGCGGCTCGTTGTGACCTGCGGTGGAAGGTGGCCTGCGGGTTGGCGTTGGACGACAAGGGGTTCCACCCTTCGACGTTGACGTACTGGCGGCGTCGGCTGGCCCGTTCGGATCGTCCGCACCGCATCACCGAGGCGGTGCGGCAGGTGGTCGAGGCGACCGGGGTGCTGCGGGGACGGCGCCGGCGGGCGGTGGATTCCACGATCCTGGCCGACGCGGTGGCCACGCAGGACACGATCACCCAGTTGATCAGCCAGATCCGCCGGGTGGCGCGGGTCGTGCCCGGCGCCGCCGAGCAGATCGCGGCGGTGTGTACCGGGCATGACTACACCCGGCCGGGTAAGCCGGACATCGACTGGGACGACCCGGTCGCCAAGGACGCGTTGGTCTCCGCGTTGGTCAACGACGCCAATGCCCTGGTGACGGCGCTGGCTGAGGCGACGCTGGACGAGCCGGCGCAGCAGGCCCTCGCGCTGCTGGCGTTGGTGGCCGGGCAGGACGTGGAACCGGCCGAGGGCTCCGACGGTACCGACGGGCGGTGGCGCATCGCCCGTAAGGTCGCCGAGGACCGGGTCGTGTCCACCATGGATCCCGAGGCCCGGCACACCCGCAAGTCGCCCGAGGCTCGCCGCGACGGCTACCGCGCCCACGTGGCCGCCGATCCGGACACCGGCATCATCACCGACGAGCAGTTGACCAAAGCCGCCGGCAGCGACAACTCCGACCCGGCCGTTGCGGCCCAGTTCCTGGCCAACGACCACGCCACCACCACCGGCGACGGCGACTTGGTCGGTGCTGCTGACCTGCCCGGCGGCAGCACCGACGATGACCATCCCGGTGATCCCGACCGCCTGCCCGGCCGGGAATGGTACGGCGATTCCGCCTACGGCACCGGGGACCTACGCGATGCCCTCGACCAGGCCGGACACACCGCGATCATCAAACCCAAGCCGGTGCAGTCCCCGGTCGCCGGTGGCTTCACCGTGGACGACTTCACCGTGGACGACGATGAGCGGACGGTCACCTGCCCGGCCGGGCATACCCGGCCGATCAGCCCTACCACCCGCACCGCCGCCTTCGGCGCGTTGTGCCGCACCTGCCCACTACAGGCGACGTGCACCAAATCGAAGACCGGCCGCAAGATCGTGCTGCACGAACACGACGCCCTGCTACGCCAAGCCCGCCGGGACTGGAAAACCGACCCGACCCTGCGGGAGCGATACCGGCGGCACCGGCCCAACATCGAACGGGTCATCGCGCAAGTCGCCAGCCGCGGCGGGCGTCGGTTGAAGCTGCGCTACCGGGGTGTGGAACCCAACAACGCCTGGCTGAAACGGCGTACCGCCGCCCTCAACCTCCGCAACCTGATCAACCACGGCCTGCACTGGACCGACGGATGGGCCCTCACCACCTCCTGAACCGGCAACCACCAGCACCCACAGACACCACCACGGCCTCAACCGCTGGCTCCGGCCACCACCCAGACCGCCCCGCAACGTCACCACCCCGAACCAACCACCCCCACCCGCTGACAGCACGACCAGACGCCGCCCGGGGGCGCACCCCAGGGAACGCCCATATTCAGCGCGTTCCTAG
>NZ_RJLN01000183.1 GCF_003725545.1 Micromonospora solifontis | reverse complement strand
CCCGAGTTCGACAGTTGGTGGGCATGCGGGGCGGGTCGGCGGCGGATCTGTGCAGGTGAGAGGGCTGGCGTCCATGTGAGACTGCCTAGAGGTGTGGGCAAACGGATTTACCTCGGGTGTTGCTCTGGTCAGGCTTGTTGCCTGATGATGCGGGCATGTACTTGCGGAAGATCCAGCGGCGGAACAAGGACGGGTCGGTGGCGCGCTACCTCCAACTCGCCCACAACCGGCGGGTCGGCGGCACCACGCAGGCCGAGGTGCTGGTCAACTTCGGCCGCGAGGACCGCCTGGACGTCGACGGGTTGCGCCGCCTGGTCGCCTCGATCAACCGCTACCTCGGCGAGGAGGATGGGGTCGCCGCGCCGCTGGGCGCCGAGGATGTCGGGCCGCTGACGGTGGAGTCTTCCCGGCCGCTCGGGGCGAGCTGGCTGCTCGACGGGCTGTGGACAGTCCTGGGCATCGACAGCGCCCTGGCCTCGCGCATCGGCGGGCGCAAGTTCCGCACCGACGTCGAGCGCACCGTCTTCGCGCTGGTCGCCAACCGGGCCATCGCCCCCGCCTCCAAGCTCGCCGCGGCCGAGTGGGCCACCCGCGACCAGGTCATCCCCGGCCTGGACGCACTGGCCGAGCAGCACGCCTACCGGGCCATGGACCTCCTGGTCGAGGCCGACACCCACGCTGCCGTGCAGGAAGCGGTGTTCTTCTCCGCCGCCCACCTGCTCAACCTCGAAGTCGACCTGGTCTTCTTCGACACCACCTCCACCTACTTCGAACGCGACGAAGCCGACGACCCGGACGGCGAGGCCTCCAGCCTGCGCCAGTACGGGCACTCCAAGGACCACCGCAAGGACCTGCCGCAGATCGTCATCGGACTGGCCGTCACCCGCGAGGGCATCCCTGTGCGTTGCTGGACCTGGCCGGGCGGCACCAACGACCAGACCGTGATCACCGAGGTCAAGGACGGCCTGCGCGACTGGCGGCTCGGGCGGGTCGTCACGGTCTGCGACACCGGGTTCTCGTCCGAGGCCAACCAGTCCTACCTGCGCCGGGCCGGCGGCCACTACATCACCGGCATCAAGATGCGCGAGGGCTCCCACCGCGCCGAGCAGGCCCTGGCCCGGCAGGGCCGCTACCAGCAAGTGCGCGACAACCTGCGTGTCAAGGAGGTCCGCCTCGACGGCGACGCGGGCAGACGCTTCATCATCTGCCACAACCCCGCCGAAGCCGAACGTGATGCCGCCCGACGCGAAGACCAACTCGCCGCGATCCGCGAGGAGCTGACGCGCGTCAAGGCCGCCCGCGAGGCGGACGCGGCCAAGGCGAAGGCCAAGGCGGCCAAGACCGGTAAACGGCCCGCAGCCCCATCTGACGCCCCGCACCGCAAGGCCGAATGCGCACTTCGCGACCATCCTGCCCTCGGCCGCTGGCTCAAGCAGCACCCCACCACCGGACGGCTGTCCATCGACACCGCCAAGGTCGCCGCCGAGGCCCGCCTCGACGGCAAGTACCTCCTCGCGACCAGCGACCCCGACCTGTCCGCCGAGGACGTCGCGCTCGGCTACAAGAACCTCCTCGAAGCCGAACGCGCCTTCCGCACCATGAAATCCACCCTCGACCTGCGGCCGGTCTACCACCGCCTCGACGAGCGGATACGCGCTCACGTGCTGCTGTGCTGGCTCGCCCTGCTACTGATCCGCGTCGCTGAACGCCGCACCGCCCAGACCTGGCCCAAGATCGCCGCCGAGCTCGGCCGGATCCACCAGGTCACGCTCTCCGGCCCCGCCGGCAGCCTCCAGCAGACCACCCGGCTCACCGACACCCAGGCCAAACTCTTCAAAGACTGCGGTGTCCCGCTCCCGCCAAAGATGAGCGACCTCAAGACCCCCGAATAGCCGCTGAACTGGGAAAACGCGCTTCGGAGCCGTAGGCAAACGGCCCCGAAGCCTCCCCATCCCCATCACCGCAGGTCAGCCCGCAGATTCGCCACCGCCGCATGCCCACCAACTGTCGAACCCGGG
>NZ_RJLN01000182.1 GCF_003725545.1 Micromonospora solifontis | reverse complement strand
GTCAGCGGCCCCCCGGTGGTGACCATCGCGCAGTCCTGCCCGGCCCAACTGTCGGCCGGGTGGCGGCCGGGTGGCGGCCGGGCAGAGGCTCCGGCGAGCGGCGGCGAGGCCGACACCGGCCGGGTCGTGCCGTGGGCACGGTAGGACCGTCCAGGACGGTCCTACCGGCCCCGGACGCTCCTACCGCAGGGTCCACCGCTGGTTCGCGGCGGCGGTGCAGGTCCAGAGGATCACGGTGGTGCCGTTGCCCGTGGCGGCGCCGTTGACATCGAGGCAGAGGCCGGACTGCTGGCTGCGGATCGTGCCGTCGGAGTTGCGACTCCACCGCTGGTTCGCCCCACCGTTGCAGTCCCAGATCTGCGCCTTGGACCCGGGGGTGGCGTTCAACGGGGCGTCCAGGCACTTGCCGAGGGCCTGGAGGGTGTCCCCGTTGACGGTCCACCGCTGGTTGGCGCCCCCGTTGCAGTCCCAGATGACCGGCTGGGTGCCGTTGGCGGTGTTGCTCTGGGGCACGTCCAGGCACCGACCGGAGGCGGCGCTGACCAGCGTGCCGCTGGTGGTCGGTGGCGGGGTGGTGGTACCGCCGCCGCTGACCCGGTAGACGACCGTGCCGTGCCCGGGGACGCTGGCCGAGATGGTGCCGCTGGTGGTGCTGGTGGCGTTGGTCCACGCGTCGAGCAGGGTGAAGCTGCTGCCGCTCTTGCCGACGGCGGCGGCGGTGGTCGAGATCGTCGTGGTGGTGCTGCCCTGGTTGAACAGCGCGACGGCGACGTCACCGTTGGCCAGCGGCTTGGCCAGCACCCGGCGGGTGCCGTCGAAGGAGACCTGGGCGGCCTGCCGGCCGAGGCTGTCCTGGTTGATCGCGATCAGGTTCCGGTTGGTCAGGATGCTCTGGGTGGCCGACGACATCGATCGGACGTCGTTACCGGCGATCAGCGGCGCCGCGAGCACCGCCCACATCGCGAAGTGGCTCCGCATCTCGGTGTCGGTCATGCCGCCCCGACCGACCTCCATCATGTCCGGGTCGTTGAACCCGCCGGGACGCGCGTATCCGGCGAGGGGCACGGTGACGTTGATGATGTTCTGGATGCCCATCGGGTAGCCGTTGGTCTGGCCGGTGTCCCAGGCGTTGGTGATGTCCTCGGTGGTGCGCCACATGTTGGCCACGTCGCCCCAGTCCCGCTGCGGGCCGGTCTTGGCGTGGATGCTGTTCGGGTTGATGCTGTAGACGATGGGCCGACCGGTCGCCGCGAGGGCGTCGCGCATCTTGGCGAAGGTCGCCACCTGTTGGTCGATGGTGCCGTTTGGCGAGCACCAGTCGTACTTGAGGAAGTCCACGCCCCAGGCGGCGAACTGCCGGGCGTCCTGCGCCTCGTGGCCCTGGCTGCCGGTGGCGCCGGGGTAGGAGTTGAAGTACTGCGCGCAGGTCTTGTCGACCGGTACCTCGTAGAGGCCGAACTTCAGGCCCTTGCTGTGCAGGTAGTCGCCGAGCGCCTTCATGCCGCTGGGAAATCGGCTCGGGTCGCCCTGGAGGTTGCCGGCGGCGTCGCGGTTCGGGTTGAACCAGCAGTCGTCGACGACGACGTACTGGTAGCCGGCGTCCCGCATGCCGCTGGCGACGATGGCGTCGGCGGCCTGCCGGATCAGCGTCTCGTTGATGTTGCAGCCGAACGAGTTCCAGCTGTTCCAGCCCATCGGCGGGGTGCGGGCCACCCCGTTCTCCAAGGCCCCGGCGGCGGGCGGGCGCAGCCCGATCACGGTACCGGCCAGCAGCAGCCCGGCGGCGAGGGCGCCGGCCCACCGGCGGCCCGAGGTGCGGTGTCTCATGGTTCTCCTTCCCGCGGCGGCGTGATCCGTCGCAGGTCGTGGTCCGGCCGGCGGGCGGTGCGGTCCGTCGGCGGGACAGGGTGGTGGAGAGGCCCGGCCGATCGACTCGCCGGCGTGGCGCGGTTTGCGGGTGATGGAGGTACGACGTCCGCGGCTCTCGTCCCTGGGCGTGACCTGGTGGCGCCCGACGCCCGTCAGGTCACGCGGCACCCGTGTCGCGTCACCGGACCGCGCCTCCGGTTCCGCCGGAACGTGCCCTCCGCTCCCATCCGGCAACGTACCCTGTGAGCGCTAACATCGCAATCCGTGGATGCCTCCGGCTGCAGGTCCGCCTCGACGTCCGGCCACCACGCCGGGTACCTCCGCACCGGGTCGTCAATCCTTGAGCCTGTTATCGATAACATGCTATGTTCGGCGCTCAGGAGCCGAGGGCACCGCCTCCCGTTCGCGATCACCGGCCGTCGCAGGGCACCGGGCACATCCGGGTCGACGTGCAGTGACAGGTCGCGGCGTGCACCGGTCCGCCGCCAGATCTCCGACCCGCGCGAGCGACCGTCAGCGTTCTGCCTCCCTCGCAGTCCGGGCCAGCCCCACCGATCTTGAGTCCCCCCGCGCCCGGCAGGCGGGTCACCAGCCGCCGGGCCCCACCCCGAAAGGCAGCATCGCATGGACCACGTCCCCCACCGCGGCACACCGCGGTTCCGCTCCCGAGCCCGTTTGCTGGGGCCGGCCGGCGCGGCAATCGCGGTGGCCGTCGCCACGCTCGCGGCGGCGACCACCGCCAACGCCGGTACCACCCTCGGCTCGGCCGCCGCCGAGAAGGGC
>NZ_RJLN01000181.1 GCF_003725545.1 Micromonospora solifontis | reverse complement strand
ATGCCGATGGGGGTGTTGCGGAGGTCGGGTCCGGGTAGGCGGGTGAGGGCGAAGGCGTAGGCGGGGTCGGTGACGGTTGCGTCGTGCACGACGATCTGTTCGGCGGGGGTGTCGGCGGTGGGGCGGACTTCGAGGCCGAATCCGCCGGGTGGGTGGAGGATGCAGTGTTCGTTGTTGGTGCCGAAGGTGATGGGTTGGCCGTGTTCGAGGCGGATGAGGTGCTCGTCGCGGGTGGTGGGTTCTTTCAGTGGGTCGAAGGCGCCGTCGTTGAAGATGTTGCAGTTTTGGTAGATCTCGATGAAGGCGGAGCCTTGGTGGGCGGCGGCGGCGCGGAGTACGGATTGGAGGTGTTTGCGGTCGGAGTCGATGGTGCGGGCGACGAAGGTGGCTTCGGCGCCGAGGGCGAGGGAGAGGGGGTTGAATGGGGCGTCGGCGGAGCCGACGGGGGTGGATTTGGTGATTTTGCCGATTTCGGAGGTGGGGGAGTATTGGCCTTTGGTGAGGCCGTAGATGCGGTTGTTGAACAGCAGGATTTTCAGGTTGACGTTGCGGCGTAGGGCGTGGATGAGGTGGTTGCCGCCGATGGACAGGGCGTCGCCGTCGCCGGTGACGACCCAGACGGACAGGTCGGGTCGGGTGACGGTCAGGCCGGTGGCGATGGCGGGGGCGCGGCCGTGGATGGAGTGCATGCCGTAGGTGTTCATGTAGTACGGGAATCGGGAGGAGCAGCCGATGCCGGAGATGAACACGATGTTTTCTCGGGGGATGCCGAGTTCGGGCATGAATCCTTGGACGGCGGCGAGGATGGCGTAGTCGCCGCAGCCGGGGCACCAGCGGACTTCCTGGTCGGACTTGAAGTCCTTCGCGGTCAGTTTCACCGGGACGGGGTTAGACATTCTTGCAGACCTCTTCCAGCATCGTCTCCAGTTCCGCGGCGGTGAACGGTAGGCCGCGGACCTGGTTGTAGCCGATCGCGTCGATGAGGAATCGGGCGCGGATGACGTGGGCGAGTTGACCGAGGTTCATCTCCGGAATCACCACCCGCTCATACCGGGCCAGGACCTCGGCGAGGTTGGCGGGCATCGGGGCGAGGTGCCGCAGGTGTGCCTGGGCGACTTTCAGGCCGCGGTGACGCAGCCCGCGGCAGGCCGCGCCGATCGGCCCGTAGGTCGATCCCCAGCCGAGCACCAGGACGCGGGCGTCGCCGTCGGGGTCGTCGACCTCCACGTCCGGGACGCCGATGGCCTCGATGCGGGCGGCGCGGGTGCGGACCATGAAGTCGTGGTTGGCCGGGTCGTAGGAGATGTCCCCGGTCTTGTCGGCCTTTTCGAGGCCGCCGATGCGGTGCTCCAGGCCGGGGGTGCCGGGGATGGCCCACGGCCGGGCCAGGGTTTCCGGGTCCCGCAGATACGGCCAGAACGTGGCCCCGTCGTCTGCGTTGGGGGCGGTGGCGAACTGCACGCGCAGGTCCGGCAGCGAGTCGACCTCGGGCAGCAGCCACGGCTCGGAGCCGTTGGCGACGTAGTTGTCCGACAGCAGGATCACCGGCGTGCGGTAGGTCAACGCGATCCGCGCCGCTTCCAGCGCGGCGTGGAAACAGTCCGCCGGGGACTTCGGGGCGATCACCGCCACCGGCGCCTCACCGTGACGGCCGAACAGGGCCATGTTCAGATCCGCCTGCTCGGTCTTGGTCGGCATGCCGGTGGACGGGCCGGCCCGCTGCACATCCACGATCACCAACGGCAGTTCGAGGGCCACCGCCAGGGAAATCGTCTCGCTCTTCAACGCCACACCCGGGCCACTGGTCGTGGTCACACCCAACGAGCCGCCGTAGGAGGCGCCCAGGGCGGCGCCGACCGCGGCGATCTCATCCTCGGCCTGCATGGTGATCACACCGAACCGCTTGTGCTTGGACAACTCGTGCAGAATGTCCGACGCCGGGGTGATCGGATACGCCCCCAGAAACACCGGCAACCCCGACCGCACCCCCGCCGCCACCAAACCCAGCGACAGCGCGGCGTTGCCGGTGATGTTCCGATACACCCCCGGCACCATCTTCGCCGGCTTCACCTCATACCGGATCGAGAAGTCCTCCGTGGTCTCCCCGAAATTCCAGCCCGCCCGAAACGCCGCCACGTTCGCCGCGACCAACTCCGGTCGAGCGGCGAACTTCCGCTCCAAAAACCGCAACGTCGACTCATACGGCCGCGAATACATCCACGACAACAAACCCAGAGCGAACATGTTCTTCGCCCGCTCCGCGTCCTTCTTCGACACCGCCTGCTCCGCCAGCGCACCCACCGTCATCGACGTCAACGCCACCGGATGCACCACATACCCGTCCAACGAACCATCATCCAACGGACTGGCCGCATAGCCAACCTTCGACAGGTTCCGGCGCGTGAACTCATCAGTGTTCACGATGATGTCCGCACCCCGCGGCAAATCCACCAGATTCGCCTTCAACGCCGCCGGATTCATCGCCACCAGAACATTCGGCGCGTCCCCCGGCGTCAAAATGTCATAATCAGCGAAATGCACCTGAAACGACGACACCCCCGGCAACGTCCCCGCAGGCGCCCGAATCTCCGCCGGGAAATTCGGCAACGTCGAAATATCATTACCCAACTGCGCCGTCTCCGACGTGAACCGGTCACCCGT
>NZ_RJLN01000180.1 GCF_003725545.1 Micromonospora solifontis | reverse complement strand
CATGTGTCGGGTGGCGCATCGTCGTCGCCCTCGCCATCACCTCGACCATCGGCTACGGCACCCTCTACTACGCGTACGCCGTCCTGCTCGGCCCGATGGCCACCAGCCTGAGCGCCTCCGCCAGCACGTTCCCGGTGCGCTCACCGCGCCAGCGCTCGCCGGCGCGCTGGTGGCCATCCCCGTCGGCCGGTGGCTGGACCGCCACGGTGATCGCGCGCTGATGCCGTCGGCTCGCTCGCCGCCACCGCACTGCTGATCGCCTGGTCCCAGGTCCACACCCGCTGGCAGCTCTACGTCATGATTGGCGTCGGGATCACCGGTGCGATGGTCCTCTACGAACCCGCCTTCGCCGTCATCGTCTCCTGGTTCACTCCCAACCGACCTCCACCGCTCTGCTCGCGATCACGGTCGTGGCCGGGCTCGCCAGTACCGTCTTCATGCCCCTGACCGGCCTGCTGGTCGCACATCTTGGCTGGCGTGGCGCGCTGCTCGCGCTCGCCGTCCACGGCGCGGTAATCGTCCCGCTGCATGCCTTCATCGTTCGCAGACCCCCGCCAGCTCCGGCACCTACCCACTTACAGCGACCGGACCACATCCGGCGGCGGGCGGTGGCCAGCGCCGCTACGCGCGACCCGGGATTCTGGGTCCTCGCCGCCGCGCTCATCGCCCACGGCACCGTCACCAGAACCATCGGCGTTCACCTCGTCGGCTACCTCATCAGCCGCGGCCACCCCGCCACCTTCGCGGCTACCGCAGCCGGCCGCCTCGGCGTCCTGCCCGTCACCGGACGACTCGTCCTCACCGACGCCCGACGCCGCCTCCCGGTCACCACCATCGTGGCCGCCGTCTTCGCTACCCAGGCCGGCCCCGTGCTCGCCAATGACCCTCACCGCCGGAGCCAGGGCAGGGGCCATCATCACCGTCACCGGATTCGGATTCGGAGTCGGCTTCGGCATCGTTAGCCTCGCCACCCCAGCACTGCTCGCCGACTGCTACGGCACCACCGCCTATGCCACCGTCGCCGGACGATTCGCAGCCCCCGTCACCACGGCCAAAGCCGCCGCACCTCTGGCCGCCGCCACGCTCGTGCAGCACGTCGGCTACCACCTCCTGCTGGCAGCGGTCGCGATCGAATGCCTGCTCGCGGCCGCGGGCAAGCTCGCCGTGCGGGGGACACGAATCGACCAGCGCGGTAGCCAGGTCGTGTGACCTCCTCGGCGACCTCGCGGCGTTTGCACCTTGGGGTTCGGTGCTGCCCAAACGTTCCCATGAGCGGTAGCGCGGCGGGCAGACAGAGGACACGCCACGGCACACAGGGGAGAGCCGTTACCCCTGCCCTCATGCGTTCCAGGAGACAACCCATTTGCGCTCAGGTCGGGCTGCGGGCGGCGGCTGCTCCGGTCACTGGGCGGTGGTGTCGGCGGCCTGCTTGAGCACCTGCCGCAGGCGCCGGAGCGGCGGTACGCCCGAAACACCCGTCGCGTCGTCACGGTAGAGCCGGTAGGCCATCGCCGGACGGTGGTGGGGTTCGGCGAACGGATCCCGACCGTCGATGAGGACGCTGGGTGAGCCGAGGAAACGGAGCTGCTCAGCCTCGGTCTGGCTGGTTACCACCCGGACGGTGATGGGCACCGTCGACATGCCCTCCTCATCGAGCGCGCGGCGCACGACGGCGGCGGCCGGTCCATGGTTCGGGCAGTCCTCGACCACCAGCAACTCCAGCTTCACCCGCCCATGGTCGCGGAGTACGGCGCGAGTGTCACCACCGCGCAGGTGGCGCGCGCCGCCGGCATCGGCGAGGCCACGATCTTCCGGGTGTTCGCCGACAAGGACGAGCTGCTGGATGCCGTGGCCGCCGCAGCGCTCGATTCGGCCACGATGCTGGGGGAACTTTGTTCGATCTCGGTGGATCAGCCGCTGGCCGATCGACTGGTCGAGGCCGCCGACGCGCTGCAGGCACACTTCGGCCGCATGGGGGAACGGTCATGGGTGCCCTGCAGGCGTCGGGTCACCGCCGTGCCAGGCCGGCCCGCAATGAGGAGCCTGCCAGACGATCGGAGAACCGCGACGCCGCGCAGGCAGCGACAAGGGACGCCGTCACCGACCTGTTCACGCCGGAACAGGCAACGTTGCGGCTGCCGGCGCAACAGTTGACCGACGTGTTCCTCGCCCTGGTCGCCGGCCGCGGCCGGCACCCCAGCGCCGCCATTCCCGGCGTCGGAACCCCGGAACTGGTGGACCTGTTCCTGCACGGCGCCCTCACGTCGCCAGGCGACACCGGGTGAGCCGGCGTCGATGAGTACGGTCGCTGGCCGTCACGGCATCGGTGGCATTGCCGGTCCTGATCTGGCTGGTCGCTGTGTCCGTGGCCGGCTGCGACCTGCGCGTCGCGGACCCGTCCGGGCGGCCTGCGCTGCGGGTCGAACCTGGCGCGGTCGTCGTACTGGCCCTGATCGCGGCCGCCGCCGGCTGGGGCTTGCTCGCGTTGTTGGAGCGGTTCACCCGTGCCGCCCGCGCGGTGTGGCTGGTGGCCGCACTGTCGCTGATCCTGGTCTCCTTTCTGCCGTTGACCGGGTCAGGTACCGCGCCGGCGACCCGTGAGGTGCTCGGCCTGATGCACGTAGCGGTCGCCGCTGCGGTGGTGCCGACGATGGCGTTCACGAGCCCCGGCGGTCGGCGAGGAAGCTCGGCCACCCGTGAGGTACCTGCCTGCTGCTGATGCGACCCCAACAACGGCAGCAGCCGTGGG
>NZ_RJLN01000018.1 GCF_003725545.1 Micromonospora solifontis | reverse complement strand
GCACCGCGGCGCCGCGCGCCAGCGCCGCCGCCGCGACCGTCCCCGGCCCGGTGCCGACGTCGATCACCCGCCGTCCGGCGCGCACCGCCGCCGCCTCCAGCAGCGCCTGTGTCGGGTACGCGCAGAGCCGGCCGAAGCTGCGCTGGTACGCCTCAGCCCGCCCCGCCCACCGGGAGCGTTCGTGCGCGTCGTAGTCCGCGTCGATCATGGCGGGCAGCCTAGTCACCGCCGCTGTGCCGGGCCCGCCCCACCGGGCGGACGTGACCACCGGGCCGGTGCCATCGGCGGCTTCCACCCGTCGCGACGGTCCGGCCGCGCCCCGGGGCGCCGCCCGTCCGTGACGGTCAGCGGACGGCGGCCCCCGCGGCGGCCAGGGCGTCCCGCCAGGTGCGGGTGTGCCAGGCGGCGGCGCCGTTGAAGACCGCGTCGAGGACGCCGGGCGCGTCCCCGCTCACCGGGGCCGGCCGGTGCGCCCAGAAGTCGGCGAACGCGCGCCGCTGCTCCGGGCTCGGCCGCGGGGAGATGTCCGAGCCGCGCCCGACCAGCGCGTACCGCCGGCCGCCGACGGTGAGCAGCAGGGTGCCGAGCCGGGACAGGCGGCCGCCGACCTGGCCGGCCGGCACGGCGAACAGCTCCCCGCCGGTGGCGTCCCGGGCCCGCAGCCAGCCCTGGTCGAGGGTCAGCAGCACCGGCACGCAGCGCCGGCCGTTCCAGATGCTGCGTCGCCAGTGGACGATGCTGGAGTGGGCCACCGGTCGGGTCACCCGGCGCACTGTACCGGGGGAGGTCCACGGCCGGCCGGGGCCGGGTGAACCGTCCCCGCCGGCCGTACGTGATCAGCGGTGGGCATCATCGGTGCGCGGTCGGGGTACTTGCGCAGCACACAGGCAGTGGAGCCGGGAGGCAACCGTGGGGGACAGGGCGGGACGTCGGCGGCCGGGACCGCTGGGCGGGTTGCTGGTGGCCGTGGTGGTGGCGGCCGGGTGCATGGGCGGCGGGCTCGACCAGGGCGATCCCCGGGGTGAGCCGCGGCAGCCCGGCCAGGAGCAGACCCGGCAGCCGGCCTCGCCGGGCGCGCGGACCACCCGGGCCGACGGGACCACCAGCGTCACCGAGTTCAAGCAGGACTTCAACGACGCGGTCGGCATCGCCGAGCAGTACTGGACCGCGCGGTTCCGCGCCTCCGGCGAGCGGTTCCAGCCGATCCGGCGGGTGGTGCCGTACAGCCGGGCGGGGGAGGTGTCCTGCGGTGGCCAGGCGCTGCCGCGCAACAACGCCGTCTACTGCTCCGCCGGGGACTTCATCGCCTACGACGTGAACTGGTCGGTGTCGGCGTTCCGGCAGGTCGGCGACGCGTTCCTGTTCTACCTGCTCGGCCACGAGTACGCCCACGGCGTGCAGGTGCGCCTGGGCATCCGCTACAACTTCACCATTCAGCAGGAGTTGCAGGCCGACTGCATGGCCGGGGCGTACATCGGGGACAACGTGCGCGACAAGGTGCTCACCCTCGACCGGGGTGACCTCGACGAGTTCCGGGAGGGCCTGCTGGCGGTCGGGGACGACCCCGACCAGCCGTGGTTCGCGGAGGGCTCGCACGGCACCGCCGAGCAGCGCAGCGACTCGTTCTTCCGGGGCTACGAGAGGTCGCTGGACGCCTGCGGTCTCGACTGATGCCGCAGGTCACCCTCGGCGGGGACGGGCCACCCGGCCGGCGGCGCGGTTGAGAGGATCGGCGGGTACGCCCACCCGAGGAGGCCCCCGCTGAGCAGCAGACACCCCGCCGCCGTGCTCTTCGACATGGACGGCACCCTGGTCGACAGCGAGAAGCTGTGGGACGTCGCCCTGCAGGAGCTGGCCGCCGTCTACGGCGGGACCCTGTCCGGCCCGGCGCGCAAGGCGATGATCGGCACCGGCATGCCCGCGTCGATGCGGATCCTGCACGACGACCTCGGCCAGCCGGAGCGGGACCCGCAGGCCAGCGCCGACTGGATCAACGCGCGGATCCTGGAGCTGTTCCGCACCGGGCTGCGCTGGCGGCCGGGCGCGTTGGCGCTGCTGCGGGCGGTCCGCGCCGCGGGCGTCCCCACCGCGCTGGTGACCTCCAGCGGCCGGCCGCTGGTCGAGGTCGCCCTGGACACCCTGGGCCGGGACAGCTTCGACGCGGTGGTCTGCGGCGACGAGGTCGACGCCGCCAAGCCGCACCCGGAGCCGTACCTGACCGCCGCCCGGCTGCTCGGCGTGCCGATCGCGCGCTGCGTGGCGATCGAGGACTCGCCGACCGGGGTGGCCAGCGCCCTGGCCGCCGGGGCCGCCGTGCTGGCCGTACCGGCCGAGGTGCCGCTGCCGCCGACGGATGGCGTACACCAGTTGGAGAGCCTGACCGGCGCGGACCTGGAGCTGCTCGCCGCGCTGCTGGGCGAGCCGCCGGCCTGAAAGGAGGGGCCCCTTGTTAACACACGTGTGTTAACAAGGGGCCCCTCCTTTCACCTCAGTCGTGGGCGATGGCGCCCAGCACGTTGATCCGCGCGGCGCGGATCGCGGGCAGGACCGCGGCGACCACCCCGACGATCGCGGCCAGCACCAGGAAGGTGCCCATCTGGCCCCAGGGCAGGACCAGGTCGGTGATGCCCTCGTCCTTGAGCGCCCGGACCACGGCCGCGCCGAGGCCCGTCCCGACCACCACGCCGAGCAGCGCGCCGAAGATCGAGATCACCACCGCCTCGACGGTGATCATGCGCATGGTCTGCGCCCGGCGCAGCCCGATCGCCCGCAGCAGGCCCAGCTCGCGGGTCCGCTCCAGCACCGACAGGGCCAGGGTGTTGATGATCCCCAGCACCGCGATCACGATGGCCAGCGCCAGCAGGATCTGGATCATCCGCAGCGGGGTGTCCAGCTGGCTGGTCTGCTGCTTGATGAACGCCGCCCGGTCCGCCACCGATACCTCCGGGCTGTCCGCGAGCAGCCGCTCGATCTGCGGCTGCACGTCCGCGACCCGGGTGCCCGGGCTGAGCTGCACGAAGCCCTGGATCGGCTGCGGGATGGCGAAGTCGGCGGCCGCCTGCGGGGGCAGCGTCATCGGGTTGGTCAACTGCGAGCTCTCGTAGATGCCGCTGACCGTGTAGCTGCGGGCCTCGCCCCGGGACAGCTGCACGCGTACCGTCGACCCGACCGACAGCTTGCGGGACTTCGCCGTGTCCGAGCTGACCAGCAGCTGGTCCGGGCCGAGCCGGCTGATGTCACCGGCGGTGGCCGTCGCCCCGAAGATCCGCTCCAGTGCGGCCACGTCGCTGGACGCGGCCACCCACGTACGCCTGCCGTCGACCATGGCCATGTCGCCGTACTCCCCGTCGACCAGCTGCACGCCGGGGATCGCGGCCGCCTTGTCCAGCACGGCCGGGTCGAAGCTCGCCGGCCGGGGACCGGACGAGGCGCCGGAGATCACCAGCTCCGCCTTGATGGTGTCCTCGGCCAGCGCGCTGATGCTGCCCTTGGCCGAGTCCAGGATCACCGTCACCCCGGTGACCAGGGCGATGCCGACCATCAGCGCGGCGGCGGTGATCGCCGTACGCCGGGGGTTGCGGCCGGAGTTCAGCCGGCCCAGCTTGCCCGGCACCGACCAGGCGAAGATCGCCCCCAGCAGGGCCACCACCGGCCGGCTGATCAGCGGGGTCAGCAGCGCCACCCCGATGAACGCGAACAGCACGCCGCCGAGGATGGTGGCCAGGGTGTTGTCCCCGGCGTGGCCGCCCAGCCCGAGGAAGAGCAGGGCCGCCCCGATCGCGGTGACCACGGCGCCGCCGACCGTCACCTTGGTCAGCGGCCGGTCCGGCGTGGCGACGTCCTGCATCGCGGCGATCGGTGGGATCCGCGCCGCGCGGATCGCGGGCAGCAGCGCCGCCACCACGGTGATCACCAGACCCACGGCGAACGCGCCGATCACCGCCGCGGGCGGCACGCCGAGCCCGGCCAGGGCGAGCCCGCCGGCCAGCTTCCCGAACAGGTACGCCAGCAGCGCGCCGACGCCGATGCCGGCGGCCAGCCCCAGCACCGAGGCGATCAGACCCACCGCGACCGCCTCGAGGACCACCGAACCGATGATCTGCCGGCCGCTCGCCCCGATCGCCCGCATCAGCGCCAACTCGCGGGTGCGCTGGGCCACGATGATCGAGAAAGTGTTCAGGATCAGGAACGTGCCCACCAGCAGCGCCACCGCGGCGAAGCCCAGAAGGATCTTGTTGAAGAAGGACAGCCCCTCCTTCAGGCTGGCCGACGCGTCGGCCGCGACCTGCTCGCCGGTCTTGACCTCGTAGTCCGCACCCACGGCACGGGCCACCTGGTCGCGCAGCGCCTCCGGGGTGGTGCCGTCGGCGGCGCGGACCGCCACGTTGGAGAAGACGTCCGGCTTGCCGAGCATCAGCTGCTGGGCGACCGGGGTGGTGAAGGCGACCTCGTTCACCCCGCCGATCGAGCCCCGGTCCCCGCTGTAGCCGAAGACGCCGACCAGGGTGAACTCCTTCTTCGGCGCCAGGGTCAGCACGCCGACCCGGTCGCCGACCTTGACCTTCGCCGCCTCGGCGAGGGCCGCGTTCACCACGATCTCGTCGTCGGCCTGCGGCCCACGTCCCTCGCGCAGCTTCAACAGGTCGCTCTCGCCGAGCCAGTTCTCGCCGAGCTGCGGGGGACCGAAGGAGGTGACCACCTTGCCGTTGCTGCCGATCAGCCGGGCGCCGTCGGCGTTGACCACACCCTTGACCTCGGCCACGCCGGGCACCGACCGCACCCGCTCCACGACCGACGCGGGCACCGGCGCGGCGACCTGCTCGCCCTCGGCCTCGGAGAGGGCGACCTTCGGCTTCGCCGCGACGTTGACGTCGAGGTCGGAGGTCGCGTCGGCGAAGACCGCGTCGAACGACCGGCCGAGGGTGTCGGTGAGGACGAACGCGCCGGAGACGAACATGACGCCCAGCACCACGGCCAGGCCGGACAGCAGCAGGCGCAGCTTGCGCGCCAGCAGGCTTTTCAGAGTGGCCCGCAGCATCAGTTGCCCACCTCGGCCGGGGCGTCCAGCTTCTTCATGGTGTCCAGCACCGTGTCGGCGGTCGGCTCGATCAGCTCGGAGACGATCTGCCCGTCGGCGAGGAAGACCACCCGGTCGGCGTACGCGGCGGCGGTCGGGTCGTGGGTCACCATCACGATGGTCTGGCCGTGCTCGCGGACCGAATTGTGCAGGAAGTTCAGCACCTCGGCGCCGGCCCGCGAGTCCAGGTTGCCGGTCGGCTCGTCCGCGAAGATCACCTCGGGGCGGGCGACCAGCGCCCGCGCGCACGCCACCCGCTGCTGCTGGCCGCCGGAGAGCTGCGCCGGCCGGTGGCCGAGCCGGTCCCGCAGACCGACGGTGTCGATCACCGTGTCGTACCAGGCCGGGTCCGGCTTGCGGCCGGCGATCGACAGCGGCAGCAGGATGTTCTCCTGGGCGGTGAGGGTGGGCAGCAGGTTGAACTGCTGGAAGATGAAGCCCACCTTGTCCCGGCGCAGCCGGGTCAGCCCGGCGTCACCCAGCCCGGTCACCGTGGTGTCGCCGATCATGACGGTGCCCCGGGTGACCGTGTCCAGGCCGGCCAGGCAGTGCATCAGCGTCGACTTGCCGGAGCCGGACGGGCCCATGATCGCGGTGAACCGGCCCCGCTCGAATTCGCAGGTCACCCCCCGCAGGGCGGTGACCTGCGCCTCACCGCTGCCGTACACCTTCCACACGTCGCTCGCCCGGGCGGCGGCCTGCGCCTGCCGTCCCACCGTCGCGGTCACGTCATACACCTCTTCCGTCTGCCTTCCGATATCCGCACCGCCCCCGCTGGCCGGTGCGGCCGTACCAATCCTCACCGCCGGCGATCCAAAATCCGTCCGTCCCCGGGCGGAGCCGTCGCCGGAATTCCCGCTGGGGGTCGCCCCCGAGATCGACTCAGGGTCGCCCCGGAGACCGGCCGCCGCGCCGACGGTAGGGCCTCACGTTGCGTCATGGTCAACCTCGCCGCCCGCCCGATGGTCACGGTAGGTGACCGCTGCCACCCCGGACGCTCACGCTCCGGGGCGGACCAGCCCCGTCTCGTACGCCAGCACCACGGCCTGCACCCGGTCACGCAACCCGAGCTTGGTCAGCACGTGCCCGACGTGGGTCTTGATGGTCGTCTCGCTGACCGACAGCGCCCGGGCGATCTCGGCGTTCGACAGCCCCCGCGCCACCTGCACCAGCACCTCGCGCTCCCGGTCGGTCAGCGCGTGCAACGCCTTCGGCGGGGTGGCCGCCGGGTCCGGCAGCACGTCCGCGAACCGGTCCAGCAGGCGGCGCAGGATCCGCGGCGCCACCACCGCCTCCCCGGCCGCCACCGTCCGGATCGCGGTGACCAGGTCCTCCGCCGGCACGTCCTTGGCCAGGAACCCGCTCGCCCCGGCCCGCAGCGCGCCGACCACGTACTCGTCGAGGTCGAAGGTGGTGAGGATGAGCACCCGCACCGGCAGCCGGGCGTCCACGATCGCCCGGGTCGCCGCCACCCCGTCCATCCGGGGCATCCGGATGTCCATCAGCACCACGTCCGGCAGCAGCCGGCGGGACAGCTCCACCGCCTCCAGGCCGTCCCCGGCCTCCGCCACGATGTCCAGGTCGTCCTCGGTGCCCAACACCATCCGGAAGCCGGTACGCAGCAGCGGCTGGTCGTCGGCGAGCAGGACCCGGACCGGCCGTGCCGCCGCCGCGCTGTCGGTCATCCCTCGTCCCCCGTCGGCGCTCATGCCGGGACCGCCCCGGCCGACTCGAGCGGAATCCGCGCGTACACCCGGAAGCCGCCCCCGGGTCGCGGACCCGTCCGCAGGACCCCACCGTAGAGGGCGACGCGCTCCCGCATCCCGACCAGGCCGTGCCCGATCCGGTCGGCCGCCGGGCCCGGACCCCGGCCGGTGTCGGTCACCTCGACCGCCAGGAAGCCGTCGGTCCAGGTGAGCCGGACCAGCGCGGTGGCCCGGCCGGCGTGCTTGAGCGCGTTGGTCAACGCCTCCTGGATCACCCGGTAGACGGCCAGCGCCACGCCCTCGGCCAGCGGGGCCGGGGAGCCGTCCACCCGCAGCGTCACCGGCAGCCCGGCCTCGCGCACCTGCTTCACCAGGGCCTCGATGCCGGTGAGCCCCGGCTGGGGAGCCAGGTCGGCGTCGGTCTCGGCGTCGGTGCGCAGCACGTCCAGCAGCCGGCGCAGCTCGCGCAGGGTAGCCCGGCCGGTCTCCTCGACGGTGGCCATCGCCGCGTCGGCGGCGTCCGGGTCCCGGCGCAGCACCCGGCGGGCCCCGGTGGCCAGCACCCCCATCACGCTCACCTGGTGGGCCACCACGTCGTGCAGCTCGCGGGCGATGCGCCGCCGCTCGTCGGCGACGGCCTGCTCGGCGAGGGACCGCTGGGTCGCCTCGGCGATCCGGGCCCGCTCCCGCAGTATCCGCGTGGACTGCCGGCGGGCCCGCACCGCCCGCCCCACCGCGTACGCCACCGCCGCGGTGAGCAGATTGTTGAGCACCAGCAGCGCCGGGCCGACCCGGACCGCGCTCGCCGGCGGGGCGAGGACGTTGACCAGCAGCACCGGCAGCCACAGCAGCGCGGCGGCCACGGCCGCGGACCGGGCCCGCCGGTGCGCGGCCATGGTGTAGGTGAGCACGACGTAGGCCAGCCCCTGGGTGGCCGGCGTGTGTCGCAGCGGCGCCAGCACGGCCAGGATGACCGGGGCGGCCGCGACCGCCAGCCACGGCGCGACCCGGCGGGCCGCCACCGGGGCGGCGGACAGCGCGCTGCAGCCCAGCGCCGACCAGAGCTGCGCCGGTCGCAGCTCGCGCGGGGCCAGCAGCAGGAACACCGCCTCCACCAGCACCAGGGCGACCGCGAACGCGGCGTCGGTGGCCAGTGGGCGACGACGCGCCCACACGCGCACCCGGTTGGTCATGCCACGACGCTAGCCGCCGCCCGGCCGGGCCCGTCGTCGCCGACGCCGAACCCCGCCTCCTCCTCAGGGAGGAGGGTCACTCGTCCGCGCCGGGGGCCGCCGGGCGGGACCGGGCGTCCGCCAGCGGGTCACCGGCGCCGGCGGCCGGGAACGGCGGCGGGGTGCCGCCGAAGCTCGGGCAGAGCGCCTGGTGGCTGCACCAGTCGCAGAGCCGGCTGGGCCGGGGGCGGAAGTCCTGCCGCGCGGTGGCCTGCTCGATGGCCTGCCAGAGCGCCACCACCGTGCGCTCGAACCGCACCAGCTCCTCGGCGTCCGGGGCGTAGTCGCAGACCTCGGCGTCCTTGAGATAGAGCAGCCGCAGCACCCGCGGCACCACGCCCCGGGTCCGCCACAGCACCAGGGCGTAGAACTTGAGCTGGAACAGCGCGCGCGCCTCGAACGCCTCCCGCGGCGCCCCGCCGGTCTTGTAGTCGACCACCCGCAGCGCGCCGTCCGGGGCCACGTCGAGCCGGTCCAGGTAGCCGCGGATCAGCAGCTCCTCGTCGACCACCGCGGAGATCAACGCCTCCCGCTCGGCCGGCTCCAGCCGGCGCGGGTCCTCCACCGCGAAGTAGCCCTCCAGCAGCGCCGCGGCGGAGCGGAGGAACTCGGCCACCCCCGCGGCGTCGCCCTCGGCGAACAGGGTCGCCAGCTCCGGCTGCTCGGTGACCAGCCGGTCCCACTGCGGGGCCACCAGGTCGCCGGCCGACTGCGGGGTCCGCGCCGCCGCCGGCAGGTCGAACAGCCGCTCCAGCACCGCGTGCACCAGGGTGCCCCGGGCCTGCTCCACGGTCGGCCGCTCGGGCAGCCGGTCGATGCTGCGGAAGCGGTAGAGCAGCGGGCAGGTCTTGAAGTCCGCCGCCCGCGACGGCGACAGCGACGCCCGCACCGTGGGCGGCGGGGTCGCCGGGGTTTCCTGCGCGTCGATCACCGGTTCCGCCGTCATGTCCGGAAGGTTAGGGCACCGGTGTGACAGGGCCGTCGTCGCCGCACCGGGTGATGATCCGCCCCGCGTAGCATCGACCCGGTGGAGCAGAGGACCCGGCCGCGGCGCCGTACCCGGCTGACCGTCGCCCGGGTCGGCGGCGTGCCGCTGCGGGTGGACGCCTCGATGCTGCTGCTCACCGCGGTCGTCACCATCCTGTACGCGGCCCTGGCCCGCCGCCAGCTCGACCTCGGCCACCTCGGCGGCTACCTGGTCGGCCTCGGCTTCGCGGTCTCCCTGCTCGGCTCGGTGCTGCTGCACGAGCTGGGGCACGCGCTGACCGCCCGCCGGTACGGCATGGGTGTGCGGGGGATCACCCTGGAGCTGCTCGGCGGCTACACCGAGATGGACCGGGACGCCCCCACCCCCAAGGTCGACCTGCTGGTCTCCCTCGCCGGCCCGGCGGTCTCCGCGGTGCTCGGCGCGGCCGCCGTGGCCGCCACCGTCGCGCTGCCCGTCGGCACCCTCGCCCACCAGCTCGCCTTCCAGCTCGCCGTGTGCAACGTCGTGGTCACCGTCTTCAACAGCCTGCCCGGGCTGCCGCTGGACGGCGGCCGGGCGCTGCGCGCCGCCGTGTGGGCGCTCACCCGGGACCGGCACCGGGGCACCGAGGTCGCCGGCTGGATCGGCCGTGCCCTCGCCGTGGCCACCCTGGCTGTCGTGGTGCTGCTCACCCTGCGCCGGGCGATCGCCCCGCTCGCCCTGCCGCTGATGCTGCTCGTCGCCGTCACCCTCTGGCGCGGCGCCGGCCAGTCCATCCGGCTGGCCCGGATCAGTCGCCGGCTCCCGCTGGTCGACCTGTTCCGGCTGGCCCGCCCGCTGCTCCCGGTGCCCAGCGGCACCCCGTTGGCCGAGGCGCAGCGCCGGCGCGCCGAGGCCCCCGCGCCCCGCGCCGCGCTCACCGTGGTCGACGCCGCCGGGCGGCCGGTCGCCCTGGTCGACCCGGCGCGCGCGGAGGCCGTACCCCCGGAACGGCGGCCGTGGCTCGCCGTTGACGCGGTCTCCCGCGACCTGGGCAGCCTGCCCGCGCTGCCGGTCGGCGCCGACGGCGAGCACGTGCTGGAGACCGTGCGGACCCACCCGGGCGCGCAGTACGTCGTGACGGCAGGCGAAGATGTCGTCGGCGTCCTGCACATCGCGGATCTGGCTCAGCTCCTGGAACCCAAACGGAAGACGAACACGTGACCGCAGAAATCTCCACCGTCCCGGCGTTGCCACCGGTCCACCGGGGGCCGTTCCGCCCCGGCGACCGGGTGCAGTTGACCGACCCCAAGGGGCGGATGCACACCGTGACGCTGGAGCCCGGCAAGGAGTTCCACACCCACCGGGGGATCCTCAAGCACGACACGCTGATCGGCCTGCCCGACGGCAGTGTGGTCACCACCGCCGGCGGCGGCACCGCCTTCCTGGCGCTGCGTCCGCTGCTGTCGGACTACGTGCTCTCCATGCCGCGCGGCGCCCAGGTGATCTACCCGAAGGACTCCGCGCAGATCGTCGCCATGGGCGACATCTTCCCCGGCGCGAAGGTCCTCGAGGCCGGCGCCGGTTCCGGCGCCCTCTCCTGCTCGCTGCTGCGCGCCGTCGGCACCGAGGGCGAGCTGCACTCCTGGGAGGTCCGCGAGGACTTCGCGCAGATCGCCCGGCGCAACGTCGAGGCGTTCTTCAACGGCCCGCACCCGGCCTGGCGGCTGCAGGTCGGCGACGTCGCCCAGTGCTCCGAGACCGGCTTCGACCGGATCATCCTGGACATGCTCACCCCGTGGGAGACCCTCGACATGGTCGAGCGGGCGCTCGTGCCCGGCGGCGTCTTCATCGGGTACGTGGCCACCACCCCGCAGCTGTCCGAGCTGGTGGAGGCGTTGCGCGAGCGGGGCGGCTGGACCGAGCCGCGGGCCTGGGAGTCGCTGGTGCGGGACTGGCACGCCGAGGGGCTCGCCGTCCGTCCCGACCACCGCATGATCGCGCACACCGCGTTCCTGGTCTCGGCGCGCAAACTCGCCCCCGGGGTCACCGCGCCGCCGCGGCGGCGCAAGCCCAGCAAGGGCACCGAGGCGTACGTCCAGCGCCGGCAGGCGCTGCGTGAGGCGGAGGCGGCCCGGCAGGCGGCGGCCGGGGCGGAGCGGGAACCGGAGCAGCCGTGACCCCGCAGCACGGACGGGGATGAGCGGGTGGATCATGTGTCCCGGCGGCGACCACACCGGACGGGCGGAGACGGTGGCATGAGCGGACGGATCGGGGCGCGCGGCCGGCGCCCCGTCGGACGGGACCGGCAGCGGCGGGAACACCGGGAGGCGCTGGCGTGAGCAGCCCCGGCTACGGCAACGGCGACCTGCCCGCGGTCTTTCCCGACTGGTCGCCCTACGCCGACCTGGAGTCGGCGGCCCGGGCCTACCTGCGGGACCCCGACATCGCCCTGGACGCCCTCGGCGGCGTGCTGCGCGGAGCCTCCGTGCTCGGCTTCACCCTGGAACGCTTCGTCAACGAGGTCAACGGCGTCTGGCAGGAGGTCGTCGTCTGCGACGGCAGCCGGCTGATCCTCTGGCACGGCGAGGACGTGCCGCCGGGGGAGGGGCCGCCGGGCTCGATGACCTCGTCGCTGCGGGTGGTGCCGGTCTCCACGGTCACCGAGGTCGGCTGCCGGCGGCGGCTCACCCGCAGTGACACCGGGGTGGTTCGGGTCGACAGTATCGACGTCTACCTGCTGCTCACCTCGCTGGACGAGGCGCCGCCCGGCGACGAGGTGGCCGGCGCGCCCCGGCACGACGCGTTGCGCTTCGGCAAGACCCTGGACGACGGCGGGGCCGGACAGATCGCGCGGTTGGAGGAGTTCGCCCGACTTGTCGCGTCGGTGGTCGGTCGTCCCATGCTTTGAGAAGGACGCGGGCCGGGGACGTTCGTCCCCGGCCCGCGTTCCGTCCGTCCGTCAGTCGTCGGCCTCCGGGCCGGCCACCTCGGCGCCGTCGCTCGCGCGCACCACGTGGATGCACTCGCCCGGGCACTCCTTCGCCGAGTCGATCACCTCGAGGCGCAGGTGCTCCGGCACGTCGACCCGCGCGCCCGCCGCCTGCCGCAGCTCGCCGTCCGGGCCCTTGACGTACGCCAGGCCGTCGACGTCGAACTCGAAGACCTCCGGCGCGTACTGCACGCACAGCCCGTCGCCGGTGCAGAGGTCCTGGTCGACCCAGACCTGAAGCTGGTCCGTCGTGACGTCGGTCACGAAGCACCCCCCATGTTCTCCCGTCCCACGCCCCGACGGTACCCGAACGCCGGTAACCGCCCGTTGACCAGCCCTTGGCGATCAAGCTTCGGTGACGAGCGCGTTGCGTGGGACCGAATCGGGCTCATAGCGGCTAGTGTTAGCTCAGAACGTTCAAGCCCCCCGGGGAGGTGGGACGTGGCACGCAGCGACGACGCGGACTCGCGCGCCGCACGGTGGGAGAAGGAGGCCCACGATCTCTCCACGCAGGTCGCGTTCCTTCAAGAGGAACTCGCTCTGGTGCGGCGCAAGTTGACCGAAAGCCCCCGACACGTCCGGCAGCTCGAGGAGCGGCTGGCGGCCACCCAGGCCCAGTTGGCGCGGCTGACCGAGAACAACGAACGGCTCGTGAGCACCCTCAAGGAGGCTCGCGCGCAGATCGTGACGCTCAAGGAGGAGATCGACCGTCTCGCCCAGCCGCCGAGCGGCTACGGCGTCTTCCTGGCCAAGCACGATGACGGCACGGTGGACGTGTTCACCGGCGGGCGCAAGCTCCGGGTGGCCGTCTCGCCCTCGCTGGAGGTCGACGAGCTGCGCCGTGGCCAGGAGGTCCTGCTCAACGACGCGCTCAACATCGTCGACGCGCTCGGCTACGAGCGGGTCGGCGAGGTGGTGATGCTCAAGGAGATCCTGGCGGGTCCCGACGGTGCTCAGGGCGACCGGGCCCTGGTGGTCTCGCACTCCGACGAGGAGCGGATCGTGCACCTCGCCGAGACCCTCATCGGCTCGCCGATAAGGGCCGGCGACTCGCTCATGATCGAGCCCCGCTCGGCGTACGCGTACGAGCGGATCCCGAAGAGCGAGGTCGAGGAACTCGTCCTGGAGGAGGTGCCCGACGTCGACTACACCGACATCGGTGGCCTCCAGGCGCAGATCGAGCAGATCCGTGACGCGGTGGAGCTGCCCTTCCTGCACGCCGACCTGTTCCGCGAGCACCAGCTCCGGCCGCCCAAGGGCATCCTGCTCTACGGTCCGCCCGGCTGCGGCAAGACGCTGATCGCCAAGGCGGTGGCCAACTCCCTCGCCAAGAAGATCGCCGAACGGCGCGGCGAGGAGAAGCACACCAGCTTCTTCCTCAACATCAAGGGCCCCGAGCTGCTCAACAAGTACGTCGGCGAGACCGAGCGGCACATCCGGTTGATCTTCCAGCGGGCCCGGGAGAAGGCCGGCGAGGGCACCCCGGTGATCGTGTTCTTCGACGAGATGGACTCCGTCTTCCGCACCCGCGGCTCCGGCGTCTCCTCCGACGTGGAGAACACCATCGTTCCGCAGCTGCTCAGCGAGATCGACGGCGTCGAGGGCCTGGAGAACGTCATCGTCATCGGCGCCTCCAACCGGGAAGACATGATCGACCCGGCGATCCTGCGCCCCGGCCGGCTCGACGTGAAGATCAAGATCGAGCGGCCGGACGCCGAGGCGGCCAAGGACATCTTCTCCAAGTACATCCTCGCGGGCCTGCCGCTGCACGCCGACGACCTCGCCGAGCACGGCGGCGACCCGCAGGCCACCGTGGCGGCGATGATCGACGCGGTCGTCCTGCGGATGTACTCGGAGACCGAGGAGAACCGCTTCCTCGAGGTCACCTACGCCAACGGCGACAAGGAAGTCCTCTACTTCAAGGACTTCAACTCCGGCGCGATGATCCAGAACATCGTCGACCGGGGCAAGAAGATGGCCATCAAGGAGTTCCTCACCTCCGGGCGCAAGGGACTGCGCCTGCAGCACCTCCTCGACGCCTGCGTCGACGAGTTCCGCGAGAACGAGGACCTGCCCAACACCACCAACCCCGACGACTGGGCGCGCATCTCCGGCAAGAAGGGCGAGCGGATCGTCTACATCCGCACGCTCGTCTCCGGCGGCAAGGGCGCCGAGGCCGGCCGGTCCATCGAGACCGCCAGCAACACCGGCCAGTACCTGTAATCCGACGGCAGGACGGAGGCCCGCGGCGCGTGCGCCGCGGGCCTCCGCGCGTACCCCGCCCGGCCCGCCGCGCCCCTTCCGCGCGTCACGGCGACTACGCTCGACGTGACGGGGGACCGGGACGGGCGAGCGGAGCAGGCAGGTCGATGAGCGTCAGACGGATCATGGGCACCGAGGTCGAGTACGGCATCTCCGTGCCCGGCCAGGCCGGGGCCAACCCGATGGTCACCTCCTCGCAGGTGGTCAACGCCTACGGGGCGCGGCCCGAACTCAACCGGGGTGGCCGGGCCCGCTGGGACTACGAGGAGGAGTCGCCGCTGCGCGACGCCCGCGGCTTCACCTACTCCGGCGCCGCGTACGACCCGGCCGAGGCGCTCGCCGACGAGGACCTGGGGCTGGCCAACGTCATACTCACCAACGGCGCCCGGCTCTACGTCGACCACGCCCACCCCGAATACTCCACCCCCGAGGTGACCAATCCCCTCGACGTGGTGCGCTGGGACAAGGCCGGCGAGCGGGTGATGGCCGAGGCGGCCCGGCGGGCCGCCACCATCCCGGGCACCCACCCGATCCACCTCTACAAGAACAACACCGACAACAAGGGCGCGAGCTACGGCGCCCACGAGAACTACCTGATGCGGCGCCAGACCCCGTTCGCCGACATCGTGGCGTACCTGACGCCGTTCTTCGTCACCCGGCAGGTGGTCTGCGGCGCCGGCCGGGTCGGGATCGGCCAGGACGGCGGCCAGAGCGGCTTCCAGATCTCCCAGCGGGCCGACTTCTTCGAGGTCGAGGTGGGGCTGGAGACCACCCTCAAGCGGCCGATCATCAACACCCGCGACGAGCCGCACGCCGACGCCGACAAGTACCGCCGGCTGCACGTCATCATCGGCGACGCCAACCTGTCGGAGATCTCCACCTACCTCAAGGTGGGCACCACGGCGCTGATCCTCACCATGATCGAGGAGAAGGCGCTCGGGACCGACCTGGGCATCGCCGATCCGGTCAGCGAGCTGCGGGCGGTCAGCCACGACCCGTCGCTCAAGCACCTCATGCGGCTGCGCGACGGGCGGAAGCTCACCGCCCTGGACGTGCAGTGGGCCTACCTGGAGCGGGTCCGGTCCTTCGTGGACGACCGCTACGGCGACGACGTCGACGCGCAGACCGCGGATGTCCTCGACCGCTGGGAGAGCGTCCTCGACCGGCTCGGCCGGGACGCCTTTCTCTGCGCCGACGAACTGGACTGGGTGGCCAAGCTGCGGCTGCTGGAGGGCTACCGGGAGCGGGAGAAGCTCGGCTGGGGCTCGCACAAGCTCCAACTGGTCGACCTGCAGTACTCGGACGTGCGGCCGGAGAAGGGCCTCTACCACCGCCTCGTCCAGCGCGGCTCGATGAAGACGCTGCTCACCGACGAGCAGACCCGCAGCGCGATGACCGAGCCGCCGGAGGACACCCGGGCCTACTTCCGGGGTCGCTGCCTCGCCCAGTACGCCTCCGAGGTGGTCGCCGCGAGCTGGGACTCGGTCATCTTCGACGTGGGCCGGGAGTCGCTGGTCCGGGTGCCGATGATGGAGCCGGAGCGGGGCACCCGCAAGCACGTCGGGCAGCTCTTCGACCGCTGCGACACCGCCAAGGACCTGCTGGAGATGCTGACCGGCGGCTGAGCGGGCCGTCGCGTACCGGAAGGCCCGTCCCGCGCCGAGGAACCCGGCGCGCGACGGGCCTTTCGTCGCTCCCGCGAGGTAAGTTGATCGCAGGGCGATCGTGGAGGAGGCACCACCATGGCGACGCAAGAGGGCGGGCAGACCCAGTCCGGCAAGTCGCACGAGGAGGTCGAGGAGGTCACCGCGCAGGCCAACCCCGAGGTTGCCGAGCGGCACGCCGAGATCACCGAGGACGTCGACGATCTGCTCGACGAGATCGACTCCGTCCTGGAGGAGAACGCAGAGGAGTTCGTGAGGGGATATGTTCAAAAAGGGGGTGAATAGGGCTTAGCGGCGCAAATCGGACATGCCTCGGGCTCTCGACGATCGAGACGGACGCCGTCGCTGCCGAGACTGCGATGAGTGGAAGCCGCTCGATGAGTTCTGTGCGAACAGCCGTCGGCCGGACGGGCGCGGCAGCTATTGCAAGCCATGCTTCAACCTGCGCTCGCGGGCGAGCTATGCCAAACGCTTGAAGGAGAAGCACGGCCGGGACGTGCGCGAGCTGCCGGTGGTGCCGGACGGCCACCGTCGCTGCCCGACGTGCGGTGAGACCAAGGCGCTCGGCGACTTTCCGCGTAACCGTTCGGGCCGCGGCGGCTACGGCCGATACTGCAAGCCTTGCCACAACGAGAAGGGCAAGGAGAGCAAGCTCCGGTTGCACGGGGGGTTTCGGGAGTACCACTTGCGCCAGCGCTACGGCGTGGGGGAGAAGGAGTTCCAGGAGCTCCTGGCCGAGCAGGGCGGCGTCTGCGCGATCTGCGGCGGCGACGACCCCCAACATCTGGACCACGATCATCGCACCGGCTGGGTGCGCGGGATACTCTGCTTCAACTGCAACGGTGGTCTTGGCCAGTTCCGGGACAGTCCCGTGAGGCTGGCCAGGGCGATCACGTACCTGAGAGGAACCACGTGGCAGCGGGTTTTGATCCATCCGGGCGTCTACCAGATGTGTTCACCAACGCGGGGACGTCCTCCTTCACAGCGTTCCTGAGCAAGGTGGCCCCCGAGATGCTGCCCGGCCGCCGGCCCCTGCCGCCGGGCATGGCCGCCGACATGGCGCCGCACGCGACCACCATCGTGGCCATCTCGGCCGCCGGTGGTGTGGTGATGGCCGGCGACCGGCGGGCCACGATGGGCAACCTGATCGCCCAGCGGGACATCGAGAAGGTGCACCCGGCCGACGCGTACTCGTTGGTCGGCATCGCGGGCACCGCGGGCATCGGCATCGAGCTGATGCGACTGTTCCAGGTGGAGCTGGAGCACTACGAGAAGATCGAGGGCGCGATGCTCTCGCTCGACGGCAAGGCCAACCGGCTGGCCTCGATGATCCGGGGCAACCTGGGCGCGGCGATGCAGGGCCTCGCGGTGATCCCGCTGTTCGCCGGGTTCGACCTGGCGGCGAGCGACCCGGCGGGGGCCGGCCGGATCTTCAGCTTCGACGTGACCGGCGGTCCGTACGAGGAGACCGGCTACGACGCGATCGGCTCCGGCTCGCTGTTCGCCAAGTCGGCGCTGAAGAAGCGGTTCCGGGCGGGCCTGTCGATCGACGACGCGGTGCGGCTCGCCGTCGAGGCGCTGTACGACGCCGCCGACGACGACACCGCGACCGGCGGGCCGGATCTGACCCGCAGGATCTACCCGGTGGTGATGACCGCGACGGCGGAGGGCACCCACCGGCTCACCGACGCCGAGACGGCGGCCATCGCGGAGAGCGTCGTGGCCGGCCGGATGGAGAATCCCGGCGGCTGACCCCGCTCCCGCCCGACCCGTCAGCAGTCCGCAGCACAGCGCCCGAAGGAGACCCGCCGCCGTGGCCATGCAGTTCTACGCCTCGCCCGAGCAGATCATGCGCGACCGTTCCGAGCTGGCTCGCAAGGGCATCGCCCGGGGCCGCAGCGCGGTGGTCCTGAGCTACGAGGGCGGGGTGCTCTTCGTCGCGGAGAACCTGTCCAGCACCCTGCACAAGGTCAGTGAGATCTACGACCGGATCGGCTTCGCCGCGGTGGGCCGGTACAACGAGTTCGAGAACCTGCGCCGCGCCGGGGTGCGGATGGCCGACCTGAACGGCCTGAGCTACGACCGGCGGGACGTGACCGGCCTGGGCCTGGCGAACGCGTTCGCGCAGACGCTGGGCGCGATCTTCACCGAGCAGTCGAAGCCGTTCGAGGTGGAGATCTGTGTGGCGGAGGTGGGCGCGACGCCGGACGACGACTCGCTCTACCGGCTGACCTACGACGGGTCGGTCAACGATGAGCCGGGCCGGATGGCGATGGGCGGGCAGGCCGAGGCGATCACCGGGGTGCTGAAGAACGAGCACCGGCCGGACATGTCGCTGTCCGAGGCGGTCCGGGCCGCGGTCAAGGCGCTGAGCAGCGTGGGCGGGGAGGGCGGCGCGAGCCGTACCATCGCCGCCAACCAGTTGGAGGTGGCGGTCCTGGACCGCCGCCGGGTGGGGCGGACGTTCCGCCGGATCACCGGGGCGGCCCTGACGGCGCTGCTGGACGGGGAGGCGGCCGCGGACACCGCGCCGGCTCCGGGCCGGGCGAAGACCCCGACAGTGCCCACCGAGGAGGCGGGGAAGCCGACCACCTCGGCCGGCTCGGCGGACCTGGAGGGCCAGCAGCAGGAGGAGCAGGCCGGCGAGTGACGTGACGCCTGGCCGCGCCGGCCGGTGTGCCTGTTCAGCGGGGCGCCGCAGCGCCGCGCCCGTCGGCCGGTACCTCGGCTCGGCGGGACGGCGGAGCGTCGGTCCCGGCGGCGTCCGACGGCGGGGCGCCCGGGGAGGTCGCGGCCAGCTGGCGTCGCAGCGCCTCAGCGGCCTGCGTGAGTCGGCGGTCCCCGAGGTGGATCAGCCCGATCGGCGGGTGTCGTAGCGGCTGTCGCGTCGTGACCGTGGCGATCGGCGGTCCGGCCACCCGGGTCGCCGAGCGGGCCAGCAGCGCCACGCCGAGCCCGCAGCTGACCAGTTCCCTGATGCTGGCGGGGCTGTGCGTCTCGAACTGGACCCGGGGCGTGAACCCGGCGGCGGCGCACGCCTGGTCGAGCAGGGTACGCAGGCCGCTGCCGGCGGGCAGGCAGACGAAGGGCTCGTCCCGCAGCGCGGCCAGGGAGACCGCCGCGCGCGGGGCCAGCCGGTGCCCGGGCGGCGTGGCCAGCAGCAGTTCCTCCTCGGACAGCGGCTGCGTGCGGTACCGGGCCGGCAGGTCGGTGTGCAACGGCCCGACGACCAGATCGAGCCGCCCCTGGTCGAGTTCGGCCAGCAGCGCGGCGACCAGTCCGGAGCGCAGGGTCACCGAGATGCCCGGATGCCGCTGGTGGAAGCGGGACAGCGTCTCCGGCAGCGCCAGCGGGCCGAGCACCGGGGTCGCGCCCAGCGCCACCCGGCCGCGCAGCGCGCCGGCGAGCTCGGCGGCCTCGTCGCGGGCGGCGGCGACCTCGGCGAGGATCCGTTCGGCCCGGCTCAGGAACGCTTCACCGGCCGGGGTGAGGGCGACCCGGCGCGTGGTGCGGGCCAGCAGGGTCACGCCGAGTTCCCGTTCGAGCTGGCGGATCTGCGCCGACACCGCGGGCTGCGCGATCCGCAGCTGCTCGGCGGCCCGGGTGAATCCGCCGCAGCGTACGACGGCGGTGAAGTACTGGAGATGCCGTAGTTCCATGTGATTCAGAATCGGGCGCGATGGATCCGGTCACAACTGTGTCTTGGACAGCTGACCGGATCGGGCCCGAGGCTTGGTGGCATGGAACGACGACATCTGGGAGAGCTGTTCTGCTCGGCGATCGGTCTCGGCTGCATGGGCCTGTCCCAGGGCTACGGCCCGGCGGACGAGGACGAGTCGGTCGCCACGATCAGGCGCGCCATCGAGCTCGGGGTGACGATGATCGACACGGCGCAGAGCTATGGCGGGGGCCGCAACGAGGAACTGGTCGGCAGGGCGGTCGCCGGCCGCCGCGACGAGGTCGTGCTGGCCACGAAGTTCGGCATCGTCCGGGATCCGGGCGGCGTCCGGCTCGACGCCCACCCGGACCGGGTCCGGGCGTACTGCGACGCGTCGCTGCGGCGTCTGGGGGTGGAGGTCATCGACCTGTACTACCTGCACCGGGTGGACCCGCAGGTGCCGCTGGCCGACTCGGTGGGCGCCATGGCCGAACTGGTTTCCGCGGGCAAGGTACGCCATCTCGGCGTCTCGGAACTCGGCCCGGAGCAGTTGCGGCAGGCCGCCGCGGTGCACCCGATCGCGGCCCTGCAGTGCGAGTGGTCGCTGTCCTGGCGCGAGGTCGAGGACGACGTGCTGCCGGTGGCCCGGCAGCTGGGCATCGGGTTGGTGCCGTACAGCCCGCTGGGTCGCGGGCTGCTCACCGGGGCGATGCCGGCCGGCGGCTTCGGCGCCGGGGACTTCCGGCACGGGGACGGCCGGTTCTCGGGCCCCGCGCTGGGGCGCAACCTGGCCCTGGTCGAGGCGATCCGCGGGCTGGCCGGCGAGCGTGGTGTCACCGCCCGCCAGCTGGCACTCGCCTGGCTGCTGGCCGAGGCCCCGGACGTGGTGCCGATTCCGGGCACCCGGCGTGCCGGGCGGGTCGCGGAGAACGTCGCCGCAGCGGCCGTCACCCTGTCGGCGGACGACCTCGCTCGGTTGGACTCCGCCATGCCCCGGGACGCCTGGGCCGGTGACCGGCGCTCCTTCGCGGCGCACGGAGTCGTGCGCGGTGCGCGCGCGCCTTCCGGCTGACCAGCGGGACTGCGTGGGACGGTCGGTGGCGCCGGCGGCGGGTCAGGGCCGCGGCTTGAGCCGCTGCCACCAGTCTCGGTTGGCGCGGTACCAGTCGACGGTGGCGGCGAGCCCCGTGTCCAGGTCGACGGTGGGGGACCAGCCCAGCTCCCGGCGGGTGGTGGTGACGTCCAGCGCGTACCGGCGGTCGTGGCCCTTGCGGTCGGCGACCGGCCGGACGCGGTCCCAGCCCGCGCCGCAGGCGGCCAGCAGCCGCCCGGTGAGTTCCCGGTTGGTCAGTTCGGCGCCGCCGCCGAGGTGGTAGACGCCGCCGGGCTGGCCGTGGACCTGCGCCAGGGCGATGCCGTGGCAGTGGTCGTCGACGTGCAACCAGTCCCGGACGTTGCCGCCGTCGCCGTACAGCGGGACGTCGTGGCCGTCGAGCAGGTTGGTGACGAAGAGCGGCACGATCTTCTCCGGGTACTGGTACGGCCCGTAGGTGTTGGCGCCGCGGGTGACCACCACGTCGAGGCCGTGGGTGCGGTGGTAGGCGAGGGCGAGCAGGTCACCGGCGGCCTTGCTGGCCGAGTACGGGGAGCTGGGGTCCAGCGGGGCCTGTTCGGTCCAGGCGCCGGTGGCGATCGAGCCGTACACCTCGTCGGTGGAGACCTGCACGTGTCGGCGGACGCCGTGCCGCAGGGCGGCGTTGACCAGGGTGGCGTCGCGGACGTCGCCGCGTACCACCCGCAGTCGGGGGGCGGCGCGGACCGGGTCGAGGGCGGCCTCGGTGGCCGCGTACGTGTGGGCGTCGAGCACGGTGACGGCGTCCACCGGCAGGTCCGGCTCGGCGCCGGTGAGCAGCCGCCGCACGTACGCGGACCCGATGAAGCCGGCGCCGCCGGTGACCAGGATCCTCACGGCTGGGACGGTACCGGCGGCGGGAGCGGGAGGCCGTGGGATTGCCAGGGGCCGCCGCGGGTGAGACCAGCGGGTTGAGCGCTGCCCATCCGGTGCCTCGGGCGGCTAATGTCACATCATGGATCGGCGAATCTTCGGCCTCGAAACCGAGTACGGCGTCACCTGCACCTATCGCGGGCAGCGCCGGCTGTCCCCCGACGAGGTCGCGCGGTACCTGTTCCGGCGGGTGGTGTCGTGGGGCCGGTCGAGCAACGTGTTCCTGCGCAACGGCGCCCGGCTCTACCTGGACGTGGGCTCGCACCCGGAGTACGCGACCCCCGAGTGTGACTCGGTGACCGACCTGGTCGCGCACGACCGGGCGGGCGAGCGGATCCTGGAGGGGCTGCTCGTCGACGCGGAGAAGCGGCTGCACGACGAGGGCATCGCGGGTGAGATCTACCTGTTCAAGAACAACACCGACTCGGCCGGCAACTCGTACGGCTGCCACGAGAACTATCTGGTGTCCCGGCACGGGGAGTTCGGCCGGCTGGCGGACGTGCTGATCCCGTTCCTGGTCACCCGGCAGTTGATCTGCGGCGCGGGCAAGGTGCTGCAGACGCCGCGCGGGGCGGTCTACTGCCTGTCGCAGCGGGCGGAGCACATCTGGGAAGGGGTGTCCTCGGCGACCACCCGCAGCCGGCCGATCATCAACACCCGGGACGAGCCGCACGCGGACGCGGAGCGCTACCGCCGCCTGCACGTGATCGTCGGTGACTCGAACATGAACGAGGTCACCACCCTGCTCAAGGTCGGCACCGCCGACATCGTGCTGCGGATGATCGAGGCCGGGGTGGTGATGCGTGACCTGACGCTGGAGAACCCGATCCGGGCGATCCGCGAGGTGTCGCACGACATCACCGGCCGGCGCAAGGTGCGGCTGGCCTCCGGCAAGGAGGTGTCCGCGCTGGACATCCAGCAGGAGTACCTGGCCAAGGCGACGGAGTTCGTGGAGCGCCGGGGTGGGGACCAGACCGCGAAGCGGGTGGTGGACCTGTGGGCCCGGGTGCTGCGCGCGGTGGAGACCGGTGACCTGGACCCGGTGGCCCGCGAGATCGACTGGGTGACCAAGCTGAAGCTGATCGAGCGGTACCAGCGCAAGCACGACCTGCCGCTGTCGCATCCGCGGGTGGCGCAGATGGACCTGGCGTACCACGACCTGCGGCGCGGGCGCGGCCTGTACGGGCTGCTCGAGCGGCGGGGCGAGGTGGACCGGGTGGCGACCGACCCGGAGATCTTCGAGGCGAAGGAGACGCCGCCGCAGACCACCCGGGCGCGGCTGCGCGGCGAGTTCATCCGGCACGCGCAGGAGAAGCGGCGCGACTTCACCGTCGACTGGGTGCACCTGAAGCTGAACGACCAGGCCCAGCGCACGGTGCTGTGCAAGGACCCGTTCCGGGCGTACGACGAGCGGGTGGAGCGGCTGATCGCCAGCATGTGACGGCGGGGGCGGCCGGTGGGCGGCACCGGCCGCCCACCCACCGGTACGCTGGCGTCGCGATGAACACTTCCGAACCCTCCGACCGCGATCGTGAGCCCCGGCCGGGCCGCGACTCCGGCACCGAGAAGCTCAACTGGATCGACCGGCGCCGGGAGAAGATCCGCGCCGAGATCGAGCGGAACCGCCGCGGCGAGTACGCGGTGCCGACCTGGGTGCTGGCGGCCGCGCTGATCCTCATCGTGGTCGCCTGGCTGGGGTTGATCCTCTACTTCGGGTGAGCGGTTCTGTCGGGGGCCGACGTTAGCCTCTGCGCCACGAGGGCCGGGTACGCGGTCCTGGCACGGGAGGAGCCGCGGGTGCCGGAGCGTCGCGTCGCGGCCGGGGTGCCGGTGCTGTCCCGTCGGGCGTTGAACCGGGCCACGGTCGCCCGCCAGTTCCTGCTCGACCGGACCGACCAGCCGGCCCTGGACGTGGTGCGCCGGCTGGTCGGGTTGCAGGGCCAGGTGCCGGCCGCGCCCTACCTGGGGTTGTGGTCACGGGTGGCCGGGTTCGGCCGTGACGACCTGACCGGGTTGCTGCTGCGGCGGCAGGTGGTGCGGGCGACCACCGTGCGCGGCACCCTGCACGTGACCGCGGCGGCGGACTACCGGTGGCTGCGCCCGCTGCTGCAACCGCTGATGGCGCGGCTGCAGCGGCAGTTCGCGGGCCGGGCCACCGCGGGCGTCGACCCGGCCGACCTGGTGGCGCACGCGGCCGAGCTGCTGGCCAGGGAGCCGCTGAGCCGGACCCGGTTGCGGGAGCTGCTGGCAAGGCGCTGGCCGGACCATGACCGCAGCGCGTTGCTGCACTCGGTGCAGTACCTGCTGCCGCTGGTGCACCTGCCGCCGGCGGGCACCTGGGGTGGCCGGGTGGACGGTCCGTGCGCGCTCGCGCAGGAGTGGCTCGCCGCCCCGCCGGTGCCGGCCGATCCGGCCGTGCTGGTCCGCCGCTATCTGGCCGCGTTCGGGCCGGCGAGCGTCGCGGACGTGCAGGCCTGGTCGGGACTGACCCGGCTGGCCGAGGTGGTCGAGCCGATCCGGGGCGAGTTGCGGGTGTTCCGCGACGAGCAGGGGCGGGAGCTGTTCGACCTGCCGGACGCGGAGCGGCCCGACCCCGACACGCCGGCGCCGCCCCGGCTGCTTCCGGAGTACGACAACCTCCTGCTGGCGTACGCCGACCGGACCCGGGTGCTCGGCGATGTGGAGCGCCGTCGGGTGCTCACGCCGGCGGTGGCCGCGACGGTGCTGGTGGACGGATTCGTGGCCGGGACCTGGGCGGTCGACCGGGAGGACGGCACAGCGACGCTGCGCGTGCGCCCCTTCCGGTCGCTGGGCGGGGCCGACCGGGAGGCGCTGGCGGCTGAGGCCGGCCGCCTGCTCAACTTCGTCTGCCCGGACCAGCCCGAACGGACGGTGCGCTTCGACTGACACCGGCCGGTGGGGTGATCGAGTCGGCGATCTGGCGGTGTCCACCGGTGCCCGCGCCCGCCACCTCGGCGAGATGGCCGGGGGAGCCCGAGGGAGCGGGTCAGCCGGCGAGGGCGGCGGCGTGCCGGCCGGCGGCGGCCGCGGCCAGGAAGTAGGCGTGGTCGGCGTCGAGCCCGCGTCCCATCGTGGACAACCCCACCGGGCTGGCCCGTAGCGCCGCGTCGAGCCCGTCGGTGGGCACGGTGACGATCCGGTGCCGTTCGGCGAGGGGGGCCAGGTCCGCCACCAGCCGGGCGGCGAGCGCCGGTTCGAGCCCGGCGGGCACGACCAGCTCGGCCGGGGCGAGGGCGACCCGGCCGTACGCGGTGAGGCTGTGGTGGGAGACGCCCCGGTGCCGGGGGCGGGGATCGGCGTCGGAGATCCGCAGCGAGCCGACCGCCCGCCCGCCGAGGGTCGCCACGGCGTTGACCGCCTCGCCGACGGCCACCCCGGAGAATCCCCAGCGGGTGCCGGTGCCCAGGTTGCCCGGTCCCTGGGCGACGATCGCGACGTCGGCGCGCAGCACGTGCCGGGCGGCGAGCAGCCCGCTGTGCAGCGTGGCGGCCTCCAGGTCGCCGCCGAACGCCTGGCCGACGGTGACCGTGCCGACGAGGTGTCCGGCCAGCCCGGCGAGGGTGCGGGAGAACCAGGCGGGCAGCGCCCCGCCGTCGGTGAGCAGGTACGCCACCCGGGCGTGCGGGGCGTCGGCGTGGATGCCGGCGAGGATCGCCGGGAGCGCGGAGTGCAGGTCGGCGGTGACCACCGGCAGCCCGTCCAGGCTCTCGGCGGCGGCCAGCAGCTCGTGGTGCGGGGAGGCCTCCTCGTCCACGCCGAGCAGGATCGGTTGCAGCGGCGTGTAGCGGGCCTTGACCAGGTGGCCGGCGTCGCGGGTGTCGGCGGCCTGCGGCGGGTCGGCCGGCAGCCGGTCGGGCAGGGCGACGACCAGGGCGTATCCGCCGGTGCCCAGGCCCATCAGCAGGGCGCCGGCGTTGAGCAGCACCCGGTCGCCGGGCACCGGGTCGCCGACCAGCGCCGGGTAGGCCAGGGCGCGCAGCCGGCCGCCGTCGGGCAGGTCGACGTCGAGTTCGGCCGCGCCGGCCCACCGCCGCCGTACCGCCGCCACCGTTCCGGACCGCCATCGCACCATGCCCGGCACGCTATCGACCCGGGGACGGGCCGGGCGCGGCCGGGTCGCCCGGCCGTCGGGTCAGGAGCCGCCCCCGGCCGGCTCGTCGACCGGGCGCTGGTTCTCGTCCTGGGTCGGCCGGGCCCGATGCCCCTCGGGGCCGCGCATCGAGCGGGTGGGGTCGAGGAAGACGTACGCGATCTCCGGGTAGTGCTCGGTGAGCCGCCGCTCGGCCTCGTCGGCGGCGGCCTCGATGTCGGCGGCGGTGGCGTCGTCGCAGAAGTCGACCTTGGCGGCGACCAGGATGTCCTCCGGGCCGAGCAGCATGGTCATCAGCGTGTCGACCCGGTCCACCTCCGGCAGCGCCTCCAGCTCCTCCTCGATCCGCCGGTGCACCCGGTCGGACACCGCCCGGCCCACCAGCAGTGAGATGTTGCTCCGGGCCAGGATGCCGGCGACCACCAGCAGCAGCACGCCGATCAGGATCGAGGCGATGCCGTCGTAGAGCTCGTCGGCGGTGAGTTCGGAGAGCCCGAGGCCGACGCCGGCGATCAGCAGGCCGACCAGGGCCGCGCTGTCCTCCAGGAAGACCGCCTTCACCGTGGTGTCCGGGGTCAGCCGCAGGTAGCGGTGCGGACTGGACCGCCAGCGGCGGGACTCGCGGCGTACCTGCCGGATCGCCCGAGCCAGCGACACCGACTCGATCACGAACGAGATCGCCAGCACGAGGTACGAGGCCCGATAGTTCCCGGTGTGCTCGTGCACGAGGATCGTGGTGACGCCGTGGGTGATGGCGAAGCCCGCCCCGACGACGAAGGTGAACAGGGCGGCCAGGAACGCCCAGACGTAGCTCTCCTTGCCGTACCCGAACGGGTGCCGGCGGTCGGCGGGCCGCGCCCCCCGCCGCAACGCCAGGTAGAGCAGCACCTCGGTGGTGGTGTCGGCGAGCGAGTGGGCGGCCTCGGAGAGCATCGCCGCGGAGCCGGAGATCAGGCCGGCGACCAGCTTGGCGACCGCGATGGCGAGGTTCGCCGCGCCGGCCACCACGACGGTGCCGACGCTCTCGGCCTTGGCCTCCGCTTCCGACATGCGCTCACCCTATGGCCGGTCCCGGTGGTCCGCGCGGTGAGCGGAGCCGGCCGGGGGCGGTGTGGCGCGGATCGCCTGGCGAGGTACCTCGGGCTCGGCGCGCGCCGCGACCGGGAGCGGTGGCCCCCCCCGTGCGGCGCGCCCGCGCGGGGTGCACGCTCACGCCGCGCGGGCTGCTAGCGTTCAGGCGTGTCGCGGATCCGTACCGAACGCCTGGTCAACCTGGTGATCTGTCTGCTCTCCACGCGACGGTTCCTCACCGCCGCGCAGATCGCCGCGACCGTGCCCGGCTACGAGCACGACCCGGACGACGTCAAGGACCACGAGGCGTTCCAGCGCAAGTTCGAACGGGATAAGGCCGAGCTGCGTGAGCTGGGGGTGCCCCTGGAGACCGGGACGGCCAGCGTCTTCGACGCCGAGCCCGGCTACCGGATCGCCCACCGGGAGTACGCGCTGCCCGACATCCCCCTCGAACCGGACGAGGCCGCCGCGGTGGGCATCGCCGCCCGGCTGTGGCAGCACGCCGGCCTGGCCACCGCCGCCTCCTCCGGGCTGGCCAAGCTGCGCGCCGCCGGCATCGACGTGGACCCGCAGGCGACCCTCGGCGTGGAGCCGATGGTCACGGTCGACCCGGCGTTCGCCCCGCTGACCGCCGCGGCCCGGGACCGCCGGGAGGTCAACTTCGACTACCGGGTGCCGGACCGGGACGCGCCGACGCGCCGCCGGCTGCAGCCCTGGGGCGTGGTCTGCTGGCGCGGCCGGTGGTACGTGGTCGGGCACGACCTGGACCGGGCGGCCACCCGCTGCTTCCGGCTCTCCCGGGTGGTGGGCGCGGTGCGGGCGACCGGTGACCCGGGGGCGTACCAGCCGCCCGCCGGGGTGGACCTGATCAGCCACGTCGCCCGCTGGTCCGGGCCGGTCGAGCGGACCGGGCGGGCCACCGTGCTGGTCGCCCCGGGCCGGGCCGCCGGGCTGCGCCGTTGGGCGGTGCAGTCCACCGCCGGGCCGGACGGCGACCGTCTGGTGCTGCCGTACGCCGACGCGGACTTCCTCGCCGGCCAGCTCACCGGCTACGGCCCGGACGTGCGGGTGCTGGACCCGCCGGAGGTACGCGAGGCCGTGATCCAACGGCTGAAGGAGATCGTCGCCCGGCACGACGAGCTGGCGGCGCCCGGGGGTGTCCGGTGACCCGCCCGGCGGCCCGGGGTGGCCGCACCTCGGCGGACCGGCTGGCCCGGCTGCTCAACCTGGTGCCCTACCTGCTGGCCCGCCCCGGCATCGAGATCGCCGAGGCGGCGCGGGACCTCGGGGTGACCGAGAAGCAGCTGCGCGAGGACCTGGAGCTGCTCTGGGTGTGCGGGCTGCCCGGCTACGGGCCGGGCGACCTGATCGACATGGCGTTCGACGGTGACCGGGTGACCATCACCTACGACGCCGGCATCGACCGTCCGCTGCGGCTCACCCCGGACGAGGCGCTCGCGCTGGTGGTGGCGCTGCGGATGCTCGCCGAGACGCCCGGGGTGGCCAACCGGGAGGCCGTGGAGCGGGCCCTGGCCAAGATCGAGAGCGCGGCCGGTGACCTGGCCGGCGCGCCGGTCGAGGTGCGGCTGCCCGGGGACAACGCCCGGGTCCGCGAGCTGCGCGCCGCCGTGGAGCGCGGCCGGGCGCTGCGGATCACCTACTACACGGCGGCCCGGGACGAGACCACCGAGCGGACCATCGACCCGCTGCGGATGCTGATGGTGGGCGGCCGGGCGTACGTGGAGGCGTGGTGCCGCCGGGCCGAGGCGGTCCGGCTGTTCCGGGCCGACCGGATCGACGCGATCACCGAGCTGGCCGAGCCGGCCGTGGTGCCCCCGCAGGCCCGCCCGCACGACCTCAGCGACGGGGTGTTCCGCCCCTCGCCCGACCTGCCGCTGATCACCCTGCGGATCGGCCGGGGCGAGCGGTGGATCACCGAGTACTACCCGTGCGAGCGGGTCGAGGCCGACGGCGAGCAGTGGCTGGTGTCCCTGCGGGTCACCGACCTGGGCTGGGCGCGGCGGTTCGTGCTCGGGCTCGGCTCGGACGTCACCGTGCTGGCGCCCGCCGAGCTGGCCGAGCAGGTCCGCGCCCAGGCGGTCGCCGCGCTGGACGCGTACGCGTCGCCGGCCGAGCGCGCCGACCCGGCGGTGGCCGGCGTCCCCCGGTAGGCTGACCGCCGTGGTGACGTGGATCGTGGTCGGGGTCGTGGTGTTCGCCGTCGTCGTGCTGGCCCTGGCGGTCCGGCCGGTGCTGGCGCGGCTGCCCCGGCTGCGCCGGGCGGCGCTCGCGCTGCAGGGTCGCCAGGCCGAGGCGGAGGCGCTGCGCTCGGCCGCCGAGTCGCTCCAGGAGCGGGCGGAGGCGCTGCAGGAGCGGGTCGTCGTCGTGCAGGAGCGGATGACGTTGATCAAGGCCAGGCGCGGTAGGTGATCGACAGCGGTCGGTCCGGCGCGCACCGGCTGCGCGTTCCGGGGCGACTTCGCGCAGGATCGCGCCCGGACGGGTGGTTGACGGGACAGTTCGGGTTGGTCGAAACTTCACCGGCCGGGCCCGCATCGAGGGGCCGGGTGGGGTGGCAAGGCTCATGCGCGCACGTACGATGGGCTGCGACCACCCCTTCACCACACTGACCGACTGGAGCTTCCCATGGGTGCCCTCAAGCCGTGGCACATCGCCGTACTCGTGGTCGTGCTGATCCTGCTCTTCGGCGCGAAGCGGCTCCCCGACGCGGCCCGTTCGCTGGGCCGCTCGCTGCGGATCATCAAGGCCGAGACCAAGAGCCTGCACGACGACGACCGCGACCTGGCCGAGAAGGCCGACGCGCAGGCCGGCTACCAGCCGCTCCCGCCGCAGCAGCAGTACGCGCAGCCGCAGCAGCAGTTCGCCCCGCAGCCGCAGCAGCCGGTCGCCCCGCCGGTCGACCCGGTGCAGCGCGTCCGCGAGAACTGATCCGAGAGGGCCTCACACCGTGGCCTTCGGGTTGAAGAAGCGCGGCCCGAGCGACTTCGAGCGGGCCGCCGACGGCTCGATGACGCTCATGGAGCACATCCGTGAGCTGCGCAACCGGCTGTTCCGCGCCTCGCTGGCGATCGTGGCGGGCCTGATCGCCGGTTTCTGGCTCGCCGACCCGGTGTTCCTGCTACTCAAACGGCCGTACTGCCGGCTGCCCGGCACGCTCGACGCGGCGGGGCACTGCCAGGACCTGCTGGCGCTGGCGCCGACCACCGGTTTCGTGCTGAAGCTGAAGCTGGCGCTCTGGCTCGGCCTGATCATCGGCGGGCCGGTCTGGCTCTACCAGCTCTGGGCGTTCATCGCCCCCGGCCTGCACCGGCACGAGCGCAAGTGGGCCTACGTCTTCGTGTCGATCGCCGCGCCGCTGTTCGCGGCCGGCGGGGTGCTGGCCTACTTCGTGGTCGACAAGGGCCTCGGGTTCCTCATGGAGTCCGGGGTGGGCGGGCTGTCCAACCAGTTCGAGGTCAGCGCGTACATCGGGTTCGTCACCAACATGATCCTGTTGTTCGGGGTGGCGTTCGAGTTCCCGCTGATCCTGCTCATGCTCAACTTCACCGGGGTGGCGAGCGCCCGGCGCCTGCTCAGCTGGTGGCGTGCGGTGATCTTCGTGTCCTTCGCGTTCGCCGCGGTCGCCACGCCGGACCCGGGTCCGTTCGGCATGACCCTGCTGGCCGCCGCGCTCTCGCTGCTCTACTTCGTCGCGGTCGGGGTGGCCTTCCTCAACGACAAGCGGCGCGGGCGGGGCCGGGAGATCTACGCGGACGTCGCCGACGACGAGGTGTCGCCGCTGGACCTCTCCGTGGAGCCGGTGGAGGCGGCCGGGCGGGTGGAGGCGTCCGCCCCGATCGGGGCGCCGCAGCCGATCGCCGCTCCCGCGCCGATCGAGCGCCGCTACGACGACATGACCTGACGGTCACCGCCGTCGACCGGAAACGCCGCCCCCGCCCGGGGCGGCGTTTCGCATACCCGGGGTCCGAGCGCGGCGGTCCGGCGGTCCGGCGGGGACCGGCGGCATACTGGCGGCCGTGATCGACAACCCCCCGCCCGGCCGCCCGGACCTCGCCTCGGCGCTGCGCTTCCTGACCGAACTGGTCGCCTGGGTCGCCACCCCGTGGGCGCTCGCCCCGCACTCCGTGGTCCTCGCCGTCGCCTCGGTGGTGGTGCTGATCGGCCTGCCCACCGTGTTCGCCACCCCCGGCGACAAGAAGCAGGTGCTGGTGCCGGTGCCCGGAATGGTGACCATCGGGCTGGTGCTGCTGCAACTGGTCGCCGCGGTGGTCTCGGCCTGGGCGGCCTGGCCCCGGCCGGCGGCTGTGGCGGTCACCGTGCTGGCCCTGGCCACGGTGGTCACCGAGCTGCCGCGCTGGCGCCGGCTGGCCCCGCTCGCCCGCGACGGCCGCCCGCGCCGTACGGCCTCCTGACCGTCGGCCGGTCGACCGGCGCGGTCGCCTGTCCCGCCCCGGGTACCCGGTCGGTCCACCTGCCGACCCGGGCGGACGGGCACGCCGGCGTGGGTTCCGTGGATCCGAGCGTCCCCGCCCCGGCCCGGCGATAGTCTGGGGCGGCGCCGGACCCGTGGCCGGAGCGTTCGTCGTCGCAGCCCACGGGCCGTCAGCCGGAGCGGGGGCTGCGGTGACGGCCCTCTCCGGGGAGGCGGGTGGGTGTCCGATCCGATCGAGGCGTTCTTCGCGCGGCTCGCCCGGGACGCTCCGCAGCGGCTGCTGCGCCGCACCGTCGGCACCATCCGGTTCGAGTTGGACGGGCCCGGCGGGGTGGAGGTGTGGCACGTGAGCATCGCCGACGGCCGGGTGGCGGTGAGCCGTACCGGGGAGGCGGCCGACACGGTGATCCGTACCGACCGGGAGTTCTTCGGGCGGATGGCCCGGGGCGAGGCCAAACCGCTCACCGCCTGGCTGCGCAACGACCTCACCGCGGAGGGCCGGTTCCGCTTCGTGGTCCTGCTGGAGCGGCTCTTCCCCCCGCCGCCGGGTGCCCGCCATCCCCGGTCCGTCGGCGCCGCACCCGGAGAACCGGGATGAAGTCGGACCTGGTCCGGGTGCTGGACGGCAACATCTTCGTGCTCAGCGAGCACAACGGCGACATCGAGGCGACCGTCGCCAACCCGTGCGGCTTCTTCGACTTCGACACCCGGTTCCTGTGCCGGTGGCAGCTGCGCCTGAACGGCGAGCGGCTGACCCCGCTCTCCGTGGCCGAGCGGGATCACGTCACCCTGCGGTTCTTCCTGGTTCCCGGCGCGCCGACGCACTACGTGGACGCCACGTCCTCGGTGATCCGGGAGCGCGCGATCACCGGCGGCGCCTTCGAGGAACGGCTCACCGTGCTCAACCACGACCGCGAGCCGGTGGAGTTCACCGTACGGCTCGACGTGGCCAGCGACTTCGCGCCGATCCTGTCGGTGAGCGAGGAGCGCACGCCGCCGGGCCGGCTCTACCGCCGGGTGGAGGACGGCGGCCTGCGGTTGGGCTACCGGCGGGACCGGTTCCAGCGCGAGACGCTGATCACCAGCAGCGAACCGGCGCAGATCGACGAGCACGGCCTGACGTACACGGTCCGGCTGGCCCCGAAGCAGAGCTGGACGACCACGCTGCGGGTGCAGGGGCTGGCGCTGCGCCCCGACGGCCAGGACGTGCGCGAGCACCTGGACCGGCCACCCCGGCGCAGCGCCGCCGAACGGCGGCACGACCTCGCCGCGTGGCTGGACCGGGCCCCCACCCTCAGCTGCGACTGGAGCGCGCTGACCACCACATACCGGCGGAGCCTGGTGGACCTGGCGGCGCTGCGCTACTCGCCGCTGACCCTGCCCGAGGACGTGATGCCCGCCGCCGGCCTGCCCTGGTCGGCCACCATCACCGGCCGGGACAGCATCCTCACCAGCTTCGAGGCGCTGCCGGTGGCCCCGGAACTGGCCCTCGCGACCCTGCGGATGCTCGGCATCGACCAGGGCGCGGTGCTCGACGACTTCCGGGACGAGGAGCCGGGCAAGATCCTGCACGAGTTCCGCTACGGCGAGATGGTGGCCTTCGAGGAGCGCCCGGAGTCGCCGTACTACGGCAGCGCCGACGCCACCCCGCTCTACGTGGTCCTGCTCGACGAGTACGAGCGGTGGACCGGCGACACCGACCTGGTCCGGCAGTTCGAGGACGAGGCCCGCGCGGCGCTGGACTGGATCGACGAGTACGGCGACATCCTCGGCGACGGCTACGTGCGCTACCGGCGGCGCAACGAGCGGACCGGGGTGCGGAACCAGGGCTGGAAGGACACGCCGGAGGCGATCTGCCACGCCGACGGGCGGCTGCCGGGCCCGCCGCTGGCAACCTGTGAGCTGCAGGGGTACGCGTACGACGCGAAGCGGCGCGGGGCGCGGCTGGCCCGCGAGTTCTGGGGCGACCCGGCGTACGCCGGGCGGCTGGATCGGGAGGCCGCCGCCCTGCGGGAGCGCTTCGACCGGGACTTCTGGCTCGCCGACCGGGGCTACTACGCGCTGGCCCTGGACGGCGACGGCCGCCAGGTCGACGGGCTCGCCTCCAACATGGGGCACCTGCTGTGGAGCGGCATCGTCCCGGAGTCCCGGGCGGCCCGGGTGGTGGAGCAGCTGATGGACCCCCGGCTCTTCTCCGGTTGGGGCGTGCGGACCTTCGCCGAGGGGCAGGACCGGTACAACCCGCTCGGCTACCACCTGGGCGCGGTGTGGCCGTTCGACAACGCGCTGATCGCCTGGGGGCTGCGCCGGTACGGCTTCGCCGAGGAGGCCGGCCGGATCGCCGAGGCCGTCGTCGACGCGGCCGCGTACTTCGACGGTCAGCTGCCCGAGGCGTTCGCCGGCTACCCGCGCGAACTCACCCACTATCCGGTGCGGTACCCGACCGCCAACAGCCCGCAGGCGCTGGCGACCGGGGCGCCGTTCCTGCTGCTGCGCGCCCTGCTCGGCCTGGAGCCGGCGGGGGAGCACCTGCTGATGTCCCCCCGGGTGCCGGCGCGCTTCGGCCGGGTGGAGCTGCTGGACGTGCCCGGCCGGTGGGGCCGGATCGACGTGATCAGCAGCGGGCTCGGCCAGCCGGACCGGTGAGCCGGGGCAGGGCGGGGCCGTGGTTGGATGGCGGGGTGCAGTTCACCGTGACAGACGTGCCGGAGCGGGAGCGGTTCGAGGCGCGGGACGAGACCGGGGCGACCGCCGGCGTCGTCACCTATCAGCTGACCGGCAACATCATCGTCTACACCCACACCGAGGTCGACCCGGCGTTCGAGGGCAGGGGCGTCGGCTCGACCCTGGCCCGGGCGGTGATGGACGACGCGCGGGCCAGGGGGCGGACCGTGGTGCCCGTCTGCCCGTTCCTCGCCGGATGGCTGGAGAAGCACCCCGAGTACGCCCCGATCGTGGCCCGGTCGACCCGCAAGCTCAAGTGACCCGTACCCGGCACCGTCTCCCCTGGTGAGCGGGGCGGGTCGTGCCGTACGGTGCTCGCCGTGACCGCGCACGATCATCTCCCGTCCGGCCCCGTCGCCGTGCTCGCCAACCCGACCGCTGGCCGGGGGCGACACCGCGGGCTGCTGCCCCGGTTGCTGGAGCGGCTGGCCGGCGCGGGCCGGCCGGTGCGCCTGCTCGAGGCGACGAGCCCGGGGGAGGCGGAGGCGGCCTGTCGGGCGGCGGTCGCCGACGGGGCCGGCGCGCTCGTGGCGGTTGGCGGCGACGGCACGGTCCACCGCGCGGTGCAGGCGGTCGCCGGCACTGCGGTGCCGTTCGGCCCGGTCCCCGCCGGCACCGGCAACGACTTCGCGGTCGAGACCGGCTACCCGGCCGACCCGGTGGCGGCCGTCGGCGTGATCACCGACGCGCTGCGCGACGGCCGGGCCCGGCCCGTCGACCTGGCCCGGCTGACCACCCCCGACGGGGGCGACCGCTGGTACGGCGCGGTGCTCGCGGCCGGCTTCGACGCGATCGTCAACGAGCGGGCCAACCGGATGGCCTGGCCACGCGGCCCCCGCCGGTACGACCTGGCCATCCTGGTCGAGTTGGCCCGGTTGCGGCCGCGCCGCTACCGGCTGCGCCTCGACGACGAGGAGCACGAGCTGGACGCGGTGCTGGTGGCGGTGGGCAACGCCGCCAGCTACGGCGGCGGGATGCGGATCTGCCCGGACGCCGACCCGACCGACGGGCTGCTGGACGTGGTCGTCGGCGGTCGCTTCGACCGGCGCACCCTGATGCGGGTCAAGCCCCGCATCTACCAGGGGACCCACGTGGCGCACCCGCTCGTCCGCGCCTACCGGGCCCGCACGGTGGAGCTGGACGCGGCCGGCATCACCACGTACGTCGACGGGGAGCGGGCGTTCGACCTGCCGGTGCGGATCAGCGCGGTGCCGGCGGCGGTGCGGCTGCTGCACTGACCAGTGCCGAGCCCTCCGGCCCGGCGTCGCCGGGCGGCGGGCCCGCCGCCCGGCCGGCCCGGACCGCGCCGATGCTCGCGGCGATCACCAGGCCGATCGCCAGGACCTCCACCGGGTGCAGCGCCTGACCGAGGACCAGCCAGCCGGCCAGGGCCGCGATCGCCGGCCCGAGGCTCATCAGCACCGCGAAGGTCGAGGTGGGCAGCCGGCGCAGCGCCAGCAGCTCCAGCGTGTACGGCAGCACCGAGGCGAGCAGCGCCAGCCCGGTGCCGAGCCCCAGGACCGCCGGGTGCCACAGCCGGCCGCCCGACCCGATCAGCCCGATGGGCAGGGTGACCAGCGCGGCCACCGCCAACGCCAGGGCCAGCCCGTCGGCCCGGGGGAACCGGCCGCCGACCCGCGCCGAGCAGACGATGTACGCGGCCCACAACGTCCCGGCGCCCAGCGCCAGCGCGGCGCCGACCGGGTCGAGCCGGTCGAAGCCGCCGTGGCCGAGCAGGGCCACCCCGGCCAGCGCCAGCCCGGCCCAGCACCAGGCGGCGAGCCGCCGGGCGGTCACCACGGACAGCACCAGCGGCCCGAGCACCTCCAGGGTGACCGCCGGACCGAGCGGGATCCGTTCGATGGCCTGGTAGAAGACCGAGTTCATGCCGGCCAGGGCCAGCCCGAAGGCGACCACGGCGGTCCAGCCGCCCCGGCCGTGGCCGCGCAGCCGGGGCCGGCAGACGGCCAGCATCAGCAGCGCCCCGATGGTCAGCCGCAGCGTCACCGCGCCCGCCACCCCGGTACGCGGGAACAGCAGCGCGGCGACCGCCGAGCCGAACTGCACCGACAGCGCCCCGCCGAGGACCAGCCCGACCGCGCCGAGCCGACCCGCCGGGCGGTGGCCGGGGGCGGACCGGGGGCGCGTCATGCCGGTGACGCGGGCAGGGCGAGGTCGAGCACCGCGCCCAGCCCGTTGGGGCGGCCGGCGTCGGCGCCGGGCAGCACCAGGACGGCGCAGCCGGCCCGTACCGCGCCCGCGTCGGCCGGGGTGTCGCCCACCATCAGGGCACGCTCCGGGTCGACGCCGAGCATCCCGCACGCCCGCAGGAAGATCCCCGGGTCCGGCTTGCAGCGCCCCACCTCGTACGACAGCGCGTACGCGTCGATCAGCCCGTCCAGGCCCCAGGCCGTGAACAGCGGCCGGATGTCGAACCCGATGTTGCTGACCACGGCCACCTTCACCCCGGCCTGGCGCAGCGCCTTGAGCACCGCCTCGGTGTCCGGGTACGGCACCCAGCCCTCGGGGATCAGCACCCGCTCGTAGAGCGCCTCGGCGAACCCGTCGATGCCGGCGTCGACCGTTTCGGCCAACCCGGTGTACGCGCCCCGGTGGGCGTGCTCGTAGAGGTCACGGTCGGCCCACAGCTCGGCGAGCCGGGGCGGCACCCGGGCGGGCAACGGGCCGCCCGCCCGGCCGGTGGTGAGCAGCCGGTCGGCCAGTGCGGTGGCCCGCATCCGGTCCAACTCCACCCCGCACGCCGCCGCGGCGGCCAGCACCCACTCGCGGGGGTCCTCCACCTGGGCGAGGGTGCCGTGGAAGTCGAGGAGCACCCCCTCCACGGGACGGCGGGACGGGCTCGCGCGGACGACGTCGTCGGCGTCGCTCGAGGCATGGGGTGGTTCGGCATGATCCGGCACGTCGTGCACCCTACCGACCCGCCCCGACCGCCCTGCCGGACGGCCTTGGCCGGTGCCCGTCCGTCCTACCGATTAATCTTGGGGACATGTCGAGCCCCGCCGAGCGGTACGCCGCGGCGCGCCGCCGGGCCGCGCAGGCCTCCGCCTTCCCGGCCCTGGACGAATTCGCCCGCGACCTGGGGTTCGACCTCGACGACTTCCAGCGGGAGGCGTGCGAGGCCCTGGAACAGGGCAGCGGGGTGCTGGTCTGCGCCCCGACCGGTGCCGGCAAGACCGTGGTCGGCGAGTTCGCCGTACACCTCGCCCTGCGCGGGCGGCCCGGGAAGCCGGCGGCCGCCGACGCCGGTGAGAGCCTCAACACCCGGCGCAAGTGCTTCTACACCACGCCGATCAAGGCGCTGTCCAACCAGAAGTACCACGATCTCGTGGACCGCTACGGCGCCGAGCAGGTCGGGCTGCTCACCGGCGACAACGCGATCAACGGCGACGCGCCCGTGGTGGTGATGACCACCGAGGTGCTGCGCAACATGCTCTACGCCGGCTCGGCCACCCTGGAGGGCCTGGCCTACGTGGTGATGGACGAGGTGCACTACCTCGCCGACCGGTTCCGCGGCGGGGTCTGGGAAGAGGTGATCATCCACCTGCCCGCCTCGGTCACCCTGGTCTCGCTGTCGGCCACCGTCTCCAACGCCGAGGAGTTCGCCGACTGGCTGGTCACCGTGCGGGGCGAGACCGCCGTGGTGGTCAGCGAGCACCGGCCGGTGCCGCTCTGGCAGCACATGCTGGTCGGCAAGCGGATGTTCGACCTGTTCCACGACGCCGACGCGGCGCGCAAGCACGACGTGCACCCGGAGCTGCTGCGTTACACCCGGGACACGATGCGCCGCCTGGAGCTGGGGGAGGGCCGCAGCGCGGGCCCCGGCGGGGGGCGGCGCGGCCCGCGCTGGCGGGGCCCGATGCGGCCGGACATCGTCGACCGGCTCGACCGGGAGGGCCTGCTCCCGGCGATCCTGTTCATCTTCAGTCGGGCCGGCTGCGACGCCGCCGTGCAGCAGTGTCTCGCCGCCGGGCTGCGGCTGACCTTGCCCGAGGAGCGCGCCGAGATCCGCCGGGTGGTCGAGTCGCGGATCAGCGCCATCCCCGGCGAGGACCTCTCCGTCCTCGGTTACTGGGAGTGGCTGGACGGCCTGGAGCGCGGCCTCGCCGCGCACCACGCCGGCATGCTGCCGGCGTTCAAGGAGGTCGTCGAGGAGCTGTTCGTCCGCGGCCTGGTCAAGGCGGTCTTCGCCACCGAGACCCTGGCCCTGGGCATCAACATGCCGGCCCGCTGCGTGGTGCTGGAGCGCCTGGTCAAGTTCAACGGCGAGGCGCACGTCGACCTCACCCCGGGGGAATACACCCAGCTCACCGGCCGCGCCGGCCGGCGGGGCATCGACGTCGAGGGGCACGCGGTGGTGGTCTGGTCGCCGGAGACCGACCCCCGGCACGTGGCCGGCCTCGCCTCCACCCGCACCTACCCGCTGCGGTCCAGCTTCCGGCCGTCGTACAACATGGCGGTCAACCTGGTCGGCACGGTGGGCGCGGAGCCGGCGCGGGCCCTGCTGGAGTCCTCGTTCGCGCAGTTCCAGGCGGACCGGTCGGTGGTCGGCCTGGCCCGGCAGGTGCAGCGCAACACCGAGACCATGGAGGCGTACGGCGCCGACGCCGCCTGCCACCACGGGGACTTCGACGAGTACTTCGCGCTGCGGGTGGCCATCGCCGACCGGGAGCGCGCCATCGCCCGGCAGGGGCAGACCCAGCGCAAGGCCGCCGCGATCGCCTCCCTCGAACGGTTGCGGGTCGGTGACGTGATCCGGGTGCCCTCCGGCCGCCGCGCCGGTCTGGCGGTGGTCCTCGACCCGGCCACCGGTGGATTCGGCGAGCCCCGCCCGCTGGTGCTCACCCAGGACCGCTGGGCGGGCCGGGTCAGCCCGGGCGACTTCACCACCCCGGCCGAGGTGCTCACCCGGATCCGGGTGCCGAAGCACTTCAACCATCGGTCCCCGGCGGCCCGGCGCGACCTCGCCGCCGCGGTCAGCGGCACCGGGCTGGACCGGCACGGCGGGCGGCGCGGCGGGCGCTCCCGGCAGGTCGCCGGCGAGGACCACCGGCTCAGCCAGCTCCGCACGGAGCTGCGACGGCACCCGTGCCACGCCTGCCCGGACCGGGAGGAGCACGCCCGCTGGGCGGAGCGGCGTCGCCGGCTGGAGCGCGACACCGAGGAGCTGCGCCAGCGGGTGGCCGGGCGGACCGGGTCCCTCGCGCGGACGTTCGACCGGATCGTGGCGCTGCTGACCGCACGCGGCTACCTCACCGCCGAGGGAGAGGTCACCGACGCCGGGCGGATGCTCGGCCGGATCTGGACCGAGGCGGACCTGCTGGTCGCCGAGTGCCTGCGCCGTAAGGTGTGGGACGGGCTGTCCCCGGCCGAGTTGGCCGCCGCGGTCTCCGTGGTGGTCTTCGAGGCTCGCCGGGACGTCGACGAGCGGGCCTCGCTGCCGCGCGGCGCGGTCGCCGACGCGGTCGACGAGACGCTGAAGCTGTGGAGCGACATCGAGGGCGACGAGGCCGCCCGGGGCCTCGCGGTCACCCGCGAGCCGGATCTGGGCTTCGCCTGGCCGATCTACCGGTGGGCCCGGGGCGAGGCGCTCGCCAAGGTGCTCGCCAGCGGCCACCAGATCGACGGCGAGATGCCGGCCGGCGACTTCGTCCGCTGGGCCCGCCAGGTGGTCGACCTGCTCGGCCAGCTCGCCGACTCCGGCGGCGCCTCGGCCGAGCTGCGGTCCACCGCCCGGCAGGCGATCGCCGCCGTCAACCGGGGTGTGCTGGCCTACCACGCCGCCGCCTGACGATAACCGTAAGTAGTTGCCTCTCAACAATCGACGCATCCCTCTGTCACCGTGGCGGCACTCCCTGAATTCTCCGGGGGGTGCCGTCGTGCCTGCTCAATGGCTGCCCGATCATGGCTGGGACGTGTTCGTCGTGTGCTCGAAGCGCACCGGGGGGAAGGCCGTCATGATGGAGATCAATCACTTTGAGTACGGGTGGATCACGCCCGCGCTCAGCTACGCCCTGTCCGTGCTCGGCTCGGCCCTCGGCCTGGTCTGCGCCGGGCGGATCCGCGCCGCGCGCAGCGCCGGGCAGCGGGCGTGGTGGGGCCTGCTCGCCGCCTGGGCGCTCGGCGGCACGGCCATCTGGGCCATGCACTTCATGGCGATGCTCGGCTTCGCGGTCGCCGGCAGCCGGATCCGGTACGACGTGCCGCTCACCGCGGCCAGCACGGCGATCGCGGTGGTGTCGGTCGGCATCGGCCTGGCCATCGTCGGCACCGGCCGGCTGTCGGCCGGCCGGCTTCTGGCCGGTGGTCTGTTCACCGGCGCCGGCGTGGCGGCGATGCACTACACCGGCATGGCGGCGATGCGGCTCGACGGCGTGCTCGGGTACGACCGCACCCGGGTGGCCCTGTCCGTGCTCGTCGCGGTGGTTGCCGCGACCGTGGCGCTCTGGCTCGCGATGACCGTCCGTCGGGGCCTGGCGATCGCCGCCTCGGCCCTGGTCATGGGGATCGCCGTCAACGGCATGCACTTCACCGGCATGAGCGCGCTGTCCGTGCATCCGCACGAGCGCAGCGGCGACCTGACCGGCGCCGAGGTCAGCGGTCTGCTGGTGCCGATCGTCCTCGCGGTGGTGTTCGGCGTGGTCGGCCTGGTCTACGCGCTGCTCGCCGCCCCCACCGAGGACGACCGGGCGGGCGCCGCCTACCTGGACGCCCGGTGGGCGGCGGAGGCGTCCCCGGCGGTCACCCCCGAGCCGGCGCCCGACCCGGTCGGCCTGCGCGGGCGGTCCACCCTGGGCCAGCCGGGCACGCCCTTCCCCTCCCGCCGCCGCACCGACCCCCGCTGACCCGCCGGCCGTTGGCGGCGTTCGCCGGGTCGGGGAGGTGGGTGTGTCCCAGGGTTCCGGATACCGCCGGGTCGGCGAGCTGGCGGCCGGGCGGCGAGCGCCGGCCGGGTCAGGCGCCGCCGGCCAGGTCAGGCGCCGCCGGCGAGGGCGTCCACCAGGCGCCGGCAGGAGCCGGCCAGGTTCCACCGCTGCGCCAGCGCCAACAGCCGGTCCGGCTCGGCGGGCGCGGTGGGCAGCCGCGTGGTCAGCTCCGGCAGCGGCACGTCGGTGGCGACCTGGACCACCTTCGGCGCGACGGCCAGGTAGTCCCGGGCGGCCGCCAGCTTGGCGCGCAGGCCCGGGGCGAAGCCGGACTCCCCGTCGTCCAGCGCGGCCAGGATGCCGGGCAGCCCACCGTAGCGCTCGATCAGCCGGGCCGCCGTCTTCTCGCCGACGCCGGGCACGCCGGGCAGCCCGTCCGACGGGTCGCCCCGCAGCGCGGCGAAATCGGCGTACCGGTCGGCGGGCACGCCGTAGCGGGCGCGGACCGCCGCGTCGTCGCAGTCCTCCAGCTTGGCCACGCCCCGCCCGACGTAGAGCAGCCGCACCTGGCGGGCGTCGTCGACGAGCTGGAACAGGTCCCGGTCGCCGGAGACCACCTCGGCCGGGCCCGGCTGGGTCACCGAGAGGGTGCCGAGCACGTCGTCGGCCTCGTACCCGGTGGCGCCGACGGCGGTGATGCCGAGCGCGTCCAGCACCTCGAGGATCATCGGCACCTGGGGGGAGAGGGTGTCCGGCACCACCTCGCCACCCTCCGGCGCCACCCGGTGCGCCTTGTACGACGGCAGCAGCTCCACCCGCCAGGCCGGCCGCCAGTCGTGGTCGAGCGCGCAGACCATCCGGTCGGGCCGGCGGGTGCGGACGAGCTGGGCGAGCATGTCGAGGAAGCCGCGGACCGCGTTGACCGGCTGGCCCTCGTCCGTCTTCGCCGCCGACTCGGGAATGCCGAAGTAGGCGCGGAAGTAGAGGCTGGGGGAGTCGATCAGCAGGATCGGGGATCGCGTGGCCACGTCCGCCAGCCTGACACAGCGGTACGACGTGGTGGGGGACCGGTGCCCCGCGGCGGGCGTCAGCTCCGGTCGCGCCGGTACAGGCTCTCCCGGCGGGCCATCCGCTGCACGGCGTAGCTCAGCACGAGCAGGATGAGCGCCAGCACCACTTCGGTCCAGGCCAGGGCCCCGTTGGCAACCGTCAAGCCGAGCAGGAGCAGGGCCAGCCCGACCACGGCGAGCACGCCGGCCCACAACAGCCGACGACGCCGTACGGCCGCCGGGTCCCGACCGCTGTCCGACACCGCGTCACCCTCCCGGCACCCGTTTCGGCCAGGCTACCAACGCGGACCCGCCGGTGGACCGATAACCGCTGGGGGGCCGGGTGGCCGCGCGGCAGACTGGTCCCGTGACGTTCGTACCCGGGCTGACCCTGGCCCGCCGCTTCCACGACGAGCTGGTCGCCCCGCTGCTGGCCCGGCGCCTGCCCGGCCTCCGGTACGCCGCCGGCCTGCTGGACGGCGGTTCGGAGCTGCTCGGGCTGGACACCCCGCGGTCCACCGACCACGACTGGGGGCCGCGCACCCAGCTCTTCGTCGCCGACCCGGGCGACGTCGGGCCGGTCCGGGCGGTCCTCGACGCCGGTCTGCCCGCCGAGTTCCTGGGCTGGCCCACCCGGTTCGCGGGGGGTCCGGAGGTCCGGCTCGGGGTGGTACGCGCCGACGGCGAGCGACACGGGGTCACCGTCGACGAGCTGGGCGGTTGGCTGCGCGGGCGGCTCGGGTTCGACCCGCGGCGCGGGTTCGGGGTGGCGGACTGGCTCTCCGTGCCGACCCAGCGGCTGGCCGAGCTGACCGGCGGCGCGGTCTTCCACGACGGGCTCGACGGCACGCTCACCGCGGTCCGTGCCCGGCTGGCCTGGTATCCCGACGACGTGTGGCGGCACGTGCTGGCGACCGGCTGGCAGCGCGTGGGGCAGGCGGAGCACCTGGTCGGCCGGTGCGCGGAGGTCGGCGACGAGCTGGGCAGCCGGGTGGTCGCCGCCGGGCTGGCCCGCGACCTGATGCGCCTCGGCCTGCTGCTGCACCGCCGCTGGCCGCCGTACGCCAAGTGGCTGGGCACCGTCTTCGCCGCGCTGCCGGCGGCGGCACCGGTGATCGGCGCGCTCGACGTCGCGATCGGGCCGGGCGACTGGCCGACCCGGCAGGCCGGCCTGGTCCGGGCGCTGGAGGCGGTCGCCACCTGGAGCAACGACAGCGGCCTGGCCCCGCGCGTCGACCCCGGTGCCCGGCCGTTCCACGACCGGCCGTTCCTGGTCCTGCGCGCGGAACGGTTCGTCGCCGCGCTGCGCGCCGCGATCATCGACCCGGCGCTGCGCGACCGCCCACCGGTGGGCGCGGTCGACCAGTACCTCGACAACGTCGACGTGCTCAGCCACCCGGAGCGGGTCCGCCCGGTGGCCGCGGCGGTCCTGCCGGGCTGATCGGGCCACGCCGGCCGGTCCTGCCGGGCTGATCGGGCCGGGCCACGCCGGCCGGTGCGGGCCGGCCCGGTGGGGCCGGCGGCGCGGGGCGACCGGAGGCGGCGGGTGCGTGCTCAGCCGACCGGGGCCACGGCCAGCCGCTCCGCCGGCTCGTCGACCGGCAGGTCGGCCAGGTCGCGCAGCCCGCGTACCCGGGACAGGAGCAGGGCCAGCGGCGCCAGCGCCGTGGCCGCGGCGAAGGCGAACAGGGTGAGCCGGGCGCCGGCCGGACCGGCGAGGGCGCCGGCGACCAGCCCGCCCACCGGGATCGCGCCCCAGGAGACGAAGCGGACCGTGGCCATCACCCGGGAGAGCAGTTCGGGCGGGCTGGCGGTCTGCCGGTAGGTGCGGGTGGTGACGCTGAGCACCACCACGCCCCCGGCGAAGAGCACGTTGCCGGCCGCGAAGGCGAGGTACGCGGGCCAGCCGGTGCCCAACGGCACCAGGAAGGCGCCGCCGACGGCCACCACGCAGGCGACCACCAGGGACCGGGCGGTGCCCCACCGCCCGGTGATCCACGGCGTCAGGGTCGCCCCGACCAGTGAGCCGATGCCCTCGACGGCGAGCAGCAGGCCGACCAGGGCGGCGGGGGCGTGCAGCTCCCGGACCAGGTAGAGCGGGTAGACCGCGAGCTGCGCCCCGCAGACGAAGTTGACCGCCGTGGCCGTCCACATCGTCGGCCCCATCACCGGGTGCCGGGTGACGTACCGCCAGCCCTCGCCGATCAGCGTGCGGACCGGGGGTCGCCGGTCCGGGGCCTCGGTCTGGCGGGCCGGCAGCGACCACAGCAGCGCCGCGGAGACCAGGTAGCTGGCGGCGTCGACCAGGACGGCCGGGACCGCGCCGAGCGCCTGCACCGCGAGACCACCGAGGGACGGCCCGCTGAGCTGGGTGCCGGCGTGGGTGGCCGAGGTCAGGCTGTTACGCGAGTGCAACTGCTCGCGGCTCACGATGGCCGGCAGGAAGGTGGCGTTGGCGACGTCGAAGAGCACGTTGGCGAAGCTGATCACGAGCGCCACCACGACCAGTTGGGCGACCGTCAGCAGGCCCCACCACCAGGCCAGCGGGACCGAGGCCACGGCGGCCGCCCGGGCCAGGTCGGCGCCGACCTGGGCGCCCCGCAGCGGCAGCCGCTGCACGATCACGCCGGCCGGCAGTCCGATCACCAGCCAGGCCACGTAGTTCGCCGCCGCGATCAGCCCCATCTCGAACGCGGAGGCGTCCAGCACGGTCAGGGCGGTCAGCGGCAGCGCGACCGCGCCGACCGCCGACCCCACCTGACTGGTGGAGCCCGCGGCCCACCAACGCCAGAACACCCCGGCCCCCTGCCCGACGGACATGCCGTCAACCCCCGATCCGAGCCGGTTAGTTCCAATTTGAAACTGACTATACTCGAGGCGATCGGGAGGGCGGGAGGTGGGACGTGCGGCGGGCGGACCTCGGCGACGCCGACTGCGGCATCGCCCAGGCGCTGGGCGTGCTCGGCGACTGGTGGACCTTCCTGATCGTGCGGGAGATCGCCGGCGGCACCACCCGGTTCGACGCCGTCCAGCGGGAGCTGGGCGTCAGCCGGCGGGCGCTCACCGAGCGGCTCGCCGGCCTGGTCGAGCACGGGGTGCTGGTCCGCCGGCCCTACTCGACCCGTCCGCCCCGGCACGACTACCTGCTGACCGCCAAGGGGGAGGCGTTGCTGCCGGTGCTGGTCGCCCTCCAGGACTGGGGCACCCGGCACGTCATGGGCGACGGCACCCTCACCGCCACCGCGACCGCCGGCTCCGCCGAGGCGCGCCGGATGCACCACCTCGTCGGGCGGCGGCTGCCGGAGCTCGTCCTGGCCCGGGACGACGGCGGCAGCGAGCCGCCGGCCGTTCCGGACCGGTGGACGGTGCTCTACCTGTTCCCCGGCGCCTTCGCCCCGGGCACGCAGGGTGTCCCGCCCGGCTGGGGCGAGATCCCCGGTGCGGTCGGCTGCACGCTCGAATCCCGGACGTACGCGGACCGGCACGACCGGTTCCGGGCCCTCGGCGCGGAGGTGCGCGGGGTGAGCACCCAGCGACCGGACCAGTTGCGTGCCTTCGCGGCGCACGCCCGGCTGCCGTACCCGCTCCTGTCCGACCAGGACGGTCGGCTCGCGGCCGGCCTGCTGCTGCCCACCTTCCGGGCCGGCGGGGTGGACCGGCTCAAGCGGCTGACGCTCCTGGTCGACCCGCGGGCCGTGGTGCGGGCGGTGCAGTTCCCGGTGACCGACCCGGCCGGGTCGGTCGACGAGATGCTTGACGAGGTACGCCGCCGGACGGTCAGCTGAGGGCGGCGCCCGCCAGGGCGTCGAAGGTGCCCGGGGCGATCGCCTCGGAGTTGGTGAGCAGGACGATCCGTCGACGCGAGGCCGGCAGGCAGCCCGCGAAGGACAGGAATCCGGCGTTCTGTCCGCTGTGGTGGAACCACGGTTCACCGGCGAGCGTGCCGGTGAACCAGCCGTAGCCGTAGCCGTCCTCGCGCGGTCCGCGCCCGGTCGGGGCCCGGGCGGTGAGCATCAGCGTCCGGTAGGGCTCGTCGAGCAGCCGGCCGGCGCGGAGCACCTCCAGCCAGGCGAGCAGGTCGCCGGTGGTGGACCAGACGTCACCGGCGCCCATGCCGACCACGTCGAGCTCCCAGGAGGGCACGGGCCGGCCGTCCGGCCCGTGCCCCGGCGCGATGTCGTCCCGCCCGGCCGGCGACCCGGCGAAGGTGCGCTCCAGCCCGGACGGGGCGAAGACCTCCTCATCGAGCAGCCGTGCGTACGGGCGGTCGGCCACCCGCTGGGCGACCTGGGCCAGCAGCACGTACGCGGGACTGCTGTAGTGCCACCGGGCGCCGGGGGCGAACAGCGGCGGCCGCCGGTGGAAGGTGGCCAGCAGTTCGTCCCAGTCGACGGGCCGGGCCAGATCGATCTCCGGGTAGTCGTCCCAGTGCCCGATGCCAGAGGTGTGGGTGAGGAGCTGGTGCAGGGTCAGGTCCCGCCACCCGCGCGGGCTGCCGCCGAACCAGCGGCCGACCCGGTCCTCGAGGTCCAGCGCGCCACGCTGGGCCAGCAGCAGGACCGCGACCGCGGTGAACTGCTTGCTCACCGACGCGATCTGGAAGCGGGTGCCCGCCGTGCAGCCCTCGGCGATCGTGTCGGCGACGACCGTGTCGCCCCGCATGACGACAAGAGAGCCGGGGAGGTGCGGTACGGGCGGCATCTGCCGACCGTACCCGGGCCCGGTGACTCCGGCCGACCGCCCGCGGCCACCTTCCGGAAGCCTTCCGGAAGGTGGTTGTCGGCCGCCGGGGCGCGCCCTAGACTCCAACTCGGACCGCTTAGATCTGCGGTCGTCTATCTCGTCTCCGAGGGTCCGGGCCGCCGTCATGGCGCCTCGTCGGCGGGCACGCAGGTGGCAGGGCACCCCTGCGCGGCTTTCCCACCACCTCAGGAGATCGCATGCACCCATCGCCCCGCCCGCCCGCCGTGAGAAAGAGGATGAAGATCCTCGGCGCGGCGCTGATCGCCGCCGTGCTCGCCGCGCTGGCGGCGTTCGCGCTGCCCGCGCCGGCCTCGGCGGCCGCACTGACCGAGGTCACCAACTTCGGCGCCAACCCGAGCAACCTGCGGATGTACCTGTACGTGCCGGACACCGTCGCCGCGCGGCCGGGGCTGCTGGTGGTCAACCACTACTGCACCGGGTCCGGCCCGGCGATGTACTCCGGCACCCAGTTCGCGTCCCTCGCCGACCGGTACGGCTACATCGTGGTCTACCCCTCGGTGACCCGCAGCAGCAAGTGCTTCGACGTCTCCTCGCCCCAGGCGCTGCGCCGCGACGGCGGCAGCGACCCGGTCGGCATCAAGTCGATGGTCGACTACGTCCGGCAGCGCTACGCCGTCGACCCGAACCGGATCTTCGCCACGGGCACCTCGTCCGGGGCGATGATGACCAACGTCCTGCTCGGCGACTACCCGGACGTGTTCGTCGCCGGCGCCGCCTTCGCCGGGGTGCCGTTCGGCTGCTTCGCCACCACCAACGGCTCGGAGTGGAACAGCGACTGCGCCAACGGCCTGATCGTCAAGACCGCCCAGCAGTGGGGGGACCTGGTGCGCGGCGCCTACCCGGGGTACACCGGGCGGCGGCCGAGGATGCAGCTCTGGCACGGGACCAGCGACGAGACGCTGCGCTACCAGAACTTCACCGAAGAGATCAAGCAGTGGACCAACGTCAACGGGTTGAGCCAGACCCCGACGTACACCGACACCCCGCAGTCCGGGTACACCCGCACCCGGTACGGCGGCACCGGGGGCACCGCGCCGGTCGAGGCGATCAGCATGCAGGGCGTGACGCACAACCTGCCGGTCGACGCCGCCCAGGCGATCCGCTTCTTCGGCCTCGACAGCAGCACCCCGCCGAGCAGCCCGCCGCCGACCACGCCGCCGCCGTCGACCCCGCCGCCCAGCACTCCGCCGCCCAGCACCCCGCCGCCGTCGACCCCGCCGCCCGCCGGTGGGTGCCGGGTGGCGTACGTGGTCAACGCGTGGAACACCGGGCTCACCGCGTCGGTGACGATCACCAACACCGGGACGGCGGCGGTCAACGGCTGGAGCCTGGCCTTCACGCTGCCCGGTGGCCAGACCATCACCAACGGCTGGAACGCCACCTACGCCCCGACCAGCGGCGCGGTCATCGCCCGCAACGTCTCCTACAACGCGACCATCCCCGCGAACGGGTCGGTGGACATCGGCTTCCAGGCCAACCACACCGGTAACACCGGAGAGCCCTCGTCCTTCACCCTCAACGGCGCCCCCTGCACGGTCGCCTGACGGCCGGCTCCACCGGACGCCCGGCACCTGGGCGTCCGGTGGGGCCCCAGGGGCGTTGCCGACGCGATGTCGGCAAGCGACCACCCCGCCGACGATGTTGTCGACATCATGTCGATAACATGCCGACATGATGTCGACAAGATGGCGAGGTGCGGCCTGATGTTCCTGGCGCTGCGGGAGTTGGCCTTCGCCCGGACCAGGTTCGGGTTGATGGGTGCCGTGATCGCGCTGATCGCGGTGCTGATGGTGATGCTGTCCGGCCTGTCGGTCGGCCTGGTGAACGACGGCGTGTCCGGGCTGCAGAAGCTGCCGGTGACCGCCTTCGCCTTCGAGAAGCACGTCCAGCACGACGCCGCCTTCTCCCGCAGCGTCGTGGACGACGACGCGGTACGGGCCTGGCGCGAGCGACCCGACGTGGCGGCGGCCACGCCGTACGGCAACTCGCTGGTGAACGCCCGCAGCGACGGCGGCGTCGAGATCGACCTGGCGCTGTTCGGGGTCGAGCCGGACTCGTTCCTCGCCCCGCCGGTCAGCCAGGGTTCGCGCCTGTCGACGCCGGACGGGATCGTGGTCAGCACGACGGCGGTGACGGCCGGCCTCCGGGTCGGCGACACCGTCACGCTGGACCGGATCGGCACCCGGCTCACGGTCGTCGGAGTCACCACCGGCCAGCACACCTTCGGCCACGTCGACGTGGCCTTCGTGCCGCTGGACACCTGGCAGCGGATCAAGGCCGGGGTCGGGCCGGGCGGCGTGCTGCCCGACCGGGCGACCCGGGAGAGCACGGCGGTGGCCCTGCGGGCGAAGCCGGGACGGACCCTCGACCTGGCCGCCGGTGACGCCGCGGCCGGCACCGAGAGCCTGACCCTCGAGCAGTCGTACGGGGCCTCCCCGGGCTACACGGCGGAGAGCACCACCCTGCGCCTGATCCAGGGCTTCCTCTACGCCATCTCCGCCCTGGTCGCCGGGGCGTTCTTCGCGGTCTGGGTGATCCAGCGCAAGCACGAGGTGGCGATCCTCCGGGCCATGGGCGCGCCCGCCGGCTGGGTCCTGCGCGACGCGCTGGTCCAGGCTCTCATCCTCATGGTGGGCGCGGTCGCGGTCGGCGCGGCCGTCGGCGTCGGCCTCGGCGCCTTCATCACGGGCGGCGGGGTCCCGTTCGCGCTCAGCGCCCCGGACATCGCTGCCGCCGCGGCCGGGCTGATCCTGCTGGGCCTGGTCGGCGCCGCGGTCGCGGTGGCCCGCGTCGTCTCCGTCGAACCCGCGACCGCGCTGGGAGGAAACCGATGAACGCGATCGCCGCCGTGGAGCCGGACACCAGCCGCCGGCACGGGCTGGTCCTGCGGGACGTGTCCCTGCAGCACGGGGACGGACCGGATCTGGTGCGCGCCCTCGACGAGGTGAACCTGACGGTGGCGCCCGGGGAGTTCACCGCCGTGGTCGGCCCGTCCGGCGCCGGCAAGTCGAGCCTGCTCGCCGTCGCCGGCGGGCTGACCCGGCCGACCGCCGGGACGGTCCTGGTCGCCGGTCACGACCTCACCGCCGGCGGCCAGCGGGCCCGGGCCGCCCTGCGGCGGGAGCACATCGGCTTCGTCTTCCAGTCCGGAAACCTCCTGCCCGCGCTGACCGCCCGGGACCAGGTGCGCCTGCCGCTGCAGTTCGCGTCCGGCGGTCGCCGCGGCCGGCGGGATCCGCGGGACCTGCTCGCCGAGGTCGGCATGGCGGAGAAGGCCGACCGGCGCCCGCACCAGCTCTCCGGCGGTGAACGCCAGCGGGTCGGCATCGCCCGGGCCCTGGTCACCGAACCCCGGCTGCTGCTGGTCGACGAACCCACGGCGGCCCTCGACCGGGCCCGCAGTCACGAGGTCGTCCGGCTGCTCGCCCGCGAGGCGAAGCAGCGCCGGGTCGCGGTGGTCATGGTCACCCACGACCACGACGTCCTCGAGCACTGTGACACCGTGTACGAGATGGTCGACGGTCGGTTGAGCCGGCACGGCTGACTCCGGACCACCCGGCCCGCCGTCCCGGGCGAGCACCGACGCCGGATTCAGGAGGAGCGCTTGCCGAAGATCCAGGCTTCCACCGTGGCCGAGCACCGCGCCGCGCAACGGGCGGCCCTGCTGGACGCGGCACGCGGCCTCCTGTCCCGCAACCCCGCCGAGCAGCCGCCCAGCCTGGCCGAGGTGGCGCGGCGGGCCGGGCTGGCCCGGTCCAGCACCTACTCCTACTTCAAGTCGCGGGAGGACCTGCTCGACGCCGTCATCGCCGACACGTTTCCCCGCTGGTCGGCGTACGTGACGGAGCAGATGGACCGGCACGCCGACGCCGGCCGGCGGGTGCTGGCGTACGTTGACGCCAACCTGCACCTCGTCGCCCGCGGGGACCACGCCCTGGTCCGCGCCCTGGCGGCCGCCGGGCGTCCGGACACCCTCGCCACCTCCAGCAAGCTGCTGCACGACGAGCTCCGTACGCCGCTGGAGGCGGCGCTGCGCGCGCACGGCGCGCCGGACCCGGTCCGGATGGCCGAGGTCATCCAGTCCGTCGTCTTCGCCCTCACCCGGATGATCGAGGACGGGACGCCGGAGCGAAAGGCCCGTCGCCTCGCCCACGAACTGCTGGAGCCGTATCTTGGCGGGTGATCGCCCGCCCGACCTGACGACCGGGCATGGGCGTGCCACGGCCGGGTACGCGTACCGGACAGCCGAGAATCCGACCGGAACGGGGTGACCCGGATGAAGGTCCGCAGCTCCCTCCGCGGCCTCAAGCGCAAGGCGAACTCGATCGTGGTGCGCCGCCGCGGCAAGCTCTTCGTGCTCAACAAGGCCGATCCGCGGCAGAAAGCCCGGCAGGGCTGAGTCGGGCCGAGACGGCCCGGGTCGAGGCCGTGGTGGTCGACCCGGGTCGGCCGGCACGGCCTTGCCGGGCGTACCACGGTTTCGAGGCGCCCACCGTCGCCGGCGTGCGGTTCCACGACCTGTTCACCGTCTCGCTGGGCGGCAACGGGAGGATCACCCACGTCATGAACGACACCGGTGGCGCCGCGCAGGGAACCGACACCGTGCCGGTGAACCTGGTCGGCTATCCGTGACCGACCCGGGCGGCGGCGCGTCCCGCGGGCCGCCGCCCGTCAGGCGCCGGACCCGTGCTGCGCGGCGGCTCGGTGGACTTGGCCCAGCAGCCGGCCGGCGGCGAACCGCAGCAGCGGACCGTAGATCCGGACCGAGTCGGCCAGCGCGGAGAAGTGCGAGGAGGCGTTGTCCGCCTGGTAGCGGGTGGCGATCGGCGCCTCGGCGATCGGGTGGCCCGACCGGGTCGCGTGCAGCAGCACGTTCATCTCGTACTCGAACCGCTCGCCCGGGACGGATCCGAGCCAGTCCAGCAGCCCGGCCGGGTACGCCCGCAGCCCGGTCTGGGTGTCCCGCACCGGCACCCCGGTGGCGAGGCGGAACACGTCCCGGGTGAGCGCGTTGCCGGCCCGGCTGCGCAGCGGCACGTCGCCGGAGAACCGACGTACCCCGAGGGTGAGGGCGCCGGTCTCGCGCATCCGGTCGACCACCCGGACGACGTCCCCGGCGCGGTGCTGGCCGTCGGCGTCCACACAGACCACGTCCCGTCCCGGACGGGTGGCGGTGACGTACCGGAAGCCGGTCTTCAGCACCACCCCCTTGCCCCGGTTGACCCGGCGGCGCAGCACCTCGGCGCCGTGCGCCCGCGCGGCGTCGAGGATCTCGCCCGCCTCCGGTCCGCTGCCGTCGTCGACCACCACGGGCTGCCAGCCGCGTCCCACCCCGGCCAGGTCGTCGAGGAGGTCGAGCAGCTGCCTGCCCGGCCGGTACACCGGCACCAGAACGATCACGGGACCTCCCGACCGTCGCTGCCGCCGGGGCGGTCGCCGGCGGCGATCAGCGCCGCCCGCCGGGCCGATCGCCGTCCGCTGTACCCGGGGCGCGGGCGGGCCAACCACCGGCGTGGCCGCGCCGCCGTCCACCGAGGAGGGTCGCGATGCGGCGCTCCCGGCGCAGCAGGTCCGCGGGGGCGTGGACGCCGAGGTAGCCCAGGTGGGCGGCGGCCCGCAGCGCGCGCTCGCGTCGCCGGTCCCGGCCGGCGGTGGCGCCCGGGGTCGGGATGTCGAGCAGCGCCGGGCCGGTCAGCCCGAGGACCTTGCCGGCGAGGAACCGGACCCGGGGCAGGTGCCAGGGGTGTGAGACCAGGCCGAGGGGTCGGGCCGGGCCGAACGCCTGATCGGCGAGGAGGCCGTCCTGGACGGTGTGGACGAGGTTCTGCAGGGTGGTCCGGGAGCGGGACTCGGCGTGCAGCCGCGCATACCGGTCGAGGCCGGCGGCCCGGGCCCGGGCCAGCATCAGCTCGCCCTCGCGGCAGCCCGCCGGCGGGCACGCCGCTGCCGGGAAGCCGTGCGGCCACCCGCCGGTGCAGACGATCCGGGCCGCCGCGGCCCGCCGGAACGCGTCGGCGTGCGCGGTCACGTAGGCGACCGCCGCGTCGACCCGGGCCGCGCTCTCCGCGCTGAGCCGGTAGCCGTCCCGGTCGGCCACCACCCCGCGACCGAAGACCAGCAGCACCGTGGCCGTCGCTGGCGTCACGCGCCGCCTCCCTTCACCCGCGGAAGACGGTACGCCCCTCAGCTCACCCCTCGTCCGCCTCCGCCGGCCAGGGCGGCGCGCCGACCCCGGTGACCCGGACCCCGCCCCACGGGTCTACCTCGACCAGCCGGCCCGGGGCGGTCCGGTCGCCGACGCGTACCACCACGTCGCGGCGGCCGGAGCGGAGCAGCCGGACGATCCGGGGTTCGGGTTCGATCCGGCCGGCCCAGTGGTAGCGGCCGTCGACCGGCTCCCAGCGTCCGCTGCCGTGCAGCCGTACCTCGGTGTCGGCGATCCACGCCGGACCGTGCCAGCTCACCGGTCGATCCGCTCGTGCGCGCGGGTCAGCTCCGGGGCCAGGTCGGCGCCGCGCCGGACGCCCTCGATGCCGCTCCACAGCAGGGTGGTCAGGTAGTCGGTGAGCGCGGCCCGGCGGATCGGCTGGCCGTGCGTGGTCCACCAGTCGCCGACCGCCTGCACGAAGCCCACCAGGCCGTACGCCCATGGCTCGGCGGGGCCGGCGTCCAGGCCGAGGGCGCGTAGCCGGTCGCCGATCACCCGGGCCAGCCCGGCGGCCACCTGCCGGCTGGTGCCGGCGACGACCTGGTGGATGCCGGGGTGGCCGGCCTGGTGCATGAGGAAGCGGTACAGCGTCGGCTCCGACTCGATGATCCCGAGGTACGCGTCGATGGTCGCCTCGACCAGGGCCCGCTCCTCGCGCACCCGCTCCACGGCGGGGGCGACGGTGTCCACGACCCGGGCGGCCACGACCTCGCTGACCGCCAACCAGAGCTGGGACTTGTCGGCGAAGTAGCGGTAGAGGATCGGCTTGGTCACCCCGGCGGTGGCCGCCACCTGGTCCATGTCCACCTGTGGGCCGTGCTGGAGCAGCGCCTGCACGGCGGCTCCGATCAGCTCCTGCCGGCGCTGCTCGCGATGCTCGGCCCAGCGGTCCCGGCGCCCGGTGCGCCGGCCGGAGGGCGGCTCGGGCGGGGTGCCGGATCCATTGACATCGGTGGAGGTGCGCTGCATGCTACCACTCGTAACAGTTACCAGAAGTTACGTCAACCCGGGAGGGGTCATGGAAGAGGGCTTCGCGCGCGAGGCGGTCGCGACCCGGCTGCTCACCGCCTCGGCGCGCACCAGCTACGACCCCGCCGTGGAAATCGACTGGTCGGCGCCGCACCTGCCCGGGGCGTACTGGCTGCCGCCCGAGCGCAGCAGCCTGTACGGCACGCCGCTGTGGGACGGGCTGACCGAGGAGCAGCGGATCGAGCTGACCAAGCACGAGGTGGCCAGTGCCGCCAGCGCCGGGATCTGGTTCGAGACGATCCTCATCCAGATGCTGGTCCGGCACTACTACGACGCCGACCCGACCAGCCGGCACGCCCAGTACGCGCTCACCGAGATCGCCGACGAGTGCCGGCACTCCATCATGTTCGGCCGGCTCATCGAGGCGACCGGCTGCCCGGTCTACCGGGCCGGGCCGGTGGACCACCTCCTGGGCCGGTGGCTCAAGGCCACCGCCAGCGGCCCGCAGATGTACGCGGCCATCCTGATCGCCGAGGAGATCCTCGACGCGTTCCAGCGGGAGATCATGGCCGACGAGTCGCTCCAGCCGCTGATCCGGATGGTGTCCCGGATCCACGTGGTGGAGGAGGCCCGCCACGTCCGCTTCGCCCGCGACGAGTTGACCCGCCAGGTCGAGGCCGCCGGCCCGCTCGCCCTCGGCTACGCGCGGCTGGTCATCGGCCGCGCCGCGTACTCGGTCACCCGCCGCCTGGTGCACCCTGCGGCGTACGCGGCGGTCGGCATCCCGCCCGCGGTCGGCCGGGCCGCGGCCCGGGCGAATCCGCACTGGCGGGCGACCCTGCGCTGGTCCGCCCAGCGGGTGCTCGACCACCTGACCGGCCTCGGTCTGGTGTCCGGGCCGGGGCGGCTGCTCTGGGCGCGGGGCGGCCTGGTCGAGCGGTGAGGGCCGGCGGCGGCCCGCCCGCGCGGGCCGCCGCCGCTCTCGGGTCAGGACGTCGGGAAGTTGTCCGGGGTACGGATGCGGTTGCGCATGAAGTTGCCCGAGTCGGTCAGCACCGAGGTGCCGGCGTACGTGCCGCCGTAGCAGGTGCCCGGCTTGAACGCCGCGCTGCCCTCGCTCGCGTCGGAGTACGTCCAGTTCGCGTAGCTGATCTTGAGCCGGTCGAGCAGGTCGAGCCAGGCCGTGCTGCTGGCGCTGTCGACCGCGCCGTCACCGGTGTAGCTGACGGTGCCGAACTCGGTGACGAACAGCGGGAGCCGGGACGCGGCCCGCTGCACCTCGTTGCGGTAGTTGTCCTTGTGCGAGGCGGCGTAGAAGTGGAACGTGTACATGATGTTGTCCGCCCGCACCGGGTTGTTGACGATCTCGTCGGAGTTGCCGCCCTCCGAGACGCCGAGCGAGGACCAGCCGCGGGTGCCGACGATGACCACCGCGTCCGGGTCGTTGGCCCGGATCACCGGGATGACCTGCTCCGCGTAGTTCTTGATGGTCGACCAGCTGACGCCGTTGGGCTCGTTGGTGATCTCGTAGATCACGTTCTTCTTGGCGGCGTTGCGCGCCGACACCGCGGCGAAGAAGGTCTTGGCCCGGTCCAGGTTGTACATCGGGTCACCCGGCGTCAGGGTGTGGAAGTCGATCAGCGCGTACAGGCCGCGCGCCTCCGCCTTGTCCACCAGGGTGTTCACCTGGTTGGTGAAGCCGGTGGGGTTGGTCTCGTAGCCCTCCTCCTGCACGTACATGGAGATGCGCAGCAGGTCGGCCTGCCAGTCGTCGGCCAGGGCGTTCAGCGACGCGTCGTTGTAGCACTGGGCGAACCACTGCAGCCCGTGGGTGCTCATGCCGCGCAGCTGGATCGGCCGGCCGTACTGGTTGCACAGGTTGACCCCGCAGACCCGCAGCTGGCCGTTGATGGCCACCGGCGTGGTGCCGGTGGGTGGCGGAGTGCTGGGCGGCGGGGTCGTGGGCGGTGGCGTGGTGGGCGGTGGCGTGGTGGGCGGTGGCGTGGTGGGCGGGGGAGTGGTGCTCGGGGGCGGCGTGGTGGGGGTGGTGGTCCCGCCCGTGCAGGTCGTGCCGTTCAGCGTGAACGAGGTCGGGGACGGGTTCGCGCTGGTCCACGAGCCGTTGAAGCCGATGGTGGTGCTGGCGCCGGTGGCCAGTGCGCCGTTGTAGTCCACACTGCGCGCGGTGACCGCGCTGCCGCTCTGCTGGTAGGTCGCCGACCAGCCCTGGACGACCCGCTGGCCGGAGTCCGGGAAGGTGAAGCCGAGGGTCCAGCCGTTCACCGGGTCGCCGAGGTTCTTGATGGTCACGGTGGCGGTGAAGCCGCCCTGCCAGGAACTGGTGGTGTACGTGACGGCGCAGCCGGTGGCCGCCATGGCATTGGTCATCGGCAGCACGGCGGTCGCGGCCAGCGCCAGCGCGCCGGCGGCGCCGCCCACGAGCAGCCCGCGCCGGGACGGGCGGGGAATCGAGATCATGCGGGATCGTCCCATCTGGGGGTGGTGTGAATGGACGGGTGCCCGTCGCGAACTCGCCCGGAAAGTCCGACGCGGCAACCTCGGGAGCGCTCCCACGGGAGAGTAGAGGGCGGTGGTCCGCCCATGCAACCGGGTCCGCCGCGTCGGCGGCCCGCCCCGCCGCGGTTCAGTGGCCCCCGCGGCGCACCGGGTACAGGCCCAGCGCGTTGCAGACGTCGAAGACGCCCGGGACGTCCCAGGCGAGGTCACCGGCCGCCTGTCGGGCCTGCCGGTCGGCGACCGTCCCGCTCAGGATCACCACCCGGTTCTGCACGGTGACCGCGATGCGCTGTCGGCGGGTGGTCCAGTCGATGCTCAGCCGTTGCGCCACCAGCGCGGCGAGGCGTACGTCCTCGCTGTCGGGTTCCGGTTCGTCGCCGGTGAACGGGAACTCGGGGTAGGGCCACGGCATCATCTCGGGGGTCTCCTTCGGGGGCGGGGTGGCGGGTCCGGCCGGTGCCGACCGGACGGGGGTCAGTGCGGGTCGGCGGCGACCGGCTCGGCCGACCCGCTCAACGCCCGGGTACGGCTGTCGAAGACCGGGAACACCCCGTCCAGCCGCATGGTGTGCAGCACGGTCAGCACGAACCGGGACGGGGCGACCAGGCACAGGCGCCGGCCGTGCTGGCGGGCGTCGCGGTGCGCCCGGACCAGCAGCCCGAGCCCGGTCGGGTCGATCACCTCGACCTCGGTCAGGTCCACCAGTTCCCGGTCGTCGAGGACGACCGTCTCGGCGAGGGCCCGGCGCAACGGGTCGACCGGGTCCACCTCCCGCGCCGCTGGGTCGTCGCCGCCGACCTCGTCCAGGTAGTCCACGCCGAGCCCGCCGTCGTCCGTCGCGGCGGGGACGCTGCACCGGGGGCAGTGGTGCGGACCCGAGGCGAACGGTGAGCCCACCCAGTCGTTCTCGAACACCAGCGTCCAGACCACCTCGGCGTCGGGCAGGGTGCACCCGGCACCGGTGACCGTCTCGCCGCACCCGTCGCAGATGAGCGTCATCAAACGGTCCGCCGGCACAACCGTCACGACCACTCCCTCCCGCCCGGTCCGGGCTCGGCCGGCCGGCCCGGCGGCGTGCCGGCGGATCGGCCGGCCGACCCGTCCGGGCTCGGCCGGCCGGCCGCCACCACGGCCAGTACCACCGCCACCGCGGCGAATCCGGACTGCACGACCAGCGGCAGCAGCGCCGGCGGCGTGCGGTCGACGCCGACCAGTCCGACGACGATGGCGCCGAGCAGGGCGGCGGCCACCCCGAGGGCGAGGGTCAGCCAGACCGGCGCGGCCGTCCGCCCTGGTACGGCGAGGCGCCCGACCGAGCCCACGACGAGTCCGACGACGAGCGCGCCGACGAGGGTGCTCCCGTTCACGACTCCTCCTCAGGGCTGACTGGCGACCCGGGCCCGGCCGCGAGCCGGCGCGTCGGGCGGGGGCTCGCTCGCCACCGGGCGGCGGGCTGGTCGCGGGGTGTGGACGATCGGCACGGTCTCGCCCAGTCGGGCGGTTTCGAGGATGCGGTGGATGCGTGGATTCGGGTTGCGGACGGTGAGGGTGGCGCGGCGGCGCGCCATCCGGCGGTGCACGTCCAGCAGCAGCGCGATGGCGGCCGCGTCGACGTGTCGGCACTCGGCCATGTCGACGATCACCTCCCGGGGGTGCAGGGCCAGGACCCGGTCGAGGACGACGGCCACCTCCGACAGGCGGGCGAGGTCCAGCTCCTCGGTGATCTCCACCTCCACCAGTGGCACGGCGCACTCCGGCGGGGACTGCGGGGGAGCGGTCATCGGGTCGGCTTCCTTGGCGTCGGGTCGGGTCCGTCCACCACTCTCCGCAGCGATCTTGGAGGTCCTCGCGCGGTTGGATGACAGTTGTGTGACAAAAGCCCGGACCGGCTGACACGGTTGGGTGACCCGGGCTCGGCCGGGGATGATGCGAGCATGACGGCCGTACTGGTGATCGAGGACGACGACCGGATCCGGCTCGCGCTGCTGCTCGCCCTTGAGGAGGAGGGCTACACGGCGTACGGAGCCGGCACCGCCGAGGAGGGGCTGCGGAGGCAGCGGGAGACCCCGGCGGACAACGTGCTGATCGACCTGATGCTGCCCGGCATCGACGGTTTCGAGTGCATCCGGCAGTTGCGCCGGGACGACGACGTCCCGATCGTGGTGGTCAGCGCCCGGGACGACACCCACGACATCGTCGCCGCGCTCGAGGCCGGTGCGGACGACTACCTGGTCAAGCCGGTCGCCGTCAAGGAACTCTCCGCCCGGCTGCGGGCGTTGCGCCGGCGGGGCCGCTCGACCGCGGTCCCCGCGCAGGTCTTCGGCGACCTGGAGATCAGTCCGGAGGCCGGCGAGGTGCGCCGCGCCGGCCGGCCGGTCGCGGTCACCCGGACCGAGTTCCGGCTGCTGTGCGAGCTGGCCGAGCACGCCGGCCGGGTGCTGTCCCGGCAGCAACTGCTGCGGCGGGTCTGGGGGTACGACACGGGCGACGAGCGCCTGGTCGACGTGCACGTCGGCCGGCTGCGGCAGAAGATCGAGCCGGACCCGACCAAGCCGCGTCACCTGGTCACCCTGCGTGGCCTCGGCTACAAGCTGCAACGATGACCCGGCTCGGACTGCGCGCCCGGGTGACCGCGGCCTTCGCCGTCGGCGCGCTGCTGCTCGCGGCGTCGATGGCGCTGTTCTCCTACGACCTGATCCGCCGTTCCCTGCTCGACGAGCGGGAACGCACGGCCGTCCGGGCCGCCTACTACGACGCCGCCGTGGTCCGGTCGGGGCTGGACACGGAGAGCCCGGACGTGGTGGCCGTGCTCCGGTCCCTGGACACCGGCAGCATCCGCCGGCCCCTGCTGCACCTGCCCGACGGCTGGTACGCCCGCACCGCGGAGACCGGCGGCGGCGCGGTCCCTCTGGAGCTGCAGCAGCTGGTCCGTTCCGGTAACCCGGGCGTGCAACGGATCCGGATCGACGGGCAGCCGACCCTGCTGGTCGGTGTTCCGCTCTCCGCCGGGGTGGGCTACTACGAGCTGACCTCGCTGCGGGAGGTCGAGGAGACCTTCCAGGTGGTGGGCCTGGCGCTGACCGCCGTCGCCATCATGGTCGCCGGGGCCGGCGCGGCGCTCGGCTGGTACGCCACCCGGCACAGCGTGCGTCCGCTCACCGCGGTCGCCGACGCGGCCGAGCGGATCGCCGCCGGCGACTTCGCCACCCGGCTGGACCCCACCACCGACCCCGACCTCACCCGGCTGTCCACCTCGTTCAACCACATGGTCGACCAGTTGGTGCGCCGGATCGAGCGGGACCGCCGGTTCGCCGCCGACGTCAGCCACGAACTGCGCTCGCCGTTGCAGACCCTGGCCGCCGCCGCCAGCGTGCTGACCCGCCGCCGGGAGCACCACGACGAACGTACCGCCACGGCCGCCGGCCTGGTCGCCGACGAGGTCGATCGGTTCCAGCGCCTGGTCGACGACCTGATCCAGCTGGCCCGCACCGAGCAGCCCGCCCAGCGGGAGACCGTCGACGTCGGGGTGCTGGCCCGGGAGGCATGCGCCGCCCGCGCGCTGCCGGAGCACCTCGTGCGGGTGCCCGCCGGCACGCCGACCGAGTGGCGGGTCGACCGGCGGCGGGTCGAGCAGATCCTGCTCAACCTGCTCGACAACGCGGTCCGCTACGGCGGCGGACCGGTGGCCGTGCGGCTCTCGCTGGTGGACGGCTCGGTCGGGACGATCGACGTCGACGACGACGGCCCGGGGGTGCCGGACGCCGACCGGGAGATCATCTTCGACCGCTTCGTCCGGGGCCGCGCCGCGCACGCCCGGGCCGGCACCGACGGCACCGGACTCGGGCTGGCGCTGGTGGCCCAGCACGCCGCCGCGCACGGCGGGCGGGCCACGGTCGTCGACCGGGAGCCGAAGGGCGCCCGGTTCCGGGTCCAGTTGGCGGAGGTGCGGTGATGCGAGGAGCCCTCCCGGCGGTCCTGCTCGTGGTGCTGCTCGGCGGCTGTGGCGTGCCAGTCGACGACCGGCCCCGGCCGGTGTCGGCCCCGCCCGGCTCGTTCCCCGCCGCCACCGGCACGGCCACCACCGATCCCGACGGCCGGGTCGACGAGACCCTCTGCTTCGTCCGGGGCGACGGGCTGGCGGCCGTCACCCGCCGGGTCGACGGCGTCTCCAGCGTCGACACCCACCTGCAGCACCTGCTCGCCGGCCCCGACGACGGGGAACGGGAACGCGGCCTGTCCAGCGCCCTGCCGGGCACGATCACGGTCGCCGGGGCCAGCACCACCGGCGCCGTGGTGACGGTCGACGTACGGGAGGCCGGTGAGGAGGCCGGCCGCAGTGACGAGGTGCTCGCCTTCGGGCAGATCGTCTGCACGTTGACCCAGCGCGCGGACGTCGACAGCGTCGGGTTCCGGCGCGACGGCCAGCCGCTGGAGGTGCCGCGCGCCGACGGCTCGCTCTCCGCGCTGCCGCTCACCGCGGCGGATTACCGGCCGCTGCTGCGCCGCTGACTCATCCGTCGGTGGCGGCGGCTCCACCGCCCCGGCGGATGTCGAGCAGATGGTGCTCGCCCTCGTGCACCGTGTGCTGCCCGAGCCAGAGCAGCGTCCGGACCTGCCGCTCCGGCCACGGGTAGACGCCGGTGCGGGCCAGCTGCGCCGGGCCGAGCCCGGCGAACCGGGCCGCCAGCTCCTGGGCCGCCGTGCCGAGTTCGGCCAGGACGGTCGCCGGCTCCTGGTCGTTGTACCGCTCCGTCAGGGCGCGTTCGTCCCGACCCATCGGGACGAACGTCGGCTCCTCGACCCGGAGCGCGAGGGCGAGTCGTTCGCCCTGCACGCGGAGCACGTCCCGGACGTGGCAGGTGTACTCCAGCGGCGACCAGACACCGGGCGCCGGGCGCCGGCGTACGTCCGGCACCTCGCCGAGGGCGGCGGTGAACCGTCCACCCAGACCTCGCAGGAGGGCCGGCAGCGCCTCGCCCGGCACCTCGGAGTAGACGAACAGACACTCGTCGCAGCGCTCCACGACACGGAGGATATGCCCGCGCCGCGCACGCCTCGACCCGGCGTGCCGCACGCGCCGCAGACGGGGCGGCGTCGCCCGGGGCGCGCCCGGATTGACCAGTCCTGTGGCCCTGGACGCACCCGAACCGGCGCATTTGGTAGAGCTATGGGGGGTTATGGGTGTTATATCCATCATCCGTTCGGTTGATTAGTCGACAGACTTTGGTCTAGTGTGGCTGGCACGACCGGTGCTGGGAGGCACCCGTTCTCCTCAGGACAGGAAGGGCCGCATGACCACGACGACCATCGCCCCGACGACCACCGACGTGCACCGCGCCGCGGCGACCGGTGAGGAGTCCCGCGCCAGCGAGCTGATCGCCGCCCTGGCCACGCTGCCCGAGGGGCACCCCGACCGGCCCGCGCTGCGCAACCAGGTCATCGAGGCGTGGCTGCCGCTGGCCAACCACCTCGCCGCCCGCTACAGCGGTCGGGGCGAGCCCGCCGGCGACCTGGCCCAGACCGCGGCCCTCGGGCTGATCAAGGCGGTCGACCGGTTCGACGCCTCCCGCGGCGTGGACTTCGCCGGCTTCGCGATCCCCACCATCCTCGGTGAGATCAAGCGGCACTTCCGCGACCGCACCTGGAACATCCGCGTCCCGCGCCGACTCCAGGAACTGCGGCTGCGCATCTCGGAGGCGAACAGCACCCTGACCCAGACGCTCAACCGGGCGCCCACCGTCGCGGACATCGCCGCCCACCTCGACGTCACCGAGGAGGAGGTGCTCGAGGGCCTGGAAGGCGCGCGCGCCTACAACGCCGTGTCGCTGTCCACCCCGATCGGTGACGGCGACAGCGCCACCGAGCTCGGCGACACCCTCGGCGCCGACGACAACGAGTACGAGCTGGCGGAGCTGCGTGCCTCGCTCGGCCCGGCCCTGGCCACCCTCGACGAGCGGGAGCAGAAGATCCTCACCCTGCGCTTCTACGGCAACCTGACGCAGAGCGAGATCGCCACCCGGGTCGGCGTGTCCCAGATGCACGTCTCCCGGCTGCTCGCCCGCGCGCTCACCAAGCTGCGCGGCCAGCTCACCGAGGCCTGATCCGGCACCGACCCACGCACCGCCACCCGGCTCCCCACGGGCGGCGGTGCGTCTGTGCCCGGGGGTGGGTGGGCGTCGTCAGGCCCGGTCCGCGCCCGGGTCGCGCCGTCGGAGGGGGACGGTGACGATCGCGCCGGCGGCGAGCAGGTGGACCTGCTCCTGGACGGCCACCGGGACGGGCGGGTCGGCGCCCGGACCGGCCGAGATCCGCACCTGGTCGCAGTCGACGTGCAGCACGAGCAGCCGGTTGCGGTACCGCAGCACGCAGTCGAGCTGGTCCATCCCCTCCGGCAGCACCGGGTTCAGGCGCAACACGTCGCCGCGCACCTCCAACCCGGTGTAGCAACGTTGCAGGATGTCCAGCGTGCCGGCGGTGGCGCCGAGGTGGATGCCCTCCCGGGTCGAGCTGTGCGCGGGGTCGGCCAGATCGGTGCCGAGCGCGTCCAGCAGCATGTGGAACGAGCGACGACGGTCGGTACGGGCCAGCACCCAGGCGTGCGCGATCCGGCTCAGCGTCGAACCGTGCGTGGTGCGGGACAGATAGTGGTCGACGGTGGCGGGGATCCTGGCGGGGTCGAAGTGGTAGCCCATGCCGCGGATCAACGCGGTGAGTTCCTCGGCGCTGAACAGGTACAGCAGCATCAGCACGTCGGCCTGCTTGGAGATCTTGTAACGGTTCGGGTCGTCCCCCTCGGCCTGCAGCAGCGGTCCGAGCAGCCGCAGGTCGCCGTAGCGCCGCCGATACCGGTCCCAGTCCAGCTCCACCAGGTCGCCGTAGCCGGCGAACTGCGCGAGGAGCCCGTTGGGCAGGAAGACCAGCCGCAGCCGGCGGGCGATGTGGGTCCAGCGCCGGCGTTCGCCGGCCGGAACGGCGGCCGCCCGCCACGGCGCCGCGCCCGGGTGGCGGTCCTGTAGGACGCACGCCTCGTCCGCCCGGGCGAGCACCCACGCGACCATCACGTTGATGTACGCGCAGTTGTCCAACCCCTGGCCGGCGCGGCCGGGGTAGCCGTCGTGGTACTCGTCGGGCCCCAGCACGCCACGGATGTCGTAGCGGTCGTCCGACGGGTCGTAGGTGGCCAGGCCGGCCCAGAAGCGAGCGGTGGCGATCAGCAGTTCGGCCCCGTGGTCGAGGAGGAAGGACAGGTCGCCGGTGGTCTCCCAGTACCGCCACACCGAGTAGGACACGGCGAGGTTCACGTGGTGTTGGCGGCCGGTGCGGTCGTCCTGCCACTCGCCGGTGACCGGGGAGGGGGAGCGGACGGGACTCTCGTCCCGGCCGCTGGTGGCGCTCTGCCAGGGAAACAGCGCGCCGGCCATCCCCGCGGCCGCGGCCTGCCGTCGGGCCGCCGGCAGCCGCCGGTACCGGTATTCGAGCAGTGCCCGGGTCAGCTCCGGCAGCCGCAGGTTCAGGTACGGATAGACGAACAGTTCGTCCCAGAAGACGTGCCCGTGGTAGCCCTCCCCGTGCAGCCCGCGGGCCGGCACCCCGGCGTCCAGGTCGACGGTGTGCGGCGACAGGGTCTGCAGCAGGTGGAAGGTCTGCACCCGCAGTGGCAGCTGCCAGACGTGCTCCTCGCCGACGTCGAGGCGGAACCGCGACCACAGCCGGTCCCACGCGGCGACGTGGTCGGCCAGCAGCACCGCGAACGTGCCGGCCCAGCGCAGTGCCTCGGCCGCCGCGGTCAGCGGATCGTGCACCGCCCGGTCCCGCCCGCAGAACACCGCGACCGTCTTGTCGATCGTGATCGGCGTGCCGGCGAGTACGTCGATCGCGTACATCTCCGCCACGGCGGCCGCGTCCCGGACCACGGTCCGGGTGGCCGGTGCGGCCGCGTCGACGACACCGACCGTGGTCCGGGCGGTGACCGCGACCGGCTGCCGGGACCCGGCCGCCACGGCGGTCAACCAGATCGCGTCGTCGTTCGCGCCGCCGGTGACGTCGGCGAGGTGCCGACCGCCGGCGCCGACCCGGGCCGCTGTCTCGGCGTTGGACACCCCGCCGTCGATGCCGGACCGCAGTTCCAGCCGGCCGGACCAGTTCTCCGCGACGATGCTCGTCTCCAGCGCGGCGAAGTGGGGGTTCGCCATCGACACCAGCCGTCGCTGGCGCAGCCGGGTGCGCCGCCGGTCGGGATCGACCACCACCAGCTCCCGCAGTTGGACGCCGCGGCGCAGGTCCAGCATCCGGTGCTCGTGCACGCGGCGGGCCCGGCCCGGCGCGTACCAGTCGCCGCCGGCGGGGCGGAACGTCAACGGCAGCCAGTTGGGCAGGTTGACGATGCTCTCCTCGCCGTCGGGCCGGCCCGCACCGCCCGGCAGGCGGTTGTGGAAGCCCGCGAGGTAGGTGCCCGGGTAGTGGACGCCGTCGGCCGACGCCTCCGGGGCCGCCCCGCGGGTGGCCAGGTAGCCGTTGCCGAGGGTCAGCATGGTCTCCCGGGTGCCTTCCCCCGCCGGGTCGCCGTCCGGATAGTCGAGTACCCACGCCGCGGGCAGGTCGGCGGTGCACAGTGCGCAGCCCGGGTCCGGCTCCACCGGGGCCCCGCTCACTGCACGACCCGGGGACAGAGGCGGGCGGCGAGGCCGACCAGCAGCACGAGCGAGCCGATCAGTACCGCGAGGTCCCGGGGCAGGCCGAAGGCGCTGCGCCCGGCGGACAGCATGAGCGCCCGCAGGAGGTCCGTCTGGTAGGTGAGCGGGTTGAGGTGGGCCAGCCACCGCAGCGGCGGCGGCATCAGGGCCACCGGATAGATGGCGTTGGACGCGAAGAAGAGGGGCATAGTGAGGATCTGCCCGATGCCCATGAACCGCTCCCGCGTCTTCACCAGACAGGCGATGATCAAAGAGAAGGTGGCGAACACTGCGGCGCCGAGAAGGACGGTCACCACGACGCCGGCCAGCGCCAGCGGTCCCCACCGCAGGTGCACGCCCAGCCCGGCGGCGACCAGATAGACGATCACCGCCTGCGCGAGCGAGCGCACGCCGGCCGACAGCGCCTTGCCGAGCACCAGCGCAGGGCGGGACGCGGGGCTGACCAGGTACTTGTTCAACACGCCCAGGTCCCGTTCCCAGATCACCGCGATGCCGTAGAAGATGGCCACGAACAGGGAACTCTGCGCCAGGATGCCGGGCGCCAGGAAATCGAGGTACGGCAGGCCTCCGGTCGGGATGGCCCGGGCGTGCGCCATCACCGTGCCGAAGACGAGCAGCCACAGCACGGGTTGGACCGCCCTGGTCAGGAGTTCCAGGGGGTCGTGGCGCAGCTTGCGGATCTCCACCGCGACGATGGCCGCGGTGTCCTCGACGAACCGTACGGGCCCGGCGGGTTGGCGGAGCGGCTCAACCGAGACGCCGTGCGGTACGCCTGGCCCGGCCGGCGGCACCGAAACCCCCTTCCTCCACGCCCTGCGTTCCTCCTCCGGTGAGCGCGATGAAGACGTCGTCGAGGTTGGCGTCGGGTCCGACGCGCGCCTTCAGCTCACCCGGTGTGCCCTGGGCGATGACCCTGCCCCGATGCATGATCGCCACTTGTTGGCAGAGGGCGTCGGCCTCCTCCATGTCGTGCGTGGTGATGAACAGCGTGGTCTGCTCCGTCGCGTTGACCTGGCGCAGCTCGGCCCAGATGTCGTGGCGGGCGGCCGGGTCCAGTCCGATCGTCGGCTCGTCGAGGAACAGCACCGGGGGACGGTGCAGCATCGACTGGATGATCTCGAGCCGGCGGACCATGCCACCGGAGAAGTCGCGTACCAGCTTGGTGGCCGACCCGGCCAGCCCGACCGATGCGAGGGCGTCCGCGATCCGGGCCCGGCGTTGTGCCCGCGGGATGTGGTAGAGGCGGGCGAAGACCACGAGGTTCTCCTCCGCGGTCAGGGCGCCGTCCGCGGAGAGCAGCTGCGGGACGTACCCGACCAGGCGGCGGACCTGGGCGGGCCGGGTGCGTACGTCGCAGCCGGCGATGGTCGCCGTGCCCTCGGACGGCGCCAGCAACGTGATCAGCATCTTGATCAGGGTCGTCTTGCCCGCGCCGTTCGGCCCGAGCAGCCCGAAGACCGCAGCGTGCGGCACGGCCAGGTCGACCCGGTCGACGACCACCGCCGCGCCGAACCGCCGGGTGAGTCCGCGGACGACCACGGCGTCGCCAGGGCTCGGGGCGGTTGGCGAGCTTTGCACCAGTTGAAAATAGTGAGGGGTGCCCGTACCCGGGCCTGATGTCGGCGATCGTGGGCCGCACGGATGAGGCGGGACGAGCCCGGCGGCACTTGATCTCCGTGGATTAATGTGGTAATATGTCGGATTCTGGCTGGTAGCGTGGCGGCACCTCGGGGGGGAGGGGCTCCGCCGACCTCGGAGGCGATCGTGGCCGCGCCGACCTGGCGCGGCCGGCTCACCGAGAGGACCAGCCGCCATGCCCCCGACGTCCACCCTTGAGGCCCGACTCCGTGGTTTCTTCGCCGCCTTCGCACCCGACGCCGGGGGACCCGGACGGCTTCGGCGACCTGTTCAGCGATCCGTTCCTGCTGGCCGACGACGCCGGCGCCCGGCCGGTGCCCCGGGCCGCCTTCCTCGCCGCCCTGCCCCGGCGGGCGCGGCTGTTCGCCGACGCCGGGCTCGGCCCCGCGACGCTGACCGGGCTGACCTGCCAGCGGCTCGACGACCGGTACGTGCTGGCCCGGACCGACTGGGACGCCCCCCGCGCGGCCGGCGGTGCGCCGGTCCGGCTGGCGTCGTCGTACCTGCTGCACGACGACGGCGAGCGGTTCCGGGTGGTGCTCTACCTCAACCACCAGGGGCTGCCGGGCGCTTGAGGCGTCCGGCCGTCAGCACCAGCCGTTGACCGGGCCGGCTCGGCGGGTGCGCCACCCACCGAGCCGCGTGCGGACGGAACCGGTCACCAGGGCGCCGGGGTCGGCGGCGGCACCACCGGAGGGCGGTCGTCGCAGGTGATGGTGTTGGGCAGCAGCCAGGGGGCGAGCCAGCCGCCGTCGTTGCCGCCGAGGTCGGTGAGGTGGAACTCGGCGCCGGCCGGGGTGAAGTGGAACGAGCCGCAGTTGTTGACCCCGACCGCCCCGACGTTGCGGGCGTCGACGTTCTCGAAGGACGCCGAGCCCGCGGTACGGGCGCTGACCACCGAGGTGCCGGTGCCGTCGACCCGCAGGTCCCGGAAGTGGACGTTGCTGATCGCCACCGTGTCCTTCACCGGCCAGTCGCTGACCAGCATGATCGCGTTGTAGGTGTTGTCGAGGAACGCGTCCCCGACCACCTGGATGTCGGCGTCGATGCTGCGGTCGAGCGCGTAGAACCAGATGGCGCCGAGGCCGATGTTCCAGTTCAGCTCGTACCCGCCGGCCCGGACCGTGGTGTGGTCGGCGATCCGGAGGCGGCCGGCGAACGGCTCGGCGCCGAACCGCGAGCCGACCTGGATGGCGCTGCCCTCGCGGACCGGGTCGGCGACCAGGTTGGCCGAGATCGTGTTGTCGGTGCCGCCGTACAGCGCGATGCCGTTGGCCAGCACCGGCGACTGCACCGTGTTGTGGTCGAAGGTGTTGTGCGCGTTCGCCGTCCCCTCCGACCACATGGCCAGGCCGTCGTCGCCGGTGTTACGGACGAAGCTGTGCGAGACCGAGGAGTGGGTGACGCCGGTGTGGAAGTTGAGCCCGTCGGCGATCTGGTCGGCGATCACCGTGTTCGTGACCCGGAGGTCGGTCATCGGCCCGTCGAACCACATGCCGACCTTGGTGTGGTGCAGGTAGAGGGCGTCGATGGTGGAGTCGTTCAGCGCCCCGCCGATCGCGTTCACCTGGTCGGTGTCGACGCGTTCCCGGACGTCGCCCTCGATCGCGAAGTCGGTGTGCCAGCTGCCGGCGCCCACGATGGTCACGTCGTCCACCACGATGTGCCGATTCACCTGGTAGGTGCCGGGCGGCAGGTAGAGCGTGCGGTGCGCCCGGCGGGCGTACGCGACGGCCCGGTCGAACGCGTCGGCGGACTCGCGCCGGCCGGTCGGGTCGGCGCCGAAGGCGAGCACGTTCGCCGCGCCGGGCACCACCCGGGGCGGGCCGACCAGGTGCGTGTCCAGCAGGTCGATCACCGTCCAGGCGGCGCCGCCACCGATCGGGGCGGTCAGCCGCACCACCTCGCCGGCCCGGTACGTGCGCCCCAGCAGCAGGCGCTGCTCGTCGTAGAAGTGGTGCGGCCGGAACGGCGTGGCGAACGCCGGGGCCGGGGTGGTCGCGGCCGGCACGCAGGAGCACTCGGTGATCCACCAGTCGGGGTGCAGCAGCCCGGCGTCGGGGTCGTTGGCGAACGGGTACTGGTTGTAGAGCCAGGCGTACCGCGAGGTCAGGGTCATGGTGCGGGTGGGCCCCCGGCCGACGGTGACCTGCAGCGGCGCGGTGATCCCGCCACCGCCCGGGGCGTCGGGGATGCTGTACCGGACGGTGATCGCGTTGGTCGCGGCCGGCAGGGTGAACTCGACGTGCTGGCCGGGGGAGAGCCGGACCGCCCGGCGCCCGGAGGCCTCACCGGCCAGGGTGTAGGCGGCGCGGTCGGGGCCGATGACGGTGCCGGTGGTCCCGGGCCTGCTCGGCCTCCTGCTCGACGAAGTCCACGGTGGCGCCGCGGCCGGCGACCAGCGCGGGGTCGAGGCCGGCCCGGGTGACCACCGGGGTCGGGCCGGTGCCGGCCGGGCCGGCCGCCACCGCGGCGCCTCCGGTCGGTACGGCGAGGGCGACGGCGGGGTCGCGGTAAGCGATCATCGACTTCTTGCGCCGCTGAGCAACGGCCGGTTCATTTCTTGCAGGATCGCGGCCTAGGATTGCGGCGTGACGAAGAGGTTGACGGAGGTCGCCCGCAAGGCGGGCGTCAGCGAGGCGACCGTGAGCCGCGTGCTCAACGGCCGCGGCGGCGTGTCCGAGGCGACCCGGACCGCGGTGCTGACCGCCCTGGACGTCCTCGGCTACGAGCGCCCGACCAAGCTGCGCGGCGAACGGGCCCGGCTGGTCGGCCTGGTCCTGCCCGAACTGCAGAACCCGATCTTCCCGGCGCTCGCCGAGGTGGTGACCGGTTCGCTGGCGCAGCGCGGCTTCACCCCGGCGCTCTGCGCCCGGACCATCGGCGGCGTCCCCGAGTCCGACTACGTCGAGATGCTCCTCGACCACCAGGTCTCCGGGGTCATCTTCGCCGGTGGGTCGTACGCCCTCGCGGACGCCTCGCACGAGCACTACCGGCGGCTCACCGACCGGGGTCTGCCCGTGGTGCTGGTCAACGCGGGCGTCGACGAGCTCGGCTTCCCCCGGGTGTCCACCGACGACGCGGTCGCCGTGGAGCAGGCGTACGGGCACCTGCGGTCGCTGGGGCACGAGCGGATCGGCATGGTGCTCGGCCCGGAGGACCACGTCCCGTCCCGGCGCAAGCTGGACGCGATGGCCCGGGCCGCCGGGTGGACCGAGGGGACGGGGCACGTCGAGCGGTCCAGCTTCTCGATGGAGGGTGCCCGGGTCGCGGCCACCAAGCTGGTCGAGCGGGGCGTGACCGGCATCATCTGCGCCAGCGACGTGCTGGCCCTCGGCACCATCCGGGCCGCCCGGCGACTGGGCCGGGCGGTGCCGGCCGACGTGTCGGTGGTGGGCTTCGACGACTCCGCGTTCATGACCTGCACCGACCCGCCGCTGACCACCGTGCGGCAGCCGATCGAGACGATGGGGCAGGCCGCGGTCGACCTGCTGGTCACCCAGATCGAGGGGGCCGGCGTGCTGCACGACGAGTTGCTGTTCGAGCCCGAGCTGGTGGTACGCGGTTCCACCGCTCCGGCGCCCGGTCGCTGACCGCCGCCCGACCCGCACGTAACCCAGGCCCCCGGCCGTCGACCGCCGCTCGCGGTCGACGGCCCTGTCGTCGTTGCCGCGACCAGCCAACCTCTGACTCCTCGGCATGCCGCGACCCGGGTCCTGGCTGGACGACGTGGCCACCCCGTGCCGCAACCCGGGCCGTGCGCCGACCACCACACCCCGCCCTGCCGCGACCCGGGGCGATCTTCCCCGCCGGGTCGACGGCCGGCCTTGCCGTCGTCATCTGCCGGCCAACAGTCGGGTCTTTTCGGTGCTCGGTCGAAACCTTGCTGAAATGAGTCGCCTTCGCTACGGTGACTGCACTCACACCCGGCCCGGCTGCAGCGGCCGGGGGAGGTCGCAAGGTCGCGTGGCGAATGCCGGCGGTCAGCCGCGTTCCCCACGCTGACGATCACCGCAGATCAGCGAAGGCCATGGATACACCCGTTCCCGAAGGGATGGACAGATGTCCGTACCGCAGTACCGGAAGGCTGCGGCGCTAGCGCTCGTGGCCGGCCTGGGCCTCAGCCTGGCGGCGTGCTCCACCAAGGGCGACGACCCGGGGAAGGACGCCGGCGGCAAGGTCACCATCACGGTCGACTGCCAGCCGGTCGGCTCCCAGAAGGAGCTGTTGCAGAACTGGAACGACGACGTCGCCGAGTTCCAGCGGCAGAACCCCGACATCGTCATCAAGAGCGTCAGCGTCGGCGAGCAGTGCAACAACCCGCCGGACTTCACCGCCCGCCTCGCCGGCGGCACCGTGACCGACGTGTTCTACGGGTACATGACCGATCTTCAGCAGGTGCTCGACTCCGGTCAGGCGATGGACATCACGCCGTACGCGAACAAGGACACGATCCCGACCTGGGACAGCGTCGACCCGGCGCTCAAGGAGGTCTTCACCGACGGCGGCAAGCTCTACGCCGTCCCGGTGAAGAACTACTCGATGGGCCTGGTCTACAACAAGGTCCTGTTCCAGCGGGCCGGGCTGGACGTGAACAACCCGCCGAAGACCTGGCCCGAGGTCCGCGCGGCCGCGAAGAAGATCGCCGCGCTCGGCGACGGCATCGCCGGCTACGCCGAGTACAGCGCCGGCAACACCGGCGGCTGGCACTTCACCTCGCTGCTCTACTCGCAGGGCGGCCAGGTGCTGACCCCGGACGGCAAGAAGGCCGACTTCAACAACGCGATGGGCCGGCAGGTCCTGCAGAACCTCAAGGACATGCGGTACGGCGACAACAGCATGGGCAGCCGCCAGCTGCTGCAGTGGGGCGACCTGCTGACCAACGCGGGCGCCGGCAAGGTCGGCATGTTCATCGGCGCGCCGGACACCACCCAGGCGATCGTCAGCCAGTTCCAGGGCAAGTTCCAGGACTGGGCGATGGGTCCGCTGCCCGGCCAGGACGGCCCGGCGAAGGCGACCCTCGGGGGCGGCGAAGGCTACTTCTTCAAGAAGGGCCTCACCCCGGAGCAGGTCAAGGCCGGTCTGAAGTGGATTGCGTACCAGAAGCTGACCCCGGGCAAGGGCCAGTTCGACTACGTGCGGTCCAAGCCGCAGAACTACCCGGTGGGCCTGCCCCAGCCGCTGCTGTTCGCCAACGGCAGCGCCGCGCAGAAGCAGGAACTCGACCTGCGCAAGGCGAACGCGAACGTCGACACGGCCAACTTCGCCGCCTTCGAGGCGAACCCGGTGCCGATCAAGGGGGAGCCGCGCAACGCGCAGGCGATCTACGCGGTGCTCGACGCGGCGATGTCCGGGGTGCTGACAAACCCGAACGCGAACATCGACGCGCTGCTGAAGACCGCCGAGGACAAGGTCAACAAGCTGCTGGCCGCGGGGAGCTGAGCCGACGGGTGCGGGGGCCGGCGCACCGGCCCCCGCACCCCGCCCCGCCCGGTCACCTACCACCCGCAGGAGATGTCTTGGCGATCACCACCGCCCCGGGTGCCACCGGCGCACCGGGTCGCCCCGCGCCCCCGTACCCGTCGGGGTGGCGGCGGACCAGCCTCGGCCGCAAGGTACGGGACAACCTCACCGGGCACGCGTTCCTGATCGGCGCGGTCCTCTGCTTCGCCGTCTTCTCCTGGTACCCGATGGTCCGCGGCGTCGTGATGAGCTTCCAGCGCACCCGGCGTGGGCAGACCACCTGGGTGGGCTGGGACAACTACGCCCGCATCGTCGACGACCCGAGCTTCTGGACCGCCTGGAAGAACACGTTCTACTTCACAATCCTGGCGCTCGTCCTCGGCTACGCGGTGCCGTTCCTCGTGGCGATCCTGCTCAACGAGTTCCGCCACGCCAAGGGGTACCTGCGGATCCTGGTCTACCTGCCGGTGATGCTGCCGCCGGCCTCGGCGCTCTTCCTCTTCAAGTTCTACGCGTACGACCCCAGCGAGGCGGGACTGTTCAACGCCACCCTGAGCGCACTGCACCTGCCGACGTCGGAATGGATGCAGTCGCCCGGAATGACGATGCCGGCGATGGTGATCGCGTCGACCTGGATGAACATGGGCAGCGCCGTGCTGATCTACCTGGCAGCGCTGCAGAACATCCCCGGTGAGCTCTACGAGGCGGCCGAACTGGACGGTGCCGGGATCTGGCGGCGGATCGTCAACGTGACCATCCCGCAGACCCGGCTGATCCTCGCGCTGCTGGCGATGCTGCAGATCGTCGCCACCATGCAGCTCTTCATCGAGCCGCTGATCCTCGCCAACGGCGCGGGCACCGGCGACTCGGCGACGTCGGTGGCGTACCTCATCTACCAGCACGGGTTCTTCCAGAACGACCTCAACGGCGCCGCCGCGCTCGGCGTGATCATGCTCGTCGTGCTGGCCGGCTTCTCCGCCGGCTACGTGCGGCTGACCGCGAAACAGGACTAGGACGGACGAGGAATGGCACAGGATTCCGGGACCCGGACCCTCATCTCCCACGCCCAGCTCCGCCGGGGGCGCGGCCGGGTGCTCTACTGGACGCTGCTCACCGTCGTCGTCGTGGGCTTCACCCTCGTCTTCATCGGCCCGCTCTACTGGATGGTCACCGGCGCGCTCAAGTCCGGCCAGGAGATCGCGCAGACCCCGCCGTCGCTGTTCCCGCAGGACCCCCAGCCGCAGAACTACGTCGACGCGTGGACCAACCTGAACCTCGCGAAGCTGCTGTTCAACACGTTCTACTACGCGGTCGGCGCGGTGCTGTTCCAGCTCGTCCTGGACACCGCCGCGGCGTACTCGCTGTCGAAGCTGCGGCCGGTCTTCGGTAACGCCATCCTCGGCCTGATGCTGGCGACGCTGATGATCCCCGCGATGGTCCTCATCGTCCCGCAGTACGTGACGGTGATCGACCTGCCGATCCTGCACCTCAACCTGCTCGACTCGCCGTTCGCCATCTGGCTGCCCCTGGTCGCGAACGCGTTCAACATCTTCCTGCTGAAGCGGTTCTTCGACTCGATCCCCGAGGACCTCATGGCGGCGGCCCTCGTCGACGGGGCCACGCCGCTGCGTACCCTCTGGTCGATCATCCTGCCGATGTCGCGCCCCATCCTCGGCGTGGTCTCGATCTTCGCGGTGACCGCGGTCTGGAAGGACTTCCTCTGGCCGAAGCTGGTCATGCCGTCGCCCGAGACCCGGACGGTCAGCGTCGGCATCTACGCCTTCGCCGGCGGCACCCCGATGAACGTGGTGATCGCCGCCTCGGTCATCGCCGCGATCCCGACCGTGATCATCTTCCTGGTCTTCCAGCGGAACATCATGTCCGGCCTGACCACCGGCAGCCTCAAGGGCTGACCGCACCGGCGCGCCCCCAGCCAGTCCCCGCGGCGAACGACGACCGTTCGCCCGGCCCACCCTCAGGTCCGGCGAACCCGCCGACGTACGACGCAGAAAGCAGGTGCCCGTGTCCACAGCAGGCAACGGTCCGTGGTGGCGTGGAGCGGTGATCTACCAGGTGTACCCGCGAAGCTTCGCCGACGGAGACGGCGACGGCGTCGGCGACCTCGCCGGCATCCGGTCCCGGCTGAGCTACCTCGCCGAGCTCGGTGTCGACGCGATCTGGTTCAGCCCCTGGTACCCGTCCCCGATGGCTGACGCCGGCTACGACGTGGCCGACTACCGGGACATCGACCCGGTCTTCGGCACCCTCGCCGAGGCGGAGGCGCTGATCGCGGAGGCCCGCGCGCTCGGCATCCGGACGATCGTCGACGTGGTGCCGAACCACTGCTCCGCCGCGCACCCCTGGTTCCGGGCGGCCCTCGCCGGCGGCCCGCACGCGCCCGAACGGGAGCTGTTCTGGTTTCGTCCCGGCCGCGGCCCCGGCGGTGACCAGCGACCCACCGACTGGGTCGGCGAGTTCGGCGGCCCCACCTGGACCCGCACCGTCGACCCGGACGGCACCCCCGGCGACTGGTACCTGCACCTGTTCGCCCCGGAGCAGCCGGACTTCAACTGGGACCACCCGCGGGTGCGGGCCGAGTTCGAGGACATCCTGCGGTTCTGGTTCGACCGGGGGGTGGACGGCATCCGGATCGACTCGGCCGGGCTGCTGGTCAAGGATGGCAGCCTGCCCGAGACCACGCCGGACCGGCCGCACCCGTTCCGGGACCGGGACGGCGTGCACGAGATCTACCGCGACTGGCGGCGGATCGCCGACGGGTATCCCGGCGACCGGGCCCTGATCGGCGAGGTGTGGCTGCCGGACCGGCAGCGGTTCGCCAACTACCTGCGCCCGGACGAACTGCACGCCGCGTTCAACTTCGACTTCCTCGGCTGCGCCTGGGACGCCGCGCCGCTACGGGCGAGCATCGACGGGACGCTGAGCGCGCACGCGCTGGTCGGCGCGCCGGCCACCTGGGTGCTGTCCAACCACGACGTCACCCGGCACGTCACCCGCTACGGCCGGGCGGACACCACGTTCAGCTTCGCCGCGAAGCGCGAAGGTATCCCCACCGACCTGGAGCTGGGCACCCGCCGGGCCCGCGCCGCCGCGCTGCTCTCCCTCGCGCTGCCCGGTGCGGCGTACGTCTACCAGGGCGAGGAACTGGGCCTCTGGGAGGTCGAGGACATCCCGTACGAGCTGCGCCAGGACCCGATGTGGGAACGCTCCGGCCGGGTCGACCCCGGCCGGGACGGCTGCCGGGTGCCGCTGCCCTGGGCCGGCGACGCCCCGCCGTTCGGGTTCAGCCCGGACGGCGCGGCGGTTCCACCGTGGCTGCCCCAGCCGGCCGACTGGAAGGACCGGACGGTCCGGGCGCAGACCGGCGACCGGCACTCGATGCTGGAGCTCTACCGGGCGGCCATCGCGCTGCGCCGGCGCGAACCCGCCCTCGGCGACGGCACGCTGGCCTGGCTGCCGGCCCCCGAGCGGGTGCTCGCCTTCGCCCGCGAGCCCGGGTTCGCCTGCCTGGTCAACCTCTCCGACACGGCCGTGCCGCTGCCCGACCACGACCGGCTGCTGCTGGCCAGCGGGCCGCTGCACGACGGCCGGGTGCCGCCGGACACCGCCGTCTGGCTGCGTACCCGCTGAGCCGACCCGCCGCCCGGCGGCCCGTCCGGGCCGCCGGCCCCGCCGCACCACCGGGAGGAGGGAGGAGCAACCGCACCCACGGGGGACCTGGCCACCGACGAAAGGGAGCACACCCCTCATGGCCGAGCACACCACCCCGCACCACCATCGAAGCGGCCGGCTCCGCGCCGGGCTGGCCGCCGTGGCCGCCGCCGCGCTCGCCACCACCTCGATCACCGTCGTTGCGCTCACCTCCGCCGCCACCCCCGCCCGCGCCGCCGGGCTGTCCCCGTTCGACATCGCCGGCCGGGGCGCCACCGTCGGATTCGTCGAGCAGGAGGCGGAGCGGGCCGTCCACACCGGCACCCGGATCGGCCCCGACCGGCACTACGGCACCCTGCCGTCGGAGGCCTCCGGCCGCGAGGCGGTCACCCTCGACGCCGTCGGCGAGTACGTCGAGTTCACCCTCACCGCACCGGCCGACGCGGTCACCTTCCGGTACAGCCTGCCGGACAACGCCGCCGGCACCGGCCGGGACGCCACCATCGACCTGCGCGCCGACGGCGCGCTGGTGAAGGCGGTCCCGGTCACCTCCCGGTACGGCTGGTACTACGGCGGATACCCGTTCAACAACAACCCGGGCGACACCAACCCGCACCACTTCTACGACGAGGCCCGGACGCTGTTCGGCGCCACCTACCCGGCCGGCACGAAGATCAGGCTGCAGGTCTCCTCGACCGCCCAGTCACCCACCTTCACCATCGACCTGGCCGACTTCGAGCTGGTCGGCGGGCAGATCCCCAAGCCGGCCGGCGTGCTGGACGTGGTCACGGACTTCGGCGCCGACCCGACCGGCGCCACCGACTCCACCGCGAAGTTCCAGGCCGCCGTCGACGCCGGCCGGGCGCAGGGGAAGCCGGTGTGGATCCCCGCCGGCACCTTCACCCTGTGGGACCACGTGGTGGTCGACGGGGTGACCCTGCGCGGCGCCGGGCCGTGGTATTCGGTGCTCGGTGGCCGGCACCCCACCGATCGGAAGCGGGCCGCCGGCATCTACGGCAAGTACGTCGCCGGCGGCGGCTACGGCGGCGAGATCCGGCCGCACGAGGCCGGCGGGCCCAGCCGCAACGTCACCCTCCGGGACTTCGCCATCATCGGCGACATCCGCGAGCGGGTCGACGAGGACCAGGTCAACGCCCTGGGCGGGGCGATGTCGAACTCGGTGGTGGACAACCTCTGGCTCCAGCACACCAAGGTCGGCGCCTGGATGGACGGGCCGATGGACAACCTCACCATCCGCAACAGCCGGATCCTCGACCAGACCGCCGACGGGGTGAACTTCCACTGGGGCGTCACCAACTCCACCGTGACCAACACCTTCGTCCGCAACACCGGTGACGACGGCCTGGCCATGTGGGCGCAGAACGTCCCCAACGTCAACAACGCCTTCACCCACAACACCGTCGGCGTCACCATCCTGGCCAACAACCTGGTCACCTACGGCGGCCGGGACATCCGGATCACCGACAACGTGACCGCCGACTCGGTCACCAACGGCGGCGGCATCCACGTGGCCAACCGCTATCCGGGGGTGAACGGGCCGACCGCGGTGGCCGGCACGATCACCGTCGCCCGCAACACCCTGATCCGCAACGGCAACTCCGACTACAACTGGCGGTTCGGCGTCGGCGCGCTCTGGTTCTCCGCGCTCAACGAGCCCATCCAGGGCGCCACCATCAACGTCACCGACACCGACATCCTGGACAGCTCGTACGCCGCGTTGCACTGGATCGAGGGGCAGACCAGCGGGATCAACCTGACCAACGTCCGCATCGACGGCGCCGGCACGTTCGCGCTTCAGGTGCAGGCGCCCAGCCAGGTCAGCTTCACCAACGTCCGGGCCACCGGCATCGCCCAGCCGAACCCGATGTACAACTGCGTCGGCAGCGGCTTCCAGATCACCCAGGGCACCGGCAACTCCGGCTGGTACTCGGCCAGCCCGTACTGCGGTCCGTGGCCCGAGCCGCAGTGGGGCGACGGCCCGTCCACCCCGCCCAGCGCGACGCCCACCAGCCCGACGCCGAGCCCCTCACCCACCACCACCCCGCCGCCGTCGGGCGGCAACCTCGCCCTCGGGCGCCCGGCCACCGCGTCCAGCACCACCCAGACGTACGCGGCGGCCAACGCGGTGGACGGCAACGCCGGCACGTACTGGGAGAGCGCCAACAACGCCTTCCCGCAGACGCTGACCGTGGACCTCGGCGCGACCCGGGCCGTGGACCGGGTGGTGCTGAAGCTGCCACCGGGCTGGGAGCGGCGTACCCAGACCCTGTCGGTGCTCGGTTCCACCGACGGGTCGACCTGGACCACCCTGCAGGGGTCGGCCGGTTGGACCTTCGACCCGGCCACCGGCAACACGGTGTCGATCCCGCTGCCCGCCGGGGACCGGCGGTACGTCCGGCTCACCGTCACCGGCAACACCGGCTGGCCCGCCGCGCAGGTCGCCGAGTTCGAGGTGTACGGCGGCACCACCACCCCACCGCCGACCACCACGCCGCCACCCACCAGCACGCCGCCGCCCGGCGGCAACCTCGCCGCCGGCCGCCCGGTCACCGAGACCAGCCACGCCGACGTGTACGGCGCGGCGAACGCGGTGGACGGCAACGCCGGCACGTACTGGGAGAGCGCCAACAACGCCTTCCCCCAGTCGCTGACCGTCGACCTGGGCGCGGCGTACCCGGTCTCCCGGATCGTGTTGAAGCTGCCGCCGTCGGCGGCCTGGCAGACGCGCACCCAGACCCTGTCGGTGCTCGGCTCCACCGACGGGTCGACCTGGACCACCGTGCAGGCGTCGGCCGGCTACCCCTTCGATCCGGCCACCGGCAACACCGCCACCGTCACCGTCCCGGCCACCGCCGTGCGCCACCTGCGGCTGACCTTCACCGGCAACACCGGCTGGCCGGCCGGCCAGCTCGGCGAGTTCGAGGTCTACGCGAACTGACCGGTCCCGGGGTCCCCGCGACGCGGCGGGGACCCCGGACCCCCGGGAAGAAGGCGACCTGTGCTACGCGCCCGCGCAGGGGTTGCCGTCGATCGTGCAGCCCTTCGGCGCCTGGCTGAGCGGGTCCGGATCCCGTACGTCGAACCGGATCGTGGCCGACCCGCCGGCCGGCACCGCGGCCCCGGTGAAGGTGACGACGTCGCCCTCCTGGGTCGCCTCCGCCCCGTTGACGCTGCCGACCGTGGCGCCGGAGCCGAGCGTGACGACCACCGTCCAGCTCTGCTTCGCCGCGCCGCCCGGGTTGCTCACCACCACCTCACCCCGGTAACCGAAGACCCGGTCGGAGACCGTCCGGTAGGTGGCCGCGAGCGCCACCGGAGACGCGCTCGCCGCGCGCGTGCGGCGGGGCGAGGCCGTCGAACTCGGGACGGTGGCGGCGGCGCTGCTGCGGGTGGCCCGGGGCGCACGGGACCGGCCCGCCTC
>NZ_RJLN01000179.1 GCF_003725545.1 Micromonospora solifontis | reverse complement strand
CGCCGCCCGCCCGACGGGCCGCCCGCCCGTCCGGCGTTGATCGACTCGGGTTGCCGCACGTCGGGGCGTCCGGCATCCGGGAGGGCGCGAGATGCGGCAAGGCGAGTCGACGGGCCTCGCGTCCCGATGACTGGGACGGGGCGTGAGGCCGTTTCGGCGGGCCGGAGGGTGATCGCCGTCATTTCTTGCGCAAGGAATGCTTGACTCTTGCAGCGCTCGGGCGGCATTCTGCTCAGACGCCCCGCGCCCGGCACGCCCTCGCGCAGGGTGCCGCAGTCCCTTGCCAGAGAACGGGGATCGTCACCGATGACCGCCGCCACCGACCCGACGCCGCCGACCTCCGACCAGGACTGGTGGCGATCCGCGGTCGTCTACCAGGTGTACGTCCGCAGCTTCGCCGACGCGAACTCCGACGGCGTCGGTGACCTCGAGGGCATCCGGCAGCGCCTGCCGTACCTGCGGGAGCTGGGCGTGGACGCGCTCTGGCTGACCCCCTTCTACACCTCGCCCCAGATCGACGCCGGCTACGACGTGGCCGACTACCGGGACGTGGACCCGCTCTTCGGCACGCTCACCGACTTCGACGCGATGATCACCGACGCGCACGCGCTGGGCCTGCGGATCATCGTCGACCTCGTCCCCAACCACACCTCCAGCGCTCACCCGTGGTTCCAGGCGGCACTGGCCGCCGGCCCGGGCTCCCCCGAGCGCGAGCGCTACCTGTTCGCCGCCGGCAAGGGCGAGCAGGGCGAGCTGCCCCCGAACGACTGGGAGAGCATCTTCGGCGGCCCCGCCTGGACCCGGGTCGACGACGGCCAGTGGTACCTGCACCTGTTCGACCCGGCTCAGCCCGACCTGAACTGGCGCCACCCCGAGGTACGCGCCGAGTTCCTCGACATCCTGCGGTTCTGGCTGGACCGGGGGGTCGACGGCTTCCGGATCGACGTGGCGCACGGAATGATCAAGGCCGAGGGGCTGCCGGACGTCGGCTTCAACTCGATGACCACCGGCCAGCGCCAGTCCGAGCTGCTCGGCAAGGGCAAGCTGCCGTACTTTGACCAGGACGAGGTGCACGACATCTATCGCACCTGGCGGCCGATCCTGGACAGCTACCCCGGTGGCCGGATGGCGGTGGCCGAGGCCTGGGCGGAGACCCCGCAGCGGCTGGCCCGTTACATCGGCCCGGACGAGCTGCACCAGGCGTTCAGCTTCGACTTCCTCGACGCCACCTGGTCGGCCGACTCGTTCCGCAAGGTGATCGACACCGCCCTCGCCGAGTCGACCATCGTCGGCGCCCCGACCACCTGGGTGCTCTCCAACCACGACCGGCAGCGGCACGTCACCCGCTACGGCGACGGAGAGGTCGGGCTGCGCCGGGCCCGGGCCGCCGCCCTGCTGATGCTCTCCCTGCCCGGCTGCGCGTACGTCTACCAGGGCGAGGAGCTGGGCCTGCCGGAGGTGCTGGACCTCCCCGACGAGCTGCGCCAGGACCCGGCGTTCCTGCGTACCGGCGAGAGCCGGGACGGCTGCCGGGTGCCGATCCCGTGGAGCGGCGAGCTGGCCCCGTACGGCTTCAGCCCGGAGGGCAGCGAGCTGAGCTGGCTGCCGGCCCCGGCGACCTGGCGTGCCCTCTCGGTGGCCGCCCAGACCGGCGTGCCCGGCTCGACGCTGGAGCTCTACCGGACCGCGCTGCGGATCCGGCACGAGCACCCGGCGCTGGCCGGCACCGACGGCATCACCTGGCTGGAGACCGAGCCGGGGGTGCTGGCGTTCCGCCGCACCGCCGGCGACGCGGAGCTGACCTGTGTGGTCAACATCAGCGGCGCACCGACGACGGTCCGTGGCTACGGCCGGCCGATCGTCGCCAGCGCCGACCTCACCGAGCAGGGCGACGGGCACGTCCTGCCGGTGGACGCGGCTGCGTGGTTCGAACGGCGATGAGCCGGGTAACCCGCCATTGACCTGGTCGTCCGTTGTGCTCCGCGCCGACGGGCGGCTGGGCTACCGACCCCTTGTGGTGGGGGGTGAGGTGGTGCCGGCCCCTCGGGAAGTCGACTTCCCGAGGGGCCGGTGTCCATCGGGGACGTCCGTCAGGCGCCCCTGCTGGTGAGCAGCTGGGCGATCCGGGCGAGGCCGGCGCGTACCTCGTCGCGGGTCGGCGCGGTCGCCGGTGTCGGCTCCGGCTCCCGCTCGGCGGCGAGTTCCAGCTCCTCGTCGATGACGTCCTCGAAGTCGCCGTAGAGGTCCGCCTGGTCGGTCCGGGCCGCCTCGTCCTCGGCCGCGATCTGCGCGGCGGCGATCTCGCTGCGGATCTCCTCCGGCGTCAGCGCCGGCAGCAGCGGCTCCACCACCGCCATCAGCTGCTCCTCGGCGACCACCGCCTCGGCCAGGGCGAGCGCGTGCGGCCGCTCGTACGGGCCGCAGACCACCGGCTCCCACTCGTCGGCGTCGCCGAGCGGGCCGAAGGTGATGATCCACGGCAGGCCGAGCATCGGGGAGTCGTCCGGCAGGTCAAGTGTCACGAGTGCGCCCACCGGCCCATCATGGTCGCTACCCGGCCGAACGGGGGTCGCATTCACCCCAACTGCCGCCTCCCCAGATGTCGCCCTCACGACACCCCCTCACCTGACCACGCCCGCCCGCCCACTCGCCCACTCGCCCACTCGCCCCAAGATCCGCACTCTTTTACGGAAAGAGTGGCCTCGGGCCACCGGATAACCACTGTTTCCATGAAAGAGCGCGCACACGGGCGCGGGCACGCGGCGCACGGGGGCGCGAGCGCACGGGGGCGCGGG
>NZ_RJLN01000178.1 GCF_003725545.1 Micromonospora solifontis | reverse complement strand
TCCGCCACCGGCCAGCCCCGGCACCGGCCCCACCACCACGACCGACCTCGCCACCGCCACCGCCACCGCCACCGCCACCGCCGGCGGCAGCGGCAGCGGCAGCGGCACCACTCTCATCACCGGCGGCACCGGCACCCTCGCCCAGCACGTCGCCACCCACCTGGCCAGCCACCACGGCGCCCGACACCTGCACCTGCTCAGCCGCCAGGGCCCGCACCACCCGGAGGCCGCCCGCCTGGTCCACGAACTGACCGGCCTCGGCGCCACCGTCACCGTCACCGCCTGCGACACCAGCGCCCCCGAACAACTCGGCGAGGTCCTGGACCACGTCAACGGCACCGGGCACCCCCTGACCGCCGTGATCCACACCGCCGGCACACTGCGGGACACCACCCTCACCAACCTCACCCCGCAGGACCTGCACGCCACCCTCGACCCGAAGGTCGACACCGCCTGGCACCTGCACCACGCCACCCGACACCACCCCCTCACCCACTTCGTCCTCTTCTCGGCCTTCGCCGGGACGCTGGGCACGGGTGGGCAGGCCGGCTACGCGGCGGCGAACACGTTCCTGGACGCCCTCGCGGCGTACCGGCGCGCCGAGGGCCTGCCGGCCACCGCGCTGGCCTGGGGTAACTGGAACGACGCGAGCGGGATGACCGCTCACCTGACCGAGGTGGACCGGGCCCGGATGGCCCGCGCGGGCAGCATCGGCCTCGACACGGCGGAGGGCCTGGCGCTGCTCGACGCCGCGCTCACCCACCCCCACCCCAGCCTGGTGCCGGTCAAGCTCCACCTGCCGGCCCTGCGCAGCCAGCCCCGCGTACCCGCGATCCTCACCGCCCTCACCGGTGCGCCGACCCGGCGGGCGGCGGCGGACAGCGGCGAGACCGGGGCCTCCCTGCTGGACCGGCTGGCCGGCCTGGGTGAGGACGAACGGCGGGCGGCGCTGGAGGACCTGCTGCGGACCACCGTGGCGGTGGTGCTCGGTCACGCCACGGCCGAATCCATCCAGCTCGGGCGGGCCTTCCGGGACCTCGGCTTCGACTCGCTGACCTCGGTCGAGCTGCGCAACCGGCTGAGCACCCGCACGGGCCTGCCGCTGCCGGCCACGCTGGTCTTCGACCACCCGACCCCGGCGGCCGTGGTCGCGTACCTGGCCGGCCGGTTGCCGGGGCGGGTCGATCGGGTCGGGTCCGCCACCCGGGCGGCAGGGGCGGCGGCCGTCGACGAGCCGGTCGCGATCGTGGGGATGGCGTGCCGTTATCCGGGTGGCGTCGGGAACCCGGAGGAGCTGTGGGAGCTGCTGGCTACCGGGACCGACGCGATCGGGGAGTTCCCGGACGATCGGGGTTGGCGGGTCGATCGGCTCTACGATCCGCGCCCGGAGCACGCGGGCACCACGTACGCGCGGGAGGCCGGGTTCATCGCCGGCGCCACCGACTTCGACGCCACGTTCTTCGGGATCAGCCCACGTGAGGCGACGGCGATGGACCCGCAACAGCGGCTGCTGCTGGAGACCGCCTGGGAGGCGGTCGAACGGGCCGGCATCGACCCGACCAGCCTGCGCGGCACCCCCACCGGGGTGTTCACCGGCCTGGCCTTCGACGAGTACGGGCCGCGGATGCACGAGGCGCCGGAGGCGTACGAGGGGTTCATGCTGACCGGGAACACGACGAGCGTGGCGTCCGGGCGGATCGCGTACGTGCTCGGACTGGAAGGCCCCGCCGTCACCGTGGACACCGCCTGCTCCTCGTCGCTGGTGGCGATGCACCTGGCGGCGCAGGCGATCCGCACCGGGGAGTGCGACCTCGCCCTCGCCGGTGGCGTCACCGTGATGGCCACCCCCGGCATGCTCATCGAATTCAGCCGCCAACGCGGACTCGCCCCCGACGGCCGATGCAAACCGTTCGCCGCCGCCGCCGACGGCACCGGCTGGGGCGAAGGCGCCGGCCTGCTCCTGCTCGAACGGCTCTCCGTCGCCCGGGAACGCGGGCACCGGGTCCTCGCCGTGATCCGCGGCTCGGCAATCAACCAGGACGGCGCCAGCAACGGCCTCACCGCACCCCACGGCCCCTCCCAGGAACGGGTCATCCGGCAGGCCCTGGCCAACGCCGGTCTCACCCCCGCCGACGTCGACGCCGTCGAGGCGCACGGCACCGGCACCACCCTCGGCGACCCCATCGAAGCCCAGGCCCTGCTCGCCACCTACGGCCAACAGCGGCGCGACGACCAGCCGCTCTGGCTCGGGTCGATCAAGTCGAACATCGGCCACACCCAGGCCGCCGCCGGCGCGGCCGGTGTGATCAAGATGGTCCTCGCCCTCCGCCACGGCCTGCTGCCCCGGTCCCTGCACATCGACGCGCCGACCCCGCACGTCGACTGGGACAGCGGCAACGTCCGCCTCCTCGACCAGCCGGTCGCGTGGACGGCGAACGGGCACCCGCGGCGTGGGGCGGTGTCGTCGTTCGGGGTGAGCGGCACCAACGCCCACGTGATCCTGGAGGAGCCGCCCGCGGTCGAACCGGCCGCCGGACCGGCCGCTGACCCGTGGGACGGGTGGGTGTCGTGGGTGCTGTCGGCGAAGACCGAGCCGGCGCTGCGCGCGTACGCCCGCCGGCTGGGGGCGTGGCTGGCCGGGCACGAGGAGGTGACGCCCGCCCAGGTCGGGGACGCGCTCGCCCGGCGGGCCCGGTTCCCGTACCGGGCGGTGCTGGTGGCGCGGGAGCGGGACGAGTTCGTCGCCGCGCTGGCCGCGCTCGCTGAGGGGCGGCCGCATCCCGTGGTCGTCACCGGCACGGGTGACGAGGACGGCCGGACGGCGTTCTGTTTCACGGGTCAGGGCAGCCAGTACCCCGGCATGGGCGCGGACCTGTACGCCACCAACCCGGTCTAT
>NZ_RJLN01000177.1 GCF_003725545.1 Micromonospora solifontis | reverse complement strand
CTAGGCAACCAACTGTCGAGGATATCGACCATCGGCACCGCCTGGTCGGCGGGATCTCGTCGACTCGCGACCCGCGAGCCAGTACCGCGAGTGCCAAGTCGAGGGCTCACCCGGCGGACGGAGCAGGTCGTTCCGTGGCTGCTCGGACGTCGGAGAACTGACACGGACGCGCCGGGGTTGAGTGGGTTTTGCGCCCACCTTCCAGGGGTCGCTCGGCGACGGTCGACGCCGATGCCTAGCCGGACCTGCGGAGATGCTCCCGGACCGTCGAGGACGCGGCAGGTTACCGGCGCACCTTCGTCACTCTCCGCAAGGTCATCTGAACGACGGATCGGAAGGTTCCGAGTCAGGGTTCTATCGCATGGGCAGAGGCAACGAGTCGCTGTCCACCGCGGTCCTTCTCTCACGGTGGACCATGACGAACGCCGCCTGGCTGATCTTTAGCAAGCGACCACAGCAATACCCCGCTGCGACCGGCACACAAGGGCAGAGACCGAAAAGCCGCAGTTCATCGGCCTGCGGCCACGCGCGGAGCACCGTGCTAGGCGGTGTCTTCAAAGGATCTTGGTGTCGGATGATGTAGGGCGTGGGTCGTCGCTACGAGTTGTCTGACGTCGAGTGGGAAGCGCTGTCGCGGTATCTGCCGTCGGCGGTGACTGGTGGTCGTCCGCGGGTCGATGACCGGCGGGTGCTCAACGGGATCGTGTGGAAGATCCGGGCCGGGGCGGCGTGGCGGGACGTGCCGGCCCGGTACGGGTCCTGGCAGTCGATCTACACCCGTTTCCGCAGGTGGGCCCTGGACGGCACGTTCGAGCGGATGCTCGCCGGGGTCCAGGCCGACGCGGACGCGGCCGGGGACATCGACTGGCTGGTCTCGGTCGACTCGACGATCGTGTAGGCCCACCAGCACGCCGCTGGCGCTAAAGGGGGCGCCGAGAAACGGACGAACCACAAGATCACGCCCTCGGTCGAAGTCGAGGTGGACTGACCACCAAGATTCACCTCGCCTGCGACGGCCTGGGTCGGACCCTGGCGTTCGTGCTCTCCGGCGGCAACGCCAACGACTGCACCCGCTTCACCCACGTCATGGCCGCGATCCGCGTCGAACGGCCAGGACCAGGCCGGCCACGGGTTCGCCCGGACCACGTCATCGCCGACAAGGGCTACAGCTCCAAGGCCATCCGCGCCGACCTACGCCGGCGCGGCATCGGGCACACCATCCCCGAACGCGCCGACCAGCAGGCCAACCGCCGCCGGCGAGGAAGCCGAGGCGGCCGACCACCGGTGTTCGACAAGCAGCTCTACAAGCGGCGCAACGTCGTCGAACGCTGCTTCAACCGGCTCAAGCAGTGCCGCAGCGTCGCCACCCGCTACGACAAGACCGCGACCTCGTACCAGGCCACCGTCACCATCGCCGCGCTACTCCAATGGTTGTGAACCTTTGAAGACACGTCCTAGTAGTGCTTTGTTAGGTCGTTGTGGCGTGTCGCTTGTATGAGCGTCGTGCTGGTGCTTGGGTCCGGTGCGTGGATGAGCGAGAACTCGTTCGGGTGCGGGGGCAGTTGGAGGACTTCGCGGCGGGGGTGTTCGCGGGGTTGCCGCGGTCAGATCAGCGAGCTACCGGTTTACGGTATCTGCGGGGGCTGATGCTGGACGGCCGGCGTAAGTCGATGCAGCCGATGGCCGAGCGACTCGGGGTCGATCACCAGCAGTTGCAGCAGTTCCTGACCTCCTCCACATGGGACGTTGCCGGGGTGCGACGACGTCTGGCGACGGCCGCGGTCGACCTGGTGGCGCCGCAGGTGTGGGTGGTGGACGACACCGGGTTTCCCAAGGACGGCAAGGCATCGGCGTGTGTTGCCCGGCAGTACTCCGGCACACTCGGCAAGGTCGCCAACTGTCAGATCGCCGTCAGCGTCCACGCGGCGACCGACACGGCCTCGGCGGTGCTGAACTGGCGGCTGTTCGTGCCGGAGTCCTGGGACGACACCTGCGTCCCCGGCCCGGACGGCAAGCCCGCGAACCCGCACGCCCGCAGGCTGCGCCAGCAGCCGGTCACCCTCGACCAAGCCGGAGCGAAGAAACCACACACCCGCGTGCAGGTGCCGCCCGCCGAGCAGATCGACCAGATCCGCCGGCGGCGCACAGCATCCAAGGTCCCCGACACAGAGCGGTACCGCCCGAAGTGGCTGATGGCCCTGGAAATGCTCGACGAGTTGGCCGCATGGGGACTGCGTCCGCCGCTGCTGACCGCCGACGCCGGCTACGGCCAGGTCGCCGAGTTCCGCCAAGGCCTGACCGAACGCGGCATCAGCTACATCGTGGCGACCACGTCGAGCACCACCGCGCAACCCGGCGACGCCCAACCCGTCGAGGTCCCCTACGCCGGAGTCGGCAAGCACCCCAGACCGAAGTACCCCCACCCTGCCCGCAGCCTGAAGGACCTCGCCCTCGCCCACGGCGCCGACGCAACAAGTCTGGTGCGCTGGCGTGCCCGGCTACCCGCACCCGACCGCACCCCGGACCGGCCCGACGGCGAACTGTGCGGGCACTTCTTCGCCCTGCGGGTGCGTCCCGCCGGCCGGATGATCCGACGCGGACCCCACCGCGGTGACGACGGTGTCCTGCCCGAATGCTGGCTGCTCGTGCAATGGCCCCCCGACCAGGACGAACCCACCGACTACTGGCTGTCCGACCTGCCCGCCGACACACCCCTTGCCGAACTGGTCCGCCTGGCCAAAAGCCGCTGGCGCGTCGAGCACGACTACCGCGAACTCAAAACCGCCCTCGGCCTCGACCACTTCGAAGGCCGCTCCTGGATCGGCTGGCACCGCCACGTCACCCTCGCCGCAGCCGCCCAACTGTTCCTCACCCAACTGAGGCTGACACACCCAAAAGCAGCGGGGCAGACCTGAGCCTGTACGCCGTTCTACGGCAACTGCAGTACCTACTCGCGACCTGGCTCGGGTTCTGCCCTCTCTGCCGCCAACTCGTCCCAACCTAACAAAGCACTACTAGTAC
>NZ_RJLN01000176.1 GCF_003725545.1 Micromonospora solifontis | reverse complement strand
ATGTCGAGGACGGCGCCGCGTACGCAGGTGACGTATTTGGCCTGGCCGGGTGGGACGTCGGCGTAGTGGATGCCGCGGATGACGTCGCGTGCGGAGACGGAGAGGTTGGCCTGGGCGAGTCGGAGGGGGTGTCCGACCGTTTCGGTGAGGCGGTCGAAGCGGTACCACTCGGTGAACATGCCGCGGGGGTCGCCGTGTTGTTGGGGGGTGATCTCCCAGGCGCCTTCGATGCTCAGCGGTCGGATCTTCATCGGCTGGCCCCGCCGTGGGGTTGCTCGGTGAGCAGGCTGAGCAGGTAGGTGCCGTAGCCGCTCTTGGTCAGTGGTTCGGCGAGGGTGCGTAGTTGTTCGTCGTCGATGAGGCCGGCCCGCCAGGTGGCTTCTTCGATGCAGCCGATTTTCATGCCTTGGCGTTCCTCGATGACCCGGACGAACTCGGCGGCCTGCATCAGGGAGGTGAAGGTGCCGGTGTCGAGCCAGGCGGTGCCGCGGTCGAGGACCGTGACGGACAGTTCTCCCCATTCGCGGTAGGTTTCGTTGACCGCGGTGATCTCGAGTTCGCCGCGGGTGCTGGGGGTGAGTTTCCGGGCGATGTCGATGACCCGGTTGTCGTAGAAGTAGAGGCCGGGTACGGCGTAGCGGGATCGGGGTCGGGCCGGTTTTTCCTCGATCGACAGGACCCGTCCGGCGTGGTCGAAGTCGACCACGCCGTACTCCTGCGGGTTGGCCACGGGGTAGGCGAAGACCCGGCCGCCGACCGGGTCGGCGTGGTGGATGAGCTGCCGGCCGAGGCCGGCGCCGTGGAAGATGTTGTCGCCCAGGACCAGCGCGACGGACTCGCCACCGATGAAGTCCGCGCCCAGCAGGAACGCCTGTGCGATGCCCTCCGGGCGGGCCTGCGTGACGTATTCCAGCCGCAGGCCCCACTGGCTGCCGTCGCCGAGCAGCCGCTGGAACTGGCCCTGGTCCTCCGGCGTCGTGATGATCAGGATTTCCCGCACTCCGGCCATGACGAGCGTGGAGAGCGGGTAGTAGACCATGGGCTTGTCGAACACCGGCATGAGCTGCTTCGAGACCGCCCGGGTGATCGGCCAGAGCCGGGAGCCGGTGCCGCCGGCGAGAAGGATTCCACGCACCCGCGGAGACTACCCGCACCAGCGGGAATCCGGGATCCAAGTCGCCGCCGGCCCCCGGGCTGTGCTGCGGTTTCGCGTAGACTCCACGACTCGTGAGGATCCTCGTCACCGGCGGTGCCGGGTTCATCGGGTCGGAGTACGTCCGGATGCTGCTGGGTGTGCCCGGCGGGGATGCCGTGGGGGTGCCGGCCGTCGAACCGTCCGTGGTGACGGTGCTGGACAAGTTGACCTATTCCGGCAATCTGGGCAATCTGGCTGTGGTGCGGGATGATCCGCGGTTGCGGTTCGTGCGGGGGGACATCTGCGATCCGGTCCTGGTGGACGAGGTGGTGGCCGGGCATGACGTGGTGGTGCATTTCGCCGCGGAGTCGCATGTGGACCGGTCGATCGTGGGTGCGGGGCCGTTCGTGACCACGAACGTGTTGGGCACGCAGACGTTGTTGGACGCGGCGTTGCGGCATGGCGTGGCTCGGTTCGTGCACGTGTCCACCGATGAGGTGTACGGCTCGATCGAGCAGGGGTCGTGGACGGAGGAGTGGCCGTTGTCGCCGAGGTCGCCGTACTCGGCGTCGAAGGCCGGCTCGGATCTGCTGGCGTTGGCGTATCACCGCACGCATGGCATGGATGTGGTGCTCACCCGCTGCTCGAACAATTACGGGCCGTACCAGTTCCCGGAGAAGGTGGTCCCGCTGTTCGTGACGAACCTGCTCGACGGCGGCACGGTGCCGCTGTACGGCGACGGCGGTAACGTGCGGGACTGGTTGCACGTGCACGACCACTGCCGGGGCATCGCGATGGTGCAGGACAAGGGCCGCGCCGGGGAGGTCTACCACATCGGTGGTGGCACCGAGTTGACCAACAAGGAACTCACCGCCCGACTGTTGGAGGCCTGCGGCGCCGGCTGGGAGCGGGTGGTGCCGGTCGCCGACCGCAAGGGCCATGACCGCCGTTACTCGCTGAACATCGACAAGATCAAAACCGAGTTGGGGTACGCGCCGAGCATCCCCCTCGACGACGGCCTGGCCCGCACGGTGCGCTGGTACCGGGACAACCGCGCCTGGTGGGAACCGCTGAAGACCCCCGCCCCGGTGGCCGTCGGATGAGCCGGCTGCTGGTCACCGGCGCCGCCGGCCTGCTCGGGCGGGACCTGCTGGCCGTGCTGGACGCCCGCGAGGACCTGTCGGTCACCGCCACCACCCGCGCCGAACTCGACATCACCGACCCGCGGGCGGTACGCGCCGCCGTCACCGGCCACGACCTGGTCATCAACACCGCCGCCTGGACCGACGTGGACGCCGCCGAAACCCACGAACACGCCGCGACCGCCGTCAACGGCCACGCCGTCACCAACCTGGCCGCGGCCTGCGCCACCACCGGCACCCGGCTGATCCACATCTCCACCGACTACGTCTTCGACGGCAACGCCACCCAGCCCTACCCCGAACACGCCCCGACCGCACCGGTCAACGCCTACGGACGCAGCAAACTCGCCGGCGAACAGGCCCTGACCCGGCTACTGCCGGAAAACGGCTACATCGTCCGCACCGCCTGGCTCTACGGCACACACGGCCCGAACTTCGTCACCACCATCCTGCGCCTCGCCGCCCAACGCGAACGGCTCGACGTGGTCAACGACCAACGCGGACAACCCACCTGGTCCCACCACCTGGCACAACAACTCGTCGCGCTCACCGACGCCGCCCTCGCCGGGCACGCCACCCCCGGCATCTACCACGGCACCTCCACCGGCGAAACCACCTGGTACCACCTCGCCCGCGCCGTGTTCACCCTCCACGGCCTCGACCCCGACCGCATCCGCCCCACCACCAGCGACCACTTCCCCCGCCCCGCGACCCGCCCCCGCTACAGCGTCCTGGCCCACGACCGCTGGACCGCCGCGAAACTACCGCCCCTACCCGACTGGCACACCAGCCTCGCCGAGGCACTGGC
>NZ_RJLN01000175.1 GCF_003725545.1 Micromonospora solifontis | reverse complement strand
CCGGTCCGGTCATGGGCGACGCGCCGGGCTCCGGACCGCGCACGGGCGGCCCGGCCGCAGCGGGGTTCGGACCAGGGACGGGTGGCGGCACGGCCCCGGCGGGCTTCGGACCGGGAACGAGTGGCGGCACCGCCGCACCCGGATCCGGCGGGGCTGCCGGCACGCCGGCCGGTTTCGCACCGGGCCGCGCCGCCGCGCCCGGGGCCGGGCTCGATGGCCGGCCCGGGTCCGCCCCGGCCGGCTCGTACCCGGGTGCGGGGCAGGCCGCTCCGGCCTGGGCGGCCGGGGCGGCCGGCGGTCACGGGTCGGCGCAGGAGCGGCACGCCGGGTCCGGGGTGCCACCGACGCTGGAGGAGCCGGCCGACGGCCGGACGGGACGCCGCCGGGTGCTCGCCCTGGCCGGGGCGGCCGCGGTCGTCCTCGTCGCGGTGCTGACCGCCTGGTCCGTGGCGGCGCTGCGGTCGCCGGACGACCCGGCGCCGCGGCCGGCCACGCTGACCGGGGAGTCGGCGGTCGCCGATCCCGCCGTCAGCGTCCGGCCGGGCGCCGGGACGACGCCCGGGGCGACGCCGAGCCGGACCGGCCGGCCCAGCCGGTCGCCGTCGGCCACGCCGAGCCGCCCGGCGGCGGCCACCCCGCCGGGCGGGGCGCAGCCGACCCCCGGGGACACCGGGGCGCCCGCGCCGGGACCGGCGACCAGTTCCCCCGCCGCCCAGCAGCCGTACACGGCCACGCAGGTGTGCGGCGCCGGCTACCAGGTGATCGACTCGGCCACGCTGACCGCGAACGGGGTCCGCAAGGGCCGGGTGTACCTGCTCTACAACACCGCGAGCGGGACGAACTGCGTGGTCACCCTCAAGGACACCGACGTCGGCCGGGCCACCACCGCGTCGGCGTACCTGGAGGTGCAGGGGCAGGACCGGAAGGCGGAGAGCGGGGCGTACAAGTTCTACGCCGGTCCGGTCCGGGCCAGCGCCCCCGGGAAGTGCGTGAAGTGGGGCGGGTCGACCGGCGGGGCCAGCTACGGCAGCCCGTTCGAGCACTGCGGCTGAGCGCCCGCGTCCGCCCGCCGGTCGGCGTCCGGGCCGGCGGGCGGTGGGCCGCGCGGCGGCTTTAAGGTACGGGCATGTCCGTTGACGGGTGGAACACGCTCCTGGTGCTCGGCGGTATCCGGTCCGGCAAGTCCGAGTTCGCCGAATCGCTGGTCGCCGACGCCCCCACGGTCCGGTACGTGGCCACCGCCCCCGAGGGGGACCCGGAGGACACCGAGTGGGCGACCCGCCTGGCGGCGCACCGCGCCCGCCGGCCGGGTAGCTGGACCACCGAGGAGACCGCGGCGGACCCGCGCCGGCTGGCCGACGTGATCGCCGGGGCCGGGCCGAACGAGACGCTGCTCGTCGACGACCTGGGCGGCTGGGTGACCGTGCTGCTCGATCCCGCCCACCAGCCCGCCGACGACACGGCCACCATCGCCGAGCTCGCCGACGCGGTCCGGGCGAGCGCCGCCCGGCTGGTGCTGGTCACCCCCGAGGTCGGGCTCTCGCTGGTGCCGACGACCCCGCTGGGCCGGGCGTTCACCGACGCGCTCGGCGCGACCAACCGGGCGGTCGCCGACGCCTGCGACGCGGTGGTTCTCGTGGTGGCCGGCCAGCCCGCCTGGCTGAAGCCGGCCGGCCCGCCGCCGCAGCACCCCGCGGTGCCCGCGCAGGCCGGGCCCGGGCAGGCCGGCGCCCCGGCCGTCGCACCCGGGACGGTGAACGGGACCGCGCCGGAGGAGAGCCTGCCCGAGGTGCTGACCCCGGCCGTGCCGGCCGCGCCCGCCCCGGCGCCCGCGACGGCCGGCGCCGACTGGGCCGCGCCCACCATGGCGCTGCCGATGATCGCCACCGGCCTGGTCATCCAGCCCGGCATGGAACTGCCCATGCCCGACGACTACGCCGGCCCGCAGGCGGTCGACCGGCTCGCCACCCTGGACGTGGCCGGCGGCGGCCTGGGCGTGCTGGAGCGGGTGGTCGGCTTCGCCGGCGCCACCCAGGGCACCCCGACTCCCGCGCCGTGGGGTTCGGTCCGGGTGCTGCTGCTGCACGGCGACCACGCCGGTGGCGCGTCGGCCGGCGCGGTGCCGGGCGAGTCGCTGCGCCGCGCCCGGCAGGCGCGCACCGGCAAGGGGGCCCTCGCCCGGCTGGCCGCGGAGAACGGCGCGAGCCTCCAGGTGGTCGAGGCGCCCGCCTCGGCGGCCATCGAGGACGGGCCGGCGCTCACCGCCGAGCAGGTCGAGTCGGCCCTGCGGTACGGCTGGCGGCTGGCCGAGCAGGCCGCCGACGCGGGCGTACAGCTGCTGGTGCTGGCCGCGTGCGGCGCCGGCACCGAGGCGGCCGCCGCGGCGGTGCTGGCGGCCACGGCCGGGGCGGAACCCCCGGCGGTGCTGGGCCGGGTGCTCACCGAGCACGGCCAGTACGACGACGCGGCCTGGATGGTCCGCTGCGCGGCGGTCCGGGACGCGCTGCACCGCACCCGGCGCTCTCCCCGGGACGCCAAGGACATCCTGGCGGAGCTGGGCGGCGGCGACGTCGCGGTGGCCACCGGCCTGCTGCTCGGCGCGACCGCCCGGCGGCTCCCGGTGCTGCTGGACGGTCCGGTCGGCGTCGCCGCCGGCATGGTCAGCCGGGACCTCGCCGGGCAGGCCCGGCACTGGTGCCTGCTGCCGGACCACGGCGGCCAGCCGGCGGTGCGGCTCGCCGCCGACGTGCTCGGCCTGACCCCGCTGGTGGACCTCCGGCTGGACCTGGGTGAGGGGGCGACCGCGCTGGCCACCCTGCCGCTGCTGCGCTCGGCGCTGGCGCTCGCCGCCGGCCTGCCGGCGCACCCGTCGCTGCGCGACGGCGAGGACGGCGGGAACGACGAGGGTTTCGCGGAGCCCGAGCCGGCCGGCCCCGGCCCGGCCACCGTCGAGCCGGAGCCCGAGCCGGAGTTCGCCGAGCCGGAGCCCGCGGGCCCCGGGCCCACCACGACCGGCCCCGACGAGCCCGTCTCCCCCGGCCGACGTGCCGACTGAGGCACGCCTCGCCGCGGGCCTCCGGCTGGCGGTCACCACCTTCACCACGCTGCCGGTGCCCCGGCGACTCCGGCGCGCAGCGTCCGACGCCGCGCCGCGACCCGGAGCCACCGCCGACCGGATCGACCGGGACGTGGCGGGTGTCGCGATGGCCCTCGCCCCGGCTGTCGGGGCGCTGCTCGGCGGGCTGCTCGCGGCGGTGCTGCTGCTGACCGCCGCGCTCGCGCCGCCGCTGGTTGCGGCCGGGGTCACCGTCGGGGCGGGCGCGCTGCTGACCCGGGGGCTGCACCTCGACGGGCTGGCCGACACCGTTGACGCGCTGGGGTCGTACCGGCGCGGGGCGGCGGCCCTGGAGATCATGAAGAAGCCGGACGTCGGGCCGTTCGGCGTGGTCGCGCTGGTGGTCGTACTCCTGCTCCAGGCCGCGATGCTCGCGGAGCTGGCGGGGCGGTCGTGGCCGGCGGCGCTCGCGGCGGT
>NZ_RJLN01000174.1 GCF_003725545.1 Micromonospora solifontis | reverse complement strand
GGCCCGGGCCTCCCCTCGCCGCTAGACTCCAAGGTGCCTAGCCGTCGGGAGGTGCAGCCAGGCCGCAGCTGGCGAGGCGGCAATCGGCACGAAGCTCTGGAAGGATGCCCCGGTGATTTCCGAAAAGTTCTGGTCGCATGTGAGCGCCCTGGACGGCGTGGTTAATCCCGAAGGATGCGGGCGACTTGTCGAAAGCTTGGCCGCGGGTGGAGAGGCTGAGGTGCGGCAGTTCGCCAACGACCTCGCGACGGCGGTACGCGCACTTGCCACTCCGCAACACCTGTCGCAGGCGGTCTGGGATGTCTCGGAACCAGCCGCTGCTCCAGCACTTCCCATGTCCGACGACGTCTTCCTCTACGCACGACTCGCCGTGGTCGCCGCTGGCCAGAGCACATGGCAGACGGTAGTGGCCGACGCCAACGCTATGTCGGGCCGCTGGCACGTGGCAGACGCCGAGGAACTCCTGGAGGTAGTGCCTCAGGCGTTTCGACGCGCCACTGGGCTGGACTGGGATGACGAGCTGATCTTGGATCCGCCTGCCGACAGCGAAGACCCCCGAGTCGGGGCCGGCGCCACCGGCGGCCATGGCAAATGGTGGAACTGGTACATGAGCGGTCATATGTACGACGTGAAGGCCGAACGTGATGACTTCGACGACGCGGCCTATCAACTAGAGCGGGCGATTGACGCCGATCCTGCATGGGCAGCTTGGTGGAGCAACTCCGGCGTACCCGACCTTGAGACCTACCCCTCTTACACATGGGACGGTGTGCCCAAACCCCGCCTTAGCAAGGGGCGGAAGGTGGTAAGAGTCCACTTCGGGTTCGACGCTGCAGTCCTGCACCGCACATCCGTACAAGACCTGCCACGGCTGGCAGCCGAGCATCAACGGGTGATGCTTCAGTTCGTACAGTCGAAGCTTGGCCTGCCGGAGATGCCACCTCTGCCCACGTTGCCGTAGCCTCGTGGGGTCGGTGCGTGCCGGCGGTAGCAGTTCGGCGTCGTTTCCTGCCTCGATGTAGTCACGTTATCGCGCAGGTGTCGGCGACCGGTTCCGCACCGAGTGGCTCGGGCCGTGTGTCAACGGCAACGGGGATCTGGCTCCGGCACGAACTTGATGATCGGCGTTTGTTGATGTCAGTCGGCGAGGAGGATCCGGCGGCGGAGTAATTCGGGGTCGGCTCGGCCGTGCAGCTCCCTTTTGATCATTTTGCGGTTCACGACGCCTTCGACCGCGCCGGAACTCCAGGTCATTGGTCAGGAAGGCCGTGACTGCGGCCCAGTCCTTGCTGAGCCCGTTGGCGAATGAGCGGATCTCCGCGATGGGGCCCTGTTGTGCCTGCTTGACCTGCGGGGGATCGAGCAATTCCGTGAGCGCCGACAGTGCCGGGTTCCCCACAAAGAAAAGCACGGGCGTTTCAAGATCATGATGCGAGTCCGAGGATGGTGAAGGGCCTGGTCATGTTGCGGCTGGCCCAGCGGGTGGCTTCGGTGATGTGTCGTAGCGTCCGGCCAGGCGTAGGGCGTTGATGGCCAGGTTGCGCATGGAGGCCAGGACACGGGGTCCGTTGCGGGTACGGACCCGGCTGGCTGGCGTCTTCGCGGTAGCAGGTGTCTCTGATCCAGTGCAGCGATTCGATGGCCCAATGACCCTGGTTGAAGGCGGCGATCTGGGCAGGCCTGGCCTGCTCGGGGGTGTGGCTGGCCACGCCGAGTTGGGCGGCGGCGCTGAGGTTCCGACCGGCGGCGTCGGTGACGTAGCGTTCGATCAGCCAGATCTGGTTGACGTGGGGAAACGGCAGGTCGGGCGGGGCGGGTAGGACCTGGATCGTACGCCGGGTGATCCGCCCGTGGCTGGTGTCGATGCGGCTGGCGGCGACCGGCACCCTCGGCCAGGGCAGCGTGTTGAGGGCGTCGAACAGGGACCGCGGGTTCTCCTTGACCGGGAACAGGAAATGGCCGCCGCGGGCGTGGATGAGTTCGGCGGTGGCCTTGACCGTGTGCAACGCGTCCGCGGTGACGGTCCTGCCGTCGAGGTCGAGGGTTTCGAGCAGGTCGCGGGCGCAGGCCGGCTCGTTGGTCTTGGCCCCGGCGACGTCGACCTGGCCGATCACCACAGCGGGTGTGCCGGGCTCGACGCCACCGGCCAACGCCGCGAGAGGTGCAGTTGCTGCCCGTCGGCGTCAACGGCGCCGCAGACGGTCTTGCCGTCCAAGCGGACCAGGTCCGCCGGTGCGGGCTGCGGTGCCGGATCGTTCTCGGGCAAGGCCTCGGCCACCGGATCGAGGCCTGATCGGCGGCCCGTCGTCCAGGCCCCGGTCGCGGTGTCCAGGGCCTGCGGATCGGTATCGGTGCACACCCGCCACAACGTCGACCTCGACGGCCGACCGGCCGGCAGCACACCGGCCCGTAGATACAAGTCGGTCAACGCCGGCTGCGGCACGTCGGCCACCCAGCCCGCCATCGCCGTGTAACCGGTCATCCCCGCCACCGTCGCCGCCGCGACCAGCGCCAACACCACCGCCGCCGGATGATCCCGGCCCTGCGACGACCGGCCATCTGACACCCCGGCCAGCAACTCCAGCAGGTCAGCGCATGCCTGAGCTACCGGGACACCCGCAACCGACGCCACATCAGCGTCGGACATGACACACTGCACCACGACGAAGCTCCGTCAAGACAAGATCCGTGAGAAGACCTCGTCCTACCGGAGCTTCGTCCCCACCCCGCCGCGCGACACGCCACTGTGGCCAGACCGCGACCAGTCACTCACACCACACTCATGATCTTGAAACGCCCGTGCAAAGAAAAGTGTGGCCTCCCTCGATGATCGAGGGAGGCCACCGGGTGATCCAGTTAGGCTTCTGCGGCGAGCGGATGGTCCTCGCCGGTCAGGCCGGCCAAAGCCACCGCGACCTCCTGCAGAGTTGCCCGCACATAGGTGGCCGTCGAGCCGCTCCCGCCACTGTCGGTGTGGCCGGCGTAGGCGCGGGCCACGGCGTGACCGTAGGTGCGCTCCACCCACGTCAGGGTGGTATGCCGCAGCCAATGCGTACTGATCTGCTGGGTGTGCACCCACCGCAGATGCTGCCCGATCCTCGCCCAGAGTTGGTCGTAGCGCCGGTAGGTCAGCGGCCGACCGTCGCGGTAGCGCAGCAGGCTGCCGTTACGGTCGCCGTCGCCTCGCTCGCGGAACCTGTCAAGTCAAGTGAGACGTTTTCGTGGTCAGGTGTTCTGTAGATCTGTGGGTTGAGCTGCTGGTTTGTTGATCCACACGGTGGTCGGTAGGGCCGGGGGTCGGGGGCGGCGGGTGAACCGGTCCGGGTGGACTCGCCAGGCGGCGTCGAGGGTGCGCTGCCGCTGGTCGTGCACGTCGCCGGCGGTGCCGTAGTGCACCGATGCCGGGGTGTGCAGACCGATACCGGAGTGGCGGTGAGGTCGGCTCGGGGCGCCCTGCCGATGTTTCCACCGGTGGGTTTCCCCGAGCCGCCTCCCGAACCCGGCGTGCCCCTTGCAGGGCACCGGGCTCTCCGCAGGTCCCGGGTGGGTGCGGTGGTCCTT
>NZ_RJLN01000173.1 GCF_003725545.1 Micromonospora solifontis | reverse complement strand
CGCGCCAGCCAGCGGAGGTGATGGCGCAGTCCGGGGCGGCGACCGGCGCCCCGCCGGTGATCGCCCGGGCCCACCACGGCAGCGTCTCCCGGCAGGAGCGCAAGCACATCGAGGAGGCGCTGAAGTCGGGGCAACTGCCCGCCGTGGTCGCCACCTCCAGCCTGGAGCTCGGCATCGACATGGGCGCGGTCGACCTGGTGGTGCAGATCGAGGCCCCGCCGAGCGTCGCCGCCGGCCTGCAACGCGTCGGCCGGGCCGGGCACCAGGTGGGGGCGGTCTCCCGGGGCGTGGTGTTCCCGAAGCACCGGGGCGACCTGCTCTCCTGCACGGTGGTCGCCGAGCGGATGGCCGACGGGGCGATCGAGGAGCTGCACTACCCGCGCAACCCGCTCGACGTGCTGGCCCAGCAGATCGTCGCGATGGTGGCCCTGGAGCCGTGGCGGCTGGGCGACCTGGCCGTGCTGGTCCGCCGGGCCGCCCCCTTCGCCGAGCTGCCCGACTCGGCGCTGCACGCGGTGCTCGACATGCTCTCCGGGCGCTACCCGTCGACCGCCTTCGCCGAACTGCGCCCCCGGCTGGTCTGGGACCGGGCCACCGACGTGCTCACCGGCCGGCCCGGCGCCCAACGGCTCGCCGTCACCAGCGGCGGCACCATCCCCGACCGGGGGCTGTTCGGCGTCTTCCTGGCCGGCGCCGAACGCGCCGCCCGGGTCGGCGAGCTGGACGAGGAGATGGTCTACGAGTCCCGGGTGGGCGACGTGTTCCTGCTCGGCTCGTCGTCCTGGCGGATCGAGGAGATCACCCCCGACCGGGTGCTCGTCTCCCCCGCCCCCGGCCAGGCCGCGCGGATGCCGTTCTGGAAGGGCGACCAGCTCGGCCGGCCGGTCGAGCTGGGCCGGGCCATCGGCGCCCGGGTCCGGGCGCTGCTGCGCCAGGGCGACGACGAGGCCGTCGCCGCGTTGCGGGCCGGCGGGCTGGACGACTGGGCCGCCGGCAACCTGCTGGCCTACCTGCGCGAGCAGCAGGCCGCCACCCGCTCGCTGCCCGACGACCGGACGGTGGTGGTCGAGCGGTTCCGCGACGAGCTGGGTGACTGGCGGCTCGCCGTGCACTCGGTGCTCGGCGCCCGGGTCAACGGCCCGTGGGCCCTGGCGATCGGCCGCCGCCTCGCCGAGCGCTACGGCGTGGACGCCCAGGTCATGCCCTCCGACGACGGCATCGTGGTGCGGCTGCCGGACACCGCCGACACCCCGCCCGGGGCCGACGTGGTGGTCTTCGAGCCCGACGAGATCGCCCAGCTCGTCGAGGAGTCCGTCGGCACCTCCGCGCTGTTCGCCTCCCGGTTCCGGGAGTGCGCGGCCCGCTCCCTGCTGCTGCCCCGCCGTGATCCGCGCCGCCGGCAGCCGCTCTGGCAGCAGCGCCAGCGCGCCGCCCAGCTCCTTGACGTGGCCCGCGAGTACGCCGACTTCCCGGTCACCCTGGAGGCCGCCCGCGAGTGCCTCCAGGACGTCTTCGACCAGCCGGCCCTGGCCAGCCTGATGCGCGACCTGGCCGCCCGCAAGGTCCGGCTGGTCGAGGTGGAGTCCGAGCGCCCGTCGCCGTTCGCCCGCTCGCTGCTCTTCGGGTACGTCGGCGCCTTCCTCTACGAGGGTGACGCGCCCCTGGCCGAGCGGCGGGCCGCCGCCCTGGCCCTCGACTCGGCCCTGCTCGGTGAGCTGCTCGGCCGGGTCGACCTGCGGGAGCTGCTCGACCCGGCGGTGCTCGCCGAGACCGAGCGGCAGCTGCGCTGGCGCACCGAGCAGCGCCGGCCCCGCGACGCCGAGGACGTGGTCGAGCTGCTCCGGGTGGTCGGCGACCTGAGCGAGGCGGAGCTGGCCGAGCGGGGCGTACCGGCGGCGTGGCCGGCCGATCTCGAGGCGGCCCGGCGGGTGCTGCGGGTCCGGCTCGCCGGCGAGGAGCGCTGGGTGGTCGTGGAGGACGCGGCCCGGCTGCGCGACGCACTGGGGGTGGCGTTGCCGGTCGGGGTGGCCGAGGCGTACCTGGCGCCGGTGGCCGACCCGCTCGGCGACCTGGTCGCCCGGTACGCCCGCACCCACGGCCCGTTCGCGGCGGCCACCTGCGCCGCCCGGTTCGGTCTCGGCGTGTACGTCGTCGAGCAGGCACTGCGCCGGCTCGCCGGCACCGGCCGGGTGGTCTCCGGCGAGTTCGCCCCGGACAGCGTCGGCACCCAGTGGTGCGACGCCGAGGTGCTGCGCCTGCTGCGCCGCCGCTCCCTCGCGGCGCTGCGCCGGGAGATCGAGCCGGTGCCGCCCAGGGCGCTGGCGTCGTTCCTGCCCCGCTGGCAGCAGGTCGGCTCGTCGGCCCGGGGCGTGGAGGCGCTCGCCGCCACCGTCGAGCAGTTGCAGGGCGCGGCGGTTCCCGCGTCCGCGCTGGAACGCCTGGTGCTGCCCGCCCGGGTGGCCGACTACTCCCCCGCCCAGCTCGACGAGCTCTGCGCCAGCGGCGAGGTGGTCTGGGCCGGAGCCGGGGCGATCTCCGGCGGGGACGGCTGGGTCACCCTGGCGTACGCCGACGTGGCGCCGTTGCTGCTGCCCCCGCCGGACGAGGCGCTGGCGCTGACCCCGCTGCACGAGGCCGTGCTGGACGCGCTCGGCGACGGGCAGGCGCTCTTCTTCCGCTCGCTGTCCGACCGGATGGGCTCCACCGACGACACCCCCCTCACGGTCGCGATCTGGGACCTGGTCTGGGCCGGGCACCTGACCAACGACACCCTGGCTCCGCTGCGGGCGGCGCTGGGCGGGGGTGGCGCCCACCGGGCCCGGCCGTCCGCGCCGCGGACCCGCTACCGCCGTCCCGGCCGGATGGCCCTGCCGAGCCGGGGCGGGCCGCCCACCGTGGCCGGGCGCTGGTCCCGGCTGCCCGACCGCGACCTCGACCCCACCCGCCGGGCCGCCGCCCTCGCCGACCTGCTGCTGGAACGGCACGGCGTGGTCACCCGGGGCGCGGTCGTGGCCGAGCAGGTGACCGGCGGTTTCGCCGCCGTCTACCCGGTGCTGTCCGCACTGGAGGAACGCGGGGCGGCCCGGCGCGGCTACTTCGTCGAAGGGCTGGGCGCGGCCCAGTTCGCGGTGCCCGGAGCCGTCGACCGCCTCCGCGCCCTGGCCGACCCGGTCGACGAGGGCCGGGCGCGGGGCGGCGGCCCGACCGTGGTGCTCGCCGCCACCGACCCCGCCAACCCGTACGGGGCGGCGCTGCCGTGGCCGGAACGGGTGGTCGACTCGGGCGACGGGGCGGCACCGGCCACCGGGCACCGGGCCGGGCGCAAGGCCGGCGCGCTGGTCGTGCTGGTCGGCGGCGACCTGGTGCTCTATGTGGAACGCGGCGGCCGGACCATCCTCTCCTTCACCGACGACGCCGACACCCTGGGGTCCGCCGGCAAGGCGCTCGCCGACGCGGTGCACTCCGGGGCACTCGGCGCGATCTCGGTGGAACGCGCCGACGGCGAGGCGGTGCACTCCTCGCCGCTGCGCGACGCGCTGACCGCCGCCGGCTTCCGCGCCACCCCCCGGGGCCTCCGCCTCCG
>NZ_RJLN01000172.1 GCF_003725545.1 Micromonospora solifontis | reverse complement strand
CCTAGTACGCCGTCAGGCGCAGGGTAAGCCGAGGGCCGGCAACGCGGGCGCCGCGCCCGTCTGCGAACGACCGGGCCAGACGGCGTATGCACACACCTCGGAGCGGAAGGGAGGCGAGCAGGGTTGGACGTTGGCGCGGGCAGCGTGATCGACCTGCTAAACGGAGCGCTCGATGACATTGAGAGATGTGCTGTCTTCCACCCCGGCACCACGGCGCCGAGCCACATCGTCGTCATCGTCTCCGGGCTAGACGCCGTAGAGGTCCCCGTCGCCGTGGGTCGGTACCTCGTCGGCACGCTGGCCGGTGCCGTGGGCATAGACGCTCAACTGTCGGAGGAGTTGCTGGCGCGAGGCATCGACCGCCGCGAAGAGATCCGTAGAACCGTCACGTCGCTGATCGGCAACAACAATGTCTTTGTAACGGACGCGCAGCGGCAGGTCCGCGACACGCGTCGGAACGCATGGATCGGCGAAGGTGTCGGGCACGCCCTGCTGACGCTCAGCGCCCGTCGGGAGACCTCATGTGTCGACGGCCGGATCTGCACGTTGTCTGAGATGCATCAGACGGTGACCCGGCAGGGCCTGGACTCGGTGGGCACCTACGTGCAGAACGACGTGCTCGGTGTGTCCATCGGCGAGAGCAAGTCGACTGAGTCGAACGCGGGCACCAACCTCGGCGAGGCGCTCAACTTGTTCGCTGAAGTGGAGGCGGGCATCCACGGTCCAGACCTGCGCGCCCGGCTTTCCGCGTTCCGCTACGTTCTGGAGCCGGGTCTCAAGGAACAAGTCAAGGACTCGCTTTGGAGCGACAACGCGTCCTACCTGCCGATTGTTGTCTACCAGGATGACTACGACTTCACGACCGCTCGACCCAGGTTCGCTCGGTTGAAGACGCCGCACGAGCGGCGTCGAGTCATCGTCGTACAGTTGCCGAATTTCCACGCGTTCTTCGACGCCGTCGCGGACGCGATGCGAGCAGCGGTCGATGAGGTGGTCGTCTAGTGTTCAACCGGGGAATCAACGCCCTGCTGGCAGCACTGCCCACGATCGCCGACCTGACCGTTGATGAGATTCGTCGGATCCTCACCACGGCTTGGCTCGAGACCACCGGCCCGCGGCTGGGCGCGGATCAGCCTGCAACGGCGTCGGCGGAGACGCTTCGCCGGCTGGCGACGGCGCTGGAACTGCACGCGATCCTTCCCTTACAAGCCGAACAGCTCATGGTCCAGGCCTGTGCCTTCGTCGCCGCAGAGGCCCTAACCATCGCGCACGACCTGGCAGACGCCGACGAGACGGACGAGCAAGGCGGAACGAGCAACGGCTTCCGCTTCTGGTTGTTCGGGTCCGAACGCACCTTTGAGCGTGTCGAGGCCGCCTTGCTCTACCTGATCGCCGGGTACGACGCCAACGCGGCGCTGACGGTTTCCGGCATCGGCGCCGAGGAACTCGGCGCCGACAGTCCCGAAGGACCGATCGCCAGCTGGGCGGTGCAGCGGATCGTGGGACTCTGCCGCCTGACACCAGCGGCCGAGGTGGCTGCCCCGACACTCGACCAGCAAGCACATCCGACTCGCATCCTGATTCGACACGAACTGTGGCGCCGGATCGGCGTCCACGTCGCCGACCATCTCGACTGGCTCATGTTCCGCACCGGGGCCGACCCGAACGCCGGCAGCGCACTGCGAGCCCTCGCCGAGCGGCTCGAGAACCGGGACCAGGTACCCGCACGGCCGGCCGCGCACCCCGACCTCTATCATCTGCTGCTCCTGCTGGCCGCCGCCTGCGATGAGACTGGCTTCCGGGCGCTGCGAACCGTACCGCCTCCGCCGCAGGACACCGGGGATCGCTTTGCGGCCTACCAGCGCGACCGCGCCGCGACTCGGCCGCTGCTCTGGCCCGCCGCTCAGGAATACGCGCAGGCAACGCTGCCCGGGCCCGAGGCTCATGCCGTGGTCGCGGTACCCACCAACTCAGGTAAGTCGTCCGTCGCCGAGCTGGCGATAAGTCAAGCCCTATGCCGGGGTTGGGTCCTCTACCTCGCACCGACCAACGCGCTCGTCGGCCAGATCCGCCGACAGGTTGCCGACGTCTTCGGCCGGGCGACGGTGCGCGAGTTCCTGGGCGGTGCCGAGTACACACAGCTGATCGGTGAGTCCCTGGGACAGATCGAGGACCGGCAGGTCCTCGTCATGACCCCGGAGAAGTGCTCGCTGGCGCTACGGCAGAATCCGGAGGCCTTCCAGGAACTGGCCCTGTGTGTCTTTGACGAAGCGCACCTCCTCGGTGACCGGGCCAGCCGCGGTGTGATCGCCGAGTTGGTTGTCGCAGAGATCCTGCACCGCGCCCGGCAGGCGCGACTGCTGCTGATGTCCGCCCTGATCGCCAATCCCTCCGAGCTTGGAGCATGGCTCAGTCGGGCGACCGGAACGCCCACAGTCGTGATCAACGAACCTTGGCGCCCGACCCGCACCCTCCGCGTGATCGCCGGCATCGACCGCGACCGCGGCATCGCAGCCGCCAATGCGGCGTACCAACAGCTTCAGGCACTACCGCCCCGCCGCGTACAGCAGAAGTTCAACACGCCGATCGCCCTGCTTGCCGGCCTGCAGGGCGCGTGGACAAGCCAAGCTGTCAACGACTACGCGCTCGTGCAGACCGACATCGAAGTCCCTGTCGCCGTCACTCGGGACGCCCGCTGGGACCCCGCCGGCTACTGCACCCCGGCCACCGCGGCGATCGTGCAGCGCCTCGGCCTGCGTGGCGACAGGATCCTCGCCTTCCTGCCCCGCAGCAAGCACGACAGCTTCCACGCGGCGGGCATGACGCAGTTCGCCGTTGTGCCAAACGACAGCACCGTCGAAGCCCTGCTGCACTTGGCCGAGCTCGAACTCGGCGCACCGTCGGCGCTTCGCGCACATCTGCGGCGAGGCGTCGCCGTCCACACCAGTGCCCTGCTCCGCGAAGAGCAGCGCGCCAGCGAAATCTCATTTGAGCGCGGCCTTGCCGTCGCCATGTACGCCACCGGAACCATGGCACAAGGGCTCAACCTGCCCGCCACCGCCGTCGTCATCGGCGGCACCGAGATCGGCTACGACAACGCATCCACCGTACAACAACGGCGTGATCAAACCCGTGCACAACTGCTGAACGCGATCGGGCGTGCTGGCCGCGCCCACGTTGCCCCTCGCTCGATGGCTATCGTTGTGCCGAACAAGGCCTTCGTGCTCAGCTCCTCGGCCGATGCCCAGCGGGCTGTCCGCAACGCAGAGTTTCTGCAGGACGAAGACGCTTCGTCAGAACTGAGCAGCGCACTGGACGGGCTCATCCACGACGTACTCTCCGGCGCGCTGACGGCGGAGGACATGACCGCGGCAGAACACACCGCATTCAGCTTCCTGGCCTTCGAGGACAGCGAAGAGGACGACACCACGCAGGTGGTGGGCAAAACCTGGGCTGTGCACCGGGCAGGCGCGCAACACCACGTTTCGGAGATCACGAACGCGATCACCGTCACGGGCAACGCCTTCATCCAGTCCGCTGGAGCACCCGCGTGGGCGGCGTTCGCCGCACACCAATCCGGCATCGCGCTTCCCGAGACCGCCACGCTTTACCGATACCTGCGGGCGTACCTCGAGCG
>NZ_RJLN01000171.1 GCF_003725545.1 Micromonospora solifontis | reverse complement strand
GCGGTCAGCCGGCCGCGCAGCGCGTGCCGGGGCACCACCATGTCCACCTGCCCGTGCCGGAGCAGGAACTCGGCGGTCTGGAAGCCCTCGGGCAGGGTGGCGCCGGTGACCTGGCGGATCACCCGGGGGCCGGCGAAGCCCATCCGGGCGCCGCTCTCGGCGAGCACCACGTCGGTGTTGGTGGCGAAGGAGGCGGCCACCCCGCCGTACGTCGGGTCGGTGATGACGCTGACGGTGAGCAGGCCCGCCTCGCGCAGCCCGGCGACGGCCTGGCTGACCGTGGCCATCTGCATCAGCGACAGCGCGCCCTCCTGCATCCGGGCGCCGCCGGAGGCGGTGACCAGCACCAGCGGCACCTCCGCCGCGAGCGCGTGTTCGGCGGTCCGGGTGATCAGCTCGCCGACGGCGCAGCCGAGGCTGCCGCCGAGGAAACGGAAGTCCATCACCGCGAGGGCGACCGGGTGCCCGCCGATCCGGGCGGTGCCGCAGAGCACCGCCTCGTCCAGGCCGGTGCCGGCGCGCGCGGCGCTCAGCCGGTGCGGGTACGGCAGGGCGTCGACGAAGCCGATCGGGTCGATCCGGACGGCCCGCTCCGGCAGCGGGGTGAACGACTCCGGATCGGCCAGCTGCGCCACCCGGTCGGGGGCGTCGAGCCGGGCGTGCGACCCGCACTCGGGGCAGACCTCCAAATTGCGGCGCAGCCGTTTGCGGTACAGCAGGGAGGCGCATCCGTCGCAGCGGGACCAGAGCTGCTCGTCGCGGGGCGCGGTGGTGGTCACGGCCGCCGCCCGGGCGCGTCGTACCGGTAGAAGCAGTGCGCCATGGCATCCCGCGGGGACCGCCAGGTCGGCAGGTACGGCGAGATGTACGGCCGCAGCCGCTCGCTGACCCGGACGAATTCGGGGTGGCCCCGGGCGTCCTCCACCGCGCTCCCGGTCGGCCGTTCCGTCTCCAGCAGGTGCACGTACAGGTCGTGCAGCCGGTAGAGCGAACGGTGCCGGACGCCGACCAGCCCGGGCAGGTCGGTCGCGTCGGACTCGGCGAAGATCTCGGCGACCCGGTCCTCGGCGGTCGGCAGCACCTTGGCGACGATGAGCGAGCGGTCCATGGACAGCCTCCCCTGGGATGCGTTCCGGGGCGGGCGCCACCGGTCCGCCGGACGACTGCCGACACGGTGCCGCCGGGGCCGTCAACGCGGCGTCATCGGGCCGCCATCCGGGTCGGCCGATTGTGACGCTGCGTTGACGCAAACTGTGCGCAAGCTATGGGAAGGTCATCTTCCCCAATCCACATGACGACACTTTTTCGCAGTTCAACGCAGTTTTGAACGAGTCCAGGGCGGACGGTCGCATTGATGACGTGCCGTTGACCCAGCGTAATCATCGTTGATAATCTCCGTTCTTGTCAGCCCGGCCACAGCGGCACCCGCCACGGCGGCGCAGCCGCTCCGACATCGGGGTCGCGGGCAGCCGAGCCGGGCATCAGCAGATGGTCGGGACGTGGGTTCCGGTGCAGGGGGTGCGCCCGTGTCCGGTCAATCGAGAATGCCGACGGCCGGCGACCGTTCCGCCCCCAGGGTGTCGTTGCACCTGCTGGGCGGCTTCCGGCTGTTGCACGACGACGTCCCGGTGGTGGTGCCGCGCGGACTCCAACGGGTCATCGCCCTGATCGGACTGCAGCCGTCCGCCACCCGCAGCCACCTGGCCGGCCTGCTCTGGCCGGAGACCTCGGAGGAACGGGCGTTGTCGTCACTGCGGACCGCCCTGTGGCGGTTGCGCCAGGACCCGTGCTGCCCGCTGCTCACCGATGGTGACACCGTCCGGCTCGGTGACACCGTCCACCTCGACGTCGACGAGCTGGTCGAGACCGCCGCCCGGGTCCGCGCCGGCGAGCTGCCCCCCACCGCGGGCGCCACCGCCCGGCACGACCTGCTGCCCGGCTGGTACGACGACTGGGTGCTGCTGGAACGGGAACGGCTGCGCCAGCTGCGGCTGCACATGCTGGAGGAGCTCGCCGGCAACCACCTCGCCGCCGGCCGGCACGGCGAGGCCCTCGAAGCGGCCCTCGAGGCGATGGCGGCCGAACCGTTGCGGGAGACGCCGCACCGGCTGGTGGTCCGGATCCACCTGGCCGAGGGCAACGCCTTCGAGGCGGTGCACGCCTTCTACGTCTACCGGGACCTGCTCCTGCGCGAGCTGCGGCTGGAACCCTCCGCCGCGATGTGCGCGCTGCTCGCCGACACGCTCGCCCCGATCCGGCGCGCCACCCGGCGGGAGCCGCCGCCGCGCCGCACCGACCGCACCGGCCCACCCGGCGCCCCGGCGGCGCAGCGCGGTCCGAACTCGCCCACCGGTCCGGGGCAGCGATGAGCCGGCGGCGCCGGCCACAAGGGACGTCACGAGCGATGTCACCGCGGCACGACCGGCGGTGACGGCGAGGTGACAGTTCGCCGGCCACGCTGTGGCACACACGGCGTCCGCAGCTTCCCGCGGAGGCCGCACCGGCGAGAGGGGTACCGATGAGCCGACTGTTGGTCGTCAGCCGGATCGTGCCCGGCGCGCAGGGACGGGTGGCGCAGATCTTCGCGGAGTCCGACGCGACCGAACTGCCCCGCCTGACCGGCGTCCGCCACCGCTCCCTGTACTACCTGCACGACCTCTGCGTGCACCTGATGGAGACCAGCGACGTCGAACCCGACGTGGCGGCCGGGGCGCGCGAGCACCCGCTGTACCGGACGGTCAACGAGCGGCTCTCCGCGCACACGTCGCCGTACCTGCCGACCTGGCGCTCCCCGCGCGACGCCGTGGCCGACTGCTTCTACAGCTGGGACGCCGCCGGCACACCGGCGCCCCGGCCGTTGCGCTGACGCGGCCCACCGGACCGGCGTCCCGGACCCCTGATGGCACCAGGGTCCGGGACGCCCCCTTGTGGCCGGGGCGCACGCTCGGTCATCCCACCGCCACCGGCCGGCACCACCCCGTCCCAGCAGCGACGGAAGCGGCGGACCTCCCTGTCGCCGCCGCGGTGCGTGTGCGAAGCTGCCCCGAGTTTTCCGCGACTGTCACGCACACACATATGAGGAGGTTCGCCGTGCCGTCGAGTTTCGGGCAATGGCTGGTCGTGATCCTGGCCCTGCTGGTGGGACTGGTGGTCGGCTGGGTGGTGAGCGGTCGGCGGACCACCGCCGGCCCGGCGACGACCACAGTGGAGGGTGCGCCGGCGGCCGAGGCCACCGTCGACCAGGAGCGGCCGGAGGCCGTCGTGGACGAGGTGCCCGCGCCGGCCGCGGTGACCGAGGAGCCGGTTCCGGCCGAGCAGGACGCCGCGCCGGCCGCCGCCACCCTGGCCGCCCAGGCCGCCACCCTGCCGTCCGACGACCGCCCCGACACCACGTCCGCCGAGGTCAGCGCCGCCGACGCGCCCGTCGCGGCTGAGCCGGAGCCGGTCGGCGAGCCGGTCGCCATCGAGCCCGTCGTCGCCGAGCCGGTCGCCACTGAGCCGGTCGCCACCGAGCCCGTCGTCGCCGAGCCGGTCGCCACTGAGCCGGTCGCCACTGAGCCGGTCGTCGCCGAGCCCGTCGCCACCGAGCCCGCCGCGGCGGAGGCGAGCGCCGACCCGGCGGTCGTGCCCGCGCCGCGCGCCGCCGTCGAGGACGTCGTGCCGGCCGCGGCGGAGACCGGTGCCGACGCGCCGACGGACGACTTCCGCCGGATCCAGGGCGTCGGGCCGAAGATGGCCGCCGCCCTGCAGGCCGCCGGCATCCGCACCTACCAGCAGCTCGCCGAGCTGGACGAGGCGGCGCTGCGGGAGACCATCAAGGCCGCCGGCCTGCGCGCCGCGCCCAGCGTGACGACCTGGGCGCAGCAGGCGAAGGTGCTGGCTGGCGCCCGCGCCGAGGCCGAGCAGGTCCTTCCGGCGGGCACCGGCGAACAGGCCTGA
>NZ_RJLN01000170.1 GCF_003725545.1 Micromonospora solifontis | reverse complement strand
GGGCCGGCCGTGGCAGGGGCCGCTCGCCGTGCTCGCCGCGCTCGCCGTCGCGGCGGGCCTCCTGCGGCATGTGGTACGCCGGCTCGGTGGGATCACCGGGGACGTGCTCGGGGCCACCGTGGAGATCGTCACCACGCTGTCCTACCTGGGACTGGTGCTGTCCGGCTGAGCGTCACCCGTCCGGGCGGGTAGCGTTCTCAGGCGACAGCACCGGCGGTGTCGAGGGGGACGGCATGCTCATCACGGACGACTTCCTGCCCGTACCGGTCCCGGAGTCGCTGGACGCGACCTATCTGGTGCCCATCGCCGGGATGCCGAAGGTCAGCCCGAAGACGGCCGTGGCGGGCCTCGCCGGCCGGCTCGCCGAACCGGTGCACGGGCTGGCCAAGCAGATGCTGGACAGCCCGCTGATGACCGTGGACACCCGGCCGATCAGCGAGTTCCCCGAGCTGCCGCCGGACCTGCTCACCGCGTTCGGGGCCACCGAGGAGCAGCTGGCCCGGCTGGCCGCCGCCACCCACCTGGTGGTGGTGCAGGCCGAGTACCGGCCGGGCTGGCCGCCGGCGCACGAGTGGGCGGCCCGGGCGGTGGCCGCGGCGGTCGCCGAGACGGTCGGCGGGGACGTGGTGGACGTCTTCGGCCTCCAGTTCCTCGACCCGGCGGCCGCGTTGCGCTCGCTCCCCGACGAGCAGGGCCGGATCCGGCTGGTCGACTGGGTGCTGGTGCCGTACTCGTCGGACGCCGACGGGCTCTGGTTCACCACCAAGGGGCTGCGCCGGTTCGGGCTGCTGGAGTTGCAGGCCCAGGGGGTGCCGGACCACCTCACCCGGGCCTGGGGCGCGGTGATGACCGGCGCCGCGCGGCGGCTACTGCGGGAGTGGACCGAAGGGCTGGCCGGCGAGGAGGTGCCGGCGTTCGTGCAGCTTCCGGTGCTGGCCACGGTGACCGGGCACGACATCGCGGTGGCGTACGGGAACCCGGAGCAGCACGGGGCGACGGCGCCGGTGCTGCTGGCCCTGGAGCTGGACCCGGCGACCGACCCGGACGCCGACTCGTTCCTCACCCTCCGCCCGCCGCCGGGGCACCCGGGGCCGCCCGGCCGCTACTTCGCCGCCGCCTGCGCCACCCTGTTCAACGGCATCCAGCCCGACGTCCGGTACGCCCGGCCGGGCGACGCGATGAGCAAGGCGATCGCCACCGCGCGGGCCGGGCTGGGCGACGTCCGGGCCCGCTTCCTCGCCGGTCAGCTGCCCGCCGAGACCCAGCTCGTGATCAAGTACGGGCTGCCCGGCGACGACGGCCCCGAGTACGTCTGGGCCGGGGTGACGTCCTGGGAGAGCCCGGAACGGATCGTCGGCGCCAGCGCCAGCGACGCGGCCACGGACCCGACGGTGCGGATCGGCGCCCCCGTGGTGGTCGAGGCGTCCGACGTCGTCGACTGGGCCGTGCTGGACACCACCGGGGTGATCGAGGGCGGCTGGACCCAGGCGGTGCTGGACGCCGGCGAGCCGCCGACCGCCGACTGAGCGGCTCTCAGGGCTCGATCGGGGTGCCGGTCCGGGCGGCCCGGGCCAGGCCCCAGGCGTGCAGTGCCGCCAGCACCGGGCCGAGGCTGCGCCCCTCCTCGGTGAGGTGGTACTCGACGTGCGGGGCCTTCGGGGTGCCGAGGTCGCGCCGGGCGACCAGGCCTTCCGCCTCCAGCTCGCGCAGCCGCTGGACGAGCATCTTCTCGCTGACATCCGGCATCCGGCGGCGCAGCTCGCCGTAGCGGTGCACGCCCTCCTTGAGGTGGGCGAGGATCACCGGCCGCCACCGGCCGCCGAGCACGTCGACGGCCACCTCCACCGCGCAGTGGTAGCGCCTGGGCACGGGGGTCCCCCTCCTTACCGGAAAGTGCGTACCTGTGCGCGCACGGTTGCCGGTGTGGGCTGGTGGGCATGATCGTCGAGTACATCAGGTACCGGGTACCGGCCGAGCGGCAGGCGGAGTTCGTCCCGGCGTACGCCCGGGCGGCGAAGGCGCTGGACGCCGCGCCCGAGTGCCTCGGCTACGAGCTGAGCCGCTGCGTCGAGGACCCGGCCGCGTACGTCCTCCGGATCCGCTGGACCTCCGCGGAGGACCACCTCCACCGCTTCCGCCCCGGCCCCCACTTCCCCGCCTTCTTCCGCGAGATCCGCCCCTACGCCCAGAGCATCGAGGAGATGCGCCACTACACCCCCACCGAGGTCACCACCACCCCCTGACCCCGGTCGATCATGAAGTTGGCGGCGATGTCGATCTCTCCGAGTGCCGCCAACTTCATGATCGACGCGAGGCTCAGCGGACGGAGGGCTGGACGAACGGGGGGCGGGTCAGGCGCATCTGGGCGCGGCGGCCGCGGATGTCGACCTCGATCGTGTCGCCGTCGGGGAGGTTGGGGTCGGTGTCGATGAGGGCCAGGGCGATGCCCTGCTTCAGGGTGGGGCTGAACGTGCCGCTGGTGACCGTGCCGACCTGCCGGTCCCCGACGTGCACGGCCATGCCGGGGCGCGGAATGGCCCGGTCCACCGCCACCAGCCCGCGCAGCGTACGCCGGGGGCCGGCGGCCTTCTCGGCGCGCAGCGCGTCCCGGCCCCAGAAGGCCGGCTTGTCCCAGCCCACCGCCCAGCCGGAGCGGGCCTGCACCGGGGTGATCTCCAGCGAGAGGTCCTGCCCGTGCAGCGGGTAGCCCATCTCGGTGCGCAGCGTGTCCCGCGCGGCCAGCCCGCAGGCCCGAAGCTCGTACGCCGCGCCGGCGGCGAACAGCGCGTCCCACACGGCGACCGCGTGCTCGGCCGGGACGACCAACTCGTACCCCAGCTCGCCGGTGTAGCCGGTGCGGCACACGGTCAGCTGCACGCCGTCGAGGGTGGCGGCCGAGAAGCTCATGTAGTCGTGGTCGGTGGGCAGGCCGAGCGCGCCGAGCAGCTCCGCCGAACGCGGCCCCTGGACCGCCAGCACCGCGTACGACTCGTGCTCGTCGGTGACCGCCACCCCGGCCGGCGCGGCGGCGCGCAGGCGGCGGACCACCTCGGCGGTGTTCGCCGCGTTCGGGATGAGGAAGACGTGGTCGTCGGCGTGCAGGTAGGCGATGATGTCGTCCACCACGCCGCCGGTGGCGTCGTCGCAGCACAGCGTGTACTGCGCCTTGCCCGGCGCGATCCGGCCGAGGTCGTTGCTCAGGCAGGCGTTGACGAAGTCCGCCGCGCCCGGCCCGGTGACCCGGGCCTTGCCCAGGTGCGAGACGTCGAACACGCCCACCCCGGTACGGACCGCCGTGTGCTCCTTGAGCACGCCGCCGCCGGCGTACTCCAGCGGCATCTCCCAACCCCCGAACGGGGCGAACTTGGCGCCGAGCGCGGTGTGCCGCTCGTGCAACGGGGAACGACGCAGCCGGGTCGCGGCGGCGTCGGAGGTCACCTCGGTCATGGGTGGCAACTTACCGGCCCGTGACCCGCTGGTTAGCATCGGCGGGACCCCGCCTGCGCGCCATCGGGTGCGGGCGGGACGCCCCGCCTGCACCCATCGGCGGGACAGCAACGCGTCCGGCGGGTAGGTTGCCGCCGGAAGACCTTCATCGCCGGTACGCGACGTAGCGACCGGCCCGGCCCGCCCGGAGTGGCTTTCGTGACATCGCCCCGCACCACCCTCAGCCTGGTCGACACCGACCCCGCCGAACTCGCCGTCGACGCGATCGTGATCGGCGTGCACAGCCAGACCGCCGAGCAGGAGTCCGGCTCACCCGCCGCGACCCTGCTGCTGGCCAGCGGCGCGGAGAGCATCGCCGCCGCGTTCGACGGCAAGCTGACCGAGACGCTGGCCCTGCTCGGCGCGACCGGCGGCGCCGGTGAGGTGATCAAGCTGGCCACGCTGGGCACGGTCACCGCGCCCGTGGTCGCCGCCGTCGGCCTCGGTCCCGAGCCGACCGGCGCCGCC
>NZ_RJLN01000017.1 GCF_003725545.1 Micromonospora solifontis | reverse complement strand
GAGGTTCGAAACGATCTGGGAATCGCGTACCGGCATCTGGGCCGGCTGGAGGAGGCGACGAGGCAGCACGAGATGGCTTTCGACCTTGCCGTTGACTCTGGGGAACGACATGTGCAGGCCGCCGCGTTGAACGACCTCGCGCTGACGCTCAACTGTCGGGGGTGTACCGACGAGGCGAGCGCAGTCCATCGCCGCGCACTGGACCTGTCGACGCGGTTCGCCCATCAATACGAGCAGGGGCGCGCACTGCTCGGCCTGGGTGATCTCGCCTCGGTTACGGATCCGGACGGAGCGCGCCGGTGCTGGCTGCGCGCACTGGCGATCTTCGAGCGGATGGGCGTTCCCGAGCGACACGAGGTGCGTCGTCGTCTCGGCGAGGGGCCTTCCTGAGAACAACGAACAGTCTTATCGATTTCTTATCGCAGCGCCCGCTACCGTTCCGCCAGTCGGCGATCGGGGGAGGCCCTGCACGGGGAAGGGCCGAGTCGACGAGGACGCCCGCCGGCGAGTTCCCCCCCAGCGACCTGCCGGCGGGTAGGTGTGGGAGGAGCGCCACCGGCACCGGTTGCGGCGCTCCTCCCCACCGACCCGACGCGGTTGGTCGTACCCGAGGGATAGGCTCGCGGCCGTGACCGAACCCGCCCAGCTCACCCACGTCGACCCGGCCGGCGCGGCCCGGATGGTCGAGGTCTCCGCCAAGCCGGTCTCCGGCCGGCGCGCGGTCGCCGCCGGCCGGCTCCGCACCACCGCCGAGGTGGTGGAGCTGCTGCGCCGCGACGGCCTGCCCAAGGGCGACGCGCTCGCCGTCGGCCGCCTCGCCGGGATCATGGGGGCCAAGCGCACCCCGGATCTGATCCCGCTCTGCCATCCGATCGCCCTGCACGGTGTCACCGTCGACCTGCGGCTCACCACCGACACCGTCGAGATCACCGCGACCGCGAAGACCGCCGACCGGACGGGCGTCGAGATGGAGGCCCTCACCGCCGTGGCGGTCGCCGGGCTCGCCCTGGTCGACATGGTCAAGGCCGTCGACCCCGCCGCCTCCGTCGACGCGGTGCGGGTGCTGCGCAAGGAGGGCGGCAAGACCGGCGAGTGGGTGCGGCCGGAGGACCGGCCGTGATCCGGGCCCGGGTGATCGTGGCGTCCAACCGGGCGGCCGCCGGGGTGTACGCCGACACCAGCGGTCCGCTCCTCGTCGCGGGCCTGCGCGAGCTGGGCTGCCAGGTCGACGACCCGGTGGTGGTGCCGGACGGCGAGCCGGTCGGCACCGCGCTGCGGGCGGCCCGGGACGAGGGCGTCGACGTGGTGCTGACCAGCGGCGGCACCGGGATCACCCCGACCGACCGGACCCCCGAGGTGACGCGCGCCCTGCTCGACTACGAGATCCCGGGCATCGCCGAGGCGATCCGGGCGCACAGCCGGGACAACGTCCCCACCGCCGCGCTGTCCCGAGGGCTCGCCGGGGTCGTGGGCCGGATGCTGGTGGTCAACCTGCCCGGTTCCCGCGGCGGGGCGAAGGACGGGCTGGCGGTGCTCGGCCCGATCCTGACCCACGCCGTCGACCAGCTCCGCGGCGGCGACCACTGACCGTGCGCCGACACCCGCACCGCCGCCCGGCCCCGGACGCCACCCAAGCGCCCTGGGCCCGTCGCACCCGCGGCCGGGGATAGGCTCGCCGGATGAGCACGGAAACCGCAGCCGCCGCGGCGCAGGTCGCCGCGCCGCCGCCGGCCGGCTGGGAGGAGGCCCGCTCCCGGGTGTACGCGGTCGGCCTGGCGGCCGCGCTCCCCCCGGTCGACCGGGCACTCGCCGACGCCGACGGGCACACCCTCGCCGAGCCGCTGACCACGCGTACCGACCTGCCGGCGTTCCCCACCTCCAGCGTGGACGGCTGGGCGGTGCGTGGCGACGGCCCGTGGCGGGTGGTGGGCCGGGTGCTCGCCGGGCAGACCCCGCCCCCACTGGCCGCCGACGGCAGCACCGTCGAGATCGCCACCGGCGCGATGGTCCCCGCCGGCGCCACCGCGATCCTGCGGGTCGAGGAGTCGACCCGTACGCCGGACGGGCTGGTCGCCGGCACGCCACGCCCGCAGCGGGAGTGGCGGGAGCCGGGCGAGGAGGCGTACGCCGGGGAGGAGTTGTTGCCGGCCGGCACGCCGGTCGACCCGGCGGTGATCGGCCTGGCCGCCTCCTGCGGCCACGACACGCTGCGGGTCCGCCGGCAACCGCGCGCCGCGGTGCTGGTCTTCGGCGACGAACTGCTCACCTCCGGACCGCCGGGCGCCGGCCGGGTCCGGGACGCGCTCGGTCCGACCGTGCCGGCCTGGCTGCGCCGGTACGGCTGTCAGGTGCGCCCGGCCGACGTGGTCGGACCGGTGGCCGACACGCTGCCCGCCCATGTGGCGGCGCTGCGCGGCGCGCTGGCCAGCGCCGACCTGGTCTGCACCACCGGCGGCACCATGCACGGCCCGGTCGACCACCTGCACCCGACGCTGGAGGCGCTGGGTGCCGACTACGTGGTCAACACCGTCGCGGTCCGGCCGGGCTTCCCGATGCTGCTGGCCCGGCTGGTCGACGACGACGGCCGGGTCCGCTTCGTGGCGGGGCTGCCGGGCAATCCGCAGTCGGCCGTCGTCGCGCTGGTCTCGCTGGTCGTGCCGCTGCTCGCCGGGCTGGTGGGCCGACCGATGCCGGTGCTGCCGCAGGTCACCCTCGCCGAGCCGATCGCCGGCCGGGGCGACTACACGCACCTTGCCCTGGTCCGGGTGGACCGGGCCGCCGCCACCGCCCGCCCGCTGCGCCACGTCGGCTCGGCGATGCTGCGCGGCCTCGCCGGCGCGGACGGTTTCGCGGTGATCCGGCCGGGCACCACCGGCGAGGCGGGGGCCCGGGTGCCGGTCGTCCCGCTGCCGCTGACCCCCGGGGAGCGGTCATGGTGAGTGCGAGGAGTGAGCCGCGGTTGCGAGCCCCGCAGTCGCGAACGAAAGAGCAACGGTGAGTGCGAGGAGTGAGCCGGGGTTGCGAGCCCCGCAGTCGCGAACGAAAGAGCAACGGTGAGTGCGAGGAGTGAGCCGGGGTTGCGAGCCCCGCAGTCGCGAACGAAAGAGCAATGGTGAGTCCCGCGGTCACGGACGAAGGAGGAACGGTGATCATCGGTGCGGTGACCGAGCAGCCGCTCGACCTGGCCGCGCACGAGGCGGCGGTCGCCGACCGGCGGGCCGGCGCGGTGGTCTCGTTCCAGGGCGTGGTCCGCGACCACGACCACGGCCGCGGGGTCACCCTGCTCGAGTACGAGGGCCATCCCACCGCCGAGGCGGTGCTCCGCGAGGTCGCCGCCGAGATCGCGGCCGATCCGCAGGTGTACGCGGTGGCCGTGTCGCACCGGATCGGCCGGCTGGAGATCGGCGAGCCGGCCCTGGTCGCGGCGGTCAGCACCGCGCACCGGGCGGCGGCCTTCGCGGCCTGCGCGCGGCTGGTCGACGAGGTCAAGGCGCGGCTGCCGATCTGGAAGCGGCAGGTCTTCGCCGACGGCACCGAGGAGTGGGTGAACTGCCCCTGACCGGTCCGTCCCGCCGGGGGCGAGGCCGGGCGGACCGTCAGCGACGGGCGGTGAGCTGGGTGGTGCGGACCAGCCGGTCGTGGTAGAAGGCGGGCTCCGCTCCGGGCCGCCAGGGCAGCGCCGCGACCAGCACGATCAGGGCGATCGCCAGCGAGTTCTCCATCAGCGCGCCGAACAGGCCGTCCTGGTAGTGCGACACCTCGGGGAGTTGGTGCTCGTACGGCCAGATCGGCGAGATGAGGAAGAGCAGGTAGAGCGCGAGCGCGCCGACCCCGTGCCGCAGCCCGGTGAGGGTCGGGTACCAGATGGGCGGGCGCAGCGGCGGCACCCCGCCGGCCGGTGGGGCGCCGGTGACCCGGGCGGACAGTCCGCGGCTGGCCTCGCGGCGGCGTACCGCGGCGTCGGCCAGCACGATGATCGCCGGGATCACGAACACCAGGTGGTGTGACCAGGAGATCGGGCTGATCACGTTCGCGGTCAACCCGACCAGCGTGAACGCGGTCAGCTCGTCGCCGTCGGCCCGGGCGCTCGCCGCCCGGGACAGCCCCAGCGCCAGCACCAGCACCGAGAAGGCCAGCCAGAGCAGGCCGGGTGTCTCGATCGAGTCGTAGAGCCGGGCCAGCAGGCCGGCGAGGGACTGGTTGGCGGTCATGTCCGCCGCGCCGACCCGCTCGGTCTGCCAGAGCACTGAGCTGAAGTACGTCCGCGATTCCTCGCCGCAGAGCGCGAACGTCCCGAGGGTCACGCCGATGGTGGTGCCGATCGCGGTCAGCGCCGCGCGCCACTGCCGGGTGATCATCAGGTACGCGACGAACAGCGCCGGGGTCAGCTTGACCGCGGTGGCCAGGCCGATGCCGACGCCCGCCCAGGCGCCGCTGTAGACGAACCGGGCCAGTGCCGAGTCGGCGGTGTCGTGGTGGGTCCCCCGCTTGGCCCGCCACCGCAGTCCGACCAGGTCCGCCATGATCAGTGCGAAGAGCAGCAGGTTGACCTGGCCGTAGCCGAGGGTCTCCCGGGACGGTTCGATGGCCAGCGCCAGCGGCGTGGCGACGGCGACGGTGAAGCCGAGCGGCCAGCCGAGCCGGTCGACGATCGGGCGCAGCAGCGCGGCCAGCACGACGGCGAGTGCGGCGATGCTGGCGAGCGCGTTCAGCCAGCCGGCGGCGTCGACCGGCAGCCAGGACATCGGCAGCATGACCAGCCCGGCGAACGGCGGGTAGGTGAAGCCCAGGGTCGTCGAGGGTGCGATGAAGTCGTACAGCTCGTTGCCGCTCGCCCACCACACCACGGCACCGTGGTAGATCTTCATGTCGAAGAAGTTGTACGGCCGCCCGAAGGTGCCGATGGCGAGCCAAGCGGCGTAGGCGACGGCGGCCACGATGCCGGTCCGTACGACTGTCCTGCGCTCGATCCCACGCGTGCCGCGACGGACTGGAGCGAGGCGGTCCATCCGTCTACCGACGGTCGCCGGCATGGCGGTGCCACCCCCGTACCAAGGTTGTCCTACCCGTCCAGGTCCCGCACGGAGCCTAGAACGGCGCCTCACGTTGCTGCCTCCCGCGTTATGCGACCGTGTCCGATCCCACACGTGTTTTTGACATTTCCACCGCGTTAACGGGTGTCGGACGGTTCAGGTGATTAATGGCCTTGCGGGGGGTGGTGGGCGTATTGATGCAGGTCAGCCCGGGACCCGGCGGGCGGTGGCCGCGGACCGCGCGGCGATCTTCGCCTCCCGACGGGCGGTCCGGACCGCGCGCTGCACCGAGCGTCGCGAGTGGTCGATCCGGTGCCCGGCGCGCCAGCGCAACCCGGGTTTGCCCTCGGTGTCGGCGGCGGCGAGAAGCAGGCCGCCGAAGAGTCCGAGGTTCTTCAGGAAGTGGACCTGGTTGTTGTTCCTCGCCGCGGGGTCGTCGTTGGTCCAGAAGGGATGACCGGCGGCGGTGACCGGCACCAGCGTGCCGGCCAGGAGCAGCGCGACGGGCCGGGTGAATTTTCCGGTCGCGAGCATCAGCCCGCCGACGAGTTGGGTGGCGGCGTTGGCCCGGATCAATGTCGTGGTGTCGGTGGGGATCCGGGGGTGCAGGTTCTGGATCAGCGGGGCGACCCGGTCGGTGACCGGCTTGGCCGCCTCGACCAGCCGGTCCGGGTTCTGCAGGTTGCGGGCGCCGCTGACCACGAAGATGCCGCTCAGCATGACGCGGGCGAGGGTACGCACGGGCTTCATGAATCAGTCATACCCCGTCGGGCCGGTCGCTACCCGGACAACACCCGAACGGGATCGGCCGACGTGGACGTCCGGCCGGACCCTCGGACGGCTGATTTCAGCGACCGTCGCGGATGGACCGGCCGGGCGCGGTAAGGTCGCGCGGGTGACGACCCTGCGACTCCGACCCGAGGATCCGGCGGACGAGGGACCGGTCGCCCGGGTGCTGGCCGCCGCCTTCGCCCGTCCCGACGTGGCCACGCCGCCGGAGGTGGCCCTGGTCGACGAGCTCCGGCACAGCGACGCCTGGATCCCCGAGCTGGCCATGATCGCCGAGTACGGCGGTGAGGTGGTCGGCTACGCGCTGCTGACCCGGGTCCGGGTGTGCACCGAGCGGGGTTCGTATCCGGCGCTGGCGCTCGGACCGGTGGCGGTCGCCCCGCACCGGCAGCGGATCGGGCACGGCACCGCGGTGGTGCAGGCCGCCCTGGACGGGGCGACCGAGCTGGGGGAACGGCTGGTGGTGGTGCTCGGCGACCCGGCGTTCTACCGACGCTTCGGCTTCGGCCCGGCCGATCGGCTGGGGCTGACCAGCCCCTGGTGCGGGCTCGGCGAGCCCTGGCAGGCCCGGGTGCTGCCGCCGGCGACCAGCGACGAGGCGCCACCGGCGCCGGGGGAAGTGATCTTCCCGCCACCCTGGTCGAAGGTCTGACGCCGCCGGTCAGGCCGGCTGGGTCCGCAGGTAGCGGCCGAAGTGCGGGACGGTGAAGGCGACCGTGCCCCGCTCACCGGAGTAGATCAACCCCTTCTTGATCAGCGCGTCCCGGGCCGGGGAGAGGCTGGCCGGCTTCCGGCCCAGCGCCCGGGCGATCTCCGCGGTCGGCACCGCCGCGTCCATGTCGTCCCGGCCGCTCTCCTCCCCCTCGACCAGGGAGAGGGACGCCATCGCCCGCATGTACTCGCGCTCGGCGGGGGTGGCCCGCTCGAACCGGGAGCCGAAGAAGCCGACCGCCAGTTCGGCCTCCGCCTCGGGGGCGGCCACCCGGACGTCGGCGGCGGTGACGGGCGATCGCGGGGCGTGGTCCCAGGTGGCCTTTCCGTACGCCTGGACGAAGTACGGATAGCCGCCGGACTTCTCATAGAGCAGGTCGAGCGCCTTCTGCTCGTACTCGACCTCCTCCCGCTCGGCCGGCGCGCAGAGCGCCTGGTCGGCGGCGATCCGGTCCAGCCGGTCGATGCGCTGGTAGCGGAAGAGCCGCTCCGAGTACGACTTGGCGGCGCTGAGCACGGCCGGCAGGTGCGGCAGCCCGGCGCCCACCACGATCAGTGGCGCGCCGAGCTGGGACAGCTCGTGGCAGGCGGCGCAGAGCGCGGAGACGTCCTCCGCGCCGAGGTCCTGCATCTCGTCGATGAAGATGGCGATGCCGGTGCCGACGTCGGTTGCCACCGCCGCCGCGTCGGTGAGCAGCTCGACCAGGTCGATCTCGATGTCGCCGGAGTCGGCCCGCCCGCTGCTCGCCGGCACGTCGATGCCCGGCTGCCAGCGGTCGCGCAGCTTGGGCGCGGCTCCGCCCCGGCCGGCGGGGGCGGACCGTTGGGCGAAGGCCTTGAGCACGCCGAGGAACGCGTCGATCCGATCCGGGGCGCGGTGCCGGGGCGCCAGCTCGCGGACCGCCATGTGCAGCGCGGCGGCGATCGGCCGGCGTAGCGACTGGTCGGGTCGGGCCTCGATCTTGCCGGTGCCCCAGAGGTGGTTGATCGCCTGCGAGCGGAGGGTGTTGAGCAGGACGGTCTTGCCGACCCCGCGCAGGCCGGTCAGCATCAGGCTGCGCTCGGGGCGGCCCCGGGCGATCCGCTCCAGCACCACGTCGAAGACGTCCAGTTCCCGCCCCCGCCCGGCGAGTTCGGGCGGGCGCTGGCCGGCGCCCGGGGCGTACGGGTTGCGGACCGGATCCACGAATCGCAGAGTATCGGGCCGTCTAGTGGGGAGGCTAGACATCCGTAGATGCGGCTACCGGCGTGTCGAGCCCGTCGAGATGAAACTAGGGCTGTCTAGCGTGGATGCTAGATAGCCCTAGTTTTGGCTACGGCCAGGTCAGCGGCGCTTCAGGCAGAGGACGAAGTCGAGGGTGTCCAGCTCACTGTCGTAGAAGAACCAGTCCGTGTAGCCGGTCACCTTGGCGCACTTCGCCTCGGCATCCTTCTTCCCGCTCGTCGGCCCGTCGATCCGGCTCAGCACCTCGTACGACTTCGGGGCGCACTCGATGATCACCAGCTTCGGCTCGGCGACCCCCCCGTCGTTGCGTACGCACTGGCCCACCCGGGCGAAGCGTGGATCGGTCGAGGACGCCGGAGCCGCCGCCGTGGTCGCCGGGGCGGACGGGTCGCCCGCCGACGGGTCGATTGTCGGCGCGCTCGACGCGCCCGACCCACCCGCCGGCCCCGGCTCGTCCCGGCCGAAGACCCAGAACGCCGCGGCGGCCACGAGCAGCAGTACCGCCACCACGGCCAGCGCGGCGACCAGCCGACCCCGGCCGCGCTCCGGCCGCGGCGGCTCCGGGTACGGCGGGCCGCCCGCGCCGGGTCCCGCGGGCGGGAAGGCCGGCGGGGCCGGCTGCCCGGCGTCCCAGGCGGCCGACGGCGCGTACCGCTGGGCGGGCGGCTCGTACCGCGGCGCGGTCGGCGCGTACCGCTGGTCGGCCGGTGGTTCCCCCCAGCCGCCCGGTGGTCCGGCGTACCGCGAGGTGGGGCGCCCGCCCCGCGGGTCGGGTGAGCCGCCGCCCGGTGGTCCGAAGTTCGACATGGCGGGCCCTCCCGGGTCGGACGATGCTGAGAGGCCGGCCACCAACGGGGGACGGCGACGTCGTGGTCACCGTAGCCTGGTCCACCGATGAGCTCACGCCCTGCGGGTGCGACATCCCCCGCCCACCCCACCCGGCCCGCCCTGATCTGGACCGGGCTGATCCTCGTGTACCTGCTCTGGGGCTCGACGTACCTGGGCATCCGGATCGCCGTCGAGTCGCTGCCGCCGCTCACCTCCGCGGCGATGCGGTTCGCCGCCGCCGCCACGGTGCTCGCCGTGGTGCTGCGCCTCCGCCGGGGACCGGGAGCACTCCGCGTCGACCGGTGGCAACTCGGCTCCGCCGCCCTGATCGGCGTACTCCTGCTCGCCGGCGGCAACGGGCTGGTGGTGCTCGCCGAGTCCGGCCCGCCCGGGGTGGCCCTGCCCTCCGGCATCGCCGCGCTGCTGGTGGCCACCGTCCCGCTGCTGGTGGTGCTGCTGCGTACGCTCGGCGGCGACCGGCCCCGGCCGTGGACGTTCGCCGGGGTGGCCGTCGGCTTCGTGGGGCTCGTCCTGCTCGTGACGCCCCGCGGCGGATCGGGGGCGGTGCCGGTGGTCGGCGCGCTCACCGTGGTCGCCGGTGCCACCTGCTGGTCGGTCGGCTCCTACCTCTCCGGGCGCATCCGGATGCCGGCGGACCCGTTCGTGGCCACCGTCTACGAGATGGTCGCCGGGGCGGTGGCGCTCGGCGTGATCGCCGCCGGCCGGGGCGAGCTGCGCGGCTTCTCCCCCGCCGAGGTGACCGGCCGCTCCTGGGCGGCCCTGGCGTACCTGATGGTGGCCGGCTCGCTGATCGCCTTCACCGCGTACGTCTGGCTGCTGCACCACGCGCCGATCTCGCTGGTCGCCACCTACGCGTACGTGAACCCGGCGGTCGCGGTGGCGCTCGGGGCGTTGCTCGCCGCCGAGCCGGTCACCGCCCAGGTGCTGCTCGGCGGCGTCGTGATCGTGGCCGGGGTCGCGGTGGTGGTGAGCACCGAGCGCCCCCGCCGACCGGTCGACGGGGCAGCCGCCGAGGCGGCACGCCGGTAACATCCCGGCCCGTGTCCGGCGGGCTGGTGACGGGTGTCGCGCTCGTCGGCGCGCTGGCCGGCTGGGCTGCCGTACCCCTCGCCCGCCGCTTCGCCGGACCCGCGCACTCCGCCGGTGCCGGGCGGCCGGGGGCGATCCTGGCCGGCGCGGTGGTGTTCGGGGGACTGGCCGTGGCGCTCGGAGCCGACCCGGCGCTGCCGGCATTCCTGCTGGTCGCGGCGGTCGGGCTGGTGCTCGCCGGAGTGGACCTGGCCTGCCTGCGGCTGCCCGACCCGCTGGTGGCGCTCGCCGCGGCCTTCGGCGGGGCCGGCCTGGTCGTCGCCGCGCTCGCCGCCGGCACCCCGGCCCGCCTGCTCACCGCCGTGGCCGGGGCGGCCGTCTCCTTCGCCGGGTACGTCCTGCTGGCCCTGCTGCCCGGCGCCCGGCTCGGCTTCGGCGACGTGAAGCTCGCCGCCGTGCTCGGCCTGCCGCTCGGCTGGCTGGGCTGGCCGGCCCTGGGCCTCGGGCTGCTCCTGCCGCACCTGCTCAACGGCGTGGTGGTGCTCGCCCTGCTCGTCGCGCGCCGGGTCCGCCGGGACACCGCCCTGCCGTTCGGCCCGGCGCTCCTGGCCGGTGCCTGGTTGGCGGTGCTGCTCAGCTGAGCGTGGCACCGATCCGGCCGCTCGGGCCCTGCTCCCGGGCCGCTCGCGGTGGTGGGGCTCGCGGTGAGCGGCGCTCGCGGTGGGCGGCCCTCGCCGGATTGTCCCCCGGTGCAGGCAAGGGCGGAGAGCGACATGTCGGAGAGACGTGTCTACGTCGCTCAGACATGTCGCACTCATCTGGTTGCGCGGCTGCCCGAGCCCGCCGCCGCACTGATCCGCCGCCGGGTGTGATCGCCGCCGGGGTGGCGCGCGGGGCGGGCCGGCGGGCCGGGGCCGATCAGATCAGCCGGAGCTGCCGGTCCCTGGGTCGACGGACCTCGGGTTCGCCGAACCGTTCGAACAGGCCCGGGTCGATCACGTCGAGGAACGGCGACGGCCGGCACTCCCGCTCGGTGCCGTGCCGGGTGCGCCGGCCGGCGTGACTGACGTACAGCCGGTCCTGGGCGCGGGTCAGCCCGACGAAGAAGAGGCGGCGCTCCTCGGCCACCGCGTCCTCGTCCGGCTCCGACCCGGGCCAGCGCAGCGGCAGCAACCCGTCCTCGGCCCCGACCAGGAACACCACCGGGAACTCCAGACCCTTCGCGGCGTGCAGGGTGAGCAGGGTGACCGCCTCGGCGCGCGGGTCGAGGGCGTCCACCTCCGCGCCGGTGGCCAACTGCGACAGGAACAGCTCCAGGTCGTCGCCGCAGCGGCGGGCCAGCGGGGTGAGCAGGTCCACCGCCACCCGGACGTCCTCGGGGCGTACCGAGCCGGAACCGTCGAGGGTCGGCACGGCGAAACGCTCCGCCAGCACCTGGCCGGCCAGCCGGACCCGGGCGGCCAGCGAGCCGTCCAGCCCGGCGTGCCGCAGCTCGCGGGCGATCGCCGTGACCCCGGGCCGGTCCCGGAGCCGGTCGTGCGAGCGCTTCTGCACCGGGATGTTCGCCCGAGCCAGGGCGTCCACGATCGGGGCGGCCTGCGAGTCGGTGCGGTAGAGCACCGCGATGTCGGAGAAGGACAGCGAGGTCGACCGGCCGTCGATCCGGCCCGAGTCCAGCGACCGGTGGGAGAGGCCGCCGACCAGGTCGTCGATGGTGCGTACCAGGAAATCCGCCTCGTCCGCGACGGAGGCCGCGGCGTAGCGGCCGACCAGCGGCGCCTCCGGGTCGAGCCGGGCCGGATCGAGCCGGCGGCCCCGCACCAGCGACGACGGCGCGATGGCCTGCACCGCGGCGGCCAGGATCGGCGCCGACGAGCGGTAGTTGCGGTTCAGCCGGACCAGGCGGGCGTCGGTGAAGTCCTGGGAGAAGCGCAGGAAGTAGCCGACTTCCGCGCCCCGGAACGAGTAGATCGCCTGGTCGGGGTCGCCGATCGCGCAGAGGTTGCCGTCGGCCGGGGAGAGCAGCCGCAGCAGCTCGTACTGGACCGCGTCGACGTCCTGATACTCGTCGACGAAGATCCACTTCCAGCGCTCGCGGTACTCGCGGACCAGCTTCCGGTCGGCCCTCAGCAGCGCCACCGGCAGGGTGAGCAGCTCGTCCAGGTCGACCAGGTCGCGCTTGCGCAGCAGCCCGGTGTACGCCTCCGGGTCGTCGCCGGCCTCGGCCCGGGCCGCCGCCCGGTCGGCGTCGTCGGCGATGCGGAAGTCCACCGGCAGGCCGGCGGCCTCGGCGTTCTCCCGCAGGATGGTGAGCCCCAGCGAGTGGAAGGTGCCGACCGTGACGTCCTCGGCCACCGGGCCGAGCAGCCCGTCCAGCCGGTGCCGCAACTCCTCGGCCGCCCGCCGGGTGAAGGTGATCGCCAGGCACTGCTCCGGGAAGACGTTCAGCTCGGCGCAGAGGTACGCGATCCGGTGGGTCAGCGTCCGGGTCTTGCCGGTGCCCGGACCCGCCACGATCAGCAGCGGGCCGCCCGGCGCGGAGGCGGCCACCCGCTGCATCGCGTCGAGCCGGTCCAGCAGGCCGGTGCCGACCTCCTCCATGCCGGCGAGCATCGGCTCGAACGGCTCGTGCGGGGACGGCGCCGGCGCGATCGGTGGCGGGGGTGGCGGGGCGGCCTTCCGCTTCGCCTCGGCCTTCGCCGCCGCCGGGCGCCGGGCCCGTGGCTTCGTCGCCGGCTCCGCGGGCTTCCGCTGCGCGGGCACGGGTACGTCGAAGAGCGTGTCCTGCGCACCCGGGCCGCCCGAGGTCGCCCCCAGCTCGGCCGGGTCGAACAGGGTGATCACGCCGTACTCGCCGTCGTAGCCGGGCACCCGGCGCACCTCGCCCCGGCGCAACCGGCCGATCCCCTCGGCGAGCAGTTCCCCGCCCACCCGGGCGATCTCGTCGAGCGGGGTGCCGGTGAGGATCTCCAGCTCCGGGCCGAGCGCGGCGACCAGGTCGTTGAGCTTGCCCTCGACCTTCTTGGACCGGGCGCCGACCTTGTTGATCTCACCGAGGATCTCGGCGAGCGGGACCAGATGGGTGACCTGCCGGGCGTGCGCCGGCCGGTGCCCCTCGGGCCGGTCGGCTAGCTCCTCCACCCGGCTCAGTACGCCCACCGTCAGCGGCTTACCGCATTCCGGGCACCGTCCACCGGCCTCCCGGGTCCGTTCCGGGGACCAGTTCACCCCGCACAGGCGGTGGCCGTCGGCGTGGTACTTGCCCTCCTCCGGGAAGAACTCGACGGTGCCGGCCAGCCCGTCCCCGGTGCGCAGCGCCTCCCGGATGGCGAAGTAGTCGCGGCCGGAGGTGAAGACCGTGGCCTCGCGGGCCAGGGCGGGCGGCGAGTGCGCGTCCGAGTTGGACACCAGCCGATAGCGGTCCAGGCTGCCGACCCGCCAGTTCATCTCCGGGTCGGAGGAGAGCCCGGTCTCCACCGCGAAGACGTGGTCGGCGAGGTCGGCGTAGCAGTCCGCGATGGCGTCGAAGCCGGACTTCGAGCCGAGCGCCGAGAACCAGGGCGTCCAGATGTGGGCCGGCACCAGGTAGCCGTCCGGGCTCGCCTCGAGGGTGATCTCCAGCAGGTCCCGGGAGTCCAGGCCGAGGATCGGCCGGCCGTCCGAGCCGAGGTTGCCGATCCGGCCGAGCGCGGTGTTGAACCGGGCCACGGCGTCCAGGTCCGGCAGGTAGATCAGGTGGTGCACCTTGCGGGTCCGGTCGTCCCGTTTGTAGATGGTGGAGATCTCCACGCTGAGCATGAACCGGACCGGGTCCGTCTCGGCCGCGCTCGCCAGCCGGGGCGGCAGGCGGCGGGCGATGTCCCGTTCCGCCTCCGGGCTGAGCCGGAACAGGCCGGGCTCGGCCGGGTGCAGCGTCTCCCGCAGGTGGTCGTACCAGGCGGGGTGGGTGAAGTCACCGGTGCCGAGCACTCCGATGCCCTTGCGCCGGGCCCACCAGCCCAGGTTGGGCAGGGTCAGGTCGCGGCTGCACGCGCGCGAGTACTTCGAGTGGATGTGCAGATCCGCGACGAATGGCGGGAGGCCACCGGGGGGTGCGGCGCTGAACGGAGGCACGCCGCATCCTGTCACGCCCGGTCCCCTCGCCGTGCGCCGCCACGCGTACGCGTGACCTGAGCAATCCGCCGCTGGACTGCGCGGCCCGGGCGCGCTATGGCGCGCGCAGCTCCACCAGGGTCACCTGCGGCGGGGCGCCGACCCGGACCGGCGGCCCCCAGAAGCCGGCGCCATTGGTCACGTAGACCTTGGTGCCGTCCACCTCGCCGAGCCCGGACACCACCGGCTGCTGGAGCGGGACCAGCAGGTTGAACGGCGCCATCTGGCCGCCGTGGGTGTGCCCCGAGAGCTGAAGGTCGACGCCGAACTTCGCCGCCTCCTGCGCGGCGACCGGCTGGTGGGCCAGCAACACCACCGGGCGGCTCGGATCCCGGTCGGCCAGGGCGGCGGCGTAGTCGGGCGGGGCGGCCAGCCCGCTGCCGTGTGCGGTCACGTCGTTCACCCCCGCCAGGTCCAGCACCCCACCCCGGGCGTGGATCTCCTGGCGCTCGTTCTGCAGCACCCGGACACCCAGCCGGTCCACCTCGCGGACCCAGTCCTCAACGCCCGAGTAGTACTCGTGGTTGCCGGTGACGAAGAAGCTGCCGTACCGCGAGTGCAGGTCGTGCAGGGGTGCGGCCTCGTCGCCCAACTCGGCCACCGAGCCGTCAACCAGGTCGCCGACGATCGCCACCAGGTCGGCGTCCAGTCGGTTGATCATCGTGACGATCCGCTCGGTGTGCCCGCGGCCGGTCAGCGGCCCGAGGTGGATGTCCGACACCGTGGCGATCCGCAGGCCGTCCATGCTGCGCGGAAGCTTCGCCAGCGGGATCTGGACCCGGTCCAGCTGCGGCGCACCCAGCGCGGTGCGGACACCGTACCCGGTGATGCCGGCGGCGGTGAGCCCGGCGAAGATCGCCGCGCCCCGGGCGAGCAGCAGGCGCCGGGACGGGTCGTGGTCCGGCTGACCGACCGCCGCGGCGGCCGGCGGGTCGACGGGCTGCCCGCCGTGATCGTCGGCGGTGGCGCCACCGGCCAGGGGGTCGGCGGCGCCGACCAGGGCGGGCTCTGGGGCCGCCGCGGTCGGCTCGGCGACCACCGCGCGACGGCGCAGCACCAGCCTGGCCACCGCCATCGGCACTTCCAGCACCAGCAGCACGACCAGCAGGTAGAACATCAGCGCCAGCCACAGATAGCCCGGCCAGGCGACCCAGCGCACACCGGCGTTGGTCACGATCATGGTGGTCGGGATCAGCACCGCCAGCAGCAGTACGGCGATCCCGCCGACCCTCCTCCGACGCCCCGGGACGGTGGTGTCCCGCACCAGCCGTTTCCACAGGTAGAGGTGGATCAGGGCGGTGACCAGCAGGACGAAGCCGACGAACGTCGCCATCGCCAACACGTGCGCTCCCCTCAGCCGCCGGCGAACGGCGGTAGCACGTCGACCGTCACGCCGGCCGGCAGCGGTGCCCGCCGGTCGTGACAGGCCAGGCCGTCGACCAGGAAACTCGCCGCCTTCAGCACGACGGCCAGCCGTTCGCCGTGCCGGGCGGCCAGTTCGTCGACGAGCTCGTCGAGCGACCGGCCGGCCGGGACGGTCTCCTCCGACCGTCCGGCGGCGGCCCGCGCCCCGGCGAAGTAGCGGATGGTGAGCTGCACCGGTCAGCCTCCGATCGCCGACATCGGGCGGGCGGGTTGCAGGAAGGTGGGGTCGTCGATGCCGTGCCCGGCCCGCTTGCCCCACATCGCCGTCCGCCAGCGGCGGGCCAGCTCGGCGTCGTCCGCCCCGGCGCGCAGCGCGCCGCGCAGGTCGGACTCCTCGGTCGCGAAGAGGCAGGCCCGGACCTGCCCGTCGGCGGTGAGCCGGGTGCGGTCGCAGTCGCCGCAGAACGGCCGGGTGACGCTGCCGATCACCCCGACCCGGGCCGGCCCGCCGTCCACCAGCCACGTCTCGGCCGGCGCCGCGCCCCGCTCGGCCGGATCCGGGGTCAGCGTGAACTCCCGGGCCAGGGCCGCCAGGATCTCGTCGGCGGTGACCATCGTCGTCCGGTCCCAGCCGTGCTGCGCGTCCAGCGGCATCTGCTCGATGAAGCGCAGCTCGTAGCCGTGGGCCAGGGCGAACCGGAGCAGCGCCGGCGCCTCGTCGTCGTTGACCCCGCGTATCAGCACCGTGTTGACCTTCACCGGGGTCAGCCCGGCCGCGACCGCGCCGGCCAGCCCGGCGAGCACGTCGGCGTGCCGGTCCCGGCGGGTCAACTGGGTGAAGCGGGCCCGGTCCAGGGTGTCCAGCGAGACGTTCACCCGGTCCAGCCCGGCGGCGCGCAGCGCGGGCGCGAGCCGTTCCAGCCCCAGGCCGTTGGTGGTCACCGAGATCCTGGGGCGGGGCTCCAGCGCGGCCACCGCCGACACGATGTCGACCAGCCCGGGCCGGATCAGCGGCTCCCCGCCGGTGAAGCGCACCTCGGTGATGCCCAGCTGCCGCACCGCGATCCCGACCAGCCGGACGATCTCGTCGTCACTGAGCAGCTGCGACCCGGCCAGCCAGGGCAGGCCCTCCGCCGGCATGCAGTAGGTGCAGCGCAGGTTGCACTTGTCGGTCAGCGAGACCCGCAGGTCCCGGGCGACACGGCCGTACCGGTCGACGAGGACCCCGTCGGTGGTCGGGGCGGTCACCTGTCGACCGTAGCGCGTCCGGCGCCCCGCAGCGCGGCCCGGGCGGCGGTTCCCACCGCGTCCCGGTACGCCGCGCCGAACAGGGCGGTGTGCACCAGCAGCAGATGGAGCTGGTGCAGCGGCACCCGCTCCCGCCAGCCGTCGGCCAGCGGCCACGCCTCCTGGTAGGCGGCCATGATCCGGTCCAGGTGCGGCGGGCCGCCGAACAGCGCGAGCTGGGCGAGGTCGGTCTCCCGGTGGCCGCCGTGCGCGGCCGGGTCGATCAACCGGACCCGGTCGTCGGCGCCCCAGAGCAGGTTGCCCGGCCAGAGGTCGCCGTGGATCCGGGCCGGCGGCTCGGCACCGCCCAACTCGCCGATCCGGTCGACCAGCTCCTCGACCAGGGCTGCCTCGGCAGCGGTGAGCGCAGCGTTGTCGACCGACATCTTCAGGTACGGCAGGAGTCGCCGCTGCGCGAACCACTCCGGCCACGGGCCCGGGTCCGGCGTGTTGTCCTGCGGCAGCGCGCCGATGAAGCCGAACCACTCGGCGCCGAACGCCGGCGCCCCGGCCCGGTGCAGCCCGGCCAGTTCGCGCCCGAACCGCTCGGCCGCCTCTGGGCTCGGCTCGCCCGGCTCGACCCACTCCAGCGCCAGCAGCTCGGGCAGCGTCACCAGCACCTCTGGCACGGCGACCGCGCCCGCCTCGCGCAGCCAGCGCAGGCCGGCCGCCTCGGCGGCGAAGAAGCCCCCGGGCGCCGGCCGGCCGGCCCGCTCCGGCCAGGTCTTGGCGAAGATGGAGTGACCGTCGTCGAGGGTGAGCCGGGACGTGGCGCAGATGTCCCCGCCGGAGACCGGCGTCTCCCGGATCCGCTGGTGGGTCAGGAAGGTCGGCAGGTGCTCCGGGTGTGCCCGCAGGTACGCCAGGTCCATGAGCGCAAGGTAGCCGGTTGCACCGACGTTCGCGGGCCGTGTGCCGTCCTCGGCCGGTGCCGGATCGGCGTTCACCTGCGCCGATACTCTCCGTATCTGTGGACAACCAGCGTGTCGTCCACAGGGCCTGTCGGGGTGGGGCGGGGTGACCGCAGGCTTCCGGCATGACTTCCACCGACCAGCTCCGGCTCGCCGTCCGCTCGCCCGCCGACCTGATCGCCGCCGTGCCGTACCTGCTCGGCTTCCACCCGGCCGACAGCGTGGTCGTGGTGGCGCTGCGCGGCCGCCGGGTCGTCTTCGCCGCCCGCGGTGACCTGCCCGAGCCGGGCGCCGACCCCCACCCGGCCGCCCGGCACCTGGCCGAGGTGATCGTCCGCCAGGGCAGCGAGTCCGCCACCGTGATCGGATACGGCGCCGCCGCCCGGGTGACCCCGGCGGTCGACGCGGTCGGCGAGGCGTTGGACCGCGCCGGCCTGCTCGTGCTCGACGCGCTCCGGGTCACCGACGGGCGCTGGTGGTCCTACCTCTGCACCGAGCCCGGGTGCTGCCCGCCCGACGGCACCCCGTACGACCCCGACGCCAGCCAGGTCAGCGCGGCGGCGGTCTTCGCCGGTCAGGTCGCCCTGCCCGACCGGGCGGCGTTGACCGCGCAGGTCTCCGCGCTCGACGGCCCGGTCCGGGTGGCCATGCGCCGGGCCACCGTGCGGGCCCGGGGACGGCTGGCCGCCCTCACCGAGGAGGCGGGCGAGACCGTCCTGGTCGGTGGCCGGTCCGTACGCTCCGCCGGGGTGGCGGCCATCCGCACCGCGTTCCGTCGGCACCGGCGCGGCCAGCGGTTGACCGACGACGAGGTGGCCTGGCTGACCGTGCTCCTCACCCAGCTCCCCGTACGCGACCACGCCTGGGAGCGGACCGACGGGCGGGACGCCGACATCAGCCTCTGGACCGACGTGCTGCGGCGGGCCGAGCCGGAACTGATCGCCGCCCCCGGTAGCCTGCTCGCCTTCGCCGCCTGGCGGGCCGGTTACGGTGCCCTGGCCGCGGTCGCCCTGGAGCGGGTGCTCGCCGCCCGGCCCGACTACTCACTCGCCCTGCTCCTGGACGACCTGCTCCGCCGCGGCGTGCCCCCGTCCGAGCTGGACGGCTGGCCGGAGGTGGGCCGCCCCGACGTGGTACGCCGCGCTCGCCCGCGCCGCCGTGTCAACCGTCGGCGGATCTGACAGCCCCGGCCTCCGGTGCCCGTCCGGCAGTCGGCTCAGCCGCCGGAATGGGCGGCGCAGCCGAGGTGGCCGGCCTCCGGTGCGGGTCCGGCAGCCGGCTCAGGCCGACGGGTTCGGCGATTCGATCAGCGCCGGCGTAGACGTTCATGGTCCGGTCACGCAGGAAGCCGACCAGGGTCATGCCGGCCTCCCCCGCCAGCTCGGCGGCGAGGGTGCTGGGCGCGGAGACCGCCGCGAGCAGTGGGACACCGGCCATCCACGCCTTCTGGGTCAGCTCGAAACTCGCCCGGCCGGAGACCAGCAGCAGGTGACCGGCCAGCGGCAGTCGGCGTTCCCGGACGGCCCAGCCGACGACCTTGTCGACCGCGTTGTGCCGGCCCACGTCCTCGCGCAGCACCACCAGCTCACCCTGCGGGGTGAAGAGCCCCGCCGCGTGCAGGCCGCCGGTCCGGTCGAAGGCACGTTGTGCGGCACGCAGCCGGTCCGGCAGGTCGGCGACGACCGTGGCAGGTACGCGCAGCGGGTCGTCGCGTACCGCGAAGCGCGACCGGGTCCGCACCGACTCGATGCTCGCCTTGCCGCACACCCCGCACGAGCTGGTCGTGTAGAAGTTGCGGGCCGGATCGGTGGTCGGCTCCGGCACACCGGGGGCGAGCACCACGTCCACCACGTTGTAGGTGTTCGGTGTCTCCGCCCCGGCACAGAGCTGGGCGGTGTGCACGTCGTCGGCGGACCGGATCAGCCCTTCGGTGAGCAGGAAACCGATCGCCAGGTCCAGGTCGTCGCCGGGGGTCCGCATGGTGACCGCGAGCGGCTTCCGCCGGGCGGGGCCGGCCGGGCCGACCCTGATCTCCAGTGGTTCCTCCACCGCCAGGGTGTCCTGCCGTCGTACCAGCCCGCGCCCGTCGGCCGCCGCGTCGAGGTCGATCCGGAGCACGCCGCGCCGGTCAGTCGCCCGTCCCATCCCGCTATCCTGCCCCGCGAGGCCGACCACCCGCACGGCGACGCCCGCGCCGGCTCCTGGCCTCGGTTCCGGCCTCGGTTCCGGCCTCGGTTCCGGCCTCGGTTCCGGCCTCGGTTCCGGCCTCGGTTCCGGCCTCGGTTCCGGCCTCGGTTCCGGCCTCGGTTCCGGCCTCGGTTCCGGCCCGGTTCCCGCCCCGGTTCCCGGCCACGGGTCCGCGACTGGGAGCCGGGCCTGGGAGCCCGGCCCCGGATCGCGGCGAGACGTGGTGTCCCATGGCCGGGAGACACCGAGTTGCCGCAACACGCCTGCGGCGTAGCGGCGTAGCGGCGCGGCGGCGTCCCGGCGGCGCGCCGCCGCGCGGTGCCGGGGCGGGCGCGGTGCCGGGGCGGGCGCGGTGCCGGTGGGGGCGCGGTGCCGGTGGGGGTGGGAGCGAGGTGGGCTGCGGGGGGTGTCGAGTCGAGGGTTACCGTGGCGCGGTGACGGCGTACGCGGCGGTGGTGCTCTCCGGGGGCACGGCTCGTCGGATGGGCGGGGTGGACAAGCCGGCACGCCCGGTCGGCGGCCGCCCGATGCTGCACCGGGTCCTCGCGGCCGTCGCCGACGCCGAGCCGCGGCTCGTGGTCGGCCCGGCCGGCCCGGTCCCCGACGGCGTGCGGGTGACCCGGGAGGAACCGCCCGGCGGTGGCCCGGTCGCCGCCACCGCCGCCGGTCTGGCCCTGCTCGACCCCGGTACGCCGACGGTCGCTCTGCTCGCCGCCGACCTGCCCCTGCTGACGCCGGCGGCGGTGGTCGACCTGCGGCGGGCGCTCGACGGGTCGACGGCCGACGGCGCCTGCTACGTCGACGACGACGGGCGCCGCCAGCAGCTCTGCGGGGTGTGGCGGGTAGCCGCGCTACGGGCGGCGGTCGAGCGGCTCGCCGCCGAACGGGACGGCAGCGTCGACGGGGCCCCGGTACGCCGGCTGCTGGCCGGCCTGGCCGTCCGGGAGGTGTCCTGGTCCGGCTCCGGGCCGCCGCCCTGGTTCGACTGCGACACTGACGAGGACGTACGCCGGGCCGAGGAGTGGACACGATGACGGTGATGGACGACTGGGTCACGGCGGCCTGCGCCGAGCTGGGACTGGATCCGGCCGAGGTGTCGGTGCCGGCCGTGCTCGAGCTGGCCAAGGACGTGGCCCATCAGGTGCTGCGCCCGGGTGCGCCGGTCACGGCGTACCTCCTGGGCGTGGCCGTGGGGCGGGGGGCGGACCTCACCGCGACGGCCGCGCGGCTCAGCGAGCTGGCCGGTTCCTGGCCGGTCGAACTGGACGGCACGGCACCCACGGAGTAGGGCCCGCCGCCCGGGTTCCGACCCGGTGTCCGATGTCGGTCCCGAGGTGATTCGACCCCCACCGTCCGTGGGTAGGGTGGCCCGTGACGGACGGAGGCGATCATGACGGCAGACCACCCCTCGTCGGTCGGTGAGCGCGCCGGCGACGTGCCGGAGCAGTACGAGCCGATCCTGCTGGACGAGCCCACCACGGCCGATCTCCGGGCCAAGGTGACGGAGGCCTGGCGGGAGTTCGCCCGCGCGTTGGCCGACCGGCTGCGCGCCCTGCCGAGCGGCGCCCACCTGGAGTTGACGCTCGACCCGACCGCCTCAGGGACCGGGGACGCCGTCTACTCGATCAGTGTGGACGTGGCCGACGAGGGCCGGCTGTCGGCGCGGGCGGTCGGCAACGCCACCCTGCCCCAGGGCTACCGGCTCGACCGGGCCGCCGTGGCGGACATGATCGCGCTCGGCTGGTCGCCGCCGGGGGTGGTCGAGGGCTCGGGCGAGCAGTTCGGCCTGGACTGCGCGGTCGACGAGGTCGCCCGGCTGGCGGCGGTGCTCTCCCGGACGCTGCGGGACGTCTACGGTGCCCCGCATCCCGCCTTCCTGGTCTACCTGGTGCACGACGCCGAGGGGGAGGCGCTGCCGGTGGAGCCGCTCGGCACCGCCCGCAGCGAGTTCGGCCCGGACCGCGACGTGGAGGCCGACCTCGACGAGGCGCTGGCCGCCGCAGCCACCGCGCAGGCCGACGAGAACGACGTGCTCGCCCTGGAGGAGCGGGTGCGTACCGTCGTCTCGACGATGCTCAAGTCGAAGTCCGACCAGTTGCAGGTGGACTCCGACGGCGACATCAACATCCGTGCCGGCTCGGCGATGGTCTTCGTCCGGGTACGCGACAACCCGCCCCTGGTCGACGTCTTCTCCCCGGTGCTCACCGAGGTCGAGCCGACCGAACGCCTCTACGTGAAGCTCTCCGAGCTGACGAACCGGATGCCGATCGGCCGCCTCTACTGCGCCGACGACACGGTCTGGGCCTCCATCCCGGTCTTCGGCCGCAACTTCCAGGCCACCCACCTGATGCTCGCGGTGCAGGTGATGACCGGTCTGGCCGACGAGTTGGACGACCGGCTGCACGGTGAGTTCGGCGGCAAGCGCTTCTTCGGCGAAGGCGACAAACCCGCCCGCACCCAGTCCGAACACCGCACCGGCATGTACCTCTGACCCCGCCGCCCCCGCCCGCTGCGGGCACTGCTTCCCCGCCGCCCCGCCCGCTGTGGGCACAGCGCGGATCTTGGCGCGGGCGGCGCGTGGGCGCGGGCGCGGGGGCGCGCGGGGGCGGTCATAGGTCGAGGAGGGTTTTGCCGACGGTGGCGCGGGACTCCATCGCGGCGTGGGCGTCGGCGGCCCGTTCCAGGGGGAAGCGTTGGCCGATCAGTGGGCGCAGCCGCCCCGCGGCGCCCTCGGCCAGCGCCTGCCGGGTGAGGGCGCGCAATTCGTCGGGCGACGCGCCCGGGCGCAGCAGGGTCACCCCACGGGCGGCTGCCGTCTCCTCGGGCACGTCGGCCCAGCTGCCGCCGGCCAGCCCGAAGCTGAGCATCCGGCCGCCCCGCTGGAGCAGGTCGAACGCGGTCCGGGCGACCGGCCCGCCCACCCCGTCGAAGACCACGTCCACCCCGCCGGCAGCGACCCGTACCCGGTCGGGCCAGTCGGGCTCCCGGTAGTCGACCACCACGAGACCACGTTCGCGCAGCAGGGCCACCTTGCGGGGGCCGCCGGCGGCGGCGATCACCCGGGCGCCGGCCGTCGTGGCGAGCTGGGTCAGCAGGTGACCCACGCCGCCGGCCGCCGCTTCGACCAGGACCCGGTCGCCGGGGCGCAGGCCCGCCGCGCGGGCCAGCATGAGGGCGGTACGGCCGTCGGCGAGCAGTGCGACCGCCTCGTCCAGCGGCAGCCCGTCGGGCACCTCGACCGGCACGTCCCGGTCGACCACTACCCGCTCGGCGTATCCGCCCGAGCCGCCGGTCGCACTCACCACCCGCCGCCCGACCAGCGCCGGGTCGACACCGGGGCCGACGGCGGCGATCGTGCCGCCGACCCCGTTGCCGGGGATCACCGGAAGCTCCCGGCCGAACGGCCCGAAGCCGGTCGCCCGGAAAATGGTCTCCACGAAGGTGAGGTTGGCGTGCGCCACGTCGATCAGCACCTGGCCGGGGCCGGGCACCGGGTCCGGGGCGGCCCCCGGCACCAGCACCTCCGGGCCCCCGAACTCCCGCAACCAGACCGCGCGCACCCTGTCCTCCTCCCGACGCCTGGGGTCCGGCCAACAACCTGAACCGCGGTTGAGGTCAACTCCCGACGGAGGTGGGACGGCGGGTGGGACCGGATCCACCCGTCCGGCCCCACCCGCCGGGGGAGGGTGGTGTCAGGTCAGGGGCACCCAGTCGAGACTGCGTGCCGTGGTCGGGTCGCTGACCCGAAGCCCGGACTCCGACACGGTCCAGAGCTCACCGCCCACCAGCAGGGACCGGAGGCTCGGGGCGGTTGGCGCGTGGGTGACGGTGCCCACCTCGGTGATGGCCCGGTCGGTGACGGTGAGCAGCCGGATCGAACCGGTGCCCAGGGGCAGCGCCACCAGCCCGGTCGCCGGCTCGAACAGGAACGCGTGCGGGTCGTACTCGACGGCCGAGTTGTCGCCGGGTACGTGGTAGCGGGCCAGGCGGGTGGGGTGGGCCGGGTCGTGCACGTCGAAGAGGGAGACCTGGAGGCCCTGCCGCCGGCCCCGGCGGTCGGCCTCCTGCCCGACCCCGAGCAGCCGGTCGCCCGGCACCGGGTGCAGGTACGCCGAATACCCGGTGATCTTCAGTTCGCCGGTGACCCGGGGCGCCGCCGGATCGGTCAGGTCCAGGGCGTAGAGCGGGTCGGTCTGCCGGAAGGTCACCACGTAACCGGTGCCGCCGAGGAAGCGCACCGAGTAGATCCGCTCGCCCCGGCCCAGGCCGGTGACCACGCCGGACTCCGTCAGCCGGTCGCCCTGCCGGGCCAGCACGTGGACGGCCGACTCGGTGGTGGTGCGGCGGGCGTCCTCCCGGGTGGTGGCCACCCGCAGGTGCCCCTGCCACTCGGAGAGCGCGTACTGGTTGACGGGTACGCCGGGCACGCTGCCGGCGGCGACGTACCGGGGGCGGCCCGCCCCGCTCGTGTCGAACTGGTAGATCTCGGTCCGGGTGGCCTCGGGTCGCCACGGCCGCTCCCACCGCCGTGGCCCGGGTCCGGCGATGCCGGCCAGGTAGAGGCTGCCGGGCGTGCCGTACACCAGGTCGGCGTCGGAGGCGACGCTGATCGGGTCGCCGTCGCCGAGCCGGCCGGTGCCGAGGTCGAAGCTGAGCACGGTCAGCAGGGAGGTGCCGGTCGAGCCCGCCGGCCGGCTCAGCCGGTCGCAGCCCATCCGGCCGGTGTGGCGCTCGCCGCCGGCCGTCCACTCGTACCGGGGCAGCCAGGCGTCCAGGCCCGCCCGGGTGATCACCGCCCGGTTGGTCGCGGTCCGCGCGGCGTCGGTGCTCCGCTCGGCGTACGGGAAGGAGAGTTGCGGCGCGGAGCGGACGACCACCCGCGCGGTCGACCCGGTCAGCCGGGCGTCCAGCAGGCCGCCCTCGATCCGGTACGTCCCGACGACCGCCGGCGGCCCGGCGAGGTCGACCAGGAGCAGGCGCGACCCGGTGGGCCCGGCCTTCCGCTCGATGGCGGGACCGGGCACCGGTGCGGCCGACCGGACCAGCACCAGCGCCCGGTCGCCGTGGAGCAGCAGCTGGTTGTCGGGCCACCACCGGTCCCGCTCCCGCCCGGCGAGGTCGATCCGGCCGGTCTCCCGTCGGGTCGCCGGGTCCACCACCCGCAGCACCCCGCGGCTGACGGTGACGATCCGCCGCCCGTCGGTCTTGACCAGGTCCGGCTCGTCCGCGCCCGGCTCGTGGTTGTTGGTGCTGGAGTGGTCCGGTGCCGCCGACGCGGTCTTCGGCACCGCCTCCCCCAACAGCGCGACGTCACCCCGGGCGTTGGGGTGCCAACCCGCTCCGAAGCCCCACGGCCCGACGGCGGCGGTGGCGGCCGCCCGCAGCCCGGCCAGCGCCTCGGCGCAGGAGTCGTACCCGACGAGGCGGAGCGCGGCGGGTCGCGGCGGCGCGGGAGCGGCCGGCGCGGATCCGGTCGGGGCGGTGGCGATGGCGCTCCCGGCGAGCAGGGTCAGCGCGAGCAGGCCGCCGGCGCCGGCGATGGCGGTTACCGGTCTCATGTCCGGTTACGACGCGGACCGGTGCGCGCCGGTTCCCGGCGGGCCGCTCCGTCCGGCGGCCGACCACCGGTGCGGACCCTGCCCGGTCACCCGCCGGAGGGCCCGACCCCCGGGGATTCGACGAGCCGGGACAGCACGATGGTGCTCCGGGACGAGGTGACGAACGACTCGGCCCGGAGCCGCTCCAGCGCCTCCTCTAGGTGGGCGATGTCGGCGGCCCGCAGGTGCACCAGCGCGTCCGCCTCGCCGGAGACGGTGTACGCGCCGACCACCTCGGGGTGCCGGCGCGCGGCCGCCCCGATCTGCGCCGGGGTGGTCCGGCCGGCGCAGAACAGCTCGACGAACGCCTCGGTGGTCCAGCCGACGGCGGCCGGGTCGACCACCGCGGTGAAGCCCCGGATGACCCCAGCGGATCGGAGTCGGTCGACCCGCCGCTTGACCGCGGGGGCGGAGAGTGACACCCGGGTGCCGATGTCCGCGTACGAGGCGCGGGCATCCGCCACAAGTAACGCAATGATTCGCTGGTCAACCGCGTCGATCTGCAACGTTCCGCCTCTGGGAAGCAATGGTTGTGGCTGTTACCAAAGTTGTACCGTACCTACTCTTGGTGACCGTGAACCAGCAGCGAGTCCCGCGAAAGCGGACATATCTCATGTGCTCGCCCGAGCACTTCGCGGTCGAGTACGCGATCAACCCGTGGATGGACGTGACCGCGCCGGTCGACGCGGAGCTGGCGGTCAAGCAGTGGGACCGCCTGCGGGAGACGCTCCTCGGCCTCGGTCACGAGGTGCACCTGCTGACCCCCGAGCGCGGGCTGCCGGACATGGTCTTCGCCGCCAACGGCGCCTTCGTGGTGGACGGAACGGTCTACGGCGCCCAGTTCAAGCACGAGCAGCGGGCCGCCGAGGCCGCCGCGCACCGGGCCTTCTACGAGGAGCACGGCTGGCGGTTCATCGCCCCGAGCGAGACCAACGAGGGCGAGGGTGACTTCGCGTACCTGCCGGACGCGCACGGCGGGCTGATCCTCGCCGGTCACGGCTTCCGGACCGAGCTGGCCGGGCACGCCGAGGCGCAGGAGGCGCTCAGCCGGCCGGTGGTCTCGCTGCGCCTGGTCGATCCGCGCTTCTACCACCTGGACGTGGCCCTCGCCTCGATCGACGACGAGAACATCGTCTACTACCCGGGCGCCTTCTCCGCGGCCAGCCAGAAGGTCCTCGCCCAGCTGTTCCCGGACGCGGTGCTCGCCGACGACGAGGACGCGCTGGCGTTCGGCCTGAACCTGGTCAGCGACGGCCTGAACGTGGTGCTGAACAGCGAGGCGACCCGGCTGGCCGGCAAGCTCAAGGCGGCGGGTTACACCCCGGTCCCGGTGGAGCTGGCCGAGTTGAAGAAGGGCGGCGGCAGCGTGAAGTGCTGCATCGCCGAGCTGCGGCACTGACCGTCCCCGCACCCGGACACGGAACGGGCGGCCTCCCGGTGGGGAGGCCGCCCGTTCGGCGTACGGAAAGGGCTCAGCCCAGCGTGGCCAGCTCGTTGACGACGACGTTGGACAGCAGCCGGCCGTCGAGCATGACCCGGCGCAGGTACCACTTCTGCTGCGGGGTGCGCGGCTGGTTGAACTGCCAGGCGCCGCGCGGGCTGTCGATCTGGCCGATCTTGCCGAGCGCCAGGTTGACCGCCTGCGGGGTCGGGGACGCCCCGACCAGCCGGATGGCCTTGTCGAGCACCTGGGCGGCGTCGTACGAGGCCATCGCGTAGGTGGTCGGGGAGGCGCCGTAGGTCTTCCGGTACGCCGAGGCGAACACCCGGTTGGCGTTGTTGTTCAGGTCGGGGGAGTAGTTCAGGGCGGTCTCGATCCCCTGCTTGAGGATGCGCGTGCGCTGCTCCCCGTTCTCCCCGTCGTCGAGCTGGGACAGCACGGTGCCCTCGGTGAGGAAGCCGGGGGCGTAGACCTTGCCCTCGTAGCCCTGGTCGTAGAGCTGCTTGATGAACTGCACCGCGGCGGTGCCGGTGTAGTTGCAGAAGACCGCGTCGGGCCGCTTGCCCAGCGCCTTGGTGATCGCCCCGCTGAACGCCGCCTTGCCCGGGTTGGCGTTGTCGGTGGTCAGCACCGGGTCCTCGGTGAGCCGGCGGCCCTCCTGCTCGTAGCCGCGCCGGAAGCCGTCGATGACGTCCCGGCTGCCCACACCCTGCGGGGCGAAGATCGCGATGCGGCCGGAGACGCCCATCTGCCGCAGGTACCCGCCGAGCGCCTCGCCGGGCTCGTCGAGCACGTACGAGGTGCGCCAGATGTAGACGACGCTCTGCAGGCTGGCCGGTGAGGCGTTGGACCCGATCAGCGGCACCCGGGCCTGCTCGACGGTGTCCCGGATGCCGGACATCACGGTGGGGCTGACCACGCCGGTGAGCGCGAGGACGTCCTCCTTGACCAGCCGGTCCACCGCGGCCTGGCCGGTCTTGGGGCTGTCGCCCTCCTCGGCCTGGACCACCGTCACCGGGTGGCCACCGAGCTGCTGGTTGTTGAGGCTCAGGAAGAGCTGGAAGCCGTTGGTGATCTCGTCACCGATGGCCTTGTTCGGCCCGACGCTCGGGACGATCAGGCCGATCTTCACCGGGCTCTCGGCGCTGGCCGTGTCCTCGGAGTCGGTGTCGGAGCCGCAGCCCGCCGCCAGTCCGCTGGTACCCAGTGCGGCCAGCAGTTGAAGTGCCCGCCTGCGGTTCATCTGCGACACCGATTCCTTCCCGTAAGGGCTGCCAGGGCGCACGCCCCTTCGGCGTTCTACCTGCTCCGCGACGCTGCGTCAATGGGCGGAAGATCATCGTGTAGGGACCGCAACGCAGCCACGACCCGGGGCCAGGCCGCCGAGTCCGGTGCTATCAGCCCGAAATGCTCGCATTCTGGCAGCTCAAGCAGGGAGGTCGGGCTGCCTGTCGACCGGGCGGCAGCCACCCACGAGCGGCTGATCCCGATGGGGACCTGCTGATCCAATCGGCCATGCATGACTACCGTACGTACTCGGATCGGCACCAATGCCGATGGATCGGCCGCCGCGTACCGGTCAGGGAACTCCGTTGGTCCGCCGCCGAGCAGCGCGGCCACCGCGCCCCCGTCCAGGTCCAGCCGGTACGCCTCGGCCAGGTCGGCGACCGGAGCCAGGGCGAGCACGCCAGCGACCGCGGCCGGGTCGTGCGCGGCCGCGTACAGGGCCAGGTGACCGCCGGCCGAGTGGCCGACCAGGATCGGCGGTCCGGGCGCCACCCGGCCGGGCAGCGCGGCGGCGGCCAGCGCGGGCAGGGCGGCCACCCCGGCGAGCACGTCGGTGAGGGTGTTCGGCCAGCCGCCGTCGGGCTGCCCGGTACGCCGGTACTCCAGCTGGGCGACCGGATGGCCCAGCGCGGCCAGCGCGGCGGCCATCGGGCCGGTGTGGCCGCGGTCGTACTCGGCCCTCCAAAAGCCGCCGTGCACCACGACGACCAGCGGCCGGGGCGGACCGTCGCCGGCCGGTCGGCGCAGATCGGCAAGCTGGTCCGGGTGGTCGCCGTAGGCGACCGTGGCGTCCGGCGGCGGGGACGGCTGGGTGAGTACGGCGCGCGGGTCAGCGGGCATGCCGGCGACGGTAGCGCGCCGGCCCCGCCGGGCCGGGGCGGGTGGCCCGGCCGGGTGGTTCGACCCCGTCGCGTCGGTCCCGCCGCGTGCGGGTGGCGGGGGCTGGGTAAAGATGGGTGCCATGACCGAAGCGCGTTCCGCGGGACAGAACGACGAGCAGGACAACGACGGCATCCCCGGCACGGTGGTGGTGGTCGGGCCGGACGGGCGGCCGGTCGGCACGATGCAGACCGACGAGGGGCAGGGCGAGGACCCGACCCGCCTGGTGGAGCAGCCGGCCAAGGTGATGCGGATCGGCAGCATGATCAAGCAGCTGCTGGAGGAGGTCAAGGCGGCCCCGCTCGACGACGCCAGCCGGCACCGGATGCGGGAGATTCACGAGCGGTCGATCGTGGAGCTGAAGGAGGGCCTCGCCCCCGAGCTGCGGGAGGAGCTGGAGCGGATCTCCCTGCCCTTCACCGAGGAGAAGGCCCCCAGCGAGAGCGAGCTGCGGATCGCCCACGCCCAGTTGGTCGGCTGGCTGGAGGGGCTGTTCCACGGCATCCAGGCCGCGCTGGTCGCCCAGCAGATGGCCGCCCGCGTGCAGCTCGAGCAGATGCGCTCCGGCCGGGCGGCGCTGCCCAGCGGCCCGGGCGGGATGGTGCCGGGCATGCCGGGCATGCCGCCGACCAACGAGGGCCACGCCCCCGGCCAGTACCTCTGATCCGGCGGCCGGGGCGCATCCCCGCGTCCCGGCCGTCAGGCCACCCCGAAGACCTGCTCCAGGTACGCGGCCACGCCGTCCTCCTGGTTCGCCCCGGTCACCTCGTCGGCGATCTCCCGCACCGCCGGGTGCGCGTTGGCGACCGCCACCGCCCGGCCGGCCCAGGTCAGCATCGGCACGTCGTTCGGCATGTCCCCGAAGGCCAGCACGTCCCGCTCGTCGATGCCGAGCCGGGCGGCGTACCAGGCCAGGCCCGCCGCCTTGGTCACCCCGGCGGCGGAGATCTCCACCAGCCCGCTGTACGAGGAGTGGGTGGCCTCGGCCAGCCCCTCCAGCGCGGCGGCGACCACCCGGACGAACGCGTCCGGGTCCTGCTCGCCCGCCCGGGCCAGCAGCTTCACCGCGGGCGCGGCGAGCAGCTCCTCCGGGGACTCGACCGCCCGGATCGCGTCGAGGTCGGCGTCCCAGCGCAGCGGGTAGTGCGACTCGTGCCGCATCTGCCGGCTGTCCACGATCTCCACCGCGAAGCTCACCCCGGGCACCTCGGCGCGCAGCCGGCGGGCCACCTCGGCCAGCAGGTCGGGCGCGAGCGGATCGGCCCGCAGCACCTCGTCGGCGACCGGGTCGTACACCACCGCGCCGTTCGCGCAGATCGCCGGGAGCGGCGCGGCGAGCTGCTCGTACACGAGCGGGAGCCAGCGGATCGGACGGCCGGTGACCAGCACGACCGGCGTGCCCGCCGCGGCGATCCGGGCCAGCACGGCGGTGGTACGCGGGCTCACCGTCCGGTCGTCCCGCAGGAGCGTGCCGTCGATGTCCGTGGCGATCAGGCGAGGTGGATCTCCCATCACCGGGAGAGTAGCCGGTCCAGGTAGACCGCGACGCCGTCGTCGTCGTTGCGCAGGGTGATCTCGTCGGCGGCCGCCCGGACCGCCGGGTGGGCATTGGCCACCGCCACCCGCGCCCAGCCCGCCCAGCCGAACATCGGCAGGTCGTTGGGCTGGTCGCCGAAGACCAGCACCTCCGCCGGGTCGACCCCGAGCCGCTCCGCGACCACCGCGAGGCCGGTGGACTTGTCCACCCCGGGCGGGCAGATCTCGATGAAGCCGAGGCCGGCCTGAGTGAGCGTGGCCAGCTCCGGCGGGACGATCGTGCGGGCCACCGCCAGCAGCTCGTCGACGTGGTGGTCGGCGGTCCGGGCGAACGCCTTGAGCACGTCGCAGGAGAGGCACTCCTCGCGGCTGCGGGCCTCGAACCGGTCCTGGTACGGCCAGCTCGCGTGGTAGTCGCCCCAAAGCGGCGCGTCGTGCTCGTCCGACGCCTCCACCATCACGGTCAGCGGGCCGACCGCGGCCTCCAGGTCGGCGAGCAGCCGGGCCAGCACCTGGCCGGAGAGCCGTTCGTCCCGCAGCACCAGCGGCCCCTCCGGGTCGCTCTGGTCGACCACCCGGCCGCCGCCGGCCATCACCAGGAAGTCGGCGGCGCGGATGTCGTTGCGGGTCAGCTCGGTCAGGCGCGGGCCCCGTCCGGTCGCGCCGACCACCGGAATACCGGCGGACCGTACCCGGTCGAGCACCTCATGGGTGTACGCGGAGACGGTGTCGTCGCTGCGGACGAGCGTGCCGTCCAGGTCGGTGGCGATCAGCTTGGGCAGTCCCGGGCGGGTCATGGTTCCTCCTTCGCCCGCCGCCGTTGCGCCGGCCGCCCTGGTCCTCGGTGCCTGGGCCCACGAACGGCGGGCAGCAACCGTATCTCGCAGAACCGGCCGCAACCATGGCTTTTCGGCGAATCGGACACCAATCCGTGGCGACCGCCCGGTGTCGGAGCGAGCAGGTCAGCGCGGCTGATCGGGCCGGGCGAACGGCACCGTGGGGGTCACCGTCAGGTCGGCCGGCGCGGGCGGCAGCTCGTCCTCCCGGGACCGCCGCCGGCTGGGCGCCGGACGTCCGCTCTCCGCCGTGCCGGGCTCGCCGTCCGGTTCCGCCGCCGGCTGGACCGCCCGGCCGGACAGGTAGCAGGCGCCGGCGAGCAACGCCACGGCCGCGAAGGCACTCACCAGGCCGCGCCCGTAGTCGACCCGGAACCCGTCCTCCGACGAGTAGAAGAGGGTGCGCCGGCCGGAGTCGTCCAGCGAGAAAGCGGCGGCGGTCAGCAGCGCCAGCACCGCCGCGGCGAGACCGAGGCCGGCCACCCGGGCGTTCTGCCGGGCGGCGGCGGTGCCGCGCAGCGCCAGCGCCACCGCGACGGCCAGGCCGAGCAGGCCCACCAGGTAGCCGACCCCGAAGCCGCCGACGTCCGCGACCCCGACGGGCACCCGGATGGGGGTGTTGCCGTCCGGACCGCCGTTCGGCACCGTCATCACCAGCCACTCGCCGACCAGGGAGGCGGTCGTGGCCACCGCGCCGAGCCCGACGAGCACCGGCGGCAGGCGATGGTCCCGGGCGAGGCCGGCCACGGAGCGGCCGGGCCGGCCGGGCGGGGCCGGATCGGCGTCGCCCCACTCCACGATCGTGGTGCCGTCGGGCCGATCCTGCCTGGGGATGGGGAGATCCTGGGACATCGGCCACCCTTCCGCGTGCGCGGGCCTGCGTCGAATCATGACACACCTGGCAGCCGGTGACAGGCACCGCAAGGCGTCCGGCCGGTGCGGTGCCGGCCGCTTTCGGATAGCGTCGTGCCATGCCTATCCGTACCGCTTCCGCACGTTGGCAGGGCAACCTCACCGAGGGCGCCGGCACGGTCCGCACCGGCAAGGGCGGTCTCACCGGCAGCTACTCCTTCAAGTCCCGCTTCGAGGAGGGTGAGGGCACCAATCCCGAGGAGCTGATCGGCGCCGCGCACGCCGGCTGCTTCTCGATGGCCCTCTCCAAGCAGCTCGCCGACGCGGGCGCCACCGACATCTCGGTCGAGACCACGGCCAAGGTGCACCTCGACAAGACCGACGCGGGCATGACCGTGACCCGGATCGACCTGGAGACCGTCGGCCAGCTCCCGGGCATGGACGCCGCCCAGTTCACCAAGCTGGCCGAGGCGGCCAAGGAGAACTGCCCCATCTCGCGGCTGCTCTCCCCGGGCGCGCAGATCACCCTCGACGCCCGCCTCGCCTGACCTCGGCCGCGCGACGCGTGGCCGCACCGCACGGAAGGAGCGCCGTCGGCGCTCTTTCCGTGCCTGTGGTGCTGACTTCGTAAGGGGTGACCGGTCGGGTGGCCGTGGAGATGAGCCGGGAGCGGTTCGAGGAGCTGGTCGGCGAGGCCCTCGACGAGGTGCCCGAGGAGCTGCTCGGGCTGATGAGCAACGTGGTCATCCTGGTCGAGGACGATCCGCCCCCGGGTGAGCACCTGCTCGGCCTCTACGAGGGACACGCGCTCACCGAACGCGGCTGGGACTATTCCGGGGTCCTGCCGGACCGCATCCTCATCTACCGCCGTCCGATCCTGCGCATCTGCGACACCGAGGAGGACGTCGTCGAGGAGGTCGCGGTGACCGTGGTGCACGAGATCGCCCACCACTTCGGTATCGACGACGAGCGGCTGCACGCCCTCGGCTGGGGCTGACCAGCGCCACGCCGCGCCCCGCTCGGCTGATCCCCCGCCTTGCGCGGTTCCCCTAACCTGCGGACAGGCCCACCCCGATGCAGGAGGAAGAACCCCATGCGCAGCGCGCTGTTCTCCGCGGAGAACCTTGAGAAGGAGTCCCAGCAGCCGGGCATGCGGCTGCAGAACTCCAAGATGCTGAAGATCGAGCTGAACGGCGAGGCGATGGCCCGCGTCGGGTCCATGGTCGCGTACCAGGGCCAGGTGCAGTTCCAGGCGCTCGGCTCCGGCGGCATCGGCAAGTTCATCAAGCAACGACTCACCGGTGAGGGTGTCCCGCTGATGAAGCTCAGCGGCCGGGGCGACGTGTTCCTCGCCGACCTCGCCAAGGACGTGCACATCATCGACCTGGAGCCCGGCGACGCGCTCTCCATCAACGGGTCCAGCGTGCTCGCCTTCGACTCGACGCTGACGTACGACATCAAGATGGTCAGCGGCATGGGCTTCGCCGCCTCCGGCCTGTTCAACTGCGTGTTCACCGGCCACGGCCGGATCGCGGTCACCACCAAGGGCACCCCGGTGGTGCTCAACGTGGACGCCCCGACCTACGTCGACCCGCAGGCTGCGGTCTGCTGGTCGGCCAACCTCCAGACCGGCTACCACCGGGCCGAGCAGCTCGGCCTCGGGACGCTGCTCGGGCGCAGCACCGGGGAGGCGTTCACGATGAGCTTCGCCGGCCAGGGCTTCGTCGTGGTCCAGCCGTCGGAGGAGGCGCCGGTGCAGGGCAGCGGGGCCCAGCAACAGCAGCAGGGCGGCCTGCTCGGCGGGCTGCTGCAGTGACCGTCGGGTGCGGGGGACGCCCGGGTGGGCGTCCCGCGTGCCGTCAGGTCAGCTCACCGGCGCGCAGCCGGGCCAGCCAGGCCGCCGCGTCGGCGTAGTCGGCGTCGGAGAGGCCGGCCGGCGCGGGGACCGGACGCTCGCTCGCCGCCGGGCTCCAGCGGTGCCGGGGGTACGACCCGAGGAAGCGCACGTCCGCGCAGACCCGGCGCAGCCCCTGCAACGCCTCGCCGAGGCGGACGTCGGCGACGTGGCCGGTGCAGTCGAGGAAGAAGACGTACCGGCCGAGCGCCTCACCGGTCGGGCGGGACTCGATCCGGGTCAGGTTCACCCCGCGGACGGCCAGCTCCATCAGCACGGACAGCAGGGCGCCCACCCGGTCGTGGGCGATGTAGATCGCCAGCGAGGTCATGTCGTCCCCGGTGGGCGGCGGGGGCGGGCCCGGGCGGGAGACCAGCGCGAACCGGGTCACCGCGTCCGGGTGGTCGGCGATCTTGTCGGCGAGCACGGCCAGCCGGTGCCGGGCCGCCCCGATCGGGGCGCAGATGGCCGCGTCGTACTCGCCGGTGGCGGCGCCCGCCGCGGCGGCGCCGTTGGAGAGCACGTCCACCACCGCCGCGTCGGGCAGGTGGTCGCGGAGCCAGTTGCGGCACTGGGTGGATGCCTGCGGATGCGCGGCCAGGCTGCGGACCTCGGCGAGCGAGGTGCCCGGGCGGGCGGCGAGCACGAACTCCACCGGCAGGATCACCTCCCGGGTGATCACCAGCGGCTCCCCCTCGGCCAGTTCGTCGAGTGTCACCCCGACCGCGCCGCCGATGGAGTTCTCCAACGGCACCAGGGCGGCGTCCGCCTCGCCGGCCCGTACGGCGTCCAGCGCCTCGCCGACGCTGCGGGACGGCGTGCGGCTGCCCCGTTCGGCGGCTGGCACGGTACGCAGCGCCTGCTCGGCGAAGGTGCCCTCGGGGCCCAGGTAGACGAAGCGGGTCGGCGGTGTTCCCGGCATGTCGACCAGCCTACGCACCCGGCGTGCCGTCGCAGGCCAAGGTCCGGATGCCGGGCGGGCCGGCGGCGCGTACCTCGACGGAGCAGACGTCCGTCCCTGCGGTGACCAGTTCCAGGGCGCCGGGCCTGCCCCGGGTGACCACCTGGAGCTCCTCGTGCCCGCTGACCTTCAGCACCGTGTACTGCCAGCCGCCCCCGCAGAGTGGTCCGGACCGGACGGTGACCCGTACGCCCCGGGGCAGCACCCCGGCTTTCCCGCGCAGCAGGGACACCACCCGGTCGCCGGTCGGGCCGTCCGCGCAGGCGGTGGCGACCAGGTCGGAGGGGCTGGAGACGGGAGCGGTGGGGGCGGCCGGCGGTGCGCTGGGGGTCGGGGTGGGCACGGGGGGCGGGGCGGTCGAGGCCGTGACGACCGGGGTGGCGGCCTGGTGCAGCTCGGGTGGGGCACCGCAGCCGGCGAGGGCCAGCACGGCGACCAGCACCGCCGGAAAGGGCCGGCGGTGCGGGGTGCGGTGGGGTGGGCTGGGTGACAACTGTCCGATCCTCGGCATCGACGTACGCCGTTACGGCTGACTGGCCGAGCCCATCGTAGGAGGATCGCCCGTTCGGGTGAAGGTCCGGTGTCAGACGCGGGAGAAGAAGGTGAGGGAACCGGCGACCTCGCCGTCGGTGAGCACCGGCGTGGCGATCGCGTCGACGGTCGTGCCGGCGTCGTCGCCCGGCCCCTGGACCCGCAGCAGCCCGCGGGCGAGCCGGCCGGAGTGCAGCGCGAGCAGCGGCGGGATCTTGTCGGACTCCTGTTCGGTCAGCTCGCTGGGCTGGGCGGTGAAGTCGACCAGACGCAGCCCGCCCTCCAGCAGCGGCCGCCCGATCACGTCCTCCGGCGCGCCCAGGCAGAGCAGGTCACAGCCCGACGCGGAGATCGCCACCACGGTGGTGTCGCCGTCGATCAGCAGGCAGGGTTCGGCGGCCCGGGAGACCGTCCCCGACCACTGCCCGAAGTTGTCGGACTCCTGCTCGTCCGCGGTCCCCGCCGGAGTGGGGAACACTTCCGAGAGCGAGAGTTCGACGTGGGCCACCGCGCCTCCTATGTACACCGACGGTCTGTCCACGCTAGCCGGTCGTCACGACGACCGCCCGACCGCGCTCGGCCCGCCGGTCGCCGGCGCTGGCCGGGGGAACCCGGGGCGTCGGCGTCGTCGGGGGACGGATGTCGGTGCGAGGGGTGCCCGGTGTCGGGCGGCCGGCGACGGCGCGGCCGACGGAAACCACCGGGGGCGGATCCGCGGACCGCGTGGCGTCGCCGGAGACGTTACCGCCGGGCGGCCCGCTTGTCAGCGGCCGTTCGGCCCTCCTCGTACCACCGGTAGTCGGCCGCTGGACGGTACGTGCCGTTGAGCCAGGTGGAGGGGGCCTGGGCGACCCGGGACAGCTTCTCGGCGGTCGCCGGGCTGATCCGGTTGCCCCCGGCGATGAGCAGGCGGTCCAGCTCCCGGTGGGTGGCCATCAGACAGTCCTTCGGCAGGCCGTAGACGCTGATCACCCCGGAGCCGACGAAGGTCAGCACCGGGGTGACCGGGATCGGCAGCCCCACCGCGTCGGAGAGCGCCTTGCTCGCCCGCTTGGCGTCCCGGCGGGCCTCGGCCACATAGGGCGGACGCTTGCCGTTGATCTGCACCACGTCGCCCGCGACGAGCACCCGGGCGCGGCCGTGGTCGGCGATGGTGACCGCGAAGAGGCCGCTCGGCCCGATGGCGAGGAACCCGGCCCGCTCGTCCTGACCGCGGTCGAGGAGAACGTCCACCGCGTCCGTACGAGGCCACTCGATGACGTGCCAGGCGGGCCCGAGGTGGTCGAGCTGGCCGATGGCGCGGGCTCCGGCCGCCTCCAGCCGCCGGGCGCCCCGCTCGGCCCGGCGGCGGCGCGCCCACTCGAGGGGCGTCGGCCGGGCTGGTTCGAGCACCGAGGTGGACTCGACCCGGGGGTGGGGTATGGCGACGGTCGGCAGTGCCCGGCCGGGTACTGCTCGACGAGCGGGAAAGACAGTCATCGCGACCTCCGGCAAAAGGTCTCTCGAAGTTATGTCTCCACTACCCTACGTTGCCTACCCGGGGGCTCGGCAAGTTGAAGCGCCGGAATGAGTGCGGATGAATGCCATATTCATTCACACTTCTTTTCCCGAATGGTGCGGAAGCCTGTCCTACGCTGCGAAGGTGACCCACTACGTGGACAGCGAGGTCGCTCGACTCGGCACCGTGCTGTTGCACCGCCCCGGGCCGGAACTCGCCCGCCTCACCCCACGCAACAACGACTCGTTGCTCTTTGACGCTATCCCATGGGTGGGAAGGGCACAGGAGGAGCATGACGCCTTCGCCGCCGCGCTGCGCGACCGCGGGGTGGAGGTGCTGTACCTCGCCAACCTGCTGGCCGAGACGCTCGCCGTGCCGGACGCCCGCGCGGAGCTGACCGAGCTGGTGCTCCGCTCGCCCCGGCTGGGCGACACCCTGCGCCGGCGGGTCGCCGACCACCTCGCCTACCTCGACCCGGCCACCCTCGCCGACGTCCTCGTCGCCGGGCTCGCCCACGAGGAGCTGCGGGTCGGCGGGGACCGGCCGGGCGGTCTGGTCTGGACGCTGATGGACCGACACGACTTCGTCATCGACCCGCTGCCGAACCTCCTCTTCACCCGGGACTCCTCGGTGTGGATCGGGGACCGGGTCGGGGTGACCAGCCTGGCCATGACGGCCCGGCGGCGGGAGACCAGCCTCACCGACGCCATCTACCGGCACCACCCGCGCTTCGCCGGCACCGAGTTCGTCTACCACCCCGAGCTGGAGCACCTCGAGGGCGGTGACGTGCTGCTGCTCGCGCCGGGCGTGCTCGCCGTCGGGGTGGGCGAGCGGACCACCCCGGCCGGCGCGGAACGGCTCGCCCGGCAGGTCTTCGCCGCCGGCCTGGCGCACACCATCCTGGTGGTGCCGATCGCCCAGGAACGGGCCACCATGCACCTGGACACCGTCTGCACCATGGTCGACGCGGACGCCGTGCTGATGTATCCGAACATCGCCAGCACGCTGTCGGCGTACACGGTCATCGCCGGGGCGGACGGCGACGAGCCCCGGGTGGACGGGCCGGCGCCGTTCCTGCGCGCCGCCGCCGACGCGATGGACCTGGACCAGCTCCGGGTGATCGACACCGGCCTGGACCCGGTCACCGCCGAGCGGGAGCAGTGGGACGACGGCAACAACACCCTCGCCCTGGCGCCCCGGCTCTGCGTGGGCTACGAACGCAACGTGGAGACCAACGCCCAGCTGGAACGGGCCGGCATCGAGGTGATCGCGATCGCCGGCTCGGAGCTGGGCTCCGGCCGGGGCGGCCCGCGCTGCATGTCCTGCCCGCTGGTCCGCGAGCCGCTGCGCGGCTGAAAGGAAGGGCCCCTTGTTAACAGACGTCTGTTAACAAGGGGCCTTCCTTACCCCTCAGCGCAGGGTGAGCTGGCGGCCGAGGAGACCCTGCCGGGCCCGCCGCCCGGCCGCGTCCAGCGGCTCCTTCTCCTCCAGCGCCTCGGCGTACCGCTTGGCGAACTCGGTCACCGGCTCCTCCCAGTCGGTGGCCGGGACGTCCTCGGGCAGGTCCCAGACCGGCACCAGGCGGCCGTGCGCCCGGAACATGCCGGCGAAGCGGGTCCGCTCGCCGAGGGTGAGGGTGCCGGCCACGGCGAGCCGGGACAGCGCGTCCAGCGCCACGTCCTCGTCGTCCGGGAGCACCCAGCGCACGTGCGCCTTCTCCGGCACCTGGCACCAGTACGCGGCCCGGGCCGCCGCCAGCTTGACGGTCGGGTAGATCGCCGCGTTGGCCCGCTCCAGCGACGCCTGCACGGTCGGGTCGTCGGCGGCGCCCGGGTCCAGCCAGAACTCGAAGCCGTCGTGCATGGTGATCTCCAGCGGGCCGTCCACCAGGACGTCCTGCAGGCGGGGGCCCGGCCCGGGCAGCGGCGGCACGGTCACCTGACCGCCCGGCTCGGTGCGCAGGGCGCAGAGCAGCGCGTCGGCCAGGTCCCGGGAGACGTCGCCGGACTGCTGGTGCCGCTGCAGGCCGATGAACACCCGCCCGTCCGGCTTGGTCATCGCCGGGGCGGCCATCGGCAGCACGGTGGCCAGGGTGACCGGGCGGTCGCCGTACTCCTCGATCAGCTCGGGGGTCAGCCGCAGCGGTGCGGAGGCGGCCGGGACCAGCTCGCGCAGGGCGATCCACTCCGGCTCGTCGGCCAGACCCTCGAACGGTCGGGGCACGAAGACGTCGCGCACCTTCTCCCGCTTCGGGGTGGCTTCGGCGGCGGCCCGCTGGCTCTTTCGACGCTTGCTCACGGCGAGACAGCCTAGACGACCGGGCGGCCCGGATCGCTCACCCGGCCACGACCAGGTCCTGCCGGGGCGAGCCGGCCGGGTCGAACTCGGCCCAGACGCTCTGCCCGAGGCCGTCCCGCTCGACGCCCCAGCGGCTGGCCAGCCCGGACACGATGTGCAGCCCGCGCCCGTCGACCGAGTCGGGGTTCGACGGCCGCATCAGCGGGCCCGAGGCCGACCCGCCGTCGGTCACCCGGAGCTGGACGGTCTGCCCGTCGTCGGAGGAGCGCAACCGCCAGGACACCCGGACCACACCGCCGGGCAGCGGGTCGGCGTGGCGCACCGCGTTGCCGACCAGCTCGGCGAGGACCGCGACCAGGTCCGCCAGCAGGATCGGGGGTACGACGTCGGCCAGCTCGTCGGCGAGCCGGTGCCGGGCGAGGCGCGCGCCGGTAGCGTGGTGGGGCACCACCACGCACCACGATCGTTCGGCCGAACCCGTCGCCACCGTCGTTCCTTCCACCCCGCGCGTGCGCAGGTCATCCCCGCGGCAGCCGCACCTCTGCGACCGTACCCCCACCGGCCCTCGGTCGGAGGGATACCCATCCATTCTGCTGTTCAACGATCTGCCGGACGAGATAGAGACCCAGTCCCGCCCCGGGGTAGCGCCGGCGGTCGCCGGACTCGCCCTGCCAGAACCGGTCGAACGCCCGCTCCACGTGCTCGGGGCGGATGCCGATGCCGCGGTCGGCGACCCGGAAGGAGACGGTGCGCTCGTTCGCCCCGGCGGAGACCTCGATCGGGGTGTCCGGCAAGGAGTACTTCCCCGCGTTCGTGCTCAGCTCGGTGAGCACGGTGGCGAGGCTGTGCCGGTCGCCGAGCGCCTTGGGCAGGTCGTCGGGAAGGTCGAGGGCGATCCGGTGCCGGACGTCCGCCGGCAGGTCGGTCACCGCGGTCCGCAGCGCGTCGGCGAGGTCGAACGGGGCGGCCGGCTCGCCGCCGGGCCGGTGCTCGGTGGCCGCGGTGAGCAGCCGGTCGACCAGCCGGGCGAGTTCGTTGGCGCGCTGGCCAATGATCATGGCGGCCTGCCGCCGGTCGTCGTCGCTGAGCGACTCCCAGTGGTCGGTGAGGGTGTCCGCGTACCCCTTGATGACGGTGACCGGGGTGCGCAGCTCGTGGCTGGTGACCGCGACGAACAGGTCCCGGTCGTGGTCGCGGCGCTGCTGGTCGGTGATGTCCCGGAAGGTGACCACCCGCAGCGCGCCGGGGCCGGGCAGCTCGCCGGCGGTGATCCGCAGCCACCGGCCGTCCGGCAGCCGGTGGTCGAGCACCTGGCCGGACGGGGGGAGCGGGAACGGCAGCGGGTGGTTCAGCGCCTCCCCCGCCGGCCGGCCGGTCACCTGGGCGGCGGCCGGATTCCAGAGCCGCACGTGGTGGTCCTGGTCGACCACCGCCAGGCCGTCGGCGAGCGCCGCCACCACCGGGCCGTCGCCGTGCACCGGCAGGCCGGTCTGGTCGCCGTACATGTGGCCGATGCAGGCGGCGACGTAACCGATGACGGCGCGCTGGGAGGCGTCGAGCGGGTCGCCCTCCGGGTAGAGGGCGTGCAGGCTGCCCACGGTGAGGCCGCCGATCTCGGCGCGGGCGACGATCATCCGGCACAGGCCCCGGGCGGCCACCTCGACGGCGAGCGCGCCGGGGATGGCGTCCACCCGGACCTCGCGGACCGGGGGGCCGGAGAGCAGGCAGACGGTGGCCGGGTCGGTGGCCGGCAGGGGGCGGCCGACGACGAACTCGGCGCTGCCGGTCGCGGCGATCACCCGCCCGCCGGCGGGGGCGAACTCCACCCACACCAGGCCGGCCGCGCCGACCGCGGGCTGCACCACCCGGAGCAGCCGGGTCAGCACGGAGAGGCCGGAGACCCCGGCGTTGATCATGCCGATCACGTCGGTGTGGCCGGCGATGAGGGCGTTGAAGTCGGTTCGCTCCGGCATGTCCCGAGTGTGCCGCGCCGACCGCTGCCCGGACACCCCCGGCCGGGCGGGCGGGACCGGCCGCCGGGCCGATCGACCGGACTCATCGGCCCAACCGGGCCAGCGCCCGGGCGGGCCGGTCGGTGATCACCCCGTCCACCCCGGCGGCCAGCACCAGTTCCAGGTCCTCCGCCTCGTTCACCGTCCAGACGTAGACCTGGTTGCCGGCGGCCCGCAGCGCGGGCACCAGCTGCGGCCGGGCCCGGACCAGGCCGATCCCCGGCCCGGCGATCCGGGTGCCGAACGGCAGCCGGCCCAGCCGCAGCCAGCGCGGCAGCCCTTCCAGCAGCAGCACCGTGGGCAGGTCGGGGGCGAGATCGCGGATCCGGCGTACGGCGATCGGGGCGAAGGACATCACGGTCACCTGGACCGGGTCGTCCGGCCGTGGCTCGGCCAGCCCGTACCGGCGCAGCAGGGTCACCAGGCGGCGTTCCACGTCCCGGCCGTACCGGCAGGGGTGCTTGGTCTCGATCAGCAGCCGGACCGGCCGGCCGGCGGCGAGCACGGCGTCGAGCAGCCGTTCCAGGGTGAGCAGCCGGGTGTGCGACTCGTCGAGCGGTTCGTCCCCGTCGGCGGCCACCGCGCCCGGGTGCCAGGAGCCGAAGTCGAGCGCCTCCAGCTCGGCCAGGGTACGCGCGCTGACCAGCCCGTGACCGTTGCTGGTCCGGTCCAGCCGGCGGTCGTGCACGCAGACCAGGTGCCCGTCGCGGGTGAGCCGCACGTCGCACTCCAGCCCGTCGGCGCCCTCGTCGAGGGCGCGCAGGTACGCGGCGAGCGTGTGCTCCGGCAGGTCGTACGAGGAGCCGCGGTGCGCGAAGACCAGGGGGGTGGTCATGCCGCCGACCCGCCTCAGGCGACCCGGCCCGGCTGCCCGTCGTCGGTGACCACGGGCCGGCCGTCGGCGGCCCAGTCGCCCATGCCGCCCTCGACGTTGCGCACCTGGTCCCAGCCGTTGCGCATGAGATAGGCGACGACCTGCGCGGAGCGCCCGCCGGAGCGGCAGATCACGGCCACCTCGCGGTCGTCGGGCACCTCGGCGATCCGGGCCGGCAGCTCGGTCATCGGCAGGTGGTGGGCGGCCGGCGCATGGCCGGCGGTCCACTCGTCGTCCTCCCGGACGTCGAGCAGGTAGACGTCGTCGGGCACGGCCGACGCGGGCACGCTGGGAACCTGGGGTCCGAACACGGCTACCAAGCCTAGACGGCCGTCCCGGTCACAGTCGGTTGACCCAGCGGGGATTCGTGGCGGCCCACGCCGGCATCCGGGCGTTCCGGACCGCGTCGAAGACGCCACCACCGCCGTTGTCCAGCACCACGTACGAGACCTCGTCGATGGTCTGCGGGTAGGAGGGGACCCGGACCCCCCGGAGGGCGTCCGGGGGCAGCGACCGGAGCGCCAGGAGCAGGTCCTCCAGGGGTACGCCGTTGGTGTCCACGGTCAGCGCCCCGCCGACGGCCCGCAGCACCCGGTCCAGCTTGACCGGGTCGTTGCGCAGGTGGATCTCGCCGGCCTTGTCGAGCACCGCGCGGAGCATCTGCTGCTGGTGCCGCTGCCGGTCGTAGTCGCCGCCGGGCAGGTCGTAGCGCTGGCGGACGTAGTCCAGGGTCCGGGCGCCGTCCATCTGCTGGCAGCCGGGGGTGAACAGGGTCTTCGTGTGGATCGACCGCACCTGGGTGTCGACACACATCCGGATCCCGCCGAGCAGGTCGATGACCTGCTTGAACCCGGAGAAGTCGACAAGTGCGGCGCCGTCGAAGCGGATCCCGGTGAGCCGGGTGAGCGTGGCGGAGAGCAGCCGGGCACCGGCCTCGCCGCCGCCACCGTGCTCGTACGCCGCGTTGATCTTGTCCTGGCCGCCGCCGTAGCCGGGCGCCGCCGGGATCGCGACGAGCAGATCCCGCGGGATGGAGATGAGGTACGCCTGCCGCATCCCGGCCGGCACGTGCACGATCAGGATGGTGTCCGAGCGCTGGTCCTCGGGGTTCGCGCCGGGCCGGTGGTCCGAGCCGATGAGCAGGTAGTTGAGCGGGTGCGACAGGTCGGTACGCCGCTCCCGGGCCGTGTCGTCGAGCAGTTGCTGCTTGGTCACCGTCCGGTCGTAGCGGCTGGTGAGCCAGTGCAGCCCGGCGATGCCGAGCGTGGCGAGCAGGACCAGGGCGAGTCCGGCGCCGATCAGGAACCGGGCCCAGCGGGCGGTTCGTCCCCGCCCGCGTCCGGTCCGTGCCGCCCTGGACGTGAGTCACCCCTCCCCGTCGCCGTACGTGAGGCCCGCTCACGTCAGGCTACGGGCCGGGGAGCCCGGCGGTGGCCGCTTCGCCGCAGCTACCGCCGGGTCCGGCTCACTTCCGGTTGGAGAGGACGGACGGGTTCGCCACCACGAAGTCGGCCAGGGTGTCGTCCTTGACCGCCTGGAACATCTCCCGGCTCGTCTCGTTGAGCGTCTCCCGGCCGCTGGCCGCGGTGGAGAAGTTGCCGCCGTTGGTCCGCAGGGTGACCAGGTCGTTCCCGGTCACGCCCTTGAGCGTGAAGATGAAGTCGGCGATCGGCACCGTGCCGATGTCCAGGACGAGGGCCTTGCCGGCCGCGTCGATCAGCTGCTTCAGCTTGAGCGGGTTGGCCAGCACGCCCTTGTCGGTGGCCTTCTTCGCCATCGCCTTGATCAGTTGCTGCTGGTTCTGCTGGCGGTCGTAGTCGCCGTTCGGCAGGCCGTAGCGCTGGCGGGCGTAGTCGAGCGCCGCCCAGCCCGGCATCTCCTGGCAGCCCTTCTTGTGCACGACCGGGGTCATGTGCTTGCCGGTCTTGCGGGCGTCCGCGTTCCACATCGGCTTGCCGTCGACCATCGACATGTGGTGCGACTTGACCTCGTGGCTGACACAGATCCGGACGGTGCCGAGTGCGTCGATGACGTTCTTGAAGCCACCGAAGTTGATGATCGCGGCGCCGTCGAAGCTGATCCCGGTCATGTTCTTGATGGTCTTGGCCATCAGCCGGGCACCGCCCTCCCAGCCGCCGCCGTTCTGCGCACCGAAGTAGAAGGCCGCGTTGATCTTGTCGACGCCGCCCCGGTAGCCGGACTTGGAGTCCGCCGGGATCTGCGCCTCGGTGTCCCGCGGGATCGAGATCAGGTACGCCTGGTCGTGGCTGGCCGGGATGTGCAGGATGATGATCGTGTCGGAGCGGACGTTGTCCGCCGCCCAGCGCTCCCGGGCGTCGACACCGAGCAGCAGCATGTCGATCGGGCCGTCCAGGTTGTTGCCGCCCTCGGCGTCGGACTTGCCGGCGTCACCGAGCAGGTTGCGCTGGGCGATCCCGCTGGTGGCCTGACCGATCACCGCCTTGCTGCCGACGATCGCGATGCCGCTGGTCATCATCAGCACCGCGCCGAAGATCAGGGTGAGCCGGGCCCAGAGCGGATCCTTCCGCTTGGTCCGCTTCTTGCCGCCGCCGGGGCCGCGACCGCCGCCCGGGCCGGGCTGGGTCGGAATGATCGGGGGCACCCGCCCGGGTGCGCCGGGATCCAGCGACTGGGGGCGATGGCTGGTCTGAACCGGCATGCGTGCTCCAGCTCGATGATCGGGGGCGGGACCACTGTACGTATCCGTTCCCGTCTTGGCGACCTCATCCACTGGTCATTCCCGGTTAACCCGGCGCTTTTCCAGGGTGTTTGCCCGAACGGCTGAGAAAAAGCAACCGGTCGGCGGTTGGCTCGCCGTGGGACGAACCTTGACCGCCGACCGGTTCTGCCTTTCGTCAATACGTTCAGCCGCCGTCGCCGGTACCGTCCGCCGGCTGGTTGGCCTTCACCCAGTCACCCATCGTGTCCGCCGCGATGGCCTGGTACATCGCCAGCGCCTTCTCCCGGTCGGAGACCACCACCGACTGGCCGTCCACGTCCTGGCCGCCGAGGTTGGGGCTGGTCAGGAAGGTCAGGTTCTCGCCGCGCAGGCTCCGGAACTCCAGCGCCATGTCGGTCACCGAGAAGTCCTTGTCCACGGTGACCGCCGCGGTGACCGCCTTGAGGAAGTCGTTCAGCTTCTTCGGGTTGCTCAGCGTGCCGGTGCTCGCCGCCTTGTCCATCAGCGCCTTGAGGAACTCCTGCTGGTGGCGCATCCGGGCGAAGTCGCCGTCCGGGAACTGCTTGCGCTGCCGGACCCAGTCCAGCGCCTCGGCGCCGTTCATGTGGTTCACGCCCTTGCTGAACGTCCGGTAGGGCTTGTGGATCGAGGTGATCGTCCGGTCCACCTTCAGGTCGACCCCGCCGAGGGCGTCGGTGACCTCCTTGAAGCCGGCGAAGTCGATCGCCATCACGTGGTCGATCCGGACGTCGGTGACGCACTCCACGGTCTTCACCGCGAGCGGCAGGCCGCCGAACGCGAACGCCGCGTTGATCTTGTTGCGCTGCCCGGAGTCGCAGGACGCGCCGGCGTCTGCCGGGATCGGTACGTACAGGTCACGCGGGATGGAGACCAGGTAGGCCGCCTTGTGGTCGGCCGGGACGTGCATCAGGATGATCGTGTCCGACCGCCACTTGCCGGAGGTCTCGACCGGGGCGTCCGGGTCCCGGGAGTCGCTGCCCACCATGAGGATGTTCAGCGCGCCGTCGACCTTCTTGGCCGGTCGGCCGCCGGTGATCTCCGAGAAGGGGTCGGTCCGCGCCAGGTCGTTGTCGAGGCTGCGGGCGTAGAGCCACGCGCCCGCGCCGCCGAGCAGCGCGAGCACCAGCACCGCGACGCCGGCCACCAGGCCGATCCGCCCCCAGCGCGGGCGGGGACCACGCCGTCCCGGGCCGCCGGAGCCGCCGGGCCCGCCCGGGCCGGACGGTCCACCCGGGCCACCCGGTCCGCCCGGGCCACCGCGGCGCGGCTCCTCCTCGTACTCCGGGTACCAGCGGGCGTCGGTCACCCGGGCCCGCCCGGCGGGGCCCCGGTCGGGGCCGGGGACCGAGGCGCGGCCCGCGCTCCGGCTCAGGTAGGGGAGCGGGGCGCCGGCAGACATGGTCGCGGACATGTAACCGAGGGTAGGTCGGTCACACCACCATCGCCGTGAGGGCGAGCCGGGTGTCAGCCTCCTCCCAGCCGGCGTCAGTACCCTAGCCGGCCGCGGAAGTACTCGATCGTGCGTCGAAGGCCGTCTTCGGGCGCGACGGTGGGCTCGTATCCCAGCAGCTCACGGGCGAGGGTGAGATCGGGGCGACGCTTCTCCGGGTCGTCGGCGGCGCGGGTGATGTAGCTCACCTCGGAGGCGCTTCCGGTGAGTGACACGATCGTCTCGGCCAGTTGCCGCATCGACATCTCGTGCTCGGTGCCGCAGTTGATCGGGCCGGTCTCGGTCGAGTCGAGCAGCAGCAGGATGCCCCGGACCAGGTCGTCGACGTAGCAGATCGAACGGGTCTGGTTGCCGGTGCCGTGCACCGTGATCGGCTCGCCGCGCAGCGCCTGGGAGATGAAGGTCGGAATGGCCCGGCCGTCGTCCGGCCGCATCCGCGGCCCGTACGTGTTGAAGATCCGGACGATCGCCGTGTCGGTGCCCCGGTTCCGGTGGTACGCCATGGTGGCGGCCTCCGAGAAGCGCTTGGCCTCGTCGTACACGCTGCGGATGCCGATCGGGTTGACGTTGCCCCAGTACGTCTCCCGCTGCGGGTGCTCCTTCGGGTCCCCGTACGCCTCGGAGGTGGAGGCCATCAGGAAGCGCGCGCCGTCGGCGGTGGCCCGCTCCAGCAGCGCCAGGGTGGCCACCGAGCCGACCCGGAGGATCTCCACCGGCAGCTTCTCGAAGTCGGTGGGGCTGGCCGGCGAGGCCATGTGCAGGATCGCGTCGAACCGCTCGGCCAGGGCCGGGTGGCCGGCGGGCAGCCCGTCGGAGATGTCCGCCTCGACCAGCGTGAAGGTCGGCGTGTCCAGCAGGTGAGCCACGTTGTCCTTCGAACCGGTGACGAAGTTGTCCAGCACCACGACCGTGCAACCGCGCTCGACGAGCCGGTCGACCAGGTGGGACGGCACGAAGCCGGCGCCGCCGGTGACGAGGATCCGGTGTCCGGTGCCGAAGCGGGGAGCGACCTTCATGCCGGCCAGCCTATAGCGAAAGGAGGGGCCCCCTCTCAACGCCTCGCGTTGTGGAGGGGGCCCCTGCTGACCGGGTGGTGTCAGTGCGCGCCCGCGCCGGTGAGGGAGCGAACCTCCAGCTCCGCGTACTTCTCCTCGTCGTGCTCCTTGGAGAGCAGGGTGCCGATCCAGCCGCAGAGGAAGCCGATCGGAATGGAGATGATGCCCGGGTTGGACAGCGGGAACCAGTGCCAGTCGTGCTCCGGGAACATGGCCGTCGGCGCCCCGGAGACCACCGGGGAGAAGAAGACCAGAATCACGGCCGCGAGCAGGCCGCCGTAGATCGCCCAGACCGCGCCGGAGGTGTTGAACCGCTTCCAGAACAGGCTGTAGAGGATCGCCGGCAGGTTGCCCGAGGCGGCGACCGCGAAGGCCAGCGCCACCAGGAACGCCACGTTCAGGCTCTGCGCGAAGATCGACAGCACGATCGAGATGGCGCCGATGACCAGGGCGGAGATCCGGGCCACCGTCACCTCCTGCCGCTCGGAAGCCTGCCCGTCCTTGATCACGTTGGCGTAGAAGTCGTGCGCCAGGCTGGACGAGGAGGCCAGGGTCAGGCCGGCCACCACCGCCAGGATGGTGGCGAAGGCGACCGCCGCGATGATCGCCAGCAGGGTCGCGCCGCCCAGGTCGCCGCCGAAGAAGTCCTTCCCCAGCGCCTCGGCCAGCTGCGGCGCGGCGGTGTTGCCGGCCTTGTCCTGCGCGGTGATCGCCTTGCCACCGACCAGCGCCGCCGCGCCGAAGCCGAGCGCCAGCGTGAGCAGGTAGAAGGTGCCGATGATGCCGATCGCCCAGAGCACGCTCTTCCGGGCCGCCTTGGCGGTCGGCACCGTGTAGAAGCGGATCAGGATGTGCGGCAGGCCGGCGGTGCCGAGCACCAGTGCGATACCCAGCGACAGCAGGTCCATCTTGCTGTAGAAGGTCTTCAACGCGTCGCCGGGTGTCTCCACGCCGTACCGCAGCCCGGGTTCGAGGAAGTTGGCTCCCTTGCCCGAGGCGGAAGCGGCGTCGCCGAGCAGCGAGGACAGGTTGAACTTGTACTTCGCCAGGACCAGCAGGGTCATCACGATCGCACCGGTCATCAGCAGGAACGCCTTGACGATCTGGACGTACGTGGTGCCCTTCATGCCGCCCACGGTGACGTAGATGATCATCAGCGCGCCCACCATGATGATGGTGGCGACCTTCGCGGTGTCGGCGTCCATGCCGAGGAAGGTGGTGCCCGGCTTGATGCCGAGCAGCAGGGCCACCAGCGCGCCCGCGCCGACCATCTGGGCCAGCAGGTAGAAGATCGAGACGGTGATGGTGGAGACCGCCGCCGCCGTCCGGACCGGGCGCTGGCGCATCCGGAACGCCAGCACGTCGGCCATCGTGTACCGGCCGGAGTTGCGCAGCAGCTCGGCGACGAGCAGCAGCGCCACCAGCCAGGCGACCAGGAAGCCGATCGAGTAGAGGAAGCCGTCGTAGCCGTACAGGGCGATGATGCCGGCGATGCCCAGGAAGGACGCGGCCGACATGTAGTCGCCGCCGATCGCCATGCCGTTCTGGAATCCGGAGAACGAGCGACCGCCAGCGTAGAAGTCGGTGGCGGTCTTGGTCTGCCGGCTGGCCCAGACGGTGATCGCCAGCGTGATCGCCACGAAGATCAGGAAGAGCGTGATGGTGAGGTTGCGGGCGGTCGTGCCGGAGTCAGCCGCGAGGACCGTGTTCATGGGTCACCTCCCCGATCTCGGCGCGGATCCGGTCGGCGACCGGGTCGATCCTGCGGTCCGCGAACCGGGCGTAGAGCCAGGCGATGACGAACGTGGAGACGAACTGGAGCAGGCCGAAGACCAGGGCGACGTTGATGTTGCCGAAGAGCTTCGTGCCCATGAAGCCCCGCGCGTACGCGGAGAGGATGACGTAGAGCGCGTACCACAGGAAGAACGCGACGGTCATCGGGAAGATGAAGCCGCGCAGCGTGCGCCGCAACCCGGCGAACTCGTCCGACCGTTGTACGGCCAGATAACGCTCCGCTGCGGACTCGGCCGGCGCGGACGCTGGTGTGTCCGTGGACATTCTGTGGATCACCACCTTCGCAGGCGTGGGGATTTTCGCGCACGGTAGAGACCGCGCTCCCAACCCGGGAAGGTGCAGATCGACAACGGCGACCGGCTGCGCCGAACGGTCGCCCTCCTGCGCCGAGTGACCTAGGTCACTCCGCTCACCGGTCGTCACCGCTTGATCGACTCCTGGTCGGCGATGATGGGCCATCCTCCCGCCCTCGACACCGCCACATCGCCGACCTACCAGGTCCGGTCACCCCAGCTCGCGGTACCGCCCCCGGTAGTGCAGAAGGGGATCGGTTTCCTCGGCGAGGTCGACCGCCTCGATGGTGGCCTCGACCAGCAGGCCCCAGCCGTACTCCCGGGCGGTGTCGAGCCGGCAGCCGGCCCACCCGCCGGCGTCCGACGGCACCGGCCCGTACGGCGTCTCGGTCCACCCGTCGATGGCGAACAGCCCACCGGGAGACGGGAAGAGGCCGGCGAAGCGGTCGGCGAGCTGCCGGTGCGGCGGGCCGAGCGGCGCGACGGCGAACCGGCCCGCCTCCTCGACCGCCGCCCACAGGTCCGACTCCGGATCGATCAACCCGAGCAGCCGGTCCGGCTCCCCCTCGGCGACCAGGGTGGAGGAGACGGTCAGCCCGGCCGGGCCGGGCGCGGTCCAGAGTGTCACCGGGGCGGCCAGCCGGCCACGCAGCCGGCGTACCGGCGAGCGCTGCCCGGCCGGCACCGCGAACGGGTCGGTGTGGTGGATCTCGGCCCCCGGCTCATGATTCACGTGAAACATTGTGCCGCCCCGGTCCCGTGCCCAACCGAGGAAGCGCCGGTGCAGGCCCGCCGGATGGCCGAGCTGATCACCCGCCTCCGCCAGCAGCCCGCCCAGGTAGACCAGCAGCGCGGTCCGGTCCTGCCGGTACTCGACCAGCAGGGCGAGCCGCGCCGGCTGGCACGGCCAGTGCGCCCCGCACGCCCGGCACCGCCACGCCGGCCGCATGGGCAGATGCTCGATCCGACCACTGCGGGACCTGGGCGGGAGGCGACCCCCGGAAGGGCCACCTCCGTCCACGATCTGCCCGTCGGTCACCAGCGGCCGCCGTTCGCCCGCCAGGTCTGCGCGGGGGTGAGCCAGCCGGCCCGACCGGGACGCGGCAGGGCCACCGTCGGCTGGGCCGCCCAGGCCGGCGCCGCGTTCGACCAGGGCGGGACCGGCACGGCGTCCGGGGGCGGTGGCGTGGCTCCGTCGTACGCGGGCGCGGTCCTCCGGTACGCGCGCGCGGCGGCGTTCCGGCGGCGGCGGAACAGGCTGAACATCCGGTGCCTCCTTCTGGTCGGAAGGGGTCGCCCCGGCCGGGGGAATGGCCGGGGCGACCCGTCGCAGGACCGGCCGCCGGGTCGTCGCCTCCACCAGCCGGGCCGCGTGTCTCCACCCTGGACTCGGGGACGCGGACAGGGGAGGATGCCAGGGCTTACTACGCAGCGCGGTCACGTACTTACCGGAGAGGTAAGGATGAACATCGAGATGTGGATCCGGGCGTTGAAGGCCGCCCGGGCCGGCGCGGACGTCTCCCAGGAGGGGCTGGCCGCGCTGATCAAGTGGAGTCCGTCCACGGTGGCCGCGATCGAAACCGGCCGCCGCCGGCCGACCATGGAGTTCGCCGTCGCCGCCGACCAGGCCCTCGGCACCGGCGGCCTCCTCGCCGGCCTGCTGAAAGAGGACGAGGCGGAGAGCGGGCCGGCCTGGTTCGAGTCCTGGCCCGGCCACGAGGCGCGAGCCACCCGACTGTGTTACTTCGAGCCGTGCCTGGTTCCGGGGCTGCTACAGACTGAGGAGTACTGCCGCGCGGTCGCCTCGGCGGGCGGGTTGTACCGGAGCGATCGGGTGGAGGAGCTTGTCAGCCTCCGCATGAGCCGGCAGCAGCTGCTCCACCGGGAGGACCCGCCCGAGTGTGTGTTCGTCATCGACGAGAGCGCTCTGCGCAGGCCCGTCGGCGGGCCCGCCGCGATGGACCGGCAGCTCGGCCGGCTGCTCGAAGCGGTCGAGTTGCCACAGGTGCGCCTGCACGTCCTGCCGCTCGAAGTCGGTGCCCACACCTCCATGGGCGGCGGCTTCGTGCTCGCGGAACTGCCCGGGAAAGACCGCCTGCTCTGCCTCGACAACGCGGCGCGTGGGCAGATCGCGGACTACCCGGAGTGGATAGGCTTGGTGCAGCGCAAGTGGGAGCATCTGCTCGGCGAGGCGCTCAGCGAGCGCGCCTCCGTCGACCTGATCAACAAGCTGAAGGTGACGCCATGACGAGTCTCGCGCCCCGCTGGCGCAAGTCGATCCGTTCGGCCAACGAGGGCAACTGTGTCGAGGTGGCGGACAACCTGCCCGGGGTGGTGCTGGTCCGGGACAGCAAGGACCGGTCCGGTCCCACGCTCACCTTCACGTCGGGTGCCTGGCGCGGCTTCCTGACCGCCGTCCCGGGCAGCGGCGACCTCGACCCCTCAAGGTCACGCTGAAACCGGGAAACAGTGGCCTCGTCGGCAGGCGGTAGCCACTACTTCGTGGGTTGAGCGTGATGTTGACGCGGGATGAGCCGTGCGGGGCCGGGCTAACGGGTGGGAACTGATCAACATCACCTCCGTCGGGGAGGGGCACCACCTGTACGCCGCCATGCGCCGGACGGCCTGACCGGGCCGCTCCGGGGAGATGCGCGCCGGCCTTATCGTGCGGGACATGACCTTCGTGCCGCCGCAGCAGTTGGCCCAGTCCCGCACCCTCGGTGCCGACGTGATCCTCCGCGGCGAGGTCGACCTGCGGTCCTACCCGTACCGGCATCTCGCCCTGGTGGCCCGCCCGGCCTTCCTGGCCAGCGGGGTCACCCAACTGTTGGAGGCGGTCGAGCACCTGTCGAACTACGGCTGGGAACTGGTCAGCGTCGTGCCGGTCACCGGCAGTTTCACCCCGTGCGCCTTCATGCGCCGGAGTTGATTGCCCGGCGGGCGGCGGCCAGCACCTCCGGGTCGGCGCAACCCGCGGCGTACCCGGCGATCCGGCGGCGGATGTCCCGGCCGAGCAGCCAGACCCCGACGCGCTCGGCGAACGGGCGCAGCGCAGCCGGCCGGCACCGGAAGTTGTACCGCCAGGTGGCGACCGTCGTTCCCGGCTCCGGTCCCGGCGCGAACCGCCAGCCGCCGCCGAACATCTCGAAGAACCAGGGTCCCCGCACCATCCTCATGCCCACGTTGGTCGGCGGCGCGTAGGAGACGTACTCGCTGACCATGGTCAGGCCGTGCCGGGACCGGGTGAACGTGCGGACGCCCTTCCCGGGACGGGTCGCGCCGCCCTCGAAGTGCTGCTCGCGGACGAACGGATCCCAGCGGTAGCGGACCGGCGCCACCGTCTGCGACACGGCGAACGCCAACTCCGGGGGGACCGGCACCGTGACCACCGCCTCGACGACGGGCATCAGCGCCTCGGGGTGACGGCGGAGAGCAGCTCCGGCTGGCGTCGGTCCAGCACGTCCCCGGCCAGGTACGCGCCGAGCAGCGCCGCGCCCACCCCGTAGGCCAGGCCGACCGGCAGGGCCAGCCAGAGCCAGGCGCCGCCGAGCAGCGCCGCGGCCAGCACCATCGGCACCGCGACCAGCGCCGAGGCGACCATGGAGAGCAGGGTGAGCAGTCCCTTCGCCGCGCCCGCGCCGCTGTTCATCGCGAACGGGTTGCTCGTCTCGGGCAGCGCGTACCCGCCGAGCACCGCGACGAAGGCGTTGATCGCCAGCCCGACGCCGTACGCGGCGAACAGCGTGCCGGCCATCACGCCCAGCCAGGCGGGCCGACCCAGCAGGGTGGCCAGGATGATCGCGACCGCGACCAGAATCGGCACCACGTAGACCGCGAACGCAGTCATCCGGGCGCGCAGCTCCAGCCGCCCCGGCACGCCGGCCACCACGTTCGCCGCGTACGCGCTGCCGTCGAAGCCGAACTGGTTGGCCAGGGTGACCGAGGCGACCACCCCAACGAACAGCATCGAGAGGCTGAGCCGCACCGGCGAGGAGTAGGGGACCGTCCCGTCGAACGCCTGGCCGCCGTCCTCGACCAGCCGGGAGCCGCCCAGGTTGACCATCACCGGCACGAAGACGCCCACCACCGCGATGGTGATCAGGTTGGCCCGCCGCCGGGCGTCCCGCCACCAGTAGCGGCACTCCCGGGCGACCAGCGCGCCGAACCGGTCCCGCCGGGCCCAGCCGACGGCCCGGGGAAAGAGCTGGGCGACCGGCCCACCGGCCGGGCCGCGCCGCTGCCGGGACGGGCCGGCGGTGGCGGTGCCGACCATCGCCGACTCCAGCGTCCGGGACCACCAGAACAGCAGCGCCCCGAGCGCCGCCACGGTGATCAGCAACTTCACCAGGGCCGCCCAGGGGCGGCCCTCGGCGACCTCGACCCCGGCGGTCCACGGCGCCCCCAACGGGGTCCAGCCGATCACCCGGGCCGCCCCGGTCAGCCGGTCCCAGTCGGCGTGCCGGACCGCGGCGAGCACCGCGATCTGCAACGGCCCGAGCAGCGCGGCGAGCACCGCGAGCAGGACGGCGGCCAGGTCGCGTACCCGGCGGGACCGGAGCATGGTGGCGAACGCGCTGGTCACCGCGCGGGCGGCGGCCACGCAGAGCAGCAGCCCGCCGACGATCCCCAGCACCGAGACCAGGGCGGCCGCCCATCCGCCGAGCGCCCCGGCGGTGACCACCAGCCCGGCCACCGCGACCAGCGTCGCCAGCAGTGGCACGCTGACCAGCGCGGCGGCGAACAGGCCGGTGACCAGGGTGCGGCGGGGCAGCGGGAGCAGCGCGAACCGGGCCGGGTCCAGGGTCTCGTCGACGCCGAAGAAGACCAGTGGCAGCAGCAGCCAGCCGAGCACCAGCAGGCCACCGCCGAAGGCGGCGGTCAGCAGGGCGAACCGGGGCTCGCCGGCCAGGCCGGGCGCGGCGAGGGCGAAGAAGGCGCCGGCGGCGACCCAGAGGCCGAACAGCACCCCCACCACGAACAGCGCGATCCGCCAGCCCTGGCCGCGGAAGTTGTTGCCCATCACCCGCAGCTTGAGCCGGACGAAGTGCCGGGCGCCGACCCGCCGCGCCGGCCGGTCGGGCGTGGTCACCGGGACAGCCACGACAGCTCCTCACCCGTCGCGGTCCGGCCGCCGACCACCTCGACGAAGACCTCCTCCAGCGAACGGTCGCCGCGTACCTCGTCGAGCGTGCCGACCCGGGTGATCCGGCCCTGCGCCAGGATCGCCACGTGCGAGCAGAGCCGCTCGACCACCTCCATCACGTGGCTGGAGAAGATGACGGTGCCGCCGCCGACGACGTACCGGTGCAGGATGTCCCGGATCAGCGCCGCCGAGACCGGGTCGACCGCCTCGAACGGCTCGTCGAGCACCAGCAGCCGGGGGCCGTGCAGCAGCGCGCAGGCCAGGCCGATCTTCTTTTTCATGCCCGCCGAGTAGTCGACCACCAGGGTGCGGCCGGCGTCGGTGAGCGCCAGCACGTCCAGCAGCTCGGCCGCCCGCTGGTCGACCACCGCCGGGTCCATCCCGCGCAGCAGACCGTGGTACGCCAGCAGCTCCGCCCCGCTCAGCCGGTCGAAGAGCCGAACCCCGTCGGGCATCACGCCGAGCAGGCCCTTGGCCCGGACCGGGTCGGCCCACACGTCGTACCCGAGGACCCGGGCCTGGCCCGCGTCGGGCCGCAGCAGGCCGACGGCCATGGAGAGGGTGGTGGTCTTGCCGGCGCCGTTCGGACCGAGCAGCCCGTAGAACGAGCCGGTCGGAACGTCCAGGTCGACCCCGGCGACCGCCACCTTGGTGTCGAACCGCTTGGCCAGGCCACGGAGGGACAGTGCGGGGTGCTGATCGGTCATGACCCGAACCTAGCCCGGCCCCACCAGTGGGCTGTCCGGCTGGAGGATGATCCTCAGTCATTCCCCGGCCGTACGCGGTCGGGGCCCGGCGAGTCGATGGAGGGCATCGATGACCGAATCCCGGTCCCGCGCGCAGCGCTGGGCGGACACCCGGCACCGCCTCGAACACGACGTCGACGTCTGGGTGGCCACCGCCGACCCGGCCGGTCGGCCCTACCTGGTGCCGCTCTCCTTCCGCTGGGGCGGCGAGACGCTGCTGCTCGCCACCTCCGAGAACACGCCGACGGGCCGGAACATGCGCGACACCGGGCGGGTACGCCTCGGCATCGGCGCCACCCGCGACGTGGTCATGGTGGACGGCACGGTGGAGGTGCTCCGCCACGACGAGCTGCCGGACGCCGAAGCCGACGCGTTCGCCGCGAAGACCGGCTTCGACCCGCGCACGTTCCGGGAGAAGTACCCCTGGTTCCGGGTCCGCCCGGAGCGGATCCAGGCCTGGCGGGAGGCGGACGAGATCGCCGGCCGGGACCTGCTCCGGAACGGCCGGCCGGTCGTCGCCGAGGCCGACCGTTAACAGGGGGCCCGTGCTCTACCGCAGGCGTTAAGAAGGTGCCCTTCCTTACAACCGCAGCGTCTCCGGGGCGTGCAGGCGGAGCATGGTGGGGCCGACGTCGGCGGGGAGCCGCCGCCGGGTGGCCATCGACACCGCCACCATCACGGTGAACGCCAGCGGCACCGTCCAGGCCGCCGGCTGGGTGGTCAGCGTGGCCGGCCAGCCGCTCAGCGGCGGGCCGAGCACCGTGACCAGCACCGCGCCGATCGCGGCCCCGCCGCCCACCAGCACCCCGGCGGCGGCGCCCAGGTCGGTCAGGCCGCGCCACCAGATGCCCAGCACCAGCAGCGGACAGAAGCTCGACGCGGCCACCGCGAAGGCCAGCCCCACCACCTGCGAGACGTCCAGGCCGGAGACGTTCAGCGCGAGCACCGCCGGGACCCCGCCGGCGATCACCGTGGCCAGCCGGAAGCCGCGTACCGAGCCGCGACCGAGCACGTCGGTGGAGATCACCCCGGCGACGCTGGTGAGCAGCCCGGACGAGGTGGACAGGAAGGCGGCGAACGCGCCGGCCGCGACCAGCGCGGCGAGCAGCCGGGCCGCCGTGCCGTCGCCGAGCGCCGCCGTGGGCAGCAGCACCACCACCGCGTCGGTCTGCCCGGTGACCAGCAGCTGCGGGGTGTAGACGCGGCCCAGCACGCCGTAGAGCGTGGGCAGCAGATAGAAGAGGCCGACCAGGGCCAGCACCACCAACGTGGTGCGGCGCGCGGCGGCGCCGTCCGGGTTGGTGTAGAAGCGCACCAGCACGTGCGGCAGGCCCATGGTGCCCAGGAACGTGGCCAGGATCAGCGAGTAGGTGGCGAACAGGCCCCGGTCGTCGTCCCCGGCGGTGTCCGGCAGCAGCCAGTCGGCCGCGTCGGTGGCCGTCCCGGAGACCTCGGGGACCGGCTCGCCGGCCGCGAAGTCGAGGCGGTCGCCGGGGCGTACCTCCTGGACGTCGCCGTCGGGGAAGGTGAGGGTCGCGCGGTGCTCGACCACGACGGTGGTCGCGGTCCGGAACGCCGGCCCGTCGGGCGGGGTCACCGCCGGGCGGGCGTCGGCCTGCCACTGCAGGGCCAGGAAGATCGCGGGTACGGCGAGCGCGGTCAGCTTCAACCAGTACTGGAACGCCTGGACGAAGGTGATCGCCCGCATCCCGCCCAGCGCCACGTTCGCGGTCACCACCACCGCGACCAGCAGGGCCCCGACCGGGTACGGCGAGCCGGCGACCGTGGCCAGGGTGAGGCCCGCGCCCTGGAGCTGCGGCACCAGATAGAGCCAGCCGATGAAGATCACGAAGAGGGTGGCCAGCTTGCGCAGCCGCCGCGAGCCGAGCCGCACCTCGCAGAAGTCGGGCAGGGTGAACGCGCCGGACCGGCGCAGCGGCGCGGCCACGAAGAGCAGCAGCGCCAGGTAGCCCGCGGCGAAGCCGACCGGGTACCAGAGCACGTCCACGCCGTACTTGAGGATCAGCCCGGCCACGCCCAGGAAGCTCGCCGCCGACAGGTACTCCCCGCCGATCGCGGCGGCGTTCCAGGTCGGGCTGACCGCCCGGGAGGCGACCAGGAAGTCGGAGGTGGTCCGGGCCAGCCGCAGCCCGTAGAAGCCGATCCCGACGGTGACCAGGGTGACCACCACGATCGCCGGGACGACGTACCCGTTGTCCACGTCAGCGCTCCGGCCGCTGGACCAGGTCGGTGAAGTCCTGCTCGTTGCGCTCCGCCAGCCGCACGTACGCCCAGCCCACCCCGATCAGGAACGGGAAGGCGACCACCCCGAGCAGCAGCCAGGGCAGGTTGATCCCGAGCACGGTGACCCGGCCGACCGAGGGGGCGATCGCGAAGAGCCAGGGCAGGCCGCCCAGCCCGATCAGCACCAGCAGGCTCAGCCGCAGCGCCAGGGTGAGTTGCGCCCGGACCAGCCCCTGGACCAGGGTCTCGCCGACCCGGGTCTGCTGGGCCAGCTCCGACCGGGTCCGGTCCGCCCGGCTGGCCGGCCGGGACACCTCGGCCAGCACGATCCGGGTCCGGCGCGGCGGCTGGGCGGCGCGCGGCACGGGGACCGGAGCGGCCACCCTGCGCCGCTCCGGGGCGTCCTGCTCCTCGCCTCCGGCCATCCCCGGAAGTCTTGCCTGATCAGCGGGAATGTCAAGGGTGCGCGGGGCGGCCCTGTGGGCAACCTGTGGAGAACACCTCACTCCTGTGGATAACCCGGTGGATGACGGCGGGGTCGTTGTGGACAACCGGTGGGGATGTCAGGGTTGGCCGGTAGAGAGGAGGTGTGACGGTGACCAGCCCAGCTCGGCCGGGCGGCGGTGCGGCCTGGACGGTGGACGACCTCCAGGACCTCCCCGAGGACGGCCAGGACTACGAGATCTTCGACGGGAGCCTGCTCGTGTCCCCACACGCGGACGTCTTCCACGGGGCGGTCGCCAACCGCCTCCGGCGGCTCCTCGACCGCCAGGCCCCGCCCGGTCTGCTCGTCGGGCAGGACATCGGGGTCAGCGCGAAGCGCTCCTCCTACTTCGTCCCGGATCTCTTCGTGGCCCGGGAGGACGCTCTGGACCGGGGTGGCCCCGCGCTCGCCCCGGCCGACGTGCTCCTCGTGGTCGAGGTTGTCTCACCCGGCAACGCCGGCCGTGACCTGGTGCTCAAGCGCCACGAGTACGGGGTGGCCGGCATCCCCCACTACTGGCTGGTCGAGCCGCGCAAGCAGACCGTCACCGTGCTGGAGAACGCCGGCGCCGGCTACCGGGAGGCGGTGGTCCTGTCCGCGTCGGACGTCCTGCGGACCGACCACCCGTTCGCGCTGGTGCTGCCGGTCGGTGACATTTTCTGACCCTCCGGAACCTTCCTCCCCGCCCGCGAGTCGAGGAGGTGGAAAAGGGGGTGACGTGTCCGACGGGGATCTGATCTCTGAGCTGTACGCCGGCTCTTTCCGCCGACTGGTGGTCCAGTTGTACGCGGTGACCGGCGATCTGAGCGAGGCCCAGGAAGCGGTCCAGGAGGCGTTCACCCGGGCGTTGGCCGCGCCGGGACGGTTCGCGCGGCTGGACAACCCGGAGGCGTGGCTGCGCCGGGTCGCGGTGAACGTGGCCCGCAGCCGGCACCGGCGGCGCCGCGTCCTCGACCGGCTGCTGCTCCGGATCGGCCCGCCACCCGCGGTCGCCGACCGCTCGCCCGAGCACCTGGCACTCCTCGCCGCCATGCGGGAACTGCCCGAGGGGCAACGCCAGGCCCTGGCCCTGCACTACCTGGTCGACCTGCCGGTGGACGAGATCGCGACGACCCTGGGCGTCTCCGCCGGCACCGTGAAGTCCCGGCTCTCCCGCGGACGTCAGGCCCTCGCGGCGCTACTCGCGGAAACCGGCGTCACCGGCAGCACCAGCACCGGGAGGATCAATGCCCGATCGTGAGTTCGCCGGCTTCCGCGTCGACGCGGTCGCCGGTGCCGTCCGACAGCCGCCGCTGGACGAGTTACGGGTAGTGGCGCGGTCCCGACGCCGCCGCTCGACGGCGTTGAAGGGGACTGCCCTCGCCCTGCTGGCGATGGTGATCGTCGTACCGCTGGTGACCCGGCCGGGACCGCTCCGGTCGGCCGAGCCGCCCACGCCGTCGCCCGGGCACACCCTGCCCGGCAGGCCCGGCGACTTCACGCTGACCGGCCCCGAGTCCGGGGTGGACGTACGCATCGACGGCTGCGTGCTCCGCTTCGCCCACACCACCGACGGCGGCCGGACCTGGTCCGACTGGAACGCGAGCCGGTACCAGGTCACCAGGTGCCGACTCGATGCGGACGGGGTTGCGGGGAACTTCGACTACGCCGTGCTCGGCCAGCGGACCTATCTGGTCGACGACGGCGGCCTGCTCCACCTCTCCACCGACTACGGTCGCACCTGGCAGGAGGCGAACCGGGCGATCATCGGGGTGCCCGCCTTCCCGGCCACCGCCCGTCTGGTCCTCTGCGAGTTCGGTTGCAGGGCGGTGGAGGAGCCACTCGCGGTGGACCCCGCGAGTGGGCAGGTCTACCGGCTCACCGGCACACCGCCGTCATTCTTGCAGCTCTTCAGCGTCTATCCGGCAGCCGATGGCAGCATCTGGACCACGTATGACACCGCCGGTGCGGCGGCCGGGGGGCGTAGCACCGACCGGGGCGCGACCTGGCTGAGCTGGACCCTCCCGCCCGGCAGCACCGTGCTGGCGCTGGCGGCGGTCGACGGCCGGCGGGCGTACCGGCTGGTGGCGGCCGCGGACGCCACGGTGACCCTGGAGAGCACCACGGACGGGGGGCGGACCTGGTCGGAGCGCGTGGAGGGCTTCGGCAAGGGGCTCGACTGGGACCTGACGATCGGGGCGGACGGATCCCTGCTGGTCGTCACGCAGACCGGCCCACAGGACAACCGTAGGCAGGAGGTGCGGGTCAGTCGCGACGGCGGCCGGAGCTGGGAGGTGGTGCGGGACGGCGGCATGCCGGTCGGCTCGGTCAGCGTCGCGCCGGGTTACGCGTGGCTCTTCGGCGGGAGCGACGGTCCGCAGGGAGAGGCCGACCACCTGATGATCACCCGGGACGGGCGGACGTGGAGCCAGTTCTTCCTGGACTCCTGAGTGCGAGGGGGCCGGTGGTGGAGGCCACCGGCCCGCGTCCCGGATCAGCGGTTCCAGTCCTGCTTCGCCGCGCGGACCAGCTTGTCCTTCAGCTCCCGGGTGTGCCGGCGGCTGACCGGCAGCTCCGTACCGTCGATCACCACCACGTAGCCGGAGTTGACCAGCCGCAGTTCGGCGATCAGCTTCAGCTGCACCAGGTACGAGCGGTGGATCCGGACGAAACCGGCGTCCGCCCACCGCTCGGCCAGGGTGGCCAGCGAGACCCGGACCAGGTGCGAGCCGTCCGCGGTGTGCAGCCGCGCGTAGTCGCCCTGCGCCTCCACCCAACGCACCGCCGAACGGGGCAGCATCCGGGTCGTCCCGGCCAGCTCGATCGGGATGGTCGGGTCCTCCTCCGCCCGGGCCAGCGCCGCCGGGTGCGACGGGACCACCCGGGAGCCGATCACCCGGCGCAGCGACTCGGCCAGCCGCTCGGCGCGTACCGGCTTGCGGACGTAGTCGGTGGCGCCCAGGTCGAAGGCGTCCACCGCGCCGTCGTCGTACGCGGTGACGAAGACGATCGCCGGTGGCCGGGCGAACCGCCGCAGCACCCGGGCCAGCTCCATGCCGTCCAGCCCTGGCATCCGGATGTCCAGGAAGACCACGTCCACGTCGCCGTCCCGGAGCAGCCGCAGCGCCTCGGTCGCGTCCCCGGCCGTGTGCAGGCGGGCCACCCGGGGATCGGCCCGCAGGTGGTACGCCAGCTCGTCCAGCGCCGGCGGCTCGTCGTCCACCGCCAGCACCCGGAGGAAACCGGTGGCGCTCATGAGGTCGCCCGTACGCCGGGGTGGAACTTCGGCACCCGCATGCTGACCTTCGTACCCGAGCCCAGGCCGGTCTCGACGACCAGGCCGAACCGGTCCCCGAAGACCGACCGGAGCCGCTCGTCGACGTTCGAGAGGCCCACGTGCTGGCCGGGGTCGTCGGTCGGGTCGCTGCCGGCGCCGGCCAGCTCGGCGATGCCGGCGGTCAGCGTCGTCGGATCCATCCCCACTCCGTCGTCCTCCACCGTGATGTGGCACTCCGCGCCCGCGTCCCGGGCTTCGATGCTCACCATGCCGGTGCCCGGCTTGCGGGACAACCCGTGCCGGACGGCGTTCTCGACAAGTGGTTGCAGGCAGAGGAACGGCAGGGTCACGGGCAGCACCTCCGGGGCGATCTGCAGGCGCACCTGGAGCCGCTCGCCGAACCGGGCCCGCTCGATGGTCAGGTAGCGGTCGATCGAGCGCAGTTCCTCGGCGAGGGTGGTGAACTCGCCGTGCGCCCGGAACGAGTAGCGGGTGAACTCGGCGAACTCGAGGATCAGCTCGCGGGCCCGCTCCGGGTCGGTCCGCACGAACGAGCCGATCGCGGTCAGCGCGTTGTAGATGAAGTGCGGGCTGATCTGGGCGCGCAGGGCGCGTACCTCGGCCCGGGCCAGGCGCTCCCGGGACGAGTCCAGCTCGGCCAGGGCGAGCTGGTCGCCGGCCCAGTGCGCGGTCTCCAGGGTGGCCTGCACCAGCCCGGGCGCGGGCTGCCCGTCGGCGATCGCCACCAGCGCCCCGACCACCCGGCCGTCGGCGCTCAGCGGGGCCACCACCGCGCCGCGTACCGGGCAGTCCACCAGGTCGCACAGCAGCTCGGACTCGCGCAGCACGGTCGAGCGCCCGGTGCCGACCGCCTTCCGGGCCGCCGCGAGCAGCTGGTCACCGTGGTGCGCGCCGCGCCCGTCGAGGGCGAGCAGGGCCGCCCGGTCCGTCAGGGCCAGCCCGGCCGCGCCCACCAGGGCGCGCAGATGGCGTACGGCCTTGGCGGCGCCGGCCGCGCTCAGCCCGGCCCGCAGCGGTTCGGCGGCCAGGCCGGCGGTGTGCAGGACCTCGTAGGTGGCCCGCTGGGTGGCCGTCGCGATGCCCCGCCGGCCGCGCAGCCGCAGCACCGCCCAGAGCGCCGCACCGAGCGCGCTGACCAGCGAGACCACGCCGAACACGGCGGACAGATTGGCACCCACGCAGCGATCCTGACCGCTCCGGGCCCGCTCGCCAAGGGGTCAGTAGGTCAGTACGCGCCCTTGCGGGCGAGCACCACCCCGACGGTCCGCCACAGGATGCTCAGGTCGTACGCCAGCGACCAGTTGTCGACGTAGTAGAGGTCGAGCCGGACCGCCTCGTCCCAGGACAGGTCGGAGCGGCCGGAGACCTGCCACAGCCCGGTCATGCCCGGCCGGACCAGCAGCCGGCGCCGGACGTCGCCCAGGAAGTCGCCGTCGTCGGCGGGCAGCGGACGCGGCCCGACCAGCGACATCTCCCCCCACAGCACGTTGATCAACTGGGGCAGCTCGTCGAGCGAGGAGGCGCGCAGGAAGCGACCCACCGGGAAGACCCGGGGGTCCTGCTTCATCTTGAACAGCATGCCGTCGGTCTCGTTCTGGTCGACCAGGCCGGCCAGCCGCTCCTCGGCGTCGACGTACATGGTGCGGAACTTCCACACCCGGAAGGTCCGTCCCTCGTGCCCGACCCGGGGCTGGCGGAAGAAGACCGGCCCGGGGTCGGAGATCCGGATCGCGATCGCGATCGCCACGAAGAGCGGGATCAGCAGCAGCAGGCCCAGCCCGGCGGCGACCCGGTCCATCAGGTTCTTGGCCAGCAGCGCCGGGCCCGACAGCGTCGGCTCCTCGACGTGCAGCAGCGGCAGGCCCTCGATCGGGCGGATGTGCACGCGGGGGCCGGCGATGTCGGTGAGCTGCGGCGCCACCACCAGGTCGACGCCGGAACCCTCCAGCTGCCAGGCCATCCGGCGCAGCTCGCCCGGCTCGGCGCTGGCCGAGCCGCAGACCGCGATGGTGTCCCCGCCCACCTCGCGGACCAGGGCGAGCACGTCCCGCCCGGCGTACACCGGCACGGGGGTCTCGATGCCCCGGGCGGCGGCGTACCCGTCGGTGAGGTGGATGGCCACCGGCACCAGGCCGGCGCTCGGGGTGCGGGTGACCGCGGTGTAGACCTCCAGGCACTCCGGCAGCGTGCCGACCAGAACCATCCGGTGCCCGGCCTGACCGGCCCGGCGGCGGACCGCGTGCAGCAGGAAGCGGGCGGTCAGCCGCCCGACCAGGATCAGCAGCATCGCGCCGAGCAGGGCGAAGCCGACCGACCAGCGGGACAGGTCGGTCTTGGTGGCGAAGGCGATGAAGGAGACCGTCGCGGCGACGGCGACCCCGCCCCGGATCACCCGCTTGAACTCGTCCGGGCCGAGCCCCAGGTAGCGCCGGTCGTAGGCGCGGTTGCCCCAGAGGATCACGAGCCAGCCGAGCGGCAGGAGCAGGAAGGCCACCGTGTAGAACCAGGTGGGGTCTTCCTTGGCGTTGTAGAAGCCGGCCCGGGCCTGGCCGAACGCCTCCTGGGCCATCCAGTCGGCCAGCACGACCGCCGCGAAGTCGAGCAGGAGCAGCAGCGCGATGTAGGGGCGGTGCCAGCGGGAGACCCGGCGGCGGGCGCGGGCCCATGCCGACCGGGGTACGCCGTTGTGCGACGGCGGAGTCGGCGGCTGGATCTCGAAGCTGTCGACGTGCCGCACGCTCTTGCTCCGGCCTGTGTTGGTTACCGGGCGCTGGAGGCTTGTCGTCACCTCAACCCATGTCCTCCCGCATGACCCGTGCCCTCACTCGCCGTGAGGGCGCGGGTCGCCCACCGTCCCAGTCTCCCACGCGGGCCCGGACCGGACGGGCGCCGATGGCGAAGTCCCGTCCGTCGTGCTCGCGGCGATCTGGCCGGCTCCGTATCGGTTGTGAAGCCGGGGACCGAGCCACTATACCGATGGATGGCGGCCCCGGTAGAGGTGCGGAGCGGGAGGTTCGGCGATCCGCAGCCGATTCCTCTCCGTAATCGGCGGGTGGGATTACTCACCGTACGAGCCGGGACAACCTACGGTCAGCGAGTGGCTTGCCGCCGGTCTGGCAGGTGGGGCAGTACTGGAGGCTGGAGTCGGCGAACGAGACCTCACGCACCGTGTCGCCACAGACCGGACAGGGCAGCCCGGTCCGGGCGTGCACCTTGAGCCCCGAGCGCTTCTCGCCCTTCAGCTCGGCCGCCCGCTGCCCCATCGAGCGCCGGACCGCGTCGCTCAGCACCGTCCGGGTCGCCCCGTGCAGCGCGGCCAGCTGGTCGTCGCTGAGCCGGTCGGTGATCGCGAAGGGCGACAGCTTCGCCGCGTGCAGGATCTCGTCGGAGTACGCGTTGCCGACCCCGGCCAGCACCGCCTGGTCGGTCAGCACCCCCTTGACCTGGCCCCGGCGGCCGCGGATCCGCTCGGTGAAGGTGGCCAGGTCGGCGGCGAGCGCGTCCGGGCCGAGCTTCGCCACCCCGGGCACCTGCGCCGGGTCGGTCACCAGGTACGCGGCCAGCTTCTTCTGGGTGCCGGCCTCGGTCAGGTCGAAGCCGGAGCCGTCGTCGAGGCGTACCCGGAGGGCGACCGGGCCCTTGCCGGGGCGCAGCGGGGCGGTCGACGGGAACGCCTCCCGGTAGTGCAGCCAGCCCGCCCGGGCCAGGTGGACCACGAGGTGCAGCCCGCCGTCGAAGATCACGTCCAGGAACTTGCCGTGCCGGCCCGCGCCGGCCACCGCCCGACCCGACACCGCACTCGGCGGCGGATCGTACGTCTTCAGGGCGCTGATCGCGGCGACCTCGACCCGCTCGACGCGGCGGCCCACCGCCCGCTCGCGCAGATATCCGGCGAGCGCTTCCACCTCCGGTAGTTCGGGCACCGTACAACGGTAGCCTTCTTTGCCGTGAGCGCGAGGAATGAGCTTGCGAGTCCCGCAGTCGCGAACGAAGGGCGAGCTCAGTGAGAGTCGTGGTGGCGCACAACCGGTACCGGGAAGCCCAACCGTCCGGCGAGAACACGATCGTCGACGCCGAGATCGGGCAGCTCGAGGCGGCCGGGGTGGAGGTGCTGCCGTTCCTGCGCAGCTCCGACGAGATCCCGGCCATGTCGGCGGTGTCGAAGGCGCTGCTGCCGATCTCCCCGATCTGGGCGCCGAAGGCGCAGCACGACCTGGACCGGCTGCTCACCGAGCACCGGCCCGACGTGCTGCACCTGCACAACCCGTACCCGCTGCTCTCGCCGTGGGTGGTGCGGACCGCGCACAGGCGGGGGGTGCCGGTGGTGCAGACGGTGCACAACTACCGCCAGGTCTGCTCGTCCGGGCTCTACTTCCGGGACGGCGTGATCTGCCAGGACTGCCGGGGCCGGGCGCTGGGCGTGCCGGCCATCGTGCACCGCTGTTACCGCAACTCCCGGGCGCAGAGCGCCCTGATGGCCACCACCCTCGCCGTGCACCGCCCCACCTGGCGGTCGGTGGACCAGTTCATCGCGCTCACCAGCGCCGTCGCCGACCACCTGCGCGACTACGGCATCCCGGACGAACGGATCGTGGTCAAGCCGAACGCGGTCCCGGACCCGGGCACGCCGGCGCCGCTCGGCGACGGATTCCTCTACCTGGCCCGGCTCACCCCGGAGAAGGGGCTTGGCCTGCTGCTGGAGGCGTGGCGGCGGCACCCGGTCGGCGCGCTGGGCCCGCTGCGGATCGCCGGTGACGGCGAGCTGCGCCCGCAGGTCGAGGCGGCGGCCGCCGAGCGGCCGGACGTGCTCTACCTGGGGCAGCTCGACCGGGCCGGGGTACGCGCGGCGCTCACCGCGAGCGCCGTGGTGCTGGCCACCTCCACCTGGCACGACGTGCTGCCCACCGTGATCATCGAGGCGCTGGCCGCCGGCCGGCCGGTGCTCGGCACCGCGCTCGGCGGCATCCCGTACCTGGTCGGCGCGGACACCCCCCGGGAGCCCGCCGGCACCGGCCCGGCCGAGGTGGCCTCGGCACCGGCCGGCGGCTCCGACCGCCCCGCCATGCCTGAGGGCATCAAGGCGGGCGACGCCGGCTGGGTCGTCGCGCCGGAGCCGGCTCTCCTCGCCGCCGCGCTGCCCGTCGCCCGGGCCGGTGCCGCCGCGCTGGCCGCCTCGGCCCGCGCCCGCTACGAGCGCATCTTCCACCCCGACGTGGTGACCAAGCGCCTCATCGACATCTACGCCGACGTGGCCGCTGTTCGCCGCCCCTGACCCGCGCCCGCCCGCACCCACCCCACTGATTCACGGAAACAGTGGCTTTGGCGGCTGGAATAGGCACTATTTCGGTGAATTAGCGGCCCAGGAACGCGGCGCGGGGCGCGGGGGGGGTCAGCGGAGGGAGGCGCGGGCGGAGAAGGCGATGCTGGCGAGCAGGAAGCCGCCGTTGACGATGGTGAACGCGACGATCACCCAGACGGTCAGCGCGGGGGCGAAGGTCAGCACCAGGCCGGCCAGGAAGATCACCGCACCGTAGTCCCGGACCAGCTTCACCAGGCGTACGGGCAGGGACGTCGAGGTGACCATGCTGGCCGCGTTCGGCCCGGCCTGCATCACCGAGGTGACCAGGTTGACCATCCAGGTGCCGGCGAAGACCGCGATCAGCCAGGTGGGCGTCGACGGGCGCTGCGCCACGGCGGTCGCCCCGAGGGCGGTGACCAGGGCGATCTGGGCGGCCACGTCGCAGAGCACGTCGACCCGGGCGCCGGCGGCGCTGCCCTGCCCGGTGACCCGGGCGAGCTGACCGTCCGCGCAGTCCAGGGCGTACGCGATCTGCCAGGCGACCAGGGCGAGCAGCCCGACCGCCCAGGCCGGGACGGCCCCGGCGGCGACCCGGCCGGCGAGCGCGACCACGGTGACCGAGGCGGCCAGGCCGAGCACCAGGTTGGTGATGGTCAGCGCGGTCGGGCGCAGGCCGAGCCGCTGGGCGACCAGCGCGAAGACGGCCCCGATCCACTGGCTGACCGACTCGCTGAACAGGCCGCCGCCCCGGTTGACCCGGTGGAAGTCGGCGACGGTGGGGCGGGACGGGTCAGCCAAGGTCGCGGAGTGCACCGGCGTAGTCTGCCAGCCGCTCCCGCGTCTCGGTAGGCGACATCGCGAGGTGTTCGAGGATGGTGTAGCGGTCCGGCCGGGTGGCCGGCGCGAACTGCACCGCCTCCACGAACTGGTCGTCGGTCAGCCGGACGTCGGCGGGGAGCCGGGGCAGGCCGTGCCGGGCCAGGCAGGCCGACATCTCGGCGAACCGGCGCTCGTCGCCGCGCAGGAAGGTGCAGAACAGCGCGCCCAGCCCGGCCAGCTCGCCGTGTGAGGCGGTGCCCGGGTAGAGGGCGTCGACGGCGTGCATGATCTCGTGGCAGCCGCCACTGGACGGCCGGCTCGTGCCGCAGGCCGCCATCGCCAAGCCGCTGGAGATCAGCGCCTCGGCCAGCACCGTCACGAACGCGTCGTCGCCCATGTCGCCCTGGTGGGCGAGCACCGCCTCGGCGCCCATCCGGGCCAGCGAGGCGGCCAGCCCGTCGACCGGCTCGCCGCGGACCTGTCGGGCCAGCTCCCAGTCGGCCAGGGCGCTGATGTTGCTGATCACGTCGCCGATGCCGGCCCGGTTGTGCCGCTCCGGGCCGGCCTCCACGAAGTCCAGGTCCACGATCACCGCGATCGGGATGTGCACCCCGTAGGAGCCCTTGATCCCGTCGGTGATCAGGCTGGCCACCGGGGAGGCGATGCCGTCGTTGGCCAGTCCGGTCGCCACCGTGACCATGGGCAGGCCGCGCCGGGTGGCGGCGTACTTCGCCACGTCGATGGTCTTGCCGCCGCCGATGCCCACCACCGCGTCGTACGACCGGTTGCGCAGCTTGGCGCCCAGGTCGTCGGCGGCGTCCAGGGTGCCCCCGGCCACGGTGAACACGTCCGCCGAGCGCAGCGACGGCCGGATCAGCTCGGCGATCTGCTCGCCCTGCCCCGGCCCGACCACCACCGCCACGTCACCGCCGGCCGAGATCCGCCCGTCGACGAGGATCGCGGCGAGGTCCGCCACCGCACCCCGCCGCACGTCGATGTGCAGCGGGGTGAGGATGGTCCGGGCTAGTAGCGGCACGCGATCTCCCGCGCCCGGGCCAGGTCGTGGTGGTTGTCCACCTCGACCCAGGCCACGTCACCGATCGGCGCGGCCCGCACCTCGCCACCCCGGTCGGCGAACTCCTGGTAGCCGTCCTCGTAGTAGAGGTTCGGGTCGCGTCGCCAGGTCGCCTCCAGGGCGTCGGCCAGCGCGTCGGCCACCTGCGGCTCGATCAGTGTCGCGCCGATGTACTCGCCGTACGCCTCGCCCGGGTCCATCAGCTTGGTGATCCGGGTGAGCTGGCCGGCGGCGTCGAAGGTGGTCTTCATCTCCTCCTCGGCCAGCGCCTTGATGTTGTCGATGGCCAGCAGGATGCCCGGACCGCGCTCGGCCAGCAGGGTCTTCTCCACGCTCACCGGGTGCACGGTGTCGCCGTTGACCAGCAGCACCCCCCGGGCGAAGTGCTCCCGGGCCAGCCACAGCGAGTACGCGTTGTTCCACTCCTCGGCCTTGTCGTTGTGCACCAGGGTGAGGGTGACGCCGTACTTCTCCTCCAGCGCCGCCTGCCGCTCGCGGACCGCGTCGGCGGCGTAGCCGACCACGATCACAACCTCGGTGAGTCCCACCTCGGCGAGGTTGCGCAGCGCGATGTCGAGGATGGTGGTCTCCCCGTCGACCGGCACCAGGGCCTTGGGCAGGGTGTCGGTGTACGGGCGCAGTCGCCGCCCCGCACCGGCCGCGAGCACCATCCCGATCATGCCGGCTTCCTCCTCAGTGCTTCTGCTGGTCACCGGTGGAGGATACCGGCGGGTGGCGGGGCGGCTCCCCGCATCCGTGGTTCAGCCGGGCAGGGCGGCCAGGTCGGCGAGCACCGCCAGCCGCTCCCCGGCGGTCAGCACCGGGTACGGGCCGGCCGCCCGCCGGTCGGTCTCCTGTTCGATGGCCAGCCGTTCCGGGCCCGGCGGCAGCTCGGCGATGCTGGTCGCGGTGTGCCCGGCCGCGGTCCACGCCGCGGCGTGCGCGTCGGCCCGGTGGTAGCGCAGCGTGCCCAGCCGGTTGAGCAGCAGCAGCCCGGGCGGGGCGCCGGCCGGCTCGTGCGGCGGGGCCATCGCGGCGAAGGCGCCGGGCCCGGCGTCCCCGGTCAGCAGCACCGCGTACGCCAGCACCCGGCCGAGCGCGGTGACCAGGCGCGCCACCCGGTCGTCGTGCCCCGCCCACAGCTCCTCGGTCACCTCGGCGTGCACGCCGTACAGCTCGTCGAGGAAGGCCAGTCCGCGTTCGGTGGCGCGGATCCCGCCGTCCGGGAGGCGCTGGATCATCCCGTACGCGACCTGCTTGTCCACCGCCCGGCGGCAGGCGACCGGGTCCCGGTAGCGGGTGACCGCCGCGAAGCCCGGGTCGTCCACGGTCCCGCCCGGCGTGGCCAGTCGGGTGCGGAACTCCACCAGGCAGCCGGTCGCGGCCGGCCCCCCGTACCGGGAACTCAGCTCCGCGCCGCCGCCGTCGCGGCCGGCGAGCATGCCGGCGAGGAAGGCCCGGTCGACCGCCGGGGCGACCAGCCCCGCGAACCGGTGCGGCGGCAGCTCGACGTGGTCGACCATTTCGGCTCGGGGCATCGGAGGTCGCGCCGCGCCGCGACCCGGAACGGTCGCGCTCACAGACCGATCGAACGCAGCGCGGCGAAGCCGTCCTCGGCGATCCGCCGGATCAGCCCGTCGTTGACGTCCCGGTGCTCGTCGAGCAGGTCGACGTCCTGAGCGGCCAGCCAGCGGAACTCGGTGTGCCGGCCCTCCTCCAGCCGGGGGCGGCTCAGGTCGCCGTCCACCCGGACCAGGAAGTCGGTCTCCACCCGGGCCAGCCCGTCGTCCGCGACGTACGTATACTCGCCGACCAGGCCGAGCACGTGCGACACCAACCAGCCGGTCTCCTCGGTGACCTCCCGGCGCAGCGCGTCCTCGACGCTCTCGCCCGGTTCGAGGTGGCCGCCGACGATGTCCCAGCAGTTCGGGAAGATGCGCCGCTCGGGGGACCGGCGCTGGATGAAGATGCGGCCGTCGTCGTCCACGATCAGCGCGCCGGCGCAGCGGAGAGGCTCGGTGGGCACGTCAACACGGTAGCGAGCCGCGGCCGTTTTCGCCGATGCCCGGTCTTGTCCCGGTACGCATCGATGGCCCACCATTCTCGTACCGAGGCCACCGTCCCACAGGGGTGATGCGTGATGCAGGTTCGGGAAGCGATGTCCAACCAGGTGCTCGTGGTCGGCCCGGAGCACACGCTCCGCCAGGCGGCCCGGATGATGTCGGCCCGTCGGGTCGGGTCGGCGGTGGTGATCGACCCGGACTCCGAGGGGGTCGGGATCATGACCGAACGAGACGTGCTCAATGCCATCGGTGCCGGGCTCGACCCGGATGTGGAACGGACCGGGTCCCACCTGACCTGGGACGTCGTCTACGCCGGTCCGGACTGGACGGTGGAGGAGGCGGCGGCGGCCATGGCCCGGGGCGGCTTCCGGCACCTGGTGGTGCTGGACGGCCGCGAGGTGGCCGGGGTGATCTCGGTACGCGACCTGATGCGGGTCTGGGCCGGGCGGCACGCCAGCACGCCGGTCTGATCGCGACACCGTCGTCGGGGCCGGGAAACCGGGCCCCGACGACGGGTGTTCGCGAGCCGCTCTCGGGTCCCGGATCCGCCGGTCGGACGGATCGACCGCCCGCATGTTGAACTTCGCGTGTATGCCGGCCGGACCGCCCGGAGCAGGCCCTAGGCTCGTGCGCATGACCGCCGAGCAGCTGATCTCCTTCGCCCGTGGCGCTCCCTCGCTGGACATCGTCGATGTCGAGGGGCTCAAGGCCGCCGCCGTCCGCGCCTTCGACGCCGACCCCGCCGGGATCACGGCGTACGGCACCTCCGTCGGCTACCCGCCCCTGCGTAAGTGGATCGCGGAGAAGCACGGCGTCGAGGCCGACCAGGTGCTGGTCACCAACGGCTCGCTCCAGGCCGACGCCTTCCTCTTCGACCACCTGGTCCGCCGGGGCGACGCGGTGATCGTGGAGCGCCCGACGTACGACCGGACGCTGCTCAACCTCCAGCAGATGGGCGGCGAGATCCACGGCGTCACCATCCAGCCGGACGGCCTGGACACCGCCGAGCTGCGCAAGCTGCTGGAGTCGGGGGTCCGGCCGCGGCTGGCCCACGTGATCCCGAACTACCAGAACCCGGCCGGGGTGACCCTCTCCCTGGAGAAGCGCCGGGAGCTGCTCGACCTGGCCGCCGAGTACGGCTTCACGATCTTCGAGGACGACCCGTACGCCGACATCCGGTTCCGGGGCGAGCCGCTGCCGTCGATGCTGTCGATGGACACCCGGGGCGTGGTGGTGCACGCCTCCAGCTTCACCAAGACGGTCTGCCCCGGCGTCCGGGTCGGCTACCTGGTCGGCCCGGCCGAGCTGATCGCCGCCATCGCCAAGCGGGCCACCAACCTCTACATCTCGCCCGGCATGGTGTCCGAGGCGATCGTGCACCAGTTCTGCGTCTCCGGGGACATCGAGCGGTCGATCCGTACCGTGTCGGCCGCCCTCGGCGAGCGGGCCGGGGTACTCGCCGACTCGCTGCGCCGGCACATCCCGGAGGCCCGGTTCGTGGAGCCGGACGGCGGCTACTTCCTCTGGGTGGAGTTGCCCGAGGACGTCGAGGTGGACCGGCTCGCCCCGGCGGCCGCCGAGCGCGGCGTCGCGGTCGTCAAGGGCAGCGACTTCCTGGTCGACGGCGGCCGGCACGCCCTGCGACTGGCGTTCTCCGCAGTGACCGTGGATCAGATCGACGAGGGTGTCCGGCGGCTGGCCGAGGCGATGGCCGCCGTCCGGGGCTGAAATTTCTGTCGGATTTCCGACAGTTGGGCGATGTCGACCGGCTCAGGACTCCCGCTGGGCCGGTCGGCGGCTCACAATGCTGCGAGCGCCGTTCACCTTCTCCTCCGGTGACGGGTCCGCCGTCCGGGGAGCCGCCTCGCGCCCCCGCCCGGCCCGTCGGCGCGGACAGCACCACTCCCGCCCCCAAAGGGTGCCGGGTGGGCCGTGTCGCCCCTCACCCCCCTGACGCGGCCGGCCCGCCCGGCGCCACCCGTGCGTGACCCCGGTCGCACCGTCCCCGGGCCCCCGCGCTCGCCCGCGCTGCGCCGCGCCCCGATCGGCGTAACCTGCAAGCCGCAGCATCGTGGGGAGGGGGCGAGATGACCGACCGAGTGGCGAACGACCGCACCGCCGGGCAGAACGGCGGCCGAGGGCTCCGCCCCCGGGCCTGGGCGGCGCCCGTCCGGGCCATGTCCCGCATCCTCAACGCCGACGGCTCGCCGCGTACCCCCCAGCCGGCCGGCCCGGGGCGGAGTGGGGTCGTCGACTGCGGGCTGTACGTCGACGGCGAGCGCCAACCCGGCGAGTGGCACTACGCCGACGCCCTGGCCGCGGCCGCCAAGGAGCGGAACGCCTTCGTCTGGCTCGGCCTGCACGAGCCGGCGCTGGACGAGATGAGCGCCATCGCGGCCACCTACGGGCTGCACGAACTGGCCGTGGAGGACGCGGTCAAGGCCGAGCAGCGCCCCAAGCTGGAGCACTTCGGCGAGGTCTCCTTCCTGGTGCTGCGCACCGCCCGGTACTGCGAGCACACCGAGCTGACCGAGAACTCCGAGGTGGTGGAGACCGGCCAGGTGATGCTCTTCATCGGGCCGAACTTCCTGATCAGCGTCCGGCACGGGGACGCCTGCCGGCTCTCCGCGGTCCGGGCCGACCTGGAGGCGAAGCGCGACCTGCTGGAGCACGGCCCGTGGGCGGTGGCGTACGCGGTCACCGACCGGGTGGTGGACCTCTACCTGGAGGTCGCCGACCGGCTGGAGGACGACCTCGACGTGCTGGAGGCGGACGTCTTCGACCGGCAGGGCAGCGGCCGGATCCAGCGGATCTACCAGATGAAGCGGGAACTGGTGGAGTTCAAGCGGGCGGTGGTGCCGTTGCAGCGCCCGCTGCTCACCCTCACCTCGCAGGTCAACCGGGACGTGCCGCAGGAGGTCCGGCGCTACTTCCGGGACGTGCAGGACCACCTCAGCCGCACGGTCGAGCAGGTCAACTCCTACGACGACCTGCTCAACTCGATCCTCCAGGCGCGACTGGCCCAGGTCACCGTCGACCAGAACAACGACATGCGCAAGATCGCGGCCTGGGCCGCCATCGGCGCGGTGTGGACCGCGATCGCCGGCATCTACGGCATGAACTTCGAGAACATGCCGGAGCTGAAGTGGACGTACGGCTATCCGGGCATCTGGGCCGTGAACCTGGCCCTGTCGTTCATCCTGTACCGCTGGTTCCGGCGCAACGGCTGGCTGTAACCCGGGAACGCCGAAGCGCCGGCCGCGCGGGGCGTACCCCACGCGCCGGCGCTTTCGCGGACCGCCGGGTCAGCGGCGACCGCTGGCCTTGGCGGCGTTCTTCCCGTTGTTCAGCGCCTTGCTGACGTCGTCGGCCGGGCGGCCGGAGACGTCCCGGGCACCCTCGGCGACCGAGGGGACCCTGTCGTTCGGCTGGATCACCGGCTGGCTGCTCGCCTTGGCGGTCGACGCGCTGCCGCTGCCGGCCACCGCGGAGCTGCCGGCACCGGTCCGGGTCACCTTCGCGGCCGGGTCCGGGGTCTCCACCACGATGGTGTCCACGTCCTCGCGCAGCGGCTCAAGCTGCTCCGTGCGCGTCTCGTCGAGCTTGCCGGTCGGGTCGTACTCGGTCCACTCCAGCTGCTCGCGGCGGCGGCGCATGGCCATCGCTCCGGCCAGGCCGGCGACGGTGCCGGCGGCCAGCAGGCCGGCCATCATGCCGCGCGACCTCTTCTGCTTCTTCCTGGCGATCTTCATGTTCTTGGCCTTGACCTTCTTCGACACGGCGGCCTGCTTGGCGGCGGCGGCCTTGCGGCCCTTCAGGTTCTTCGCCGCGGTCTCGGCCTGCGCGTTGCGCATCGCCATCAGCAGCGGCGCGAGGGCCGCGGCCGTCGAGGCGACACCGCTCGACGCCCGGTCCCGGACCAGCATCGCGGTGGGCGCGACGGCGACCCGGGCTGCCTCGACCCGCGGGCCGACCGTGGCGCCGGCACCCTTCGCCGCGTGCGTCGCGGCCTGCCTCAGGTGACCGATGCCCTGGTTCAGCTCCGCCTTCGCGAGCTGCCCCTGGGTCTTGCGCCGCCCGATTCCAAACACGGTCCCACCTCCTGGGAGTTGTTCCTCCGTCATCCTCCACCTTCGGATGCCTCCGCATGGCCAGATCGGGCACATGGGAGGATCCGCATGGAACTGACCAACGAGTGAGGAGTACCCGTGGCCGAGGCTGTCTACGCCACCTTGCACACCAACGCTGGCCCGATCCGGCTGGAGCTCTTCCCGAACCACGCGCCGAAGACCGTCCGCAACTTCGTCGAGCTGGCCGAGGGGACCCGGGAGTACACCGACCCGCGCACCGGCCAGCCGGGCAGCGGGCCGTACTACGACGGCACCATCTCGCACCGGGTGATCAGCGGCTTCATGATCCAGATGGGCGACCCGACCGGCACCGGCCGCGGCGGCCCGGGCTACAAGTTCGCCGACGAGTTCCACCCGGAACTGCGCTTCGACCGGCCGTACCTGCTGGCGATGGCGAACGCCGGGCCGGGCACCAACGGCTCGCAGTTCTTCATCACCGTGTCGCCGACGCCGCACCTGAACAACCGGCACACCATCTTCGGCCAGGTGGCGGACGAGCAGTCGGCCAAGGTCGTCGACTCGATCGCGAACACCCCGACCGGCCCGAGCGACCGGCCGCTCCAGGACGTCGTCATCGAGCGCGTCGAGATCGAGCGCAAGCCCGCCTGAGCGGTCCCCGGGTACCTTTGCTCGCATGACTGAGCGCTCCGGGCAGGCAGGTGACGCCACCGACGGGCCGGTGCCGACCGCACCGGTCTGCTACCGGCACCCCGATCGGGCCACGTACGTCCGGTGCACCCGCTGTGACCGGCCGATCTGCCCCGAGTGCATGCGGGAGGCCTCCGTCGGGCACCAGTGCCCGGAGTGCGTCAGCGAGGGACGCCGCAGCGTACGGCCGGCGCGTACCGCCTTCGGTGGCGGTGCCGCCGGCCGTCAGGGCTACGTCACCAAGACGCTGATCGCCCTGAACGTGCTGGTCATGCTGCTGTCCATCGCCTCGGCCCGGAGCGGGACGGCGGTCGCCGGCGGTGGTCTGGGTGGCCTGATGGGTGGGCCGACTCCGCTGACCGACTGGGGTGCGGTGCTGGGCCGGGCGACCCTCCCGAACGGCATCCTCGGCGGGGTTGCCGAGGGGCAGTGGTACCGGCTGGTCACCGCGATGTTCCTGCACTACGGCGTGGTGCACCTGCTGCTCAACATGTGGGCGCTCTGGGTGCTCGGCCGGGCTCTGGAGGCGGCGCTCGGCCCGCTGCGCTTCCTCGCGCTCTATCTGATCGCCGGACTTGGCGGCAACGTGGCGGCCTACGTGTTCAGCGACCCGCGCTCCGCGACCGTCGGGGCGTCGACCGCCATCTTCGGCCTCTTCGCGGCGATCTTCGTGATCATGCGCCGGCTCGGCCGGGACACCTCGTCCATCGTGCCGATCCTGGTGATCAACCTGATCTTCACCTTCACCGTGCCGGGCATCTCGATCGCCGGTCACCTGGGCGGCCTGGTCACCGGCGCGCTGATGGCGCTGGTCCTGGCGTACGCGCCACGGATGCGACGGACCGTGTTCCAGGCGACCGGCGGCGCGATCATCGCGGTGGCGCTGCTCGGCCTGGTGCTGGTCCGCACCGCCATGCTGCTGTAAGGAAGGGCCCCTTTTTATCGCCTGGGCGATAAAAAGGGGCCCTTGCTAACCGGCGGAGCGCGGCCGGCCGGCGGCGGCCCGGGCGGCGCGCAGCGCCTCGGCGACCTCCTCCGGCGGCGCGTCGAGGTCGTACCGGCCGAACAGGTGCAGCGACTCCCCCGCGTCGACCTCCAGCGTCTCGGCGGTCAGGCCGCGCCGGGTCCGTCGCTCCACCCGGATGGCCTCCACGGCCGACCACGGCAGCGACCGCCGACCGGCGAACCCCCGGATGACCGTGATCCCGTCGGCGTCGACGGCCAGCCGGACCGGCGCCACCACGTCCCGGGCCGCCCAGCCGAGCAGCGCGGCGGCGGCCAGCCCGGCCAGCACCAACGGGACCCGGTCCGCACCGGCGAAGAGCAGGCCCAGCGCGACGAGGACGAGCGCGCCGGCCGCTTTGACCGCCGGCAGGACCGGCGGCACCCGCCACTGGCGGGTCGGGATCGACGGTGGCATCACCGCCCCAGCATGCCAGCCCGCGGGCCGCCGCCCGCGCGTCCCCACCGATCCTGTTCGCGGCAGGTCGGGGTGTCCGGCCACCCGGACACCGCGAGCTGCCGCAGCCCGAGTCGATCGAGAGAGGGCGGCCGAGGGGAGCAACCGGGGGGAGGACGACCGGAGGGGTCAGGACGTAGGATCGGGGCAGCCCAAGTTACCGGGGAGTAAACATGAGTGACGCGGTCATCGTCGGTGCGGTACGGACCCCGGTCGGGCGGCGCAAGGGCAGCCTCGCCGGCGTGCACCCGGTCGACCTCTCGGCGCACGTGCTGCGGGCCCTCGCCGAGCGGACCGGGATCGATCCCGGGCAGGTCGACGACGTGGTCTGGGGCTGCGTGTCGCAGGTCGGCGAGCAGTCGTGGAACGTCGCCCGCAACGCCGTGCTGGCCGCCGGCTGGCCCGAGTCGGTCCCCGGCACCACCCTCGACCGGCAGTGCGGGTCCAGCCAGCAGGCGCTGCACTTCGCCGCGGCCACCGTCCTCTCCGGACAGGCCGACCTGGTGGTGGCCGGTGGCGTCGAGTCGATGACCCGGGTGCCGATGGGCTCCAGCGTCGCCGGCGGGATGCCGTTCAGCCCCGCCATCCTGGAGCGCTACCGGGGGGTCGAAGGCGTCGCCGAGGACAGCCCGCTCCCGTTCAACCAGGGCGTCGGCGCCGAGCTGATCGCCCGGCGCTGGCGGTTCTCGCGTACCCAGCTCGACGAGTTCGCGCTGGCCAGCCACGAGAAGGCGGCCGCCGCGCAGGACGCGGGCGCGTTCGACCCGGAGCTGGCCCCGGTGGCGCTCGCGGACGGCGGCAAGTTCGCCGCCGACGAGGGCATCCGCCGGGACACCTCGCTGGCCAAGCTCGGCGAACTGGCCACCCCGTTCCAGGCCGACGGCGTGGTCACCGCCGGCTCCGCGTCGCAGATCTCCGACGGCGCCGCCGCGCTGGCGGTCACCACCAGCGAGTGGGCCAGCCGGCACGGCCTGCGCCCGCTGGCCCGCGTGCACACCGCGGTGGTGGCCGCCGACGACCCGGTCACCATGCTCACCGCCCCCATCCCGGCCACCGCGAAGGCGCTGCGCCGCGCGGGGCTGGGCATCGAGGAGATCGGCGTGTACGAGGTGAACGAGGCGTTCGCCCCCGTGCCGCTGGCCTGGCTGGCCGAGACCGAGGCGGACCCGGAGCGGCTGAACCCGCGCGGCGGGGCGATCGCCCTCGGCCACCCGCTCGGCGGGTCCGGCGCCCGGATCATGACCACCATGCTCCAGCACATGCGGGACAACGGGATCCGTTACGGCCTGCAGACCATGTGCGAGGGCGGCGGGATGGCCAACGCGACCATCGTCGAGCTGCTCTGAGCCGGATTTATCGCCTCGCCCGGCGGGTGGCGGTCCGCCTACCCTGCCGGGCGTGACGATGATTTCCTCGACCGGCCGGTTCACCGCGGGGTGGCGGCCCGACGCGCACGCCTGGCTGGCGGACGAGCTGGCCCGCCACGGCCACCGGGTGACCGGCGAGGTCACCACCCGGGTCCGTCCCTGGTCGGAGGTGTGGCAGGTGCCCACCGCCGCCGGCCCGGTGTGGTTCAAGGCCAACAACCCCGGCACCCGGTACGAGGCCGCGCTGCTGGCCGAGCTGGCCCGGCTCGCCCCCGGCGCCGTGCTCGACCCGATCGCGGTGGACGCCGGGCGCGGCTGGTCCCTGCTTCCCGACGGTGGCCCGAGCCTGCGGGACGTGCTGGCCGGCGGACCGGACCCGAGCCACTGGGAGCGGGTGCTGCCGGCGTACGCGGCGCTCCAGATCGCCATCGCGCCGCAGGCGGAGCAGCTGATCGCCGCCGGGGTGCCGGACCAGCGTCCGGCGTCGATGCCGGCGCTCCTCGACGGGCTGCTCGACGACGAGGAGGCCCTGCTGCTCGGGGCGGAGGACGGGCTGAGCCCGGAGTTGCACGAGCGGCTGCGGGCGTACCGGCCGGAGTTCGACGGGCTCTGCCGGCGGCTCGCCGAGATCGGCATCGCCGCCAGCATCCAGCACGACGACCTGCACGACGGCAACGTCTTCGTCACCGACGCCGGGTACCGCTTCTTCGACTGGGGCGACGCCTCGGTGGCCCATCCCTTCGGCACGCTGCTGGTGACGCTGCGCTCGGTCGCGTACGGCGCCGAGTTGACGCCCGGCGACCCGGTGCTGCACCGGCTCCGCGACGCGTACCTGGAGGCGTGGACCGACCGGTACGACCGGGCGACGTTACGGGAGGCGGCCGGCCTCGCCATGACGGTGGCCACGGTCAGCCGGGCGCTCTCCTGGCGGCGCGCCCTGCACACCCCCGACCCGGCCCGGGCCGAGTACGCGGCGGCGGTGCCCGGTTGGCTCGGCGAGGTGTTCGGCGCGAATCCGGCCTGACGCCGGCGGTGGTACCGGGACCGAACGGACAGTCACTGCGCGGGCCGACGAATCGGTCTCAATAGGACGAGGTCCAGTTGCGGCCTCGACAGGCGGCCCTCGGCATGGCAAGAATCGGGAGGCCGGCGCGAGGCGAGGGACGTTCACAGGTCTGCCCGCCGGCCTTCTGACCACGGGGACAGATTCGGGGAATCATGACACCCACCTTCTCGCGGTTCGGGCTGCGCCGCGCCGCCCGCCGGACGCTGGCCGCCACGGCCGCCGCCGTCCTCGGCGCCGGCACCGCGCTCGCCGCCACCACGGCCCCCGCCGAGGCGGCCATCGGTCCGCAGCCCGGCACGTTCACCGGTCCCGGCTTCGACTCCTACTGCGCGCCGTCCAGCACCGAGATGCAGGCCTGGCTCGCCTCGCCGTACCGGGCGTACACCATCTACTTCGGCGGGGAGAACCGCGGCTGCGACCAGCCCAACCTGACCAAGGAGTGGGTCGCCCAGCAGGTGGCGGCGGGCTGGCACCTGGTCCCGATGTACGTCGGCCTGCAGGCGCCCTGCCTGGTCACCACCGAGGCCCGGATCGACCCGACGCAGGCCGCCGCGCAGGGCCGGGCCCAGGCCGACGACGCCATCCTCCAGGCGCAGAACCTCGGCCTCCCCCGGGAGAGCGTGCTGGTCTACGACATGGAGGACTACGACGGTGGGGACGCCGCCTGCACCACGGCGGTCACCACCTTCATGAGCGCGTGGACCGCGCGCCTGCACGACCAGGGCTACCTCTCCGGCTTCTACAGCAGCATGGCGCGCGGCGTGCCCGACCAGGTGGCCGCGTACAACACCGCCGGCTACGTACGCCCCGACTACGTGCACTTCGCCCGCTGGGACGACAAGGCGACGGTCTCCGACGCGGGCATCCCGGCCGGCTACTGGTCGCCGAAGCGGCGGATGAAGCAGCACGGCGGCCCGCGCGACGAGACGTACGGCAACGTCACCATCAACATCGACCGCGACTACCTCGACGTCGCCCCGATCCCGGCCACCCCGTTCGGCGACTACACCGGCAACGGCTGGTCGGACGTGGCCTACCGGGAGCCGTCCACGGGCCGGCTCTACCTGTACGGCGGCAACGGCACCAGCCTGAGCGGCCGGCTGAGCCTCGGCTCCGGCTGGAACAGCATGGACACGATCTTCCGGGCCGGCAACTTCGACAAGTCGGGCGGGGAGGACCTCGTGGCCCGGGAGAAGTCGACCGGTTACCTCTGGCTCTACCCGGGCAACGGGTCGACCCCCACCAGCCGGATCTACCTCGGCGCCGGCTGGAACGGCTTCCGGGAGATCACCCCGGTCGGGGACTACAACCGCGACGGCTACCAGGACCTCGTCGCGGTGAACTCCTCCACCGGGGCGATGTACCTGTACCCGGGCACCGGGGGCACCGCGTTCAAGACCCGCATCTATCTCGGCGCGGGCTGGAACACCGTGGACGAGCTGAACGGCGGCGGCGACTTCAACGCCGACGGCTACCCCGACCTGGTGGCGCGAGAGAAGAGCACCGGCTACCTGTACCTCTACCCGGGACGCTCGGGTGCCTTCACCACCCGGACCAAGGTCGGCAGCGGCTGGAACACCATGCGGGACCTGGTCCAGGTCGGCGACTTCGACCGGGACGGCCGGCCGGACATGGTCGCGGTGCAGAAGTCCAGCGGCTACCTCTACCTGTACCGGTGGACCGGCAGCGCCTACGCCTCCGCGGTCCGGATCGGCACCGGCTGGGGCAGCATGACGCCGCTGCTCTGAGCGCCCCTTCCGTCCCCGACGGCCCGCGCCGGACGCCGGCGCGGGCCGTCGTATGTTCGGATGTCGCACCGCCGGTGCGATTTGCACGGGTGGAAGTTCCGCAATTCCCGAGTGAGCCATATCACTCCTGCGTACATGCTCGTTGCATCTTGCATGGACGTGTTCTCGCGAACGTTCCTTCCGGCCGCCGCCGAGACCGGCCTGGCGACCCAGACCGTCACCCGGCACATGCCGATCTTCCGCCGGTGCGTCGGCTCCGGCGACGCCACCATCCTGGTCACCCGGTGCAGCCGCCCGGACCACCCGACCGGCGGCGAGTACCTGATGCTGCTCACCCACCGCCGCCTGGTGGTGACCCGGCAGACCCGGGTGCTGCACCGGCTGCGGCTGCACCTCAACACCGAACTGCGCGAGCTGAGCAACGTCACCTGGAGCCCCGACGCGCGCTCGCAGTGCGTCGAGCTGGCGGCCACCGCGATCGACGGGATCCGCGAGCGGTTCCTCATCCGTACCCACCACCCGAAGCAGGTGTGGCAGCTCGACGCCCTGCTCCACCACGCCTTCCGGACCCGGCTGCGGACCCCCGCCGAGCGGCTGGTCGCCACCATCGGCGAGCCGCCGACCGCCGCGCGCCCGGCCGTGTTGCGCCCCGCCCCGGTGCGCTGACCCGGCTCTT
>NZ_RJLN01000169.1 GCF_003725545.1 Micromonospora solifontis | reverse complement strand
TGGCAACGCCCGCTAGGCGGCCCCGGCTGACCGGCGGACGGGCAGCCGGGGATCGGGTCCCACCACGTCCGGTCCGGTGGCTCAGCGGCCACCACCGCGGAAGACCTCCGCGACGGTGCGCAGCACGATCTTGATGTCCAGCCAGATCGACCAGTTCTCGACGTAGTAGTTGTCGAACCGCGCCCGATCGGAGATCGGCGTGTCGCCCCGGAGGCCACTGACCTGCGCGAGGCCGGTGAGCCCGACCGGGACCCGGTGGCGCATGGCGTAGTGGGGGTACTCGACGGAGAACTTCTCCACGAAGTAGGGCCGTTCCGGCCGGGGGCCCACCACGCTCATCTCCCCGCGCAGGATGTTCCAGAGCTGGGGCAGTTCGTCCAGCGACGTGCGGCGCATGAACCGCCCGATCGGCCCGACCCGCCGGTCGTTGGCGATCGACCAGTTCGTCTGCGACTCGTGCTCGTCCACCGGGCGCATGGAGCGGAACTTGATGACCTTGAACGGCTTGCCGTACCGGCCGATCCGCTCCTGGTAGAAGAAGATCCCGCGCCCGCCGTCGAGGAAGGTGGCGATCGCGCAGAGCAGCAGCACCGGGCTCAGCACGATCAACGCCACCGCGGCGAAGAGGATGTCCGAGGCCCGCTTGATCCGCCACCGTGGACCCGACAGCGTGGTGTCACCGATCTTGACGATCGGGATGGCCCCGACGTGGTCGGGATATCCACCCTGGGAGCGGGAACCCCACAGGCGCGGCACCGCCCAGAGGTCGCAGCGCGAGTTGGCCGGCCGGAGCAGGGTCTCCATCAGGACGGACTCCGGGCAGTCCGGGTCGGCGATGACCAGGACGTCGCACTCCACCAGCCGGGTGAGCGCTTCGAGGTCGTCGAGGGTGCCGATCAGCGGAAGCGACGCGACCGGTTCCCGCGACGGGGCGTCGACAAGGCCGACGAACCGCAGACCGTACTGCGGGTAGCGCCGGAGCAGCCGGGCGAGCTCGATGCCGACCGGGCCGCTGCCGATGATGATGGCGTTGTGCTCGACCCACCGGCGCTTGCGCGCGAGGAGGATCACCCTCGTGTTGAGCGCCCGGCCGACGATCACCAGGCCGGCGGAGAGCGCGACGCCCTGCATGAATCCGCTGACGTACGGCACCGAGTCGTGGCGCTCGGCCGCGATGATGGCCACCACGGCGCCGGATGCCAGCAGCCGGCCGCCGAGGCTCGGCAGCTCGTCCAGGATGCTGATGTGACGACGCGGTCGGTAGAGCCCGCCGGCGGCGAAGAGGGCCACCGTGAGGCCGGCGTTGACCAACGTGCCCCGCCAGTAGTTCTGGGTCACCAGCAGCGGGGCGAGAAGCGCGAGGACGTCGATGGGAGCCGTCATCATCGACGCCCGGAGCCAGCGCGTGCGCTTGGAGGCCCGGGAACTGGCGTACGGCAGCACCGTGGTCGTGTCGAGACCCGCCAGCGGTGCGGCGGTGACCGGCTGCTCCTTCGCCGACCGGACGGGGGTGATCATCGCGGTGACCGCGTCACCGTCGACCGGTTCCTCCTGGAGCGCCACCGACTGCTGCGACGCGCCGCCAGGCTCTGGTGCGGTCGCAGCAGGGTGACCAGTCGCCGGCTGGCGTGACATGGTCGATCCTCCCCCGTGAAGCCCCTGGCCAGATGTGAAACGCCACAGGCGATCGCAGGATACGAGTGGGTCCGCCGTGCCACCAGAGCCGGCAAGGTGATTCGACGTCCTACTTTCCGGCAGCCACGATCTCGGGGACCGCGTCGCGGCGGACCGCGTCGAAGAGACCCTTCGCCTTCGCCTTGTCCGCGAACACGACGCTCTCGCTGCCGACCCGGCCCGTCCCCTTGGTCGGGCAGGTGTAGAAGCCGAGGTTGCTGCCCCGCATGCCACGCATCTGCATCGCGAGGTCGAGAAGGGACAGTGAGTTGTCCACCGCCACCGCGCTCGACGTGGCCTTCACGAACGAGTTCAGCTTGGCGGGGTTGGCCAGCACGCCACCGGAGGCGGCCTTGTCGAGAATCGCCCGGATCACCTGCTGCTGGTGCCGGATGCGCGCGAAGTCCCCGTCGGCGAACTGCTTGCGCTGCCGCGAGTAGTCCAGCGCCGCCGCGCCGTCCATCTGCTGCGGGCCCGCGCTGAAGGCGCGGAACGGCGGGTGGATCGAGGTGAATTTCTTCTCCACGTCGACGTTGATCCCGCCCAACGCGTCGACGATCTCCTTGAAGCCGGCGAAGTCGACGATCGTCACGTGGTCGATGCGGACGCCGGTGAACTGCTCCACGGTCTGCACCATCAGCGGGATCCCACCCCACGCGTACGCTGCGTTGATCTTGGCGTCCCGGCCGCCGTGCCGGCCGTCCTTCGAGCGCGGCACCGACACCCAGGTGTCGCGCGGGATCGAGATGAGCTGGGCGCTCGACCGGTCCTTGGGCAGGTGGGCCAGGATGATGGTGTCGCTCCGCGAGCCGCCGGTGCTCTCCGGGTCCCGGGAGTCGCTGCCCAGGATCATGATGTTCATCGCGCCCTTGGCCACGACCTGCGGCCGCGACTCCTCGGGCACGCCCTGGAACGCGTCGACCCGCTCGATGGAGTTGTTGACGGAGCGGTAATAGAGGCCGCCCGCGAGCATCCCACCGCCGGCGAGCAGGACCACCACGAGCAACACGATCAGGGCGATCCGCCGGCCACGGCGACGCGGCTTCGGCGCGGGTGCCTCGACCTCCGGATCCACATCGGAGCCCGGGAAGTGGGTGTCGGGGTCGGCGAGCTGATGGCGATCTGACATGGTCGCGATGCTACTGACTGACGTTGCGCCGCGGGGACCCTCGTCCGGGTGGTCAGCTTCAACCACCCGGTCGGCGAACCGGAACTTTCCTCGCCGTTGGCAACCCTGAGCTGGTACAACGGCACGGATGGACGCAACGAAGCTCCGGCGGGCCGTCGCCCGCACCCGGTTGGCACCGATCGCCGGGTTCCCCAAGCGGCTCGCCCGGGTCGCTCGGCACGACGCCACGGTGCTCGCCACCTCCGCCCGCTGGCTGCTCACCTCCCGCGAACATCACAACTACACCTACGACCTGACCCGGCTGAGCCGGCAGCACCTGGCCTGGTTCGTCAGCGTCTCCTGCGACGCGCCGGTCCGCCAGGTCCGCGACTGGTTCGCCGAGCTGGAGGGCGACGACCGGCTGCGCGGGCACATCGAGGCGGCCACCGCCGCCGCGTCCCGCCGCGGCCTCGCCGACCGGCACGTCCGGTACGCCCGCCGGGTCGGCTGGTACGCCATCGTCCGCGCCCGCCGGCCCGCCCACGTCGTCGAGACCGGCGTCGACAAAGGGCTGGGCAGCTGCGTCCTGGCCGCCGCCCTGCTCCGCAACGCGGCCGAGGGGCACCCCGGCCGGCTCACCTCCCTCGACATCAACCCCGAGGCCGGCTACCTGGCCCGTGCCACCCCCTGGGCCGACGTGGTCGACCTGGTCATCGGCGACTCGGTCGCCTCGATCACCGCGCTGGACCGCCCCGTCGACCTCTTCCTGCACGACAGCGACCACAGCCGGGTCCATGAGAAGCGCGAGTTCGAGGAGGTCGAGGCGAAACTCGCCCCCAACGCGATGCTGCTCACCGACAATGTCACCGCCACCAACGTCCTCGCCGAGCACGCCGAACGCACCGGACGACGGTTCCTCGCCTACCGGGAGACCCCCGCCCGCCACTGGTACCCGGGAGACGGCATCGGCGTCGCCTGGTGAGGGCCTTGTGCCCGGTCGGCCCCAGGATCGATGATGACCGAAGCGGCACATCGACGAAGGAGTCGCGATGACAGTCATCCACCACCCCCGCGTGGCCTGGGACACCGCCCGGGTGATCGTCGAGGCCGTCCCCGACGAGCAGCTCTTCGCCTGGATCCGGCAGGAACTCGGCGGCCTGCTGGGCGCCGCCGCCCGGGACGCCCTCACCGAGACCCGGGACCGGCTGAGCCGGGCCGGGGACGCCGGGGTGCCGGTCGAGGCGGGCCGGTGGCGGGTCCGGCTGGAGGACCTGCTCCGGGAGCGGCCCGAACTGGCCGGTGACGTGTCCGCCTTCACCGCCGTCGCCGTCGGCCTGCTCCGCGGTCGCCAATCCTGAACTCTTAGCTTTCGCTTAGCGCGCTTGTCCGGGCCGCGGCGGGTCCGGCAGCATCGACCGGCGTGACCGCCGGCAGCGCTCCCAGCCCCGTACCCTCCGGCCCGGACGAC
>NZ_RJLN01000168.1 GCF_003725545.1 Micromonospora solifontis | reverse complement strand
GCGCGGAGGCGGGACGCCGGGACCAGGTCTGATCGCCGCCGGGCCCGGCCGGCGGCTCCGCGGCGGGTTGCCCGGTCCAGCCTTGGTCGGCGGCGGACCCGGCAGCGGGTTGCTCGGCCCAACCGTGGTCGGCGGCGGGTTGCCCTGCCCAGCCCTGGTCGACGGCGGGCCCGGCGCTGGGTTGCTCGGCCCAGCCCGGGGAGGGCGCGGGCGGGTCGGCCGGATAGCGGTCGGCCCAGCCGCGGGAGAGCGACGGTGGCTGGTCGGTGGCCCGGTCGGCGGTGGGGGCGTGGAACCCCGGCGGCACCTCGAAACCGGAGGCGGCGGCGCCGACCGGTGGCACCTGGAGGGCCGGGGGCGCGGACGACGGGACGCCGCCCTCCGCCCAGCGCGCGGCGCCCACCGAGGGCTCGTCCGAGCCGTGCCGGGCCGTCCCGGGATCCGCGTCGGCGGTCGGCTGCTCCGCCGCCGGCGCCGGCCGCTGAGCCGGCACGACCAGCCGGTCGCCGTCGGTCTCCCGGCGCGGCTCGTCGAGTGGCGGGGCACTCACCGGCGCCTGGCGGCTCACGGGCGATTCCTCCCCGGCGTGCTGGACGCCGTTGACGTGATGGCCGTTGACCCGGGCCCGCGATTCCTCGGCGGGCGGGCCGGGCAGCGGGGCCGGGAGGTCGCCGTGGCGGGGTGACGAGGTGGCCCAGCCGTCCAGCTCGGGCCGCGGCCAGCCGCCGGGTGCCGGGGCGCCGCGGGTCCAGCCGGTCGCCGGGGGCGCCCACCCGCTGCCGGCACGCGCCAGGTCGTCCTGCTGACCCGTCCCGTCGCCGTGCTCTCCCGGGGTGGCGGCACCGGGTTGCCCTGATTCAGTCACCGCGCGCTCCTTGGTCGCCCCCGCTGAGGCTACCGTGTGGTGACAGTGGCGATAAGTTACAGCGGCGGGCCAATTCCGGGACGGGTTCACGGACCCCGACCGGTTCGGGTGATAAGTGCCGGCTCGTACGAAGAAACTCGGAGGTTCCCATGACCGCTGTGGGGAACGGTGCACAGACCGCCGGCCGGCCCACCCGCCTGCCCCGCTCGGCGCGGCGCAAGCAGCTACTCGCGGCCGCTCAGGAGGTGTTCGTCGCGCAGGGCTACCACGCCGCCGCGATGGACGACATCGCCGAGCGGGCCGGAGTCTCCAAGCCCGTGCTCTACCAGCACTTCCCGGGCAAGATGGAGCTCTACCTGGCGCTGCTGGACACGCACTGCGACGCCATCGTCGCGCAGGTGCACGACGCGATGCGCGGCACCAACGACAACAAGGAGCGGGTCAGCGCCTCGGTGCGCGCGTACTTCGACTTCGTCGACCACGAGAGCGAGGCGTTCCGGCTGGTCTTCGAGTCGGACCTGCGCAACGACCCGGCGGTCCGGCAGCGGGTGGAGCGGGTCGAGCAGGGCTGCATCGCCGCGATCACCGACACCATCATCTCGGACACCGGCGTCAGCCGGGCGCACGCCGAGCTGCTCGCCTCCGGCCTGGTCGGGGCGGCGGAGACGGCCGCCCAGTTCTGGCTGGCCGGGGGTCGACAGGTGCCGAAGGCGGAGGCGGAGGCGCTGGTCGCCGCCCTCTCCTGGCGTGGCATCGCCAGCTTCCCGCTGCAAGGTGAGTCAGCCTGAACATCGGGCCCGCAGATCGGATAGCCTTCCCACGGCGGCTCTTTCGCCCCAGTTGAGGAGGCACAGTGGAGGTCAAGATCGGCGTGCAGTACGCGCCGCGGGAGCTGGTCCTGGAGAGCGCTCAGTCGCCGGCCGAGATCGAGCGGATCGTGACCGACGCCGTCGCCAAGGGTGAGGGCACCCTCTCCCTGACCGACGAGAAGGGCCGGCGGGTCATCGTGCCGGTCGGCAAGGTCGCCTACGTCGAGATCGCGGAGGCCGCGCCCCGCGCGGTCGGGTTCACCGTCCGCTGATTCCGCACCGGGTCGCCGTGGCGGGGGCCCGCCACGGCGACGCCGGGCTCAGTTGTTCAGCCCCGCGGCGGTCATCCGGGCGCTGTGCGCCTCGGTCAGCCGGCGGAACAGGGCCGGCACGTCCACGCCCTCCCGGCGGGCGATCAGCGTGGTGAGCGCGCCGCGGTCCGCGGCGGCCACCCGCCCGGCCTGGGAGAGCGCCTCCCCGACCAGCCGTCGCGCCCACATGGAGAGCCGGTCGGCCACCCGGGGGTCGGCCGCGATGGCGGCCCGGATCTCGGCGGCGGCGAACTCGGCGTACCGCGAGTCGTGCAGCACGTCGAGGATCAGCCGGCGGTCGGGCTCGGCCAGCCCGTCGGCGATCTCCCGCAGGAAGTCGTCGGTGATCGCGTCCCCCACGTACGCCTTGGTCACCGCCTCCGGCCAGTCCTTCGGCTCGGTCGAGTCGTGGTACGCCTCCAGCGCCTCGGCGTAGCGGGCCATGGCCTCGTCGGGGCTGGCGCCGAGGGCGGTGATCCGGCCGGCGATCCACCGGTAGTGCGCGATCTCGGCCGCGGCCATCTCGCACAGTGCCGCCCGCCGGCGCAGGTCGGGGGCGAGGCGGGCGTCGGCGGCGAGCCGGTCGAAGGCGAGCAGCTCGCCGTACGCGACCAGGCCGAGCAGGTCGACCACGGCGGGATCGGGGGCGGACACCAGGGCAGGCTACCTTCGCGATGATCTGTGGTCCAGGTCACAGCCAACGCCCCCGGCCATCGACCGGTGAGCGGAATCAGGACTCCTCAGGGGTGGTTCAGGTAGGATGAGACAGTTGCCGTGGGCACCGATTCGATCAGTACAGCTGATCAGCACCGGTCCGCGGCGCGCGTGCGGCCCGGTCCGGCTCGGCGAAACCGCCCCCGACCGTGTGGCCCGCGCCATATCGATCGCGCCCTGAGGACCAGAGGGGCGCACCACGAGAGGGCACCCCCACATCCATATGAGCGAGCAGATTCAAACCCAACCGCTGGCCGCCACCGCTCCGGTCCGTCCGGAGGCTCCCACCTTCGCCGAGCTCGGCGCCCGTCAGGAGACCGTCGAGGCCCTGGCCGCCGCCGGCATCACCCGCGCCTTCGCCATCCAGGAGTACGCGCTGCCGATCGCGCTGCGCGGCGTCGACCTGATCGGCCAGGCGCCGACCGGCACCGGCAAGACCCTCGGCTTCGGCATTCCGCTGCTGGAGCGGGTCTTCGCCCCGTCCGAGGGAAGTGACGGCGTGCCGCAGGCGCTGGTCGTCGTCCCCACCCGAGAGCTGGGCATCCAGGTCGCCAAGGACCTCGACGCAGCCGGTCGCACCCGGGGCGTCCGGGTGCTGCCGATCTACGGCGGCGTGGCGTACGAGCCGCAGATCGAGGCGCTGCGCAAGGGCGTCGAGATCCTGGTCGGCACGCCCGGCCGCCTGCTGGACCTGCAGAAGCAGAAGCACCTGCGGCTCGACCGGGTCCGCGCGCTGGTCCTGGACGAGGCCGACCGGATGCTCGACCTGGGCTTCCTCGACGACGTCGAGAAGATCCTGGCGATGCTGCCGGAGGACCGGCAGACCATGCTCTTCTCGGCCACCATGCCGGACCCGATCGTCGCGCTGTCCCGGCGCTTCCTGCGCCGCCCGGTGACCATCCACGCCGGGCACACCGCCGAAACCGGCCCGTCGCCGCAGACCCAGCAGCTGGCCTACCGCACCCACTCGCTCAACAAGGTCGAGATCGTGGCGCGGATCCTCCAGGCGGAGGGGCGGGGCCTGACCATGATCTTCACCCGCACCAAGCGGGCCGCCGACCGGGTGGCCGAGGACCTCGACTTCCGTGGCTTCGCGGTCGCCGCGGTCCACGGTGACCTGGGCCAGGGTGCCCGGGAGCGGGCGCTGCGGGCGTTCCGCGCCGGCAAGATCGACACCCTGGTCGCCACCGATGTGGCCGCCCGCGGCATCGACGTCACCGGCGTCACCCACGTCATCAACTACGACTGCCCCGAGGACCAGGACACCTACACCCACCGGATCGGTCGTACCGGCCGGGCGGGCGCGACCGGTGTCGCGGTGACCTTCGTCGACTGGGACGACATGCCCCGGTGGCGGATCATCGACAAGACCCTGGGCCTCGACATGCCCGAGCCGCCGGAGACGTACCACACCTCCCCGCACCTCTACACCGACCTGGACATCTCCCCCGAGATCACCGGCACCCTGCCGACCGCCGAGCGGACCCGGGCCGGGCTCTCCGCGGAGGTCGAGGAGGACCTGGGCGGCGGCCGGTCCCGCCGGGGCGAGCGGGGCGAGCGGGGCGCCCGGCGCGGCGAGGGCCG
>NZ_RJLN01000167.1 GCF_003725545.1 Micromonospora solifontis | reverse complement strand
CCGGGCGGCGCCTGCCGACGCGTCGGCGCGGCGCCCGCGCGCCTCGGCGCGGCGCCCACGGACCATCGGCGGCCCCGGGGCCGACAACCCGTTCAGACCGACATGTCTCAGAGACGTAAACATGTCTCAGAGACATGTCGGTCTAACCTAGACCGCCGGGTCCAGTCCTTACTCGGCGTAGCGAAATCCCGACTCTCGCTCACTGGCTGTCGAACATCGCAGCCTCGCCGCGCTCCGCCCTGAACCCGTCCCGGCCCAACGCCGTACCGCCCGATGGATGCCGGAGACCTGTGACGGACGAGGCGGAGGAGCTTCGATGGCGTGGAGCAGAGGCACAACCAGGCGGCGCGGGGCGGCGGTGTCGTCCCGGAACCGGAAGATCGCGGGCGGGGTTGCCCTGGCGATGACGGCCGGCGCGGCCTTCGCGGTGGCCACCGGGACCGGGCAGGCCGCCGAGAACTGCCAAGGGCTGGACGGCGCGCTGCGCAACAACCTGACCTTCATCGCGGACCAGCGCCGCAACCCGGACGCCAACTCGGCGGCCCGGATCACCAACCGACAGGCGGTGGTCGACCTAATCCAGCAGCGCCGGGCCGCGGCCGGCTGCGACGGCACGGTCGAGGTGGTTGGCGCGGACTGCCCCAGCGTCCCGTGGCAGGACGCTATGGCGACGGAGCTCGACCGGGCGTGGGCGATCACCGAGGAGATGTCCGGTGAGCGCTCCGGCCAGCTCGTCGACCCCGCAACGACCGAGCTGCGGGTGAAGCGGCTCGGCGGGATCTTCGGCGGCATCCAGCGCATCGTGCCGGGTGCCCGGGCCGCCGGCGCCCCGGGCGGCACCGAGGCCGGTGGGGCGGCCGGCGCAGCCGGTGGGGCGGCCGGTGCGGCCGGACGGGCCGCCGGCATCATCGACGCGGTCGGCGGGTTGCTCGGCCAGATCGCCGGCATCGTCCAGGCCGCCCGGGCGGCCCGGCAGCAGGCGGGCGCCGACCAGCAGGCAGGCGACCAGCAGGACGCCGGCCGGCAGGACACCGGCCAGCAGGGTGGCGACGGGCAGGCCGGCGGTGCAGCCGATGCGCCGGGTGGCGGCGAGGCCGTGGGCGGTGCAGCCGACGCGCCGGGTGGCGGCGAGGCCGCCGACGGGCAGCAGGCCGGGAATGCCGGTCGGCGGATCGCCCAGCGTCTGCAGCAGATCCGGGCCCGCATCCAGCAGCTCCGGGCCATCGCGCAGCAGGTACGCGCCGCCCGCCAGGCGGCCCGCGACCAGCGCGCCGGCCAGGGCCAGACCGGCCAGGACCAGGACACGGGCCAAGGCCAGGACACGGGCCAAGGCCAGGACATGAGCCAAGGCCAGGACATGAGCCAAGGCCAGGACATGAGCCAAGGCCAGGACATGAGCCAAGGCCAGGACATGAGCCAAGGCCGAGGTCAGGACACGGGCGGCCAGGGCACGGGCCAGGGGCGGGGCGTCGGTCACGGTCAGGGCATGAGCCAGGGCCAGGGCTCGAGCGACGGCCAGGGTGTCGCGCCGGGGCGCAACCGGCGAGCGGGGATGCCCGGCGCGGACGCAAGTGACGCGGGCCCGGATGGTGCCGCCTACCAGGTGGCTGACCCGAGCGCCCCGGGCTGCGCCCCGGGCGACCAAAGCCAGGGCGGGGGCGACGCCGCTGGCGACGCTGACCAGGACGCCGGGCAGAACCAGGACGCCGGGCAGGCCGAGGAGGCCGGGATGGCCGAGGACGTCGGCGGGAACCCTGAGGACGGATCGGGCGGTGCGGCCCACGGCAGCGGCGGCAGCGGCGCGGAGGGCACCGGCGAGCCGGCCGGGGCGGGCGGCTCGGGCACCGACTGACCTACCGGACAGCGGTCGGACCGGTCCTTAGCGGCCCGGTCCGGCCGCCGTCGTGACCTGGTCCGCCGGCTGCGCGCGTCGATCTGTGTGCTGCGGCGCGGCGGCCAACAATAGGCGGTCGGGCTCCGGACCGGCCGTGAACGGACGGGCGCGGTTCAGACCAGGCCGGCTTCGCGGAGGAGTTTCCAGAGGCCGGCGCCGTCGGGGGCGGCGAGCCACTTCTGCCCCACCGGGCCGGAGGACGGGCGTCCGGCGGGGGCGGGCAGGCTGCCGGCGAGCACCGCCTGGGTGGGTGACAGGCGGCGGATCGCCACCCCGGCCACGTTGTCCGGGTGCGCGGCGGCGAACTCGCGGTAAATCTCCTGATCGTGCTGCCCGTCGTCGCCGATCAGCAGCCACCGCACGTCCGGGAACTCCCGGGCCAGCCGGGCCAGGGTGGCCCGCTTGTGCTCGCGGCCGCTGCGGAACCAGCGGTCGGCCGTCGGACCCCAGTCGGTCAGCAGCAGCGGCCCGGCCGGATAGAGGTGCCGGGACAGGAACCGGGTGAGCGTCGGCGCGACGTTCCACGCGCCGGTGGACAGGTAGAAGACCGGTGCGCCCGGGTGGGCGGTGACCAGCCGCTCGTACAGCACCGCCATGCCGGGAACGGCCGCCCGGGCGTGCTCGTCGAGGACGAAGGTGTTCCACGCGGCGAGCAGCGGCCGGGGCAGCGCGGTCACCATCACCGTGTCGTCGATGTCGGAGAGGATGCCGAACCGGACGTCCGGGTCGAGGATCCGGACCAGCGCCTCGACCGGCTCCGCGTCGGGCACGCTGATGCGTACGCAGCCCCAGCCGGGCGTGAAGTCCGCCCGGACGACGGTGTCGACGAAGCCGCTGCGGTCGGCGGTCGCCTCCGTGCGCACCCCGTCGGCCTCGATGGTCACGGTGGCGTACTTGGCGGGCAGGGTGGCGAAGCTGCGCCAGCCACGGACCTTCTCCAGCCGCCCCCGCTGCCGGGTGTCCGGGCGGCCGAGCAGCACCCGGCAGAGCACCCGCGCCCAGCCCGGGGCGCCGTACCCGGCGTACGCGATGATGTTGATCTGCCACCCGGTGCGCCGCAGCCGGCGTTCCAGCAGGCCGTGCACGGCGTCCTCGATGCGTGCGGCCCGGTGCAGCTGCGGTACGGCCAGTTGGTCCGGCGGTGTGGGTGGCACGCTGCCACCCTGCCACAACCGGACGGTGCCGGCCACGCGAGTCGTCTGCGCCGATCCACCCCGCCGCCGGCCGCCGTCGTGACAGACTGCGGTCGCAGGCGACGACGGGGGCGTGGTCGTGTCCAGACCGGTGCGGGACCCGGGGCGCTGGCGTCCGACGCTCGACCGGCCGGCGCTGGTCGCGCTGCTGCTCGGCGCGGCCGGAGTGGGCTACCGGCTGGTCCTGACCCTGCTGACCCTGCCCACGTCGAACAGCGACGAGGCGACCTTCGGGCTCGCCGCGCTGCACATCGCGGGCGGTCACGAGCGACCGGTTTTCCTGTACGGCCAGCGCTACATGGGCATGTTCGAGGCGTACCTGGCGGCGCCCCTGGTCGGGCTGGCGGGGCCGAGCTGGCCGGTGCTGCGGCTGCCGCTGCTGGCGCTCTACGCGGTCTTCCTCTGGTTGGCGTACCGGCTGACCCGCCGGCTCTACTCCCCGTGGCTGGCCGCCTTCGTGGTGGGCCTGCTGGCGCTCGGCTCGGAGCGGGTGGTGCGCGACCAGCTCACCGTGGTCGGCGGGCGGCCCGAGGTGAAGGCCGCCGTGCTGGCGATGCTGCTGGTCGCGGTGGCGCTCGGCGAGCGCCGGGTGCGCCACCGCTGGCTGGCCACCGGCGTGTTCGGGCTGCTCGCGGGGCTGGCGCTCTGGTCCGACTGGCTGATCGTGCCGTACCTGGCGGTGGCCGGCGTGGTGCTGGTCTGGGCGGCGCCCCGGGACCTGGTCGGCTGGCCGGGGGTGCTGCTGGTGGTCGGGTTCCTGGTCGGCGTCACTCCGATGATTAAGGACAACCTGGTCGCCCCGGACGGGCAGGACTCGCTGTCGGTGTTCCGGGAGATCAGCACCAAGGACGGGGTCGCGCCGTCGGTGTCGGAGCGGCTGCACGGCGGGTTGCTGGAGGGGGTGCCGCTGGCGTCCGGGCTCTGCCCGGTGGACGGCTGCGCCCGGTGGCAGGAATGGTTCGGCCTGCTCTACCCGCTGCTGCTGGTGGCCGCCGCCGGGCTCGGGCTGGTCGCGTACCGGCGGGCGGCGGGGGCCGCCGCGCGGGTCCGGGCCGTGGCGCAGCTCGCCCTGGTCGCCGGGGCGGCGCTGACCCTGCTCGGGTACGTCCGCAGCCCGCTCGCCGCCACCGACCCGCTGGGCAACGCCCGGTACCTGTCGGTGCTGCAGGTCTCGCTGCCGGCGGTGCTCTGGCCGCTGTGGC
>NZ_RJLN01000166.1 GCF_003725545.1 Micromonospora solifontis | reverse complement strand
GGCCGCTTCCCGGGCCGCCGCGCGCCGCCGCCGGCGTTCGGCCAGCGCCCGCTGCCGCAGGTGTACGACGTACGCCGCGAGCAGGGTGCCGGTCACCGAGACGCTGATCCAGAACCCGGGGCTGACCAGCACCACGCCGATCAGCTCAACGAAGTTGAGCAGCAGCAGTGCGGCGAGCACCCGCCGGCGGCGGTAGATCGCCGGGGTGTGCCGGCGCTTCGCGGGATGCCGTCGGCGGGACTTGGCCGGGGCGGGCGGGACGGTCCGGAGCCGGCCGGAGCGGCGGCGCGCCGGGGGCGCCGACACCGGCGGAGCGAGACTGCCCGTGTCGGCATTTTCACTGAGAGTGATAGTCAGGGATCGGGGTGGGCGCACCGGCCGCCGTCCGGGCACCGTGCGCCGCCGACGCCGGCGCTGGAGCACCCGCGCCGTCGACTGCGCCCGCTCCGCCACCAGCCGCTCGGTGGCGTCGTACCGGCGGACCAGCGCCGGGGCGAGGGCGAGCAGGCCGGCGGCGGCGAGGACGGCGAGGAGCACCGAGGTCGGCACCCTCACCCCTCCCGTCACCGAATTCGGGGCGAGCGCCGCTGCGCCGCAACTTGTTCCGTCGTCCGTCGTTTACGGCGCAGATCGTGCGGTCCCCGCAGCGCTTGCCACAGCTTGCAGTTACTTGAGGTTACGGGCCGCCGACCCGGTTCACTTGGATGCCGCGCCGGGCGTGGCGGGTGGGACGGTTCACCCTCAACTGTCACGCACGCGGTGCCACCGCGCCAGGAGACCGCCCTCGGCGGCCACTTCCTCGCTGGTCATCGCGTATCCGATGTGGTCACGCCAGGCGCCGTCGATGTGCATGTACCGCACGTGGTAGGCCTCCTCGCGGAAGCCGAGCTTCTCCACCACCCGCCGGGACGGGGTGTTCTCCGGGCGGATGTTCACCTCGATCCGGTGCAGGCCGCCGGGGCCGAAGGCGTGGTCCACCGCGAGGGCCACGGCGGTGGGGATCACCCCGCGACCGGCCACCCGGGAGTCCACCCAGTAGCCGACGTACCCGGAGCAGAACGCCCGGCGGACGATGCTGCCCACATTGACGTGGCCGACCAGCCGCTCCCGCCCCTCCTCCCGCAGGCAGACGGCGAACGGCATCCCCTCACCGGTACGCGCCGAGCGCCGCAGATCGGCGTGGACGAACCGGAACGCGACCGGTGAGTTCACCTCGTCCCAACTGCCCGGCAGGTGGGACTCCCAGGGGGACAGCCAGCCCTGGTTGGCGCGCCGGATCTCCGACCAGGCCGTCGCGTCGGAGCGCCGGTACGGCCGCAGCACGATGGGACCGTCCACCAGCACCGCCGGCCACCCGGGCGGCCGCCGGAACATCACCGGCGCCGGTCCAGCAGGAGCACATCCACAGTCGACCCGGCGGCGGCGGTGGTGACCCGCTCGCCGAGGACCAGCAGGCCGTTCGCCTCGGCCAGCCCGGACAGGGTGTACGGGCCGCCGGCGAGCGGCTGGACCGTGTAACCGCCGCCGCGCCGCTCCGCCACGTGCGCCGGCCGGAACTCGCGCAGCCCGGCCGGGGACGAGACCGTCTCCAGCAGGTGCGCGCGGACGCTGGGCCGGAACACCGGCTCCGCGCCGGCCAGCAGCTGGATGGCCGGCCGGGCCAGCACCTCGAAGCCGATCAGCGACGCGCCGGGCTCACCGGGAAGACACACCACCGGCACCTCCTCGGCGCCGACCGTACCGAATCCGAGGGCCGTTCCGGGATAGAGGGCGACCTCTGTGAAGGTGACCGGCCCGGCCCGGCCGCCCTCCCGCCGGGACAGGATGCGGCGGACCATGTCGCCGGGACCGGTGCCGGTGCCACCGGTGGTGATGATCAGGTCGGCCCGCAGCGTCTGGTCCTCCAGCAGGCCGCGCAGCCCTTCCGGGTCGTCATCGCAGATCCCCACCCGGTACGCGAGCGCGCCCGCCTCGGCCGCGGCCGCGGTCAGTGCGTGCGAGTTGGCGTCCACCACCTGGCCGGGCTGGCTGCCCCGGCCGACGTCGACCAGTTCGTCGCCGGTGGCCACGATGACCACCCGCGGGCTGGGCCGGACCACCACGTGCCCGATGCCGGTGGCGGCGAAGACGGCGACCAGGGCCGGCGAGACGTACGTGCCGGCGCGGGCGAGCAGGGTGCCGGCCGGCAGTTCCTCACCGGCGCGGCGGACGCCGTACCCCCGCTTGGGGGCGCGGAAGATCTCCACCGCGGCCATGCCCTGGTCGGTCCACTCCACCGGGACCACCACGTCGGCGCCGATGGGCAGCGGCGCCCCCGCGGCCACCGAGAAGCAGGAGCCGGGGGTGAGCCGGACCGGCCGCCAGCTCGCCGCGCCGAGGTCGCCGACCACGTTCAGCCGGATGCTGCGACCACCGGGAATACCGGAGGGGGCCGGGACGTAGCCCGGCCCCCGGCTCCCTCCGGAGATGTCCTCCCAGCGCGCGGCGTACCCGTCCACCGCCGCCTGGTCGAAGGCGGGGAACGAGTGCGGGGCGACCACGTCCTCGGCGAGAACGTTGCCGTACGCCTGGGTGAGGTCGAGGTCGAGCGGAGGCAGCGCACGTAACCTGCGCAGCACACTGCCCAGGTAGTCGGCGAGCGGCGTCAACTCGTTCGCGGCCGCCTCGGCGTCGGCCGTCGAGGTCATGTATTGGGACCGCCCGACGCGTCGGTGTTCACGAACTCGGCCAGCCACTTGCGGAACTCGGAGCCGAGGTCCTCGCGCTCGGCGGCGATCTGGACCACGGTCTGCAGGTAGCCGAGCGGCATGCCGGTGTCGTAGCGGGTGCCCCGGTAGACGATCGCGTGCACCGGCACCCCCTCGGTACGCAGCAACTCCATCGCGTCGGTCAGCTGGATCTCGCCGCCGCTGCCCGGCTTCGTCCGCCGGATCGCGTCGAAGATCCGCCCCGGCAGCACGTACCGGCCGAGGACCGCCAGGTTGCTCGGCGCGTCCTCCGGCTTCGGCTTCTCCACCATGCCGGTGACCTTGACGACCTCGGCGATGTCGGTCAGCTCCGACTCGGCCGGCTCCACCGAGGCGATGCCGTACCGGCTGGTCTCGGCCGGGTCGACCTCGAAGAAGGCGAGCACCACCCCGCCGGTGCGCGCCTGCAACTCCAGCATGGCCGGCAGCAGCGGCTCGGACGGCTTGACGAACTCGTCGCCGAGCAGCACCGCGAAGGGCGCGTCGCCGACGTGGGCCTCCGCGTACCCGACGGCGTGGCCGAGGCCGAGCTGCTCGGGCTGCCGGACGGTGTAGATGTCGGCCAGGTCCTCGGTGCGCCGGACGGCGGCCAGCAGCTCGGGCTTCTTCTCCAGCCGCTCCTCCAGGTCGGGCCGGCGGTCGAAGTGGTCCACCATCGCGGTCTTGCCACGCCCGGTGATCAGCAGCACGTCGGTGATGCCGGCCTGGGCGGCCTCCTCGACGATGTACTGCAACACCGGCCGGTCGACGACCGGCAGCAGCTCCTTCGGGACCGCCTTGGTGGCCGGCAGGAACCGGGTGGCCAGGCCGGCGGCCGGGATGACGGCCTTGACCGCGCGGGAGCGGCCGGTCGCGGCGGCCGCTGAGGGGTTCGCTGAGTGCTCCGACATGTCGCGAGACTATCGGCCACGGGTCTGCCGCGGCGGGTGAGGACCGGAAGACGCGCCGCCTTGACCCGCTCCGGCGGGATCCGGTGCGCCCGCCCGGGGCAGTCCGTCGGGCGGGCTGACCGTGGCGGCCACCACGGGTATCTCGCGAGTGGGGGTCGGGTCCGGGGGTTGGGCCAGCCGGTAGCCGTCCCGGCCCGCCGCCTTGGCCGCGTACAGGGCGTCGTCGGCGGCGTCGAGGACCTGCTGGCCGGTGGGCGCGTGGTCGGGGTAGACGGCGATGCCGATGGAGACGGTCACCGGCACCCGGACCGGCTCGCCGCCGTGTCCCTGGACCGGCACCGGGTGGTCCCGGACCACCGCGCCGAGCCGCTCGGCGACGATCGCCGCGCCCCGCGCGTCGGTCTCCGGCAGCAGCACCACGAACTCCTCGCCGCCCTGCCGGAAGGCCAGGTCCATCTCGCGGATCTCGCCGCGTACCCGGCGGGCGAACTCGACCAGGACGGCGTCTCCGGCAGCATGCCCCCAGGTGTCGTTGACGTCCTTGAACCGGTCCAGGTCGAGGGCGAGGACGCTGAGCATCCGGCCGAACCGGTTGGCGCGCTCCACCTCGCGCCGGATCGACTCGCGCAGGTAGCGGTAGTTCCACAGCCCGGTGAGCGGATCGGTGAGGGAGAGCCGCTGCGCCTCCTCGTGCACCCGGACGTTCTCCACCGCCACCGCGGCGTGCCCGGCGAAGGTGCGCAGCGTGGCGAGGTCGTCGTCGTCGAACTCGACGTCGCCCACCCGGTCGTAGAGGACCAGCACCCCCAGCGCGCCGGCACCGGGCGGGCCGGGCGACGGCGCCGGG
>NZ_RJLN01000165.1 GCF_003725545.1 Micromonospora solifontis | reverse complement strand
CGAGCCGACGGTGACCGGGGGCCGGGTGGCGCGGGCGGCCAGCCGCGCGACGGCCGGCGGGACGTTCACGGCGTACCCCCCGCGGCGAGCGCGGCCAGTCGGCGCCGGCGCTCGTCCGGCAGCGACTCGATCACCGCGAGGTCCCAGCCGTACCGGGAGGCGAGCAGGTGCACCTCCCGGTCGATGTCCACCCGCAGGCCGCTGAGCGCGCGCAGCACCAGCGCGACCACGTCGACGTCGACCTCCAGCGGCGCGGCGCAGTCGCAGCAGGACGAGCGCACCGGCCCGCACAGCGACCCCTCCACGCGGGCCAGGTCGTCGAGCGTGGCGCCGTCGCCGACCCGACACCGGGCCAGCAGCCGGTCCGGGTCGCCCCCGGCGGCCAGCAGATCCGCGTAGCTCGGCTCGCGTACGCCGACGCCGGGCGCGCACCAGGCGCTGCGCTCGTGGTGCTCGCCGACGTCGGCCCGGCCCAGCGGCAGGGTGGTCAGCGCGCCGCAGGCCGGGCAGGCGACGGTCAGGTCGAGCGGACGGCCCAGCGCCCGCTCGTGCACGGCGAGCAGCAGCCGGTCGGCGGTGCCGGCCGGCAGGTACGCCGGGTCCGGCTCGGGGGCGGCGGCGCGCAGCACCGCGACGGCCTGCGTGAGGAGGCCGTCGCCGTCGTCGAGCGCGGCGACCAGCCGCGCCAGACCGGGTGCCGCGGGCATGACCGGTCCCGCCTCAGACACTCTGCTCGGCCGGCTCGGTGACCGAGGTGTCGCGCTCCCAACCCTCCAGCTCCAGCTTGATGCTCTGGATCGCGATCACCGCCGTCGCGGCGTCCAGCGCGGGCAGCGCCTGGTACTCGGAGACCCAGCAGCGGAACAGCTTGTAGCTGAGCACCTTCTGGTTCGCCTCGTTGAACACGTCGACGATGAGGTCCTTGCGGAAGTCCCGCAGCGAGATGCCCGGCTGGCGCAGGCTGGCCACCTTGTTCGCCCACGCCTCGAACGCGAGGTCGTGCGTGACGCCGCGTTCCAGGGTGACCGCGTCGTACGTGGTCAGGCCCGGGCTCTTGCGGTCGTGGCCGGGGTCGCCGCCGACCCGGTGCGTCACCGGCGCCGTGGACCGCTTCAGCGGGGACATCTTCGACAACCCCGCCACGTACACGCCGTCCCACCGGACCCGGAACATGTGGCTCTTGTACGGGTCGAAGCGCGTGGGGTTCACGCTGAACTCGGCCATCTCACTCTCCTGCCTGGCTCAGCTGGGTGATGGTGATGATCACGAACTCGGCGGGCTTGAGCGGGGCGAACCCGACCACGACGTTGACCCGGCCGTTGTCGATGTCGGTCTGCGGGTTGACCGTGGAGTCGCAGATGACGAAGAAGCTGTCCGACTCGGCGTGCTTCTCCGACTGCTGGAACGCGCCCTGCCGGAACAGCCCGCGCATGAAGCCCCCCACCGCCAGGCGCAGCTGCGCCCAGAGGTCCGGGTCGTTCGGTTCGAAGACGGCGAACTGGGTGCCCAGGTAGAGGCTGGTCCGGATGTAGTCGGTGAGCCGGCGGACGGGGACGTACTTGGAGTCGCTGGAGAGCACGTCGCTGCCGGCGAGGGTCCGGGCGCCCCAGACCACCATGCCGGCGCCGGGGAAGGTACGCAGCACGTTGAGCCCGAGCGGGTTCAGCGTGCCGGAGACGTCGTCATTGGTGGGCGCGGTGAGCCCGACGGCGCCGGCCACGCCGGCCTCCAGCCCGGCCGGGGCCTTCCACACCCCGCGCGAGGCGTCGGTGCGGGCCATGATGCCGGCGACCGCGCCGCTGGGCCCCCAGCCGTCCGCGCCGCCGTCGGGGGTGACCAGCCGGGGCCAGTAGACCGCGCCGTGCGCGCCCTGCGCCCGCAGCAGGTTCGCGGCGGTCTTCAGCTGCGCCGGGTTCAGCCCCGGCGCCGGGTCGATCACCAGGAACGCGTTCTGCCGCCGGCAGTAGTCCAGGGCGGTGTTGATCGAGGCGGTGTCCGCGGTCGTCACGCCCGGCAGGCAGAGCAGGTTGAACCGCGGGAAGTCCAGGGTGTCCAGGGCGAGCAGGCCCTGGCCGGTGGTGGCCGACACGATCTCGTTGGCCCCGACGGTCGCCCCGTCGGACCCGCCGGCCAGTGGCGCCGCCGCGGCGACGGCCGGCCGGTACGGCGCGCTCGCGCTCACCTCGACGCCGCCCCGGGCCACGCCCAGGCCGAGGTCGGCCGACGCGTCGTCGAGGCCGGTCAGCCCGACCACGACCGCGCTGTTCAGGTCACTGGTCTTGCTGGTCAACACGAGCTTGCCGCCGGAGACGCTGGCGGTGACGGGCCAGATCGAGCCGGTGGCGTTGATGTGGTCGCGGACCTGCGCCAGGGTGTGCGAGACCGGCGGGTCCTCGGCCGGGAAAAGGACGTAGTCGTTCGCTGGCCCCTGGTCGACCGAGAGCCGCAGGGTCTTGCCGGTCACGGTGACGTTCGCCGGGCTCAGCGCCCCGGTGGACGTCCCGGCCGAGGGCGCGGGCGCCGGCGTGCCGGTGACCTGGGCGGTGACCAGGGTGCTGGCGTTGAGCACGGACACCACGTAGCGGGTGCTGGCGGGGGACATGGACAGCTCCCGCCAGACCTCCTTGACGGTCACCGTCGCCGGCCCGCCGCCGACGCCCGGCGTCCACTCGGTCAGTTCCAGGTCGAACCGGTCGGCCGGGAACTCGTCGGCCGCCTTCACCTCGGCGAAGAGGCCGGTCTGCCCGCTCGTCCCGGCGCCGCTGCCGTTGGCGTACGCCCCGCGCGAGCGGGCCCGCAGGGTCACCGTCAGCCCGTTCACGGCGGGCAGGGCGAGGGTGCCGGCCGCCGCGCCCGCGCCGAGCGCCCGGACCACCACGGCCTGGGCGCCGCCGTTGACGAAGAACTGCCCGACGGCGTGGCCCATCGGGTGCGCGGTGTCCATCACGTCGCCGAACTGCCGCAGGTAGTCGGCGAAGCTGGACACCGGCACGGGCGTGTCGCCGGGGCCTTTGCGGGCGGCGCCGACGAAGGCGGTCAACGACGTGGACACACCGGTGATCGCGTGGCTGCCCGACGGACGTTCGAGCACGTACACGCCGGGGTATGTGGTCTGCACGCTCATGCCCGGATTCTGGCCGGCGCTCGTCGCCGGGCCGTCTCCCGCGCGTGGCCCGCCCGTCGTGGCCGCGTCGCCCGCGCGTCACCGCGGCGTCGCCGCCGCAGCGGCCCGCAGCCCGGCGCCGCCGTCACGGGGAACCGTCGCTGACCGAAAGGGTACGCAGGACCGCCCGCCCGGCGGAACGCCAGGCTCGGCCGGCGGGGCGGACGCGCCCGGCCGGCCGGCGGCGGGTGGTGGGAGGTGGGGGCCGGTCAGCCGACCGGCACGGGCAGCATCTCCTGGAGTTGCCGGCTGGGCCGCAGCCGCAGCTCGTCCCACAACAGGTCACGGAACCGGCCGTACTGCCGGATGGCCTCCGAGGTGTTGCCCTCGGCCAGGTGGGCGGCGACCACGATCCGGTGGGCGCTCTCCCGCAGCGGGTCGAGCCCGACGGCGGCGAGCGCGGCGACCAGCGCGGTCGCGGTACGCCCGGCCTTCAGGTCGTTGCGCGCGAGCGCCTCCAGCGTGTGCAGGCGTACCTGGCGCAGCGACTCGCGTCGCCCGTCCAGCCAGTCGTAGGACCACTCCGGCAGCAGGTCGCCCTCCAGCAGGCGCACGGCCCGCCGGTTCACGGTCGGCTCGCTGGTGGTGACCGCCTCGGAGAGCCGGTAAATCTCGTGCAGGTCGATCTCGACGCCCCGGGCCAGCCCGATGTGCTGGTGCTCCTGCTCCAGCAGCCCCGACACGTGCCGGTTGAGCCGCCAGAGCGCCTGCCGCAGCGACGCGTGCGCGTCGCGTTCGCTGCGCTCCGGCCACAGCGTCCCGGCCAGGGTGGCCCGCGGCGGTGCGTGGTCGGCGACGGCGAGGCAGCCGATCAACCGTTGACTGCCCTCGGGCAGTGCGACGTACCGTCCGTTGACCAGCACCCGGAAGCGGTGCAGCACCTCGACGCGCACGTGCCGGGCCTGAGTTGTCGCCGTACCGTCCACCGGCCCTCCCGACAGTGTCGCTGCCGGACGCGGCAGGACCCGGTCACGTCCTGGCGTGACCAGCGGACGTGCTCGGGCCGCCGCCCGGTCTCCGCGACCGCTCCGCGATCATCTCAGGGCATCGTGGCAGCTCAGTCATCGACCGGGCGAGGGTGTGTAAGAAAGCCGATGCAACAGGTCGGTGCCGGGGCGGCTGCCGGCCGGATCGGGCGGGATCACCGGGTCGTCCCGCCCGAACCGGGAGCCGTCGTCAGGCCGGCACGACGTCGACGCGGGGGCCGGCCGGCTTCCCGGTGCCGGGCAGGGCCAGCAGGGTCTGCCCGGTGCCGTCGTCGACCACGGCGACCCGTACGGCGTCCGGATCGCGGTCGGCCAGGGGCACGGCGAACACCGCGGTCACCGGCCGGCCGTGGAACCGCGCGGCGTGCCCGACGAAGCGCCAGTCGGTGTCGTCCCAGTGCTCGCGTACGTCGGAGCGGAGCAGCGGGGCCACCCGACGGTAGGCGTCGCTGAGCTGGACCTGCTGGAGGGTGGCCAGCAGCGGGAGGCCGGCGCCGCCGCGCAGCGGGTGGGTGAGCCGGGCCCGGAGCCGGCGCAGCGGCAGCAGCCAGCCGGCGTCCAGTTCGGGGGAGAGCGCCACCACCAGCGCCGCCTC
>NZ_RJLN01000164.1 GCF_003725545.1 Micromonospora solifontis | reverse complement strand
AGGGCCTCCGCCACGGGCAGCGGCGCGGGCGTGGCCCGCACCGACCGGGGCGCCCAGGACAGCGGGCTCGCCCCGTACCCGCCGCGGGACGTGGCGCCCGCCGCACCGCCCCGACGCCGACGCGGCAGGGGCGGGGGCGGGGAACAGCTGAACGTGCCGCCGGCCGAGTTCACCTCGTACTACGGGCGGCCCGTCCTCAAGGCCCCGGTCTGGCGGTGGGACATCGCCGCGTACCTGTTCACCGGCGGCCTCGCCGCCGGGTCGTCGCTGCTGGCCGCGGGCGGGCAGCTCACCGGGCGCCCGGCGCTACGCCGAGCCGGCCGGGTCACCTCCCTGGCGGCGGTCGGCGCCAGCGCGTACTTCCTCGTCAACGACCTCGGCAAGCCCAGCCGGTTCCATCACATGCTGCGGGTGGCGAAGCCGACCTCCCCGATGAGCATGGGCACCTGGATCCTGACCGTCTTCGGCCCGGCCGCCGGCGTCGCCGCGGTCGCCGAGGCCGCGCCCCGGCTGCCCGAGCGCGGGCTGCTCGGCGTCGGCCGCCGGCTGCTGCCCCCGGCCGGGCAGGCCGCCGGGCTGATCGCCGCGGCCACCGCGCCGGCGCTGGCCACGTACACCGGGGTGCTGCTCGCCGACACCGCGGTGCCGTCCTGGCACGAGGCGTACCCGGAGCTGCCGACCATCTTCGCGGGCAGCGCCCTGGCCAGCGGCGCCGGCGTGGGGCTGATCGCCGCGCCGACCGCGCAGGCCGGCCCGGCGCGGCGGCTCGCCGTCGCCGGCGCGGCCCTGGAACTGTGGGGCTCGCACCGGGTGGAGAACCGGCTCGGCCTGCTCAGCGAGCCCTACACCATCGGCACCGCCGGCCGGCTGCTGCGGGCGGGCCGGGCGCTGACCGCCGCCGGCGTCGCCGGCGCGCTGCTCGGCCGCCGCAGCCGGGTGCTCGCCGCGCTCTCCGGCGGCGCCCTGCTGGCCGCCTCGGTCTGCACCCGGTTCGGCATCTTCCACGGCGGGGTCGCCTCGGCGCGGGACCCGAAGTACACGGTGGTCCCGCAGCTGGACCGCGCGCAGCGGCGGGAGCAGGGGACATCAGACGTCAGCGGGCCGGGCGCCGGTCCGAATCCGGGGGCAGGCAGGTAGCGGGCGCCGGGCCCATGAGCCGATACGGGGGTACCGCTCATGGCCACAACAAGCGCGGGTTCGCGGGATGGTCGACCAGTGACACGAGGCCGGTGGGGCCTCGTGCTGGCGGCCGTGCTCGTCCAGCTCGCGCTCGGCGCGGTGTACGCGTGGAGCGTGTTCAACAAGCCGTTGCAGGCCGAGTTCGGCTGGAGCAAGGCCGAGGTGGTGCTGCCGTTCGAGGTGGCGATCGGGACCATCTTCATCGGCAGCCTGGTGGGCGGGCGGATCCAGGACCGCCGCGGACCGCGCCCGGTCGCCCTCGGCGGCGGGATCCTGTACGCCGTCGGCACCATGCTGGCCTCGCTGGTGTCCTCGAGCGACCAGCTGTGGCTGCTGCTGCTCACCTACGGGGTGCTGGGCGGCATCGGGCTCGGCGCCGCCTACATCACCCCGATCGCCATGCTCAGCAAGTGGTTCCCCGACAAGCGGGGGCTGATCACCGGCATCGCCGTGGCCGGCTTCGGCTTCGGCGCCGTGATCACCGCACCGGTGGCCAAGGCGCTGCTGGCCGGCACCGACCACAAGACCAGCGTCTTCCTGCCCCTGGGTATCGCCTACCTGGTCGCGGTCCTGCTGGGAGCGTCGTTCTTCCGCGACCCGCCCGCCGGGTACCGGGTGCCGGGCTTCACCCCGGCGGTCGGCGGCCGGGCCGTCGCCGGCACCCGGGCCTACACCTTCGGCGAGGCCCTGCGCACCCGGCAGTGGTATCTGCTCACGCTCATCCTCACCCTCAACGTGACCTGCGGCATCGCGCTGATCTCGCAGGCCGCGGACGCGGCCCAGGCGGTCGTCGGGGTGAGCGCCGCCACCGCCGCCGGCCTGGTCGGCGTCCTCGGCCTGTTCAACGGGGGCGGGCGGGTGGCCTGGGCGTGGCTGTCCGACCGGATCGGCCGGATGCCGGCGTTCCTCGGCATGCTCGCGCTGCAGGGGGTCTGCTTCCTGATCCTGCCGCACGCCGCCGCCTTCTGGCTCTTCGCCGTGCTCGCCGCGCTGGTCTACCTCGCCTACGGCGGCGGCTTCGGCACCATGCCGGCGACCGCCGCCGACTACTTCGGCACCCCGAACGCCGGCGCGATCTACGGGGCGATGATCGTGGCCTGGAGCATCGGAGGCGTGGTGGGCCCGCTGGTCACCGCGCTGCTCTACGACGCCAGCGGCAAGAGCTACACGCTGCCGTTCACGGTGATCGGCATCCTCGCCTTCGTCGCGCTGGTGCTGCCGCCGATCACCCGGCTGCCCACCGCGCCCGGCAAGCCGCGACCCCACTTCCAGACCCCCGGCCCCTGATCCGGTGCGTCCGCGGCCCTCGCCGGGCGGCGGGAGATCGCATGTGGTTAAGTGCTGGTTGGAGGCGTTCAGGCGGCTGGTGCCCCTCCCGGTCTTCAAAACCGGTGTGGTCCGGGACCCGGGCCAGGCGGGTTCGATTCCCGTCCGTCTCCGCCAAGCAACCACGGGGTTCCGCCTCTCGCGAGGCAGGCCGGGGGGACTGACCCGATGCGTGACGCCGACCCGCGGCGGCGGGTGCCGCGTACCGACGCGCTGCTCGCCGACCCAGGGCTGGCCGACGCCGTCGGCACGCTCGGCCGCGAGCGGGTGAAGGCTGCCATCGTCCGCGCCCAGCAGCGGGCCCGCCGCGGCGAGATCACCCCCGAGGAGGTGCGCGCGGCCGCGCTGGCCGAGCTGCCCGCCCCGGCGCCCCGGGCGGTGCTCAACGCCACCGGCGTGGTGCTGCACACCAACCTCGGCCGGGCCCCGCTCTCCGCCGCCGCCGTCGACGCCCTCGTGGCCGCCGCCGGGCACACCGATGTGGAGCTGGACCTGCGGACCGGCCGGCGGGCCCGGCGCGGCCGGGAGGCCCTCGACGCGCTCGCCGCCGCCGTGCCCGACGCGGCCGGCGTGCACGTGGTCAACAACGGGGCGGCCGCCCTGGTGCTCGCCGCCACCGCCCTCGCCGCCGACCGCGAGATCGTGGTCAGCCGCGGCGAGCTGGTCGAGATCGGCGACGGGTTCCGCCTGCCCGACCTGTTGCAGAGCACCGGCGCGCGGCTGCGCGAGGTCGGCACCACCAACCGCACCACCCGCGCCGACTACGCCGCCGCCATCGGCCCACGGACCGGCTTCGTGCTCAAGGTCCACCCGTCGAACTTCCGGGTCAGCGGCTTCACCTCCGCCGTGCCGGTCCGGGAGCTGGCGACCCTGGGCGTGCCGGTGGTCGCCGACATCGGCTCCGGGCTGCTCGCCCCCGACCCGCTGCTGCCCGACGAACCGGACGCCGCCTCCACCCTGCGCGCCGGCGCGCACCTGGTCACCGCCAGCGGCGACAAGCTGCTCGGCGGCCCGCAGGCCGGGCTGCTGCTCGGCGCGGCCGAGCTGGTCGAGCGGCTGCGCCGGCATCCCCTGGCCCGGGCGCTCCGGGTCGACAAGCTCACCCTCGCCGCGCTCGCCGCCACCCTGCACGGCCCGGTCACCCCCACCCGCCGGGCGCTGCACGCCGACCCGGCCGCGCTGCGCGCCCGCACCGAACGGCTGCGCGACCGGCTCGGCGCGGACGGCGTCAAGGTCGAGGTGGTGCCCAGCGTCGCCGTCGTCGGCGGGGGCGGCGCGCCCGGGGTGGAACTCGACTCGTGGGCGCTGAGCCTGCCCGAGCGGTACGCCGAGCCGCTGCGCACCGGCGAACCGCCGGTCCTCGGCCGGGTGCTGCACGGCCGGCTCCTGCTCGACCTGCGCTGCGTGCCGGCCGACGCCGACGAGGCCGTCCGCGCGGCGGTGCTGCGGGTGGGTGGCTGACCGTGTACGTCGTCGCCACCGCCGGGCACGTCGACCACGGCAAGTCCACCCTGGTCCGGGCGCTGACCGGGATGGAACCCGACCGCTGGGCGGAGGAACGCCGCCGGGGCATGACCATCGACCTCGGCTTCGCCTGGACCACCCTGCCCGCCGGTGGCACCGTCGCCTTCGTCGACGTGCCCGGCCACGAGCGGTTCGTGCCGAACATGCTCGCCGGAGTCGGGCCCGTGCCGGCGGCGCTGATCGTGGTCGGCGCCGACGAGGGTTGGATGCCGCAGTCCGCCGAACACCTGGCCGCCCTGGACGCGCTCGGCGTCTCGTACGGCCTGCTCGCGGTGACCCGCGCGGACCTGGCCGACCCGGGGCCGGCGCTGGCCCGGGCACGCAAGGAGATCGCCGCGACCGCGCTGGGCGAGGTGGAGGCGGTGCCGGTCAGCGCGGTCACCGGCGCCGGCCTGCCGGAGCTGCGCGCGGCCCTGGACCGGCTCGTCGCCCGGCTGCCCGACCCGGCGTACGACGCCCCGGTACGGCTGTGGGTGGACCGGTCGTTCACCATCCGGGGCAGCGGCACCGTGGTCACCGGCACCCTCGGCGGCGGCCGGCTGCGCGTCGGTGACCAGCTCGAACTGGCCGCCACCGGGGAACCGGTCCGGGTCCGGGGCCTGCACTCGCTGAACATCGCCCGGACCGGGGTCGACGCCGTGGCCCGGGTCGCGGTGAACCTGCGCGGGGTGTCCCGGGACCGGGTGGCCCGCGGCGACGCCCTGCTCAGCCCGGGACGGTTCCGGCCGACCGACCTGCTCGACGCGCGGCTCGCCGGGGACCCGGCGACCGACCTGCCGGCCACCCTCACCCTGCACGTGGGCTCCGCCGCCGTGCCCGTACGCGTCCGCCCGCTCGGCCCGGACACCGTCCGGCTGCGGCTGGCCCGCCCGCTGCCGCTGCTGATCGGCGACCGGGCCCTGCTGCGCGACCCCGGCCGGCACCACGTGGCCG
>NZ_RJLN01000163.1 GCF_003725545.1 Micromonospora solifontis | reverse complement strand
GAGGAAGGAGGGGCCCCTTGTTGACAAGGGGCCCCTCCGTTCACCTCAGGCGGCGGGCGCCTCCGCCGCCGTCAGGGTGACCGTCGCCTCGGTGCGGACGCCGTTGACGGTCACCGCGAGCAGCACCTGCGCGCCGGGGCGCAGCGCGGTCAGCACCCCGGTCGCCGGGTCGAACCGGGCCACGTGCCAGGGCTTCACCCCCGCCGCGCCCCCGATGTGCAGGTTGGGCGAGCCGGACCAGTCGGCGCTGACCGGCGCGCCCACCGGCACGGTACGACCGCCGGGCTGGGTGAGCGTGGCGGTGACCGGCGCCGGGGCGCCGACGGCCACGCTCGCCGGGACGGCCAGGGTGAGCCGGTCGACGTGGGCGTGGAACTCCGCCGCGACCCAGTCCGGCCCCTCGGCGAGCGGGTCCCGGCGGGCCTGCTCGGCCTCCTGCGGGGTCACCGGGTCGACGCCGAACTCGGTCCAGCCGGTGAAGCCGCCGAGCTCGGCCGGGGTCGAGGGGTTCTTGCCGGAGTTGCCGTTGATCACGTACGGCACGCCGTCCACCCGGTCGGCGTGGAAGGTGCCGACGTGCCCGTTGACCATCAGCGCGCCCTTGCCGGTGCGGTGCTGGAAGTCGGCCAGCCACTGCTCCACCAGGGCCGCCTCCTTCCGGTCGAGCAGCTGACTGGCCTTGGCCGGGCTGGGGTCCCGCGGCGGGTGGTGGAAGAGCACCGCGACCGAGCCGACGGCTGGGTCGGCCGCCGCCGCGTCCAGGGTGTTCCGCAGCAGCTCAACCTGGTCGAAGCCGCCGCCCCGCAGCGAGCCGGTGGCGGTGCTCAGGGTCAGGAACCGGGTGCCCTGGTGGTCGAAGACCCGCGAGGTGTCCCCGAAGACGCCGCGGAAGTTGCCGATCGGGGCGCCCATGATCTCGTGGTTGCCCGGCACGTAGTAGTACGGCAGCTCGCCGCCCAACTCCTCGTCCAGGATCCGCTTGGCCAGCACGAAGTCCGCCGGGTACGCGGTGTCCACGAAGTCCCCGTCGATGATCAGGAAGTCCGGCTTCGCCGCCTTGACCTCGCGGAGCGTACGGCGGGCCTGGGCGACCAGGTCACTGTCCGGGTCGGCGGCGACGAACTGGGCGTCGGACAGCACCGCGAACCGCCAGGGCGCCACGTCCACCGTGCCGTCGCGGAGCACCACCCGGTCGGTGCGGTTCGCCTCGGCCGGGGCGTCCAGAGTGGGCGGCACCCGCGCGACCAGGTCGTCGATCACGACCTCGCTCTGGTACTGCTTGGCCGGGTCGGTCTCGGCGACGTAGAACCGGCGCACCCGGACCGGGTACTGCACGCCCGGCGGCACCGTGAACTCGACGTACCGCCAGCCGGTCCAGGTGACGTACGGGCCGCGCAGCACGAACTGGGTGTCCTGCGCGTCGTGCAGGTGCAGGCTCGGCCACTCCCCGGTGCCGTTGCCCTTGATCCACAGGCCGAACGCCTGCGGCTGGCCGGGCACGTCGATCCAGGCGGGCGGGTCCGCGTAGGCGGCCCGGGTGCCGGTGGACTGGCTGAAGTCGTACGACATCCGCAGGCCGGTGCCGGTGTGCCCGGGCGCGGGGGCGACCGCGCCGCTGGCCCGGGCCTGGCTGAACTTCCAGGCGGCCGCGTCGTCGAAGCCAGCCACCGGCACGTCGGTCAGCCCGACGGTCACCGGGAGCACGGTGGTGTGCGTTCCGACGTGGACGGTGACCAGGGCGGAGCCGGTGCCGTCGAGCGCCTTGACCGACAGGTTGCCGTCCGCCGTCGGGGTGACCGCCAGCAGGTCGTGGTCGTACTCCAGGCGCAGGTCGTCGGGCTCGATCGGCGCGCTGTTCCCCTCCGCGTCGAAGCCGACCACGCCGAACAGGCCGGTGTCGCCCGCGTTGTTCAGGCCGAGCCGGTCGACGGTGGCGTCGACCCGGTCCAGCGGGCCGAGCACGGTGAGGTCGAGGGTGCCCCGGGCCTCCTCGCGCCAGGCGGTGACGGTGCTGCGGCCGGGCCGGCCGGCCCGGAAGACGCCCTCGTCGTCCACTGTGCCCTGGGCGGCCGGGTTGGCCCGCCACTGCGGCGCGCCGGCGGCCGGCCCGTACGTCTCGTCGTAGCCGGCGGCGGTGAGCCGGCGGGTGAGGCCGGGGAAGACCCGGTCGGGCCGGCCACCCCGGATCGGCGCGACGCCCGGCGCGGCGGTCGGGTCGCTGGCGGTCTCCAGCCAGTAGCCGGTGAGCCGGCCGCTGCCCTCCGGGGCGTAGATGGCCAGGCCGTTCGGCACCGGCCGCTCGGTGCCGTCGGACGGGCTGTTCTCCACCTGGACGGTGGCCGCACCGGGCTCCCGGGCCAGCAGGGTCGAGGAGCCGCCACCGTCGAGGTTGAGCGCGTTCGCCGCGCCCAGCTCGCGCATCATCCGGCCCATCTCGGTCTGCGTGACACCCCGGCTGTCGGCCTGCCGGCCGTCGACCGTCAGCATGATCATCTTGCGGCCGTCGGCGGAGAAGCCGACCGAGGTACGCGGGGCGAGGCTCTGGTCGGCGATGTTCTGCACCACGCCGTCCCGGACCAGCACGCTGCCGCCTCCGACGGCGGCGCGCGGGCTGCTGCCGTCGGACGCCTTCGGCCGCCAGGTCACGTCGACCGGATCGCCGGGGCGCAGCGCGGCGAGCGCGTCGGCCCCCGCCTCCCGGCCGAGCAGCACGGTGGTGCCGGCCGGGATCGGGCCCTCGCCCGCCGTGGTGGCCACGGTCGCGACCGTGCCGCCGGTCACCGTCACCTCGACCACCCGGGCCGCGCCGTTCACAGCACGCCCGCGGGTGTACGTCCCCCAGAGCGGGGTGAAGACGCCGATGCCGTCGCGCTGCACCATGTTGTTGAACTGGGTCAGCGGGACCGGCCCGGCGGGCAGGGCGGCGCTGCCCTCGAAGCCGACCTGGATGATCCGGCCGAGCCCTTCCGGGCTGATCGCGGCGGCGTTGGTGTGCCCGGCGACCGGCGACTGGACCAGCTCGCCGGAGCGGATGCCGACGCCCTGGGCGGCGCCGGAGTTGTTGATGTCGAAGAAGTCGCCGTTCACGGCGGCCACCGCCCGGGAGCGGTCCACCGCCGCGCGCAGCGGCTCGTCCCGGGTGACCGCGTCGGAGTTGACGTAGTCCACGGTGACGCCGCCGGAGAGGTCGGCGGTGAGGGCGTCGGCACGCAGCCAGCCGGCGGCGTCGTACCGGTCGAAGGAGGTCAGGTCGAGCCCGGGGGCGACCGGACGGGTGGTCTTCGCGGTCTCCAGGCCACCGGCCGGCTCCAGGCCGGCGGCGGCGAGGGCGACCGCGGTGTCGGGGCGGGAGGAGGCGGCCGGGGCGTCCTCGGCGATGGTGGCGGTCCCGGCCGCGGGCGCCGCGGCGCCGGGCGGCACGGGTCCGACCAGGGTGAGCACCGGCGTCAGCAGCAGGGCGCCGGCGAGACGGGCGGATCGACTGCGGGTACGCATGGACGACAGTCAACCCGGAACTGAACAGAAGTTTCAAGAGGCGACCGCTTAACCGAAGAAAAACTTCACCCCTCGCCCCGGTACGCGAAGAGGGGCACGGCCGGTTAGCCGTGCCCCTCGTCGGGTCGTTCCGGTCAGCTCACTCGCCCGGAGTGGACTTCGCGATCTGCATCAGGAACTCGATGTTCGTCCGGGACTGCTTGAGCCGGTCCAGCAGGAGGTCGAGCGCCGCCTGCGAGTCCAGCGAGTGCAGCACCTTGCGGAGCTTGTGGACGATCGCCAGTTCCTCCGGCGCGAGCAGGACCTCCTCCTTGCGGGTGCCGGAGGGGTTGATGTCGATCGCCGGGAAGACCCGCTTGTCGGCGATCTTCCGGTCCAGCTTGAGCTCGGCGTTGCCGGTGCCCTTGAACTCCTCGAAGATGACCGTGTCCGCCATGGACCCGGTCTCCACCAGCGCGGTGGCGAGGATGGTCAGCGAGCCGCCGTTCTCGATGTTGCGCGCCGCGCCCAGGAAGCGCTTCGGCGGGTAGAGCGCGGTGGAGTCGATACCACCCGACATGATCCGGCCGCTGGCCGGCGCCGCCAGGTTGTACGACCGGCCGAGCCGGGTCACCGAGTCGAGCAGCACGACCACGTCGTGGCCCAGCTCGACCAGGCGCTTCGCCCGCTCGATCGCCAGCTCCGCCACCGTGGTGTGGTCCTGCGGCGGACGGTCGAACGTGGCCGCGATGACCTCGCCCTTCACCGACCGCTGCATGTCGGTGACCTCTTCCGGCCGCTCGTCGACCAGCACCACCATCAGGTGGCACTCCGGGTTGTTGCGGGTGATCGCGTTCGCGATCGCCTGCAACACCATCGTCTTACCGGCCTTCGGCGGCGACACGATCAGCGCCCGCTGCCCCTTGCCGATCGGCATCACCAGGTCGATGACCCGCGTGGTCAGGATGTGCGGCTCCGTCTCCAGCCGCAGCCGCTCCTGCGGGTACAGCGGGGTGAGCTTGTAGAACTCCGGCCGGCGCTTCGCCTCGTCCGGCTCCATCCCGTTGATGGTGTCCAGCCGGACCAGTGGGTTGTACTTGTCCCGCCGCTGCTCGCCGTCCCGGGCCGCGCGCACCGCACCGGTGATCGCGTCACCGCGGCGCAGGCCGTACTTCTTGATCTGGGACATCGAGACGTACACGTCGTTCGGGCCGGCCAGGTAGCCGGTGGTCCGCACGAAGGCGTAGTTGTCGAGCACGTCGATGATGCCGGCGACCGGGACGAGCACGTCGTCCTCGCCGACCTGCGGCTCGCGGCCACCGCCGTCGCCGCCCTCGGCCCGCTCGCCACGGCCCCGCCGACGGTCCCGGAAGCGGCTGCGCCGGCCGCGCCGGCCGCCGCCCTCGCCGTCCTCGTCGCCGTCGTCGTTGCGCTCGGCGCGCTGGCCACGGTCGTTCCGGTCACCACGGTCGTTGCGGTCACCGCGCTCGTTGCGCTCGGCGCGGTCGCCCCCGCGCTCGCCGCGCTCACCGCGGTCACCCCGCTCGTTGCGCTCGCCGCGCTCGGCCCGCTCACCGCGGTCACCCCGCTCGTT
>NZ_RJLN01000162.1 GCF_003725545.1 Micromonospora solifontis | reverse complement strand
TCGGGCCACCAACTCCGGCGGCGACTACGGCCTGCTGCCCTACCGGCCGGGCCTGCTGACCCTGCAGCGCTGACGGCAGCACCCGGGACCCGACCCGGGCGCGACAGCGGCGGGCGGGCTCGGCGCACAGCCGAGCCCGCCCGCACCACGACAACTACATGACGCACCACTGGCACCGTCCGCGTCCGTCCTGCTACGCATGGTGGATCGACGGAGGGGAGGCCTGATGTGGCAGCGGTTCCGGTCCGATCCCGTACGCCGGCTTCGGGAGCGGCTCGACGACTTCGGCGCCGGCCGCGACCCGCGCCGCCTCTTCGAGGCCGGCGCCGCCCGCGACGCCGAGGCGGTGATCGACCTGGTGACCGCCACCGCCCCGGCGGGCCCGCTGCCGGAACGGACCGCCGAAGGGTTGTTCCTCCTCGCCTGCCTGCACTGGTACCGCTACCAGCTGCTGCCGGCCGGCCAGGACGCCGACGACCTCGCGCAGGCCGTGAAACTGACCGAACTGCTGCTGCACGCCGCCCCGGGCCGGGTGCCACCGTCGCTGCTGGCCATGTACCGCGCGTACGGCCGCGCCGCCGACCGGGGCCGGGTGCCCCGATCCCGGGCACCGGAGCCCGCGCCGGACCCGGCGGGGGGTGACCCGGCCGCGCTCGCCGCCCAGGCGGTCGTGCTCATGAGCGGGGCGGAGCGCACCGGGCGGTACGAGGTGGCGGACCGGGCCGAGGCGCTGCTGCGCCGGGCGGTCGACGCCACTCCGGCCGGCCGACCCGAGCGGGCGACCTACCTGTCCATGCTCGGCCGGGTTCACCGCGACCAGTTCCGGCAGCTGGGCCGGCCGCGCGCGCTCCCGGCCGCCGTCGACGCGCACCGGGAGAGCCTGGAATCCACCCCGGCCGGCGACCCGCAGCGACCCACCCGTTTGTTCAACCTCGGCAACGTCCTGTCCGACCGGTACGAGACCGACCGCGACCCGGCCGCGCTGGACGAGGCGATCACCCTGCTCCGCGAGGCCGCGCAGGCCGCGTCCGTCGACCCGGCGATGCGCGCCATGGCACAGGCCAACCTGGGGCAGCAGTTGCGCCACCGGTGGCGGCTGCACGGCCGCCCCGCCGACCTGGACGAGGCCATCGACGTGCTGCGCCCGGCCCGGCGGGGCGGCGACCCCCGCACCGCCGCGCTGCACGGCATCGTCCTGTCCGAACGGTTCCTGCGCGACCGGTCCCCGGCCGATCGGGACGCCGGCATCGACGCGTACCGGGCGGCGCTGCACGCCGACGACCAGCTCGATCCCGCGTTCGTCGGCCCGGCCTGGGGTGGCCTGGCCACGCTGCTGGAGGACCGCTACCGCGCCGACGAGAGCGCGCCGGGCGCGGGCGAGGACCTCGACGCGGCCGTCGAGGCGTACCGGGCGGCGGCGGAGGCCACCGGGGACGACACAATGCGCCACCACCTCGGGGTCCTATGCACCCTCCGCTACGAACGGCACCGACGCCCCGACGAGCTGACCGAGGCGGTGCGGCTGCTGCGCGCCGGCGTCGCCGCCGCCGACGACCCGGTCGTGCGGGGCCACCGGCTGGCCGACCTCGGGTACGCGCTCAGCCGGGGCCACGCCGACGCCGGCGGCCTCGACGCGCTGCGGGCGGCCTGCGAAGCGCTGGCCGAGGCCACCACCCTGCTGCCGCCCGGGGATCCGGTCCGACATCGGACGCTCAACAATCTCGGCAACGCGCTGCGGGAACGCGCCGACCAGGGCGGCGACCCGGCGCTGCTGGAACCGGCCGCCGAGGCGCTGCGCGCCGCCCTGGCCGAAGCGCCGCCGGACACCCCCGCCCGGCCCCGCTACCGGGCGAACCTCGGCCTGGTGCTGCAGGCCCGGTTCACGGTGACCCAGGACTTGGCCACCCTCACCGAGGCGGTCGCGGTGCTCGCCGGGGCCGTCGAGGCCGCCCCGCCCGGTCACCCCGACCGGCCGGGGGCACTGATCAACTACGGCTCCGCGCTCAACCGCCGCGCCGAACTCGCCTTCGACGACGCCGCGCCCGCCGGCCGCGAGGCCGCGCGGCGGGACGCCGCCGCCGCGATCGCCGCGCTCCGCGAGGCGGTCACCCTCGTCGACCCGGCCGACCCGGTGGCGTACGGCCAGAGCGTCGGCACCCTCGCGGTCGCGCTGATCGTCCGCCACCGGTTGGGCGACGACGACCCCGCGTTCCTGGACGAGGCGGTCGACCTGCTGGACCGGTTGGCCCGTTCCGCCCCGCTCCGGTCGGCCGACCGGCACCGGTTCCTGACCAACCTCGGCAACGCGCTGCTGCTGCGCCACCGCGCCACCGGCACGGACCGGGACGCCGAGGCGATGCTGGTCGCGTATCGGGGCGCGGTCGACGCGCTGCCGCCCGAGCACCCGGACCGGGCGATGTGCCTGAGCAACCTCGCCACCGCCGTGGAGGCGGCCGACCCGGCCGACCGCTCGGGGCACGCCCGGGCGGCGCTGCGGGAGGCCACCGCGGTACCCGCCGCGCCGTCGCTGCTGCGCGCGATCGCCGCCCACCGGTACGCGGAACTCGCCGCGGCCGCCGACGACCTGCCGGGGGCCCTCGACGGGTACGCCACCGCGATCGAGCTGATCGACCTGGTCGCCTGGCACGGCATGGACCCCGACGACCAGACCCGGCTGCTCGGCCGCTTCCGCGGGCTGGCCACGGACGCCGCGGCGGTCGCCGTCGCGCTCGGCGAACCACGCCGCGCCGTGGAGCTGCTGGAGTACGGGCGCGGCGTCCTGCTGACCCGAGCGCACGACGCGGGCGCCGACCTCACCACGGTCCGGGTCACCGCACCGGAGCTCGCCGACGAGTTCACCGCCGTACAGACCGCGCTGGACGGCTTCCTCCGCCCCGGCGCGGCCGACCCCGTCCCGCCCCCGGCCGGCGGCCCCGACCCGGAGCGCCGGTACGCCCTGGCCGAGCGCCGCCGCCGGCTGCTGACCGAGATCCGCGCGCTGCCCGGCCTCGACGGTTTCCTCCGCCGGCCGGCGTTCGATGCCCTCGCCGCCGACCTCGGGCCGGTGGCGCTGGTCAACGTGGGCGAGCGCCGCAGCGACGCCCTGGTCGTCGCCGCCGGGGACGTCACCGTCGTGCCGCTGCCCGAGGCGACACCGGCTGAGCTGGTCACCCGTGCCGCGGACTTCCTCACCGCGGTCGCGGTGCTCACCGGCCAGGCGCCACCCGTACCCGAGGCGGAGGCGCGCCGCCGCGCGGTGGCCGCCCGCGCCGCGGTGGGCCGGACGCTGGACTGGCTGTGGCGGGCGGTGGCCGCGCCGGTCCTCGACGCGGCCGTGCCGGCCGGTGGATCGGGGGAGTGGCCGCGGCTGTGGTGGTGCCCGACCGGCCTGCTCACGCTGCTGCCGCTGCACGCCGCCGCCCCGCTCGACGGCGGCCCGGGCGTGCTGGACCGGGTGATCCCCTCCTACACCGCCGCACTGCGCGCCCTCGCCCGCGCCCGCCGGGCCGTGCCCGAGAACCCGGCACCGGTCGACCGGGCGCTGGTGGTCAGCCTGCCGCACCTGCCGGGGCTGCCGGACCTGCCCGGCGCCGAACGCGAGGCGCAGCTCGTCCGCGGCCATCTCCCGGACGGGCGGAGCCTCAGCGGCGCGGCCGCGACCCCGGCCGCCGTCGTGGCCGAGCTGCCCGGGCATCCGGTGGTTCACCTGTCCTGTCACGGCCGGCAGGACCTGCGCGATCCGCTGCGCGGGCGGCTCGCGCTGACCGGCGGGCCGCTGCAGGTGCGTGACCTGTGGCGGGCGCCGGCCGCGTCCGCCGCGCTGGCCGTGCTCTCGGCCTGCGAGACGGTACGGGGCGGGGCGGCGCTGCCCGACGAGGTGCTGACCCTCGGCACCGCGTTCCAGCTCGCCGGATTCCGCCAGGTCGTCGGCGCGCTCTGGTCCATCTCGGACCAGGTGACCGTCCAGCTCTGCGCCGATCTGTACGCGGCCCTGGCCGTGCCCGGTGGCATCGACCCGGACCGGGCGGCGGTCGCCCTGCACGACGCGGTCCGCCGGCTGCGCGCCGCCCTGCCCGGCCGCGCCGACCTGTGGGCGGCGTACGCGCACCTCGGCCCGTGACCGTGCCGGCCCCTGCGATGGGCCGGTGCCGGTGCCCTTACGGGCCGGTGCCGGTCACCGCGGCGGGAGCGGGACGTGTCGGCGCGTACCAGGTCACCCCGACCGCGGCCACCAGCAGCCCGGCGCAGAGCAGCACCAGCACCACGCCCGTACGCAGCGCCCGGGCCGCCGCGACCGCCTCCTGATGGTCGGCCAGCGGCGCCGGCGCGAGCGCGGCCACCGGCGTCACGGTGAGCCGGCCGTGCGCGGCGCGCAGCAACGCCAGGGCCCCGGCGGCGCCCACCCCGACCGCGGCGAGCAGCAGCAGTCCCACCGCCGCCGCCCAGCCGGGCGCCAGCGTGGTGACGTCGGTGCGGCCCCGGACGAGACCGAACCCGAGCAGCGCCACGAGCAGACCGCCCAGGCCGTTGCGCCAGGCCAGCGCCGCTCCGCGGACCCGGTCCAGCTCGCCGCGCAGCAATCCGGACAGCTGCTGGGCGCGGCGCAGGTCGGTCACCGTCGGCGGCGGCCCGGGACGCAGCCGGATCACGCCCCGTCCTCCAGGTGCAGCGTCCAGTACGCGCCGCAGCCGACCATCCCGGCGGGCCGTCGCGGATGCTCGGCGGCGCACTCGCAGAGCACCGTCCGGTAGCCGGGATCCGGGTCGACCGGCGGCGGCTCCCGCCGGAACAGTTCGTCGACCAGCACGCTGGTGGTGGCGTGCCCGCAGCGGGGGCAGGCGCCGCTCAGCAGCACCGCCGGCCCGTGCGGGCGGGCGGCGAAGCCGCTCGCCGCCTGTTCCGCGTACGCGGTGTCGGTGACCTCCGCGTACGGCAGCAGGTCCGTGGTCAGCTCGTCCGGCATCCCGACCTCCCGCTGTCACACCGGAACGTCCACGGTACCGGCCGTCCGCATCCGGGCGGCGGAGCCGGCGGTTGGGTTACCTCGGGGCCTCCGCGGGCGTTCAACCAGAGTCGGATCAGCGACGCGCGGCCGGGGCGGGT
>NZ_RJLN01000161.1 GCF_003725545.1 Micromonospora solifontis | reverse complement strand
CCCGCCCCGGACCCGGCCCGGCGTGCTCGCCGGCCCGCCGCTCGGCGGCACCCCGCACACCGGCCGGGCCACCTTCTACGACGCCGGGAGTGGCGGCGGCAACTGCTCCCGCCCCGGCCCGCCCGCCAACCGGTTCTACGTCGCCCTCGGCCCCGACGAGTACGCGGCCGGCGCGGCCTGCGGCGGCTTCCTCGACGTCACCGGCCCGAAGGGCACCGTGCGGGTCCTCGTCATGGACCAGTGCCCCGAGTGCGAACCCGGCCACCTCGACCTCTCCGCCGAGGCGTTCGCCCGGATCGCCGACCCGGTGCAGGGCATCGTGAAGGTGAGCTACCGGGCGGTGGTCGACCCGCCGCTGCCCGGCCCGCTCACCTTCCGGATGAAGGAAGGCTCGTCACAGTGGTGGTTCGCCGTCCTCGTCGGCGACCACGGCAACCCGCTCCGCGCCGTCGAGGTACGCCAGGGCGGCGCCTGGCGCACCGCGGCCCGGCAGGACTACAACTACTGGCTCATCGACTCCGGCGCCGGACCCGGCCCGTACACCATCCGGGTCACCGACGTGTACGGCCACCGCGTCACCGCCAACGGCATCCGCCTGCTCCCGGGCCGGACGCAGCACAGCACCGTCCGGATGTACGGCGGCAGCGCCACCGCGACCCGGTCGGCGGCGCCCACCCGCACGCCGTCCGCCCGGCCCAGCCCTCGGCCGTCCACCACCGCCGGCCCGTCGACCGCCCCGGCCGCCAGCCCCACCGTGCTGGACGCGGAGGTCGCGGCCGCCCCCACCGAACCGGTACGCGCCGGCTGCGGCTGACCGCGCCGGCCGCCGCCCGTGTGCGGTGGCGGCCGTCGACGGGTCAGGCCGCCGCGTCCGCCAGGTCGAGCCACATGAGGACCTCGTCCCGGTCGTCGCCCGGGCCGACCCGCAGCGCCGCCGGCAGCCGTCCCACCTCGCGGTAGCCGAGACGGCCGTAGAACTTCTCCAGCCCCTGCCCACCGCGGAGCGTGACGTGCAGCGCCGACCAGCCCAGCTCCGGCGCGCGCCGCGCCGCCTCCCGCATCAGATCGAGGCCGTACCCCCGGCCCTGGGTGTCCGGGTGGACCATGACCCGCTTGAGGATTCCCCAGTGGTTCTTCAGGTGGAACCGGTTGTCGGCGAGGACGAGCACCGCCACCGGTCGCTCGCCCGCGTAGCCGACCAGCAGCCGGTCCGGGCCGTCGGTGACGTCGGCGAAGGTCCGCTCGGCGACCGGCTGCACCTCGGCCGCGGTGACCGGGGCGACGAAGCCGACCGCGCCCCCGGCGTTGGTGGCGTCCACCCAGAGGTCGACGAGCTGCTCACGCAGGGCCGGGGTCAGCTCGGGGTCGAGAACGAAGCGCAGGTCCACGCCGCCATCCTGCGGGAGTGGCGTGGCGTGAACCCGCTTTGGTGATCCTCACGACACTGCTCTTGGTGCGGGAGAGGGGAGTCGAACCCCCACGTCCTTTCGGACAATAGGACCTAAACCTATCGCGCCTGCCTGTTACGCCACTCCCGCGGACTCGCTGAGTCTAGAGTGTCGCGCCGAAGCGGTCTGCAGTCCGCCCCGGCGCAGATCGACCGCCCCGGTGGCGGCCCCGGCTGGCGGGTTGCGGCATGTCGCGGCGATTCGGCGACCGGAAGGCGCGACATGCCGCAACCCGGGGTCGACTGAAACCCGGGGTCGACTAATCAGTCGAGCCCGAGGTCGCGGCGCAGCTTGGCGACGTGGCCGGTGGCCTTGACGTTGTAGAGCGCCCGCTCGATCTTGCCGTCGGCGTCGATGACGAAGGTGGAGCGGATCACGCCGGTGACGGTCCGGCCGTACATCTGCTTCTCGCCGTACGCGCCGTAGGCGGTGAGCACGGCCTTGTCGGTGTCGGCGACCAGCGGGAAGGTGATGGCGTCCCGGTCGCGGAACTTGGCCAGCTTATCCGGCTTGTCCGGCGAGATGCCCACCACCTCGTAGCCGGCGGCCTGGAGCGAGGCGAGCGAGTCCCGGAAGTCGCAGGCCTGCTTGGTGCAGCCGGGCGTCATGGCGGCCGGGTACGCGTACAGGATGACCTTGCGGCCGCGCAGGTCGGCCAGGGAGAGCGTCCCGCCGCTGTCGGTGGGGAGGGTGAACTCGGGGGCGGGATCGCCGGGGTTGAGGCGGTCGGTCATGGCGGAGACGATACCGCCGCCGGGGCGGCCCGGGCGGGTGACGGCGCGCGGTCGGCGTGATGATCACCATGGCTTGTTGCAAGGTATTGGCAACAACGGTCCGCCACAAATAAGCTCGGCGGGTGGAAAACCTGGCGATGCACATCTCGAACGGGATCATCGACGGTCCCGTCGCCGCGATCTTCGGGGCGCTCGCGCTCGCCGTACTCACCTTCTGCGTGCTGCGCGGGCGCCGCGACCTCGACGACCGGCTGGCCCCGATGGCCGGCCTGGTGGCCGCGTTCATCTTCGCCGTGCAGATGCTCAACTTCCCGATCTTCACCGCCGGCGTCAGCGGCCACCTGCTCGGCGGCGTGCTCGCCGCCCTGCTGGTCGGCCCGTGGGTCGGGGCGCTCTGCGTCGCCGTGGTCCTGATCGTGCAGGCCCTGGTCTTCGGCGACGGCGGGGTGGCCATGCTGGGCCTCAACATCACCAACATGGCGATCATCGGCACCGCCGCCGGGTACCTGCTGATCGCGCTGCTGCTGCGGGTGCTGCCCCGCACCAATGCCGGCCTCGCGATCACCGCCTTCGTCTCCGCGCTGGTCAGCGTGGTCGTCGCCAGTCAGGGCTTCGTGCTGGAGTACTGGCTGGGCGGCACCACCGACCTGGGCGGCAACCTGGCCGGGCTGGCCGGCACGATGGCCGGCGTGCACCTGCTGATCGGCATCGGCGAGGGCCTGATCACCGCGACCACCGTGGTCACCGTCGCGAAGGTCCGCCCCGATCTGGTGTACGCGCTGCGCGCCCGCCGTCCGGTCGCGCCGGCCGCCCCCACCGTCCCGGTCGCCGGAGGTGCCCGATGAGCAGGCGTTCCTGGCCGTTCGTCCTCGGCGGCCTGCTGATCGCCCTGCTGCTCGCCGGCGTGGTCAGCAACTACGCCTCCGCGCACCCGGACGGGCTGGACTCGTCCCTGCTCAAGGGCTGCACGGTGAACGCCGAGGGGGAGATCACCGGCGGTAGCTGCCCGGCGCAGAAGTCGCAGCGGCACGAGTTGTCCGACAGCCCGCTCGCCGACTACGGCGTCCGGGGGATCAGCAACGGCTTCCTCTCCACCGGCCTCTCCGGCGTCCTTGGCGTGCTGCTCACCTTCGCCCTCGGCGGCGGCCTGTTCTGGCTGGCCCGTCGCCGCGGCCCGGCTCCCGCCGGCGCGAGCGCCGCGCCGGGTGGCGGGCCCGCCGGGACAGACCGGCCGGCGTCGCGCGCCGGCAGCGCCGGCTGAGGGGGTACGCCACCGATGGGTGCCGGGCACGCGCACGTCCTCTACCGGGAGTCCACCTCCGCGGTGCACCGCCTCCCGCCCGAGGTGAAGATCACCGCGATGGTGCTGTTCACCGTCGCGGTGGTCGCCACGCCGCGGGAGGCGTACTGGGCCTTCGGCGGGTACGCCGTGCTGGTCGCCGCCGTCGCCGCGCTGGCCCGCGTCGGCCCGCGCTGGCTGCTCAGCCGGGCGCTGATCGAGCTGCCGTTCGTGCTGTTCGCGTTCGCGCTGCCGTTCCTCGGCACCGGGGAACGGGTCACGGTGGCCGGGCTGAGCCTCTCCGTGGACGGCCTGCACGGCGCGTGGAACATCCTGGCCAAGGGCACCCTCGGCGTACTCGCGTCGCTCCTGCTGGCGGCGACCACGACGACCCGTGACCTGATCGTCGGCCTGGACCGGTTGCGCTGCCCGCAGGTGCTCACCCAGATCGCCACCTTCATGCTGCGCTACCTGGACGTGCTGGTCGGCGAGGCCCGGCGGATGCGGGTGGCCCGGGTGTCCCGCGGTGACGACCCGCGGTTCCTCTGGCAGCTGCGCGGCTTCGCGGCCGGGGTGGGCGCGCTCTTCCTGCGGGCCTTCGAGCGCGGCGAGCGGGTCTACCTGGCCATGGTGTCGCGCGGCTACACCGGCCGGATGCCGGCGGTCTGGCAGGGCGCGGACGCGGCCACCGCCGGCCAGTGGGCGGCCGCCGCGACCGTGCCGGCGATCGCGGTCTGCATCGCCGCCGTCGCGGTCGTGCTGACATGATCGGGTCCGTGGAGCAGCCGCCCTCCCTGGACGTCCGTGGCGTCCGGTACGCGTACCCCGACGGTCACGTCGCCCTGCACGGCGTGGACCTCACCGTGCCGCGCGGCGACCGGGTGGCGCTGCTCGGGCCGAACGGCGCCGGCAAGACCACCCTGGTGCTGCACCTGAACGGCATCCTCACGCCGACCGAGGGGACGGTCAGCGTCGGGGGCCTGACGGTGAGCCGGGACCGGGACACCCTCGCCGAGGTCCGCCGCCGGGTGGGCATCGTCTTCCAGGATCCCGACGACCAGCTCTTCCTGCCCACGGTCGCCGAGGACGTCGCGTTCGGCCCGGCGAACCTGGGGCTGCGTGGAGCGGAGCTGGCCGCGCGGGTCGACGAGGCCCTCGCCGCGGTGGGGATGAGCGAGCACCGGGACCGGGCGCCGCACCACCTCTCCTTCGGCCAGCGTCGCCGGGTGGCGGTGGCCACCGTGCTCGCCATGCACCCGGAGATCCTCGTCCTCGACGAGCCGTCGTCGAACCTGGACCCGGCCGCCCGTCGGGAGTTGGCGGAGATCCTGCGCGGGCTCGCGGTGACCCTGCTGATGGTCACCCACGACCTGCCGTACGCGGCGGAACTCTGCACCCGTTCGGTGATCCTCGACGCCGGCCGGATCGTCGCCGACGCCCCCACCCTGGACATCCTCACCGACGACGAGCTGCTGGCGCGGCACCGCCTCGAACTGCCGTACGCCTTCGACCCCCGCGCCGCCACCCGCCCCTGACACCCCGTGCGCCCGCCCGGCGGGCGGCGCTGGTGCCCCGCCTGCCTCGCCTGCCTCGCCAAGATCGTGCTCGATCCTGGATGTAGTGGCCTTCGTGTCATGCGGAGGGCCCTACATCCATGATTGAGCATGATCATGCGCCGAGCGCCGAGCGCCGAGCGCCGAGCGCCGAGCGCCGAGCGCCGGGCTCGCGCGAG
>NZ_RJLN01000160.1 GCF_003725545.1 Micromonospora solifontis | reverse complement strand
GATTGTCCGGCGGTGTCCTACTCTCCCACACCCTCCCGAGTGCAGTACCATCGGCGCTGGAGGGCTTAGCTTCCGGGTTCGGAATGTGACCGGGCGTTTCCCCTCCGCCATGACCGCCGTAACTCTATGAACATGTCAAAACAACCCCGTGGGTTGTTCGCTCGTTCAGAGTTGCACAGTGGACGCGTAGCAGCTTCGTAGTCAAGTCCTCGGCCTATTAGTACCGGTCAACTGAACCCGTTACCGGGCTTACATTTCCGGCCTATCAACCCAGTCGTCTAGCTGGGGGCCTTACCCCACAAAGTGGGTGGGATACCTCATCTTGAAGCGAGCTTCCCGCTTAGATGCTTTCAGCGGTTATCCCTTCCGAACGTAGCTAACCAGCCGTGCCCCTGGCGGGACAACTGGCACACCAGAGGTTCGTCCGTCCCGGTCCTCTCGTACTAGGGACAGCCCTTCTCAAGTATCCTACGCGCACGGCGGATAGGGACCGAACTGTCTCACGACGTTCTAAACCCAGCTCGCGTACCGCTTTAATGGGCGAACAGCCCAACCCTTGGGACCTGCTACAGCCCCAGGATGCGACGAGCCGACATCGAGGTGCCAAACCATCCCGTCGATATGGACTCTTGGGGAAGATCAGCCTGTTATCCCCGGGGTACCTTTTATCCGTTGAGCGACACCGCTTCCACATGCCAGTGCCGGATCACTAGTCCCGACTTTCGTCCCTGCTCGACCTGTCAGTCTCACAGTCAAGCTCCCTTGTGCACTTGCACTCAACACCTGATTGCCAACCAGGCTGAGGGAACCTTTGGGCGCCTCCGTTACCCTTTAGGAGGCAACCGCCCCAGTTAAACTACCCACCAGACACTGTCCCTGAACCGGATAACGGTCCGAAGTTAGATACCCAAATCAACCAGAGTGGTATTTCAAGATTGCCTCCACCCTAACTGGCGTTAGAGCTTCACCGGCTCCCACCTATCCTACACAAGCTAACTCAGATACCAATGTCAAGCTATAGTAAAGGTCCCGGGGTCTTTCCGTCCTGCCGCGCGTAACGAGCATCTTTACTCGTAATGCAATTTCGCCGGGCCTGTGGTTGAGACAGTGGGGAAGTCGTTACGCCATTCGTGCAGGTCGGAACTTACCCGACAAGGAATTTCGCTACCTTAGGATGGTTATAGTTACCACCGCCGTTTACTGGCGCTTAAGTTCTCCGCTTCGCCCCGAAGAGCTAACAGGTCCCCTTAACGTTCCAGCACCGGGCAGGCGTCAGTCCATATACATCGAATTACTTCTTCGCATGGACCTGTGTTTTTAGTAAACAGTCGCTTCCCCCTGCTCTCTGCGGCCATACAACGCTCCACCCGCGCGGGGCTTCACGTCTCCGGCCCCCCTTCTCCCTAAGTTACGGGGGCAATTTGCCGAGTTCCTTAACCACAGTTCGCCCGATCGCCTCGGTATTCTCTACCTGACCACCTGTGTCGGTTTGGGGTACGGGCCGCTAAGAACTCGCTAGAGGCTTTTCTCGGCAGCATAGGATCACTGACTTCACCTGAATCGGCTCGGCATCACGTCTCAGCCTACATGCGCCGCGGATTTGCCTACGGCACGGCCTACACGCTTACCCCGGCACAACCACCGGCCGGGCTCAGCTACCTTCCTGCGTCACCCCATCGCTTGACTACTACCCGCCAGGTTCCCACGCTCCCCACCCTCAACCCGAAGGTCTTGGATGGCTTGGGTGGTTAGCACAACGAGGTTCGTCAGGGTCGCTCTTTCGCGGGTACGGGAATATCAACCCGTTGTCCATCGACTACGCCTCTCGGCCTCGCCTTAGGTCCCGACTCACCCAGGGCGGATTAGCCTGGCCCTGGAACCCTTGGTCATCCGGCGGAAGGGTTTCTCACCCTTCTTTCGCTACTCATGCCTGCATTCTCACTCGTGCCGCGTCCACAACTAGGTCACCCCGTTGCTTCACCCCCGGCACGACGCTCCCCTACCCACCCACACACCTGCACCAGATATCAAGACCTGGCGAAGTCATTGTGTGAGTGCCACAGCTTCGGCGGTGTGCTTGAGCCCCGCTACATTGTCGGCGCGGAACCACTTGACCAGTGAGCTATTACGCACTCTTTAAAGGGTGGCTGCTTCTAAGCCAACCTCCTGGTTGTCTATGCGACCCCACATCCTTTTCCACTTAGCACACGCTTAGGGGCCTTAGCTGGTGATCTGGGCTGTTTCCCTCTCGACTACGAAGCTTATCCCCCGCAGTCTCACTGCCGCGCTCTCACTTACCGGCATTCGGAGTTTGGCTGATTTCGGTAAGCTTGTGGGCCCCCTAGACCATCCAGTGCTCTACCTCCGGCAAGAAACACGCGACGCTGCACCTAAATGCATTTCGGGGAGAACCAGCTATCACGGAGTTTGATTGGCCTTTCACCCCTAACCACAGGTCATCCCCCAACTTTTCAACGTTGGTGGGTTCGGCCCTCCACGCGGTCTTACCCGCGCTTCAGCCTGCCCATGGCTAGATCACTCCGCTTCGGGTCTAGAGCATGCGACTGTATCGCCCTATTCAGACTCGCTTTCGCTACGGCTCCCCCACACGGGTTAACCTCGCCACATGCCACTAACTCGCAGGCTCATTCTTCAAAAGGCACGCCGTCACCCCGCAAGGCTCCGACGGATTGTAGGCGAACGGTTTCAGGTACTATTTCACTCCCCTCCCGGGGTACTTTTCACCATTCCCTCACGGTACTCGTCCGCTATCGGTCACCAGGAAGTATTTAGGCTTACCAGGTGGTCCTGGCAGATTCACGGCAGATTTCAGGAGTCCGCCGCTACTCGGGAACACCCACAGAAGACCAGCAACTTTCACCTACCGGACTATCACCGTCTACGGTCAGCCATTCCAGACTGTTCGACTAGCCACCAGCTTTGTAACTCCTCGAGTGCGTGTCAGCACACTCAGCAGGGTCCCACAACCCCGACCACGCAACCCCTGACAGGTATCACACGCAGCCGGTTTAGCCTCAATCCGCTTTCGCTCGCCACTACTCACGGAATCACTATTTGTTTTCTCTTCCTACGGGTACTGAGATGTTTCACTTCCCCGCGTTCCCCCCACACACCCTATGTGTTCAGGTGCGGGTGACATCACATGACTGATGCCGGGTTTCCCCATTCGGACACCCTGGGATCACAGCTTGGTTGACAGCTCCCCCAGGCCTATCGCGGCCTCCCACGTCCTTCATCGGCTCCTGGTGCCAAGGCATCCACCGTTCGCCCTTGACAACTTGACCACAAAGATGCTCGCGTCCACTGTGCAATTCTCAACAAACGACCAACCCACAACCCGAACCGCCCCACACCTACGACCCCCACACAGGAATCACGGTTTGCGAGGCCAGGCCGTGCCTGGCGCCACACGAGCTCCCGCCCGCGCAATGGCTCCGAAGAGACAACCGACGGTTGTTCCTTCAGGACCCAACAGGGTGCTTAGCGCTTCCTCCCAGCCGCACCGGTCATCCGTTCCCCACCACCCCAAGAGGCGGTCCTACTAGGAATCCCGGCCGTTGCCAGGGAAAAACTGGCCAGTGTCTCCGCCTGCGAGCACCCCACCACCGCGTTCGGGTGGCGTGGGCTCCATACCGTCTTTCGACGGATGGTGCTCCTTAGAAAGGAGGTGATCCAGCCGCACCTTCCGGTACGGCTACCTTGTTACGACTTCGTCCCAATCGCCAGCCCCACCTTCGACGGCTCCCTCCCACAAGGGGTTGGGCCACCGGCTTCGGGTGTTGCCGACTTTCGTGACGTGACGGGCGGTGTGTACAAGGCCCGGGAACGTATTCACCGCAGCGTTGCTGATCTGCGATTACTAGCGACTCCGACTTCACGGGGTCGAGTTGCAGACCCCGATCCGAACTGAGACCGGCTTTTTGGGATTCGCTCCACCTCACGGTATCGCAGCCCATTGTACCGGCCATTGTAGCATGCGTGAAGCCCTGGACATAAGGGGCATGATGACTTGACGTCATCCCCACCTTCCTCCGAGTTGACCCCGGCAGTCTTCGATGAGTCCCCGCCATAACGCGCTGGCAACATCGAACGAGGGTTGCGCTCGTTGCGGGACTTAACCCAACATCTCACGACACGAGCTGACGACAGCCATGCACCACCTGTGACCGCCCCCGAAGGACCTGCCATCTCTGACAGTTTTGCGGCCATGTCAAACCCAGGTAAGGTTCTTCGCGTTGCATCGAATTAATCCGCATGCTCCGCCGCTTGTGCGGGCCCCCGTCAATTCCTTTGAGTTTTAGCCTTGCGGCCGTACTCCCCAGGCGGGGCGCTTAATGCGTTAGCTGCGGCACAGGGAACCGGAGAGGCCCCCCACACCTAGCGCCCAACGTTTACAGCGTGGACTACCAGGGTATCTAATCCTGTTCGCTCCCCACGCTTTCGCTCCTCAGCGTCAGTATCGGCCCAGAGACCCGCCTTCGCCACCGGTGTTCCTCCTGATATCTGCGCATTTCACCGCTACACCAGGAATTCCAGTCTCCCCTACCGAACTCTAGCCTGCCCGTATCGACTGCAGGCCCGCAGTTGAGCTGCGGGTTTTCACAGTCGACGCGACAAGCCGCCTACGAGCTCTTTACGCCCAATAAATCCGGACAACGCTCGCGCCCTACGTCTTACCGCGGCTGCTGGCACGTAGTTGGCCGGCGCTTCTTCTGCAGGTACCGTCACTTACGCTTCGTCCCTGCTGAAAGAGGTTTACAACCCGAAGGCCGTCATCCCTCACGCGGCGTCGCTGCATCAGGCTTCCGCCCATTGTGCAATATTCCCCACTGCTGCCTCCCGTAGGAGTCTGGGCCGTGTCTCAGTCCCAGTGTGGCCGGTCGCCCTCTCAGGCCGGCTACCCGTCGTCGCCTTGGTAGGCCATCACCCCACCAACAAGCTGATAGGCCGCGAGCCCATCCCAGGCCGAAAAACTTTCCACCACCAGTCATGCGACCAGAAGTCATATTCGGTATTAGCCCCGGTTTCCCGGGGTTATCCCAAAGCCTAGGGCAGGTTGCTCACGTGTTACTCACCCGTTCGCCGCTCGAGTACCCCGAAGGGCCTTTCCGCTCGACTTGCATGTGTTAAGCACGCCGCCAGCGTTCGTCCTGAGCCAGGATCAAACTCTCCAACAAAAACTTGTTGAACAATCCATCCCGACAACAAAAGTGTTGCCAAAGGAATCCCAACCAGCCAAACCCGAAGGCCCGACCAGTCCGGGGTATAAAACAATTTGGCACTGGCTTATCAAGCACCCTGTTGAGTTCTCAAAGAACAACCACACACCAACCAGAAGCCCTACACCGTAGAACCCCCGCTTGGGGCA
>NZ_RJLN01000016.1 GCF_003725545.1 Micromonospora solifontis | reverse complement strand
GGTCCCGATCACCAGGACGGCGGCCAACGCGCCCAGCGCGGCCCGGTTCCGCGCCCGCCGGTCGGCCCCCCGGCGCAGCTGGTCCGGGGCCGGCAGCGCCCGCTCGTCGGTGTCGGCGGCCAGCGACCGGTAGTAACGGCCCAGTTCACGCGACATCGTTCACCTCCAACTCCTCGGCGACCACCCCGGGCAGCAGCGCGGCCAGCCGGGCACGTCCGCGGGCCAGCCACGACTTCACCGTTCCGGTGGGGACGCCGGCCTCCCGGGCGATCTCCTCCACCGACATGTCGAACAGGTAGTGCAGGGCGAGGGCCTGGCGCTGCCGGGCCGGCAGCTGGCGGAGCGCGCCCACCAGGAGCACGGTCTCCTCGCCGGGCGGTCGGACGTCGTCGGGCGGCCCGGTCCGGCCGGCCGCCAGCCGCCAGGCCCGCAGCCGCCGCCAGCGGTCCGTGGCGAGCCGGCTGATCACCAGCCGCAACCACGCCTCCGGTGCCGGATGGGCGGCCAGCTTCGCCCACTGCCGCCAGGCCCGGGCGTACGCCTCCTGGACCAGGTCCTGGGCCTCAACGGGGCTGTCCGCCACGGCGCGGCCGTACCGCAGCGCCCGCGCCGACGTGCTGCGGTAGAAGTCGTCAAAGCTGTTCGCGTCCCGCATCGAAGAATCCGCCTCCCCTCGTTCCACCTGCCCTGTTGACGGTGGAACGGGGTGCCGGGTTGCGGCTCTTCCGTCCGGTACGCGACAGCACAGGCCCGTGGCCCGGGACCGCTACGGGTTCCGGGCCACGGGCCGGTGTGGACGGGTCGGCGTCAGCCGTTCGGCGAGGCGGACGGTGAGGTCGGCGGCGACGCGGACGGGCTGCCGCTCGGCGCCGGGGCGGCCGAGGGGTTGGCTGCCGCCTGCGCCTCCTGGAACGCGGTCATCGCCTCGTCCAGCGCCTTCAGCGCCCGCCCGTACCGCTCGAAGTCGCCGGATGCCTGGGCGGCCTTGACCTCGCCGATCGCGGTCTGCACCCGGTCGGCGGCCTGGGCCAGCTCGCCGGTGAGCGCCGGCGAGCTGGTGCCCCCGGGCGGCGGGGTGGTGCCGCCGGAGCTGGGCGGGCTGCCGGCGGCGGCCCGCTTGCCCTGCTCGACGAGCTGCTTGATGCCGTCGGCGAGGTTGTCGGCCAGCACCACGTAGGAAGCGCCGTCGCCGTACGACAGGAGCACCTTCTGCAACTGCGGGAAGGCCTTCTCGGTGTTGCTCTTCACGTAGACCGGCTCGACGTAGAGCATCCCGTCGCCGAACGGCAGCGACAGCAGGTTGCCGTACTGCACCTGCGCCTGGTTGCCCGAGGAGAGCAGGTTGAGCTGCTGTCGGATGTTCGAGTTGGTGTTGATCATCTGCTGGTGCACCTGGACCGGGCCCGCCGTGCGGGTCTGGTCGGGCAGCTCCAGCACCTCCAGCCGGGGCTCCCCCGCCACGTACGACCCGGAGATCAGCGCGGCCAGGTTCTGCCGGCCGTTCGGGGTGACCGCCGAGGTGAGCTGGAAGCGCGGCCCCTCGTCCTGCCCCGGGAACTGGGTGTAGAGGTAGTACGGCGGCTGCTTCTGCCCGCTGTCCGGCGCGTCCGGCACGTTCGGCACCTGCCAGAAGTCCTGCCCGGAGTAGAAGTCGCCCGGGTCGGTCACGTGGAACCGGGTGAGCAGGTTGCGCTGCACCTTGAACAGGTCGGACGGGTAGCGGAAGTGCGCGGCCAGCTCCGGCGGGATGTCCGCCTTCGGCTGCACCAGGTCGCCACCGAACGCCTTGTTCCACGCCTTGAGCACCGGGTCGTTCTCGTCGAACGCGTAGAGCCGGACCGTGCCGTCGTACGCGTCGACCGTCGCCTTCACCGAGTTGCGGATGTAGTTGACGTTCTCCCGGGCGAGCTGGAAGGTGCCCCGGCCGGTCAACTCGTCGGCCGTCTCGGCCTGGAGGTTGACCCGCTCGGCGTACGGGTAGGTCGCCGCGGTGGTGTAACCGTCGATGATCCACTGGATCCGACCGTTGACCATGGCCGGGTACGGGTCGCCGTCCACGGTGAGGAACGGCGCCACCTTCTCCACCCGGTCCCGTGGGTTACGCACGTAGAGCAGCTTGGAGTTGTCGTTCACCGCCTCGGAGAGGAGGAAGTTCGACTCCTGCTCCTTGATCGCGTAGAGCAGCCGGCGGCCGAACGAACCGATCTCGACGCCGCCCTCGCCGGTGTAGGTGTAGTACTGCTCGCCGCCGGTCGAGGTCGGGCGGTCGAACTCGACGTTGCGGTCCCCGGTCTGGCCGACGATCGCGTAGTCGTCGGCCTCCATCCGCTCGCCGTAGTAGATCCGGGGCTGCTGGGCCGGGATCTGGTCGGTCGACGAGGAGCAGCCCTGCGCCTCCTTCCCGGTGTCGCCGAGGAAGCCGGAGACGAAGTACGGCAGGCCGTTGCAGACCTGGTTGGCGGGGGCCGCCACCAGGCCGTACCCGTGCGTGTAGACGGTGTGCCGGTTGATCCAGTTGCTCTGCTGGGCGGTGAGCTGACCGTAGTTGATCTCCCGGACGCCGACCACGTAGTCGCCGGTCTTCCCGCCGACGGTGTACCGGTCGATGTCCAGCTTCGGGCCGAAGTCGTAGAAGCCCCGCACCTGCTGGAGCTGGGTGTACGTCTCGGAGACCAGTTGCGGGTCGAGCAGCCGGACGTTCTGCACCACCGAGGTGTCGGTGGCCAGGGAGCCCGGCGGGGTGAGGTTGCTCGCCGGGTACCCGGCGCTCTTCGTGTCGGTCAGCCCGAACGCGGCCCGGGTCGCCTCGATGCTGCGCTGGATGTACGGCGCCTCCTTGTCCCGGGCACTCGGCTTCACCTCGAAGGTCTGCACCGCCCACGGGTAGATGCCGCCGATCGCCACCGCGGAGACGCCGAGCAGGGCCAGCGCGATGCCGGGCCAGACCAGGTTCCGCATCACCGCGTTGGAGAACACGATGATCGCGATCGCCACCACGACCGAGATGTACGCCAGGATCTCCTTGGCCGGCAGCAGCGCGTTCACGTCCGCGTAGCCGGCGCCGTAGAGCTTGGCGCCCTCGTTGTACTCCAGCAGCATCGCCCGCCGGTCCAGCACGTACGCGACCGCCTTGAGCAGGACGAAGACGGCGATCAGGGTGCTCAGGTGGGCGCGTGCGGCATTGGTCATCCGGTCGCCGACGCCCTGCAGCCGCACCCCGCCGAAGACGTAGTGCATGGCCAGCGCGCCGAGCAGCGACAGCACCACCGCGGTGAAGGCGACCCCGAGCAGGTAGCGCCAGAACGGCAGTTGGAAGACGTAGAACCCGACGTCGACACCGAACTCCGGGTCCTTCACCCCGAAGCTGCCGCCGTTGCGGAAGAGCAGCCACTGGCTCCACCGGCTCTGCGCGGAGAGCCCGGCGAAGAGCCCGATGACCACGGAGGCCACCGCGATCCAGGTGCCGAGCCGGGGGCTCAGCAGCATCCGGTAGCGCTCGAGGGTGGCCTGCTCCGGGGAGTGCGGGCGCAGCTGCGGTCGCAGCCGGTGGGCCAGCCACAGGTTGACCGCGATGACCAGCGCCATGCCGAGCCCCACCAGGAGGAACAGCAGCAGCCGGGTGGTGAGGACGCCGGTGAAGACCCGGGTGTAGCGGACCTCGTCGAACCAGAGCCAGTCGGTCCACGCGTTGACCCCCCACCCGAGCAGGGTGAAGAGCACGAACACCCCGATCAGGACCCCGATGGTGACGCGTCCGCGCCGGCTCATCCTCGGCAGGGGGCTGCTACGCATGACCACTGTTGGCTCCGCACGCTCGATGTGATCGGCTCCGACCAGGCACCAAGAGTACGGGGTGTTCCTGAACACGTCGGGTCAAGGTCACGTCACGATCCTCGCGCGCAGCCGCGACCGGTTCGGGTCAGCAGCGGGTGGGCTGCCCTCCGGCGCGGAGCGTATCGAGCGCCTTCAGCGCGTCGTCCAGCGACGCCACCTTGAGCAACGGCAGGTCGGGCTGCGGGTTACGGACCGCCTCAGCGCAGTTGTCGGCGGGCACCAGGAAGACCTTCGCGCCGGCCTCCTTGGCGCCGACCAGCTTCTGGGCGATGCCGCCGATCGGACCGACCCGGCCCTCGTCGTCGATCGTGCCGGTGCCCGCGATGATCTTCCCGCCGGTCAGGTCGGTCGGCTCCAACTTGTCCACGATGCCGAGGGCGAACATCAGCCCGGCGCTCGGCCCGCCGATGTCGCCGAGGTCGATCTTGAGGGTGAACGGGTGCGGCTGCTGCTGGTCGATCTCGACGCCGATCCGCGGCCGGCCGTCCTGCTCCCGGCTGGTCACCGTCGCGGTGGCCGGCTCGCCGCCCCGGGTGTACCCGATCTTCAGGGCCGTCCCCGCCGGCTTGGCCCGGATCAGCTCGGTGAGCCGGGCGGCGCTGGTCACCGGCTGGCCGTCGACCGAGGTGAGCACGTCGTTGGGCTTGAGCACGTCGACGGACGGGCCGCCCGGGGTGACCGCCTTCACCAGCACCCGGATCGGGTAGCCCAGCTTCCGCAGGGCGGCGGTCTCCGCGCTGGTCTGCGAGTTCTGGAAGTCCTCGGCGTTGCGCTTCTCGACCTCCTCCTGTGACTCGCCCGGCGGGTAGACCAGCTCGCGCGGCACCACCGCCTCGTCCTCGGAGAACCAGCCGGCCAGCGCCGACCGGAGCCGCACGGTGGGCTGCACGCCGACCGTGGTGAGCCGCAGCTGGCCCGCCGAGGTGGACGTCGCGCGCCCGGTGACCTGGATGATCTCCTTGCCGTCGGCGGTGCCGAGGGTGTTGACCGTCGGGCCGGGACCGAGCACCACGTACGGGATGGGCACGCTCAACACCCCGACGCTGAGCAGGGCGGTGAGCAGTGCACCCAGGAGGACGGTCAGGCCGCGACGTCTCATGCGGCAGAGCGTACCGATCCGGGCGGAGACGTCCGGGGCGGTGAGCGCCGGACTTCGCCCTCAGCGCAACGCCGACGGGCGCGACCTGCGGCGTCGCCCGCGTACCGTAGACGACGTGCCTGATATTCCGTTCGGATTCGCGCTGCCGGGTGGGCAACCACCAGACCCCAACGATCCCGCGCAGATGCAGCAGTTCATGTCGCAGTTGCAGCATCTGCTCTCCGCGCCGGGCAGCGGGCCGGTCAACTGGGACCTCGCCCGTCAGGTGGCCGCCAGCCAGCTCGCCGCCAGCGGCGACCCGGCGGTCTCGCCGTTCGAACGCAACGCGGTCGAGGAGGCCCTGCGCATCGCCGACCTCTGGCTGGAACCGGCCACCTCGTGGCCCTCCGGCATCCGGACGTCGGTCGCCTGGAACCGCAACGAGTGGATCTACAAGACCCTCGACGTCTGGCGCAAGCTCTGCGACCCGGTGGCCAGCCGGATGGTGGGCGCCATGGGCGACCTGGTGCCGCCGGAGGCCCGCGCCCAGCTCGGCCCGATGCAGTCGATGGTCGCCACGCTGGGCGGCGCGCTCTTCGGCGGCCAGCTCGGCCAGGCGCTCGGCTCGCTCGCCGTCGAGGTGCTCTCCGCCGGCGACATCGGCCTGCCGCTCGGACCGGCCGGCACCGCCGCGCTCGTCCCGGCCAACATCCGGGCGTACGGCGAGGGCCTGGAGCTGCCCGAGGACGAGGTACGCCTCTACGTCGCGCTGCGCGAGGCCGCCCACCAGCGGCTCTTCCAGCACGTGCCGTGGCTGCGCGGGCACGTGCTCACCGCGGTGGAGAACTACGCCGCCGGCATCCGGGTCAACCGGGAGGCGATCGAGGAGGCGATGGGCCGGGTCGACCCGACCGACCCGGAGTCGATGCAGGCGATCGCCCTGGAGGGCATTTTCACCCCGGAGGACACCCCGGCCCAGAAGGCCTCGCTGGCCCGGCTGGAGACGGTGCTCGCCCTGGTCGAGGGCTGGGTGTGCCACGTGGTCGACAGCGCCGCGGGCGACCGGCTGCCCAACGTCGTCCGGCTGGGCGAGGCGTTCCGCCGCCGCCGGGCCGCCGGCGGGCCGGCCGAGCAGACGTTCGCCGCCCTGGTCGGCCTGGAGCTGCGGCCGCGCCGGCTGCGGGAGGCCACCGTGCTCTGGGCGGCGCTGACCGAGCACCGCGGCATCGCCGGCCGGGACGCGGTCTGGGGTCACCCCGACCTGCTCCCCTCCGACGACGACTTCGCCAACCCGGAGGCGTTCGCGGCGACCAGCACCGACCTGGACGAGGAGCTGGCGAACTTCGACTTCACCGCCCCCGGCGCCCCGGAGGAGCAGACCCCGGGCGAGGACGACGACAAGTCCTGACCCGCTCCACCGTCCAGGATCCGCAAGCGCCTCGCGGCGGGTCAGCCGGGGTGGCCGGAGAGCAGGGCCCGGGTGGCCTCCCAGCCCTCCACCGCCGGGTCGAGGGTGGCCAGGTCGGCCGGGCCGCGCAGCCGGCGCCAGCCGGCGGTGACCGCCACGTCCCCGGGGTGCGGCGCCGCCGCCCGCACCTCCGCCGGCGCGGCCCTGTCCAGGTCCAGCGCCGGCAGCCAGTCCGGTACGGGCAGCCGGGCGGCCACACCGAGCAGCCCTCCACCGCCCCCCTCCACCGGGGCGACCGCGACCGGCCGGCTGGACAGCGGCCGGAGCAGCTTGCCGAGGGTCAGCCCCGGCACGTCCGGCGCGTCGGCGGCCACCACCGCCGCCTGGTCGTACCCGGTGAGCGCCGCGAACACCGCGTTCGGGGTGGGCTCCGCGACCTCGTGCACGGCCGTGCCGGGCCAGACCACCGCGTCGGCCAGCCAGCGGTCCGCCGGCGTCACCGCGACGGCGGTCTCCACCTCGTTGAGCGTGGCCAGCAGGTCCACAACGTCCTCGGCGAGCACCGTCCGCCACCGGGTCGGGTCGGTCCCCGGCGGCGTCCAGGGCACCGGTCCGAGCAACGCCACCACCACACGTCGGGCCACCCGATGACCCTAACCCCTACCCACGCCCCACCCTCCCACCAAGATCCGCCCAACGTCCCGGAAGTAGTACCCCCGCAGCGCAGGCGCAGGCGCAGGCCACTCTTTCCCCGAAACAGTGGCCTGGGTGCGCGGAAAGACCACTCTTTCCCCGAAACAGTGGCCTGCGTGCGGCGGGGCGGGGTGTCGGCGGGGCGGTCAGTCGGCCAGGGGTACGCCGCTGGCGGCGGCGACACCCTCCAGGTAGCCACGGGCCCGTTCGGTCTTCGGGTACCGCCCGACCAGGCCCCAGAACGAGGCATTGTGGCTGGGCACGATGAGGTGCGCCAGCTCGTGCAGGAGCACGTAGTCGACCACCCAGTCGGGCATGTCCTGGATCCGGTGCGAGATCCGAATGGTGCGGTCGGCCGGGGTGCAGGAGCCCCAGCGGCCGTTCTGGTTGGTGACCCAGCGCACGCTGGTGGGGACGGCCGCGGCGCCGTGCTCGGGCAGGTACAGGTTGATCAGTCGAGTGGCCCGGGCCAGCAGCTCGTCGTCGGAGCGGGCGAGCCGGCCCTCCCGGGCGGCGAGCCGGGCCAGCATCCGGTCGACCCACTCGCTCTCCTCGGCGCGGGAGAACTGGTCGGGGATGAGCACCACGACCCGCTCACCGTCCCGGTACGCGGACACCGTGCGTCGCCGGCGCTGACTGCGCCGTACCTCGACGACGGGCTTCCGCGTCGCGGCCATCACTGACCCGCGCAGCCTCGGATGACTGTCACGAGGGAAAGCTAATGCGTAGTGACCAGGGGTCCGCAAGAGTCAACACGACGAAACGCGCCCGGAAAATGGTGGTTGGTCGTCAGGAGTCCTGAAAAATTTCTTTGCGGGAGACCCGTCCGCCGCTCCGGAGCGTCACCTCGGAGCCGGCAACAACGTTAGGTGATCTACGGACGCGCCGTCGCGCCGGGGCGCCCTGAAGGGGGATCCGAGCGCATTCATCCGGCGTGTCCCCGCCAAACTGACTTATCCGACGTAATGCGGCATGCACACTCTCGACGTCGACTAGCTCACAGAGTCGGCGCACAGCTGACATGGAACCGCCCATACCTGGGTAGGGTCCGCCAACCAGCGGTCACGAGCGTGGCCGCCGAGAACCCCCCGGCGCCGGTGCCCCGCGTGGCCCGCCGCAGGGAAACCCGCCGGGACGGCGTGCCCGGCGGACGAGACGAGGAGGGCTACCGTGGCCGACCAGGCCCAGACCTACAACGGTTACTGCGTGAAGTGCAAGGAGAAGCGGGACTTCGAGGGGCACGTGGAGGTCTCGAAGACCGGCATGAACATGGCCAAGGGCAAGTGCCCGGTGTGCGGCACAACAGTGAACCGCATCCTCGGCAAGGCCAAGGTCTGACCCGTACGGGTCACGTGGGGAGGGGCGGCCGCCGGCCGCCCCTCCCCCGCGCGTCCGCGTCCTGACTGTCAGCTCACCGACACCGGTTACCGGCCGGTTGTGGACAACCCCGCCCCTGCCTGTGGACAACCCTGGACAGGGACGGGCGCACCTGTGGACAACGATCGACGGAGAGCGCGGACACGGTCACGATTCGTGTCATGACCCACCCCAGTCCACTCCCCCGCCCCACCCTCCTGCCGGGCCTGGCCCGCCTCTGGCGGGACCGGCACACCCTCCAGCTCGGCGTCGAGCCCGGCCGGGCGGTGCTGCTGGAGCTGGTGAACCCCCGGGCCGCCCAGCTGCTCGACCTGCTCGACGGCACGCGCAGCGAACGGGCCGTGCTGGCGGGCGCGGCCACGGTCCAGGTGGCCCCGGCGGAGGCCCGGCTGCTGCTCGACACGCTCCGGGCCGCCGGCCTCGTCGTACCCGCGCACAGCCTGCTGCCCCGCGACCTCGCCGGGCCGGCCCGGGCCCGGCTGGCCGGCGAGGCGGACGCCCTGGCCCTGGCCGTGCCCGCACCACCGGCCACGCCCGCCCAGGTGGTGCGCCGTCGCCGCGCCGCCCGGGTGCTGGTCACCGGGGCCGGCCGGCTCGGCGCGGCGATCGCCGTCGGGCTGGCCCAGGCCGGCGTCGGGCACGTGACGCCCGGACTGGCCGGGCCGGTCCGCCCGGCCGACCTGGTCGGGACCGGGCTGACCGCAGCCGAGGTGGGCCGGCCGCTCAGCGCCGCGGTCCGCGCCGCGCTCGGCCGGTGCGCCCCCGGCACGGCGACCGCCCCGCTCCGGCGCGGCCGGGTCGACCTGGTGGTCCAGCTCGGCACCGACCGGCCCGCCGCCCTGCTGGCCACCGGGTACGCCCAGCGCCGCCAGCCCCATCTCCTGGTCGACGTGCGCGGCGGCGTGCCGGTGGTCGGCCCGCTGGTCCGGCCGCCGGCCGGCCCCTGCCTGAACTGCGTGGACCTGCACCGGGTCGACCGGGACCCGGACTGGCCCCGGCTCGCCGCCCAACTCGCGGCCGACGGCGGCGAGCGGGCCTGCGCCACGGCCACCCGGCTCGCGGGGGTGGCCTACGCGCTCGCCGAGGCGCTCGCCCACCTCGACGGGGCCGTCCCGGAGACCCTCGGGTGTGCGGTCGAGGTCGCCGGAGCGGGCCGCTTCCGCCGCCGCCAGTGGCCGCCGCACCCGTCCTGCCGGTGCTCCGGGCGTCGCCCGATCCGGGTCCGCCCCACCCGCTCCGGGCTTCGTAGCAGCAGCGAGCCCTTCGAGTCGGTAACAATGACCGGGTGACCGACATCCCGCGCCGGGCCGTGTCCCGGACCGCCAAGCTCGCCGCTCTGCCGCTCGGCTTCGCCGGTCGGACCGTCCTCGGCATGGGCAAGCGGGTCACCGGCCTCGCGTCCGACGTCATCTCCGCCGAGATCCAGCAGCGCACCGCCGAGCAGCTGTTCAGCGTGCTCGGGCAGCTCAAGGGCGGGGCGATGAAGTTCGGCCAGGCGCTGTCGGTCTTCGAGGCGGCGCTGCCCGAGGAGATCGCCGCCCCCTACCGGCAGGCGCTCACCAAACTCCAGGAGGCCGCCCCGCCGCTGCCGGCCGCCACCGTGCACAAGGTGCTCGCCGAGCAGCTCGGGCCGGACTGGCGGGACCGGTTCGTCGAGTTCAACGACACTCCGGCCGCCGCGGCCAGCATCGGGCAGGTGCACCGCGCGATCTGGCGCGACCCCGGGTACGGCCCGAACGGCGGCCCGAACCACCGGGACGTGGCCGTGAAGATCCAGTACCCGGGCGCCGGCGACGCCCTGCTCGCCGACCTGAAGCAGCTCTCCCGGCTGGGCGGCATGTTCCGCGCGATCCAGCCCGGGTTGGACGTCAAGCCGCTCCTGGTCGAGCTGCGCGAACGGATCACCGAGGAGTTGGACTACGAGCTGGAGGCCGAGTCGCAGCGCGCCTTCGCCGCCGCGTACGCCGATGACCCGGACATCTACATCCCGGAGGTGCTGGACGCCTCCCCGCGGGTCCTGATCACCGAGTGGGTCGAGGGCATTCCGCTGTCGGAGATCATCCGGGAGGGCACCGAGGAGCAGCGCGACCAGGCCGGTCGGCTGATGGCCGAGCTGCACCTCTCCGCGCCGATGCGGGCCGGGCTGTTGCACGCCGACCCGCACCCGGGCAACTTCCGGCTGCTGCCCGACGGCCGGCTCGGCGTGATCGACTTCGGCGCGGTGGCCCGGATGCCGGAGGGCACCCCCGAGCCGATCGGCCGGATCGCCGCGCTGGCGATCCGCGGCGACGCGGACGGGGTGGTGGCCGGACTGCGCGCGGAGGGCTTCATCAGCCAGACCGAGCCGATCGACGCGCAGGCGCTGCTGGACTACCTGCAACCGATGCTGACCCCGGTCGCCGAGGAGGAGTTCCGGTTCACCCGGGCCTGGCTGCGCGCGGAGGCGGCCCGGCTGGCCAGCCCCCGGTCGCCCGCGTTCCAGCTCAGCCGGCAGCTCAACCTGCCGCCGGCGTACCTGATGATCCACCGGGTGACGCTCGGCTCGATCGGGGTGCTCTGCCAGCTGGAGGCGAAGGCGCCGTACCGGGCGATCCTGGAGCGCTGGCTGCCCGGCTTCGCCCCGGTGAGCTGAGCCACGAATACGCCGAAGGGGCGGTGACCATCCGGTCACCGCCCCTTCCGATCAGGTAGGGATCTAGAGAACGCCCAGGTCACGAGCGGACTGGTTCCGGCTCTTCATCGCGACGGTACGGGCGGAACGGGTTGCCTCAGTGCTCGTGGTGGTGCCGGCCTGAGGCCGGGGCATTCGAGCCCGGGACAACGCTTCGTGGAGTAGTTGCATCTCGGTTCCATTCGTCATGTGCAGCATCGGTTTCGGCTTTCTTGTTCGGCCGGCGGTCGCCGGCGGGACGTGTGGAACGGGGTTGTGTCAGGCTGCCAGCCGGACCGCGCTGCGCGACTCGGACAGCCCATTGGCCGCCAGTCGCGCCTCGGCCTCGACCCGGAGCTGGGCGTCGCGGGCGAGGTCCTCCTTGCGCGGACGGCCACGGGGCCGCTTGCGCGGGACGACCGCGCCACGCTCGAAGATCTCGCCGCCCCAGACGCCCCAGGGCTCGGCCCGCTCCACCGCCCCGGCGAGGCACTCGACGCGCAGCGGGCAGTCCCCGCAGAGCGACTTGGCCAGCTCGAGCTCGGTGGGCGAGTCGGAGAACCACAGGTCGGGGTCGAACTTCCGGCAGGGCAGGTTCGCCTCCACCTCGACGCTCACGTCGAGCGGGGCCAACGCCAGACTCATCCTCCGGTCACCTCTCTCTCACTTCGATCTCGTGGATCGCATCTCTTCGGCACTACTGCGGTGCAAAAAAACTGAGGCCGCGGATCCCGGTGTGCGGGTTCCGCGGCCTCGAGGTGAGCCGGTGGTCTGATGGATCAGACCGGTCTACCTCGAGGTGGAACGCCGCGGACATCGGTGCGCTTCTTGACGTCGCCGATGCCCATGCCCGTGAAGCCACTGGTCCCCTCGACTCCGGCAATCGGCGCGACGGTCAGGTTCAGCTCGGCCTGAACCTGGACCTGGTGCACCTGCGGAGCCGACGGTCGAGCGGCAAGGGCCACCCGGACAGCCGACAGCGGAGCGCAGGCAGCTGGCATCGCCGCCGGACGCTCATAGGTGAAGATCTCCACGGGTGCCACCTCCCTCACGTTCCTCGTATCGACCATGGACTCGTCCCCCGTGAGCAGCCAGAATGGCGCCGCTCGCGAGGTGTGTCCTGAGGCTATTCCTCGCCTGCGGGCGAGGGCAAACGATTTACGGCTGGATTTCGAAACTTTTCTGCGGGCAGACCTCGTCCACCGCCGCGCCGGCCACCAGGGCCAGCACCGTATCCCCGTAAAGTCCCAGTTTGCGGGGACCGATCCCGGCGATCGCGATCAGCTCCTCGGTGCGGCCCGGCTTCCGCTCCGCCAGCGCGGTCAGCGTGGCGTCGGTGAAGACCACGTACGCCGGCACCTTCTGCGCGCCGGCCACCCGCTGCCGCCAGTCGCGCAGCCGCTCGTACAGCTCCTCGTCGAGGTCGGACGGACAGGTCGGGCAGCGGCCCAGCTTCCGGTCCGCGCCGGCCAGCAGGGTGGCGCCGCAGATCCGGCAGGAGACCACCTGGGTGCGCCGGCGTTCGGTCCGCCGGGCCGCCCCGGCGCCGGCCCGCTCGGCCCCGCCGCCCGAGCGGTCGAGCTGCGGCAGGAAGCGGGAGGGCCGCCGGGCCCGACCCCCCGGCGAGCGGGCCGCGGCGTACGACAGCCAGAGCCGCTCCCGGGCCCGGGTGATCCCGACGTAGAGCAGCCGCCGCTCCTCCTCCACCTGCTCCGGGGTCTTCGCGTAGCTGGTGGGCAGGGTCCCCTCGGCGAGCCCGACCAGGAAGACCGCGTCCCACTCCAGGCCCTTCGCCGAGTGCAGCGAGGCCAGGGTCACCCCCTCCACGGTGGGTACGTGCTGCTGGGCGGCCCGCCGGGCCAACTCGTCGTTGAAGTCGCTCAGGGTCACCGGGCGCTCGATCGCGGCGGCCTCGCCGATCGGCATCACCACGGGCGTCGCCGCGTACTCCTCGGCGAGCTGGACCAGGGCGGCGAGCGCCTCCCACCGTTCCCGCGCCGCGCCGCCGGCCGGGGGCGCGTCCGGTGCCCAGCCGACCGCGGCGAGCCCCGCCGCCACGGCGGCGGGCAGCGGCGTCGAGCCGTCGATCGACCGGGTGGCGGCGCGCAGCGCGATCATCGCCTGGCGCACCTCGGGCCGCTCGAAGAACCGCTCCGCCCCCTGCACCACGTACGGGACCTCGGCCTCGGTGAGCGCCTTCTCGTACGCCTCGGACTGCGCGTTGGTCCGGAACAGCACGGCGATCTCGCGGGCCGGCGTGCCCCCGGCGACCAGCGCGCGGCAGCGGGCGGCGACCGCGGTGGCCTCGGCCGGCTCGTCGGTGAAGATCCGCAGTTCGGGCTCGGGGCCGGCCGGGCGCTGGCCGTGCAGCTCCAGCCGCAGCCGGGCCTCGGCGCCCCGGGCCTGGGAGATCACCGCGTTGGCCAGCCCGACCACCTGGGGGGTGGAGCGGTAGTCGCGGACCAGCCGGACCAGGGTGGCGTTCCGGTACCGGCGCGGGAAGTCGACCAGGTACGACGAGGTGGCTCCGGTGAACGAGTAGATGGTCTGGCTGGCGTCGCCGACCACGGTCAGGTCGTCCCGGCCGCCCAGCCACGCCTCCAGCAGGCGTTGCTGGAGCGGGTTGACGTCCTGGTACTCGTCGACGACGAAGTGCCGGTACTGGCCGCGTACCTGCTCGGCGACGTCGGCGTGCTCCTCGATCCCCCACACGGCGGCGCGCAGCATGTCCTCGAAGTCGATCATGCCGTTGCCGCGCTTGAGCTTCTCGTACGCGGCGAAGACGTCGGCCACCTTCGCCGGCTCGTGCGGGGTCTCGCGCAGCGCCTTGGCCGCGGCCACCACGTACTCCCCCGGCTCGACCAGCGACGACTTGGCCCACTCGATCTCGCCGGCCAGGTCGCGGGCGGCGGCCCGGTCGGCGCGCAGCCCGACCTTGGCGGCGGCCAGGGTGACCACCCGGACCTTGCTGTCCAGTAACTCCGGCATGGCCCGCCCCTCCAGCAACCGGGGCGCGAAGTAGCGGACCTGGCGCAACGCCGCCGCGTGGAAGGTGCGTGCCTGGACGCCCGGCACCCCGAGGACGGCGAGACGGCTTCGCATCTCGGCGGCGGCGCGGGCGGTGAAGGTGACCGCGAGCACGTGCCGGGCCGAGATGTCCCCAGTGAGCGCGCGGTGGGCGATCCGGGAGGTCACCGCGCGGGTCTTGCCGGTCCCGGCGCCGGCCAGGATGCAGACCGGGCCGGCCGGGGCGGTCACCGCGGACCGCTGCTCCGGATCCAGTCCGGCCAGCACCCGTTCCGCCGCTGAGTGAACCGCCACAGCCAGGAATCATCCCAGCCCCCGCCGATGTTGCAGCGGTTAGCCTGGCCTGACCTGGAATCCCCTTGGAGGACCTGACCATGCTGACGATGTATTCCACCCCGTGGTGCGGCTACTGCCACCGGCTGAAGTCGCAGCTCGACCGGGAGGGCATCGCGTACGAGGTGGTCGACATCGAGCAGGACCCGAAGGCCGCGGAGTTCGTGATGAGCGTCAACGGCGGCAACCAGACGGTGCCGACCCTGCGCTTCGTCGACGGCAGCGCGCTGACCAACCCGTCGATCACCCAGGTCAAGCAGCACCTCGCCGCCCTCCCCGGCTGACCCCTCGCCCCGAAGCGGCCGCCCTCACCGAGGCGCGGCCGCTTCGTCGTTGATCCGGACGTCACCGCGCCCGGGGCCGGTGGGTCGCGGCGACGACTCCATGATCGACCGGGTCCGCCGGGCGGCGGGGGGCCGGGATGCGGGCCGGGGCGGCCCGGGGTGGAGTGAGGCGGCGGCCGTGCCAGAGGTAGAGACCGGCCGCCGTGGTGGTCACCCCGACCAGGGCGAAGAGCAGGCGGTAGTCGACGACGCCGACGAGCACCGCGCCGGTGCCGATGGAGAGCGCCTGCGGACCGCTGACCAGCGCTTCGGAGGCGGCGGCGACCCGGCCCAGCAGCGCCGCCGGGGTACGCCGCTGGACCAGCGTGTTCAGCCCGACCATGGTCAGCGGCAGGGACACCCCGGCCAGCAGCAGCGCCACCACCCCCAGCCAGAGCCGGGGGTACGCCAGCGCCAGCGCGGCCGGCCCGAAGAAGGTGACCCCGGCGGCGAGCGCGCCCACCTCCCCGGCCCGGCGCACCACGGTCGCGGAGAGGAGCCCACCGACCAGCCCGCCGATCCCCTGCACGGTGACCAGCACGCCGACGAACGCGACGTCCCGGCGCAGCCCCTGGTCCACGTACGCGAAGATCAGCGACTCGGTGAAGCCCATCACCAGCGACCCCAGCCCGTAGCCGAGCAGGGCCCGGCGCAGCGCGGGCTCGCCGGCCAGGTGCCGCAGCCCGGCACCCAGCTCGGCCGGCCAGCGCAGGTCGGCGCCGGACGGAACGGTCTCGGTGACCCGGAGCAGGCCGACGACACCCGCGGCGGTGAGGAACCCGGTCATCGCGAGGGCGACCAGCAGCCAGCCGCCGACGGCCGCGTACAGGCCGGCCCCGGCGAGCGGGCCGACCAGCCGGAGGCCCTGCCGGACGGTCTGCAGCACCCCGTTCGCGTCGGCCAGCAGGTCGCTCGGGACCAGGTGCCGGATCAGTCCGCTCAGCACCGCGCTCAACGTGATGTACGACAGCCCGTACAGCGCCGCCACCACGTAGATGACCCAGACGTCGGCCCGGTCGTGGACCGCGAGGAGCGGGCTGAGCAGCACGGCGGTGCCCAGGTTCGCGGCCACGAAGAAGGGCCGGCGGCGGTGCCGGTCGACCAGCCAGCCGACCAGCGGGGCGAGCGTCATCGGCGCGATGATGGCGAAGATGGTCGCGCCGGCCATGCCGTCCGACCCGGTCAGGTCCTTCACCCAGACGGCGAGGGCCAGGAGCAGGACCGACTCGGCCGCCATGCTGGCGACCAGGGCCACGAAGAGCAGGCGGAAATCGGGGCGGCGCAGGACGGAGCGCATCGGATTCCCTCCCGAGGGGAGGCGCCCGCGGCGGGGCGCGTCGGGGACGGGGGCCCGAGCCGCGGACCTCCTCGTCCGCGGCGCGGGCACCCCTCCACAGTCCTCTTTTTGTCTCGTGACACGCCCCCGCCGGAACCACCGACGCCGGTCGCGCCGTCCATACTGACCGTGGGGGGCGAATTTCATACAGTTACCGTCGCGTCTCGCGACGGTCGACGGAGAAGAGGACACCGTGCCTCCTACCGCACCAGGCCCGATCCTGCGCCGGCGCAGGCTCGGCACCGAGCTGCGCCGCCTGCGCGAGCAGGCCGGGCTCACCGGGGATCAGGTGATCGAACGGATCGGCTGGGCCTCCGCGTCCAAGCTGTCCCGGCTGGAGAACGGCCGCAGCCGCCCCGATCCCGACGACGTGGGCGTCCTGCTCGACCTCTACGGCGCCGGCGACGAGCAGCGCGCGGAGCTGCTGGCGATCACGCACGAGGCCGGCGACATGCGCGGCTGGCTGCGCAACTTTCCGGTCATGACCGAACAGCAGCGCGGCTTCGCGGAGCTGGAGGCGGGCTGCTCGGAGATCTCGGAGTACAACCCCGTGCTGGTCCCGGGCCTGCTCCAGACCCCGGGGTACGCCCGGCACCGGATCATCTCCGCGGCCCGCGTGGCGGAGCAGGCCGGCGACCCGGAGGGCGGCGAGGACCCGGAGAACCAGGTACGCGCCCGCCAGGCCCGCCAGTCCCTGCTGAACCGGCCGGACGCGCCCCGCTACACGGTCGTGCTGGAGGAGGCGGCGCTCGGCCGGCGGGCCGGCCCGCCGGAGGTGCTGCACGAGCAGCTCGTCCACCTGTGTGAGCTGGCCATGCTGCCGAACGTCACGCTGCACCTGCTGCTGCGCGACACCCGGGTGGGCGACTGGTACCTCCCGCCGACCGCTTTCTCGGTCTACCGGTTCGCCGATCCCCTCGATCCGGAGACGCTCGCCATCGAAGGTGGGTTCACCGACGTCATGTCGACCGAGGTAAACACCCTAAATCGCTATAAAGTGGTGTTCGAGTGGCTATGCTCGGCGGCGCTCTCCGCATCGGACACCCTCTCCTGGCTCATCGAGGCCACGGGACGGCCCGACACGGCAGTCGAGCCCACAGTGGCGTTCGGGCCGGCAACGGCGCCGACCCAGCGCCGCCGGGACTCGGGGCGTCTGACGACGGACCGGTGATCCACGCAGGACTGCCGGGGCGGCCCGCGGCGTCACTCGTCCCCATCGGAGCACTCCAGACCAGGAGCAGAACCATGAACGAGATCCGCAACAGCTCGTCCGACCTCGCGCAGCAGCTCGCCGTTGCCGCCTGGCGCAAGAGCACCCGGAGCCAGACCTCGAACTGCGTGGAGGTCGCACCCCTGCGTACCGGGCCGGCGGCGGTGGCGCTCCGGGACAGCAAGGACCGGGGCGGGCCGATCCTGCTGTTCAACCGGGCCGGCTGGCTGGGCTTCATCGCCGGCGCGAAGAACGGACAGTTCGCTTTGAACTGATCCGGTCAGTCCCGGGGGCCGTCGGCATCGGGCCGGCGGCCCCTTCGCGTGTCCACCCCCGACAACCGTGCTGACCTGGGGTCACCCGATCGGTCCAGCGCCGCGAACAATCGTTGAGTTTCACTTGCTGGGACAACGCCCGGGCGTAACATGTCGTCAGAGTGACGTGGAAGTTCCAGCGCGTATCCGTCCGTCCGTACCCGGGGGACACTCATGCGGTTCCTGATCGTCCGCACCGAGATCCGTACCGCCGCCGAGACCGAGATCGCCGCCGTGTGGGCGGGCGGTGGTCGGCTGCGGGACGAGACCACCGCGCCGGAGCCACGCCGCCAGGTCGTGCACGCCGAGGACCGGGAGGCCGCGCTGCTGCTGGCCCGGGCGCTGGCGTCGGTGGGCGCCGTCCGCTGCGGCCGGCACCGGGTCAAGGTGCTCCCGATCGCGGACCCGGAACCGGCGTACCCCGGTCCCTGGGGCGGCGGTTGACCCGCGGCTGACGTCCGTCGTGGTCGGACCGGCTCCCCCGCCGCGCTCCTCGCCTCACCGGCCACGGCGGCCCGTGTCCCCGGCCCGGGACCGTCGCGGCAACGGCGGTCCCGGGCCGGGGCCGCGTTCACGCCAGGTCGCCGACGTGGCGCCATCCCGATCGCACCGCCCCGCCAGATCCCCGACCTGGCGAGGCACGGCCGGTCAGCAGTGGCCGTCGAGCCAGCGGTGGACCAGGAAGAGGGCGATCGAGGACGGCGGTGGGAGCACCAGGCGGTCGCCGCCGTCCACGGTGACCGGCTCACCGGACAACGCGGCACCGATCTCCCGACGGGTGAACCAGCGGGCGTGCGCGATCTCGGCGGGGTCGACCCGGATCGGCTCGTCGGCGTCCGCGCGGGCCAGGAAACCGAGCATCAGCGAGCCGGGAAACGGCCAGGACTGGCTGCCCGCGTACGCGATCTCCTCGACCCCGACGCCGACCTCCTCGCGGACCTCCCGGAGCACCGCGGCCTCGGCCGACTCCCCCGGCTCGACGTAGCCGGCCAGGCAGGAGTAGCGGCGCTGCCCCGGGCTGCGCGCCCAGGTGGCGTTGTTGCCGAGCAGGCAGCGGCCGTCCGGGCCGCCGACCCCGTCGTGGATCAGCACGATCATCGCCGGATCGGTACGCGGCCACATCCGCTGACCCGTCGCGTCGACCCGGGACCAGCCCGCCTCGTCGACCTGCGTGGCGTGCCCGGTCGCCGCCGAGTACCGGTGCCGCAGATGCCAGTTGAGCAGGGCCAGCGCGGTGGTGAAGAGGCCCGCGTCCCGGTCGACCAGCAGATGGCCCACCTCGCGCAGGTTGACCGGCCGGGCGCCGGGCAGCTCCGGCAGCGGCGCATCCACCGCGAAGACCGGTACGCCGTCCGGCTCGACGCCGAGGAACATGGGCACCGAGCGGGGCACCTCGGGCAGCTCGGCGGAACCGATCAGCACCAGCTCCGGTGGCGCCGCCGGCCCGCGGACCAGCGCCCGGCCGTCGTCGGCCGAGTCGAGCACCAGCACCCGGGCCCGTTCCCACGCCTCGGCGAGCCAGTCCGGGTCGGTACGCCGGTGCGCCGCCCGGTCCAGGGTGGCGCGGGCCAGCGGCGGAGCGGGTTCGCCGCTCACGCCGCCGCCTCCCGGTCGAGCCGGATGCCGCGCTCGCTCACGCCGACTCCGTCCGGACCGCGGCCAGCGCGGCGAGCGGTTCGGCGACCCGATCGGCGTCCCCGAGTACGACGGTGACCGCCTTGGCCGGGGCGAGGTAGCGGGCCGCCGCCTCGGCCACGTCGTCGACGGTCGCCTTCGCCAGCCGGGCGGCGTGCTCGGCGAGGAAGTCCAGGCGCAGCCCGTTTCCGGCGTACGCGCTGGTCAACGAGGCCAAACCGGCCTGGGTGGACATGCCGAGCTGAAGCGTGCCGAGGGCGTACTGGCGGGCCTGCTCCAGCTCGTCCGGCTTCGGCGGCAGGGCGGCCAGGCGACCCAGTTCGTACATGGTCTCCAGCAGCGCCGGGGCGGTCACCTCGGTGGCCACCTCGGCGGCGGCGACCAGCACCGACCCGGCGACCGAGTGCTCGACCAGCGAGTGTGGCCCGTACGTGTAGCCCTTGTCCTCCCGGATGTTCTCCACCCAGCGGGAGGAGAAGTAGCCGCCGAAGAGCAGGTTGGCCAGTTGCAGCGCGGCGTGGTCGGGGTGGGTGCGGGGCACCGCGGGCAGCGCGATCCGCAGCGAGGACTGCACCGCGCCGGGCCGGTCGACCAGCAGCAGCGGACCGGGCTCCAGCGGCGGCGCGGGCGGCAGCTCGGCCACGTGCCCGTCGCCGTTCCAGCCGGACAGCGCCCGCTCGGCGGCGTCCAACGCGCGCTCCGGCTGCACGTCGCCGACCAGCACCAGCACCGCGCCGGCCGGGTGCACCCGCTCGGCGTGCAGCTTGCGCAGGGCCGGCGGCTTGACGGCGCGGACCTGGTCCGGCTCGGGGGTCTGGAGCGCGTACGGGTGCCGGCCGTAGATCCGCTTGAGCAGCGCGGTCCGGGCCAGGTGCGCGGGCTGGCTCTGGGCGACCTGGATCCGGTCGACCAGCCGGTCCCGCTCCGTCTCCACCCAGTCGGCCGGGTAGGCGGCCCCGGTCAGCACGTCGGCGAGGATCTCCAGCATCCGGTCCAGGCCGGTGACCAGGCCCGCCCCGGAGAGCATCAGCCGGTCCGGGTCGACTCCGGCCGACAGGCCGCCGCCGACCTTCTGCAGCTCGGCGGCGATCTCCGTGGCGGTCATGGTGGCCGTGCCGGAGAGCATGGTCTGCGCCAGCATCGCGCCCCGGGCCAGGTGGGTACGCCCGAACGGCATCCAGAGCCGCAGCTCGACCAGGGGCACCGCGGGCCGGCGTACGGCGATCACGGTGAGCCCGTTGCCGAGCGTGCGCTCGGCCTGCGTCGGCAGCTTGAGCCGGCGGTTCGGGCCGAGCGGCGGCAGCGGCCGGGTCCCGGTCTCCACGACGACACTCACTGGACCCTCTCCGTTCGCGACTGCGGGGCTCGCAAACCCGGCTCACTCCTCGCGCTCACTGGACCATCTCCGTTCGCGACTGCGGGGCTCGCAAACCCGGCTCACTCCTCGCGCTCACTGGACCATCTCCGTTCGCGACTGCGGGGCTCGCAAACCCGGCTCACTCCTCGCGCTCACCGGCCACCTCCCGCGATGACCTCGATGGACGCGCGGCGCTCTGGCCGCAGGGTGGCGGCGGCGGCGCGGACCTGTTCCTCGGTCACCTCGCCGACCAGCCGGGGCAGTTCGTTGAGCAGGCCGGGCTCGCCGCGTTGCTGTTCCAGCACGGCCATCCGCAGCGCCCGGCCGAGCACCGCGTCGGTGTCCCGCAGCAGGTGGGTGGCCATCCGGGCCTGGGTACGGGCCAGCTCCCCGTCGGTCAGCCCGTCGGTGGCCAGCCGGTCCAGTTCCTCGTCGACGGTGCGCAGCACCTTGTCCACGTCGCCGCCGGGTGGTAGGTGGGACTGGAGCAGCAGGGCGGTGGGGTCACGCACGTCGAACGGGTCGCCCATGAAGCCGAGGTAGCCGCCGACGCTGGTGACCGACCGGTCCCGCTGGACCAGCCGCTCGACCAGCCGGGAGGCGTCCCCGTCGGTGAGCACCTCGGCGAGCACCACGTACGGCAGGTACCCGGTGAAGTCGGTGACCGGGTCGGGCACCCGCCAGGCGCTGGCCACCGCGGGCAGCGGGGCCAGCTTGTCGGGGTACGAGGTGCGCCGCTCGGCGGTCAGGTCGGGCTCGGCGAAGTCGGGCCGCTCCGGGGCGGGGCGCGCCGATACGTCGCCGAAGTGCCGCTCGATCAGCGTGGTGGCCTCGGCCACGTCGATGTCGCCGCTGACCGCGAGGACCGCGTTGCCGCTCGCGTAGTAGCGACGGAAGAAGTCGGCGGCGTCGGCGACGGTGGCCGACTCCAGGTCGTCGAAGGAGCCGTAGCCGTCGTGGGCGTTGGGGAAGGTGTCGAACATGACCGGCGGCAGGGTCAGCCAGGGGAAGCCCCCGTACGGCCGGTTGAGCACGTTGACCCGGATCTCCTCCTTGACCACGTCGACCTGGTTACGCAGGTTCTCCTCGGTCAGCCGGGGGCCGCGCATCCGGTCGGCCTCCAGGAAGAGCGCCCGCTCCAGGGCGTTGCTCGGCAGGGTCTCGAAGTAGTCCGTGTAGTCCAGGTGGGTGGAGCCGTTGAAGGTGCCCCCGGAGCCCTGGACGTGCCGGAAGTGGGCCAGCTTCTCCAGGTTCTCCGAGCCCTGGAACATCAGGTGCTCGAAGAGGTGGGCGAAGCCGGTGCGCCCCTCCGGCTCGGAGCGGATGCCGACGTCGTAGACCACCGCCACCCCGATCACCGGGGCGCTGCGGTCGGGGGTGAGCACCACCCGCAGGCCGTTGCCGAGCGTGAACCGCTCGACCGGGTATTTCGTCGCTGGAATTCTCGCTCTCCGCGTCGGCACGTGATCGACCCTAACGCGTCCGCACCGCCCGCACGCGCGGTGTGGCGCGGCACTCCTGGCGGCCCGCGCCGGAGTCGACCGGGTGGCCCGACCCACGTCGGCCTTCCCGGATCGTGGATGGGAGTTGACGCCGCTCCGCCGCCACTCCACTATCCCTATCAACTAAATAGGAATACTGTGGATTGGACATCACGATGAGACGGCTCCCCTGGCACCGGCTGGTCTCCCTCGCCACCCTCGCCGTGGTCGGCACGGCCACCCAGGTCGGCACGGCGGCCTGCGGTGCCGCCACCGGCGACGCGGCCGGCACGTCCGGACCGGTGACGCTGCGCCTCGGCTACTTCCCGAACATCACCCACGCGCCGGCCGTCGTCGGCGTGGAGAAGGGCATCTTCGCCGAAAAGCTCGGCAGCGACGTCAAGCTGGAGACGAAGACCTTCAACGCCGGCCCGGCCGCCATCGAAGCGGTCTTCTCCGGGGCGCTCGACGCCACGTACATCGGCCCGAACCCGACCGTGAACGCCTTCTCCAAGTCCAAGGGCGAGGCGGTCCGGGTCGTCTCCGGGGCGGCCTCCGGCGGCGTCGCGCTGGTGGTGAAGCCGGAGATCACCGCGGTGGAGCAGCTGCGCGGCAGGAAGATCGCCACGCCGCAGCTCGGCAACACCCAGGACGTCGCGCTGCGCTACTGGCTCAAGGAGAAGGGCCTGCGGACCACCAAGGAGGGCGGCGGCGACGTCAAGGTCGTCCCGCAGGAGAACGCGCAGACCGTGGAGACGTTCGGCAGCGGCGCGATCGACGGTGCCTGGGTGCCCGAGCCGTTCGTCTCCCGCCTGGTCAACGCTGGCGGGAAGGTGCTGGTCGACGAGCGCGACCTCTGGCCGGACCGGAAGTTCGTGATCACCAACCTGCTGGTCAGCACGAAGTTCCTCAAGGCCCACCGGGACGTGGTGAGGAACCTGGTCGAGGGCCAGGTGGCGGCCAACGAGTTCGTCAACACCAGGCCGGACGAGGCGCAGCAGGCCATCTCCGACCACATCGGCAAGATCACCGGCAAGCCGCTGGACGTCAAGCTCATCCGGCAGGCCTGGCCGACCCTGGAGTTCACCAACGACCCGATCGCCGCGTCGCTGAAGACCGGCCTGGACCACGCCGTCGCCGTCGGGCTCACCCAGCCGGTCGACCTCGACGGCCTGTACGACCTGTCGTTCCTCAACGAGGTGCTCAAGGCCCAGGGCGAGCCCGAGGTCACCCAGCCGTGACGCCGACCACGACGACCCCGCGCGGCGTGACCGGCTCGGTCGCGCTGCGCGGGGTGACCAAGGTGTACGGCCAGGGCGGCAACGCCGTCCTGGCGCTCGACCGGGTCTCGCTGGACGTCACACCCGGCGAGTTCGTCTGCCTGGTCGGCGCCTCCGGCTGCGGCAAGAGCACGCTGCTCAACCTGGTCGCCGGCCTGGACCGGGCCAGCGGCGGCGCGATCGAGCTGGGCGACGGGGTCAACCCCGGCCTGATGTTCCAGGAGCCGGCGCTGTTCCCGTGGCTCACCGTCGAGGCCAACGTCGAGGTGCCGCTCAAGCTGCGCGGCCTGCCCCGCGCCGAGCGCCGGGCCCGGGTCGCCGAGCTACTGCGCACGGTCCACCTGGCCGACTTCGGCCGCCGGCGCCCGCACCAGCTCTCCGGCGGGATGCGCCAGCGGGTCGCGCTGGCCCGCACCCTCGCCCTGGACACCCCGGTGCTGCTGATGGACGAGCCGTTCGGCGCGCTCGACGCGATGACCCGGGACATCCTCCACGACGAGCTGGAACGGATCTGGTCCGAGCGGGGGCTGACCGTGCTCTTCGTGACGCACAACGTCCGCGAGGCGGCCCGGCTCGCCGACCGGATCATCCTGCTCTCCAGCCGGCCCGGCCGGATCATCTGGTCCACCCGGGTCGACGTGCCCCGGCCCCGGCGGATCGACTCGCCGGAGATCGCCACCATCGCCGCCGAGGTCACCGACCGACTGCGTACGGAGGTGGGCCGCCATGGCCAGTGACACCCTCACCGGGTCCCCGCGCACCGACGCGGAGATCTCCGGACTGGACGCCCTCGACATCGCCGGCCGGGAGAAGGCCCCGTCCCGGTTGCGTCGCGGCTGGTCCGCGCTCTGGCCCAAGCTCGCCGCGCTGGCCCTGGCCGTCGGCGCCTGGCAGGTCGTGGTCTGGACCGGCTGGAAGGACCCGTGGGCGCTGCCCGGGCCGGCCGTGGTCTTCGCCGACCTCGGCCACTACCTGGTCAGCCCGGCGCTCTGGGACGGCCTGGCCACCACCGCCCGGCGGGCCGCCATCGGCTTCGCCGCCGCGGTCGCGGTGGGGCTGCTGCTCGGTCTCGGAGTGGCGCGGGTGAAGGTGCTCCGCGCCGCCCTCGGCTCGATGATCACGGCCTTGCAGACCATGCCGTCGATCGCCTGGTTCCCGCTGGCCATCCTGCTCTTCCAACTCAGCGAGCAGGCCATCTTCTTCGTGGTGGTGCTCGGCGCGGCCCCGTCGGTGGCCAACGGCGTCATCCACGGCGTCGACTACGTCCCGCCGCTGCTGGTGCGGGCCGGCCGCAACCTCGGCGCCCGCGGCCCGCACCTCTACCGGTACGTGATCGCGCCGGCCGCGTTGCCCGCTATCGTCGCCGGACTCAAGCAGGGCTGGGCCTTCGCCTGGCGCAGCCTGATGGCCGGCGAACTGCTGGTGGTCATCGCCACCCGGACGTCGATCGGCGCGCAGCTGACCTACGCCCGGGAACTGAGCGAGGCGCCCCGGTTGCTGGCCATCATGATCGTCATCCTGGTGGTGGGACTGCTCGTGGACGCCGCCTTCGGCGCGGCCGACAAGGCGATCCGCCGCCGGTGGGGCGTACTGGACCAGGCCGGTGCCTGACGACGACCCGGTGCTCGCGGTCGCTTGACGCCCGGGGTCGCACGGCGGCGTCAGCCGGCGGCGTCCCCCGCGGCGCCGGCCGGCGGGTGGAGACCGACCAGCCCGGCGGGGGCGGGGTGCCAGGGCGCGAAGGCCGCGACCATGGCGAGCACCAGGCCCGCGCCCGCGATCGCGAGCACCAGCAGCAGCTCACGGGTCGCCCTCGAACCGGCGTCGCCCGCCATGGTCACCCCTCCCCCGCGGCCGGCACGCCCGGCCTCGCTCCCCCGCAACCAGCATCACCGGCGAGTCACGGGGAAACAGTCGCCCACCGGACCCACGGATCGCTGATCCCCGACTCAACGGCGAGAAAGCGCCCGGGGTCCGGTCAGCGGCGGCGCGGACGCCGGGAGCGCCCCGGGCGGGCGGCGGACGAAAGCGAGGCCGGGGGCGGCGGGGCGATGGTGACCGGTACGCCGGACGGCTCGCGGGCCCCGGTGGCCCGGCTCAGCTCCTCGTCGCCGGGGCGTACCCGGGCGCTCCGGGGCGTGATCCCGGCGACGCTCATCAACCGGGAGACGTCCCGGCGCTGCTCGGGCAGGACCAGCGTGACCACAGTGCCGGACTCCCCCGCCCGGGCGGTACGCCCGCCCCGGTGCAGGTAGTCCTTCGCCTCGGTCGGCGGGTCCACGTTGACCACCATGTCCAGCCCGTCCACGTGGATGCCGCGAGCCGCCACGTCGGTGGCCACGAGCGCGGTCACCTGGCCGGTACGGAACTGCTCCAGGATCCGGGTGCGCTGCGGCTGCGACTTGCCGCCGTGCAGGGCGGCGGCCCGGACCCCCTTGGCGAGCAGCTGGCGGGCGACCCGGTCGGCCCGGTGCTTGGTCGCGATGAACAGGATGGTGCGCCCCTCCCGCGCGGCGATGTGCGCGAGCGCGTCGGGCTTGTCCGCCGCGTCGACGTGCAGCACGTGATGGGTCATCGCGGTCACGGTGGCGGTGCCCGGGTCGACGGAGTGCGAGACCGGGTCGGTGAGGAAGCGGCGGACCAGCTTGTCCACGCCGCCGTCCAGGGTGGCGGAGAAGAGCATCCGCTGCCCGTTCGGGGCGACCTGCTCCAGGAGCTTGGTCACCTGCGGCAGGAAGCCCATGTCGGCCATCTGGTCGGCCTCGTCCAGCACGGTGATCGCCACCTGGTCCAGCCGGGCGTCGCCGCGGTTGATCAGGTCGTGGAGCCGGCCCGGGGTGGCCACCAGCACCTCGGCGCCGGCGCGCAGGGCGTCCGCCTGCCGTTGGAGGGACAGCCCGCCGACGACGGTGGCGCAGCGCAGCCCGACCGCGCGGGCGTACGGGGCGAGCGCGGTGGTGACCTGCTGGGCCAGCTCACGGGTCGGCACCAGCACGAGCGCCAGCGGCCGGCCGGGGCGGGCCCGACGGCCGGCGGTACGGGACAGCAGCGGCAGCCCGAAGGCGAGCGTCTTGCCCGACCCGGTCCGGCCCCGGCCGAGCACGTCCCGGCCGGCGAGCGAGTCCGGCAGGGTCGCCGCCTGGATCGGGAACGGCTCGGCGATGCCCTGCGCCGACAGTTCGGCGAGCAGCGCGGGAGCCAGGCCCGTCGTGGCGAAGGTGGGCGCGCTCATGGTCATGGTCATGCGGAAGCCTTCCTCGACGCGGCACGTGTCGAGGGAGGCGTCGAGAGCGACGCTGTCAACCGGGGGACTCGTCCGCCGGGACTCACAAGCACGAACCGAAGGGGGTACGGGCCGGTCCGCCGCCGGGCGCCGCCCGCCGGAGCGGGGGCGGCGCGGCGGACCGGGCCCGTCACCGTGCCCTGAGGGCGCGGTGGATGGTGCTGAGCGATCCGAAGATCAGAGCGGGCGGATGTTCTCCGCCTGCGGGCCCTTCTGGCCCTGGGTCACCTCGAACTCGACCCGCTGGTTCTCGTCCAGGCTCCGGTAGCCGGAGGACTGGATCGCCGAGAAGTGGGCGAAGACGTCGGCGCCGCCGCCGTCCGGGGTGATGAAGCCGAAGCCCTTGTCAGCGTTGAACCACTTGACGGTGCCAATTGCCATGTGTTTCGTCTCCTTGACGGAACGTTCGGACCCGCACCTGTTGCGGGCCGAAATTGAGTGCGTCGCGCGGAGATGCGCGGCGCACCTGTCGCTGCTGGTCGCCCCGCCCGGAGAACTCCGGACACAACAAAGAGCGCCTGGGGCCACAATCCGCCAGGCGCACACAGAGTCTCTGGTAACCAAAACTGCAACGCGCCTAACCTACCACGGTTTACGTAACGCCGCGCCCGTCCGCCGAAATTTCCGGCACGCCGCCGACCAGTGCGGTCAGCCCGTCGGCGTCCAGCAGGTCCGCCGGCCGGACGGTGACCCCGTCCCGGACGTAGTGGAAGGCGGCCCCTACCCGCTCGACCGGCACCCCGGCGAGCTCGGCCCAGGCCAGCCGGTAGACGGCGAGCTGCACCGCCGCCGCCTCGGCCTCCCGTCCGGTGGGCTGCCGGCCGGTCTTCCAGTCGACCACGTCGTACCGGCCGCCGGGGCGGGCGAAGACGGCGTCCATCCGGCCGCGTACCACCACGCCGGCGATCACTGTGGCGAACGGCACCTCCACCTCGACCGGCACCCGGTCGGCCCACTCGCTGGCCAGGAAGCGCTCCTGGAGGTCGGTGAGCGCCTCGTCCGGGGCGGCATCCTCGTCCGCCGCGCCCGGCAGCTCGTCCACATCGAGCAGCCGGTCGGCGCCGAAGCGCTGCTCCAGCCAGGTGTGGAAGGCGGTGCCCCGACGGGCGTACGGGTTGGGCTCGCTCGGCATGGGCCGGCGCAGCGTCCGGGCCAGGCCCGCCGGGTCGCGGCGCAGCGCCACCAACTGGGTCACCGACAGGTGCCCGGGCAGCTCGACCTCGACCGCCTCCGCCCCGCGCAGCAGTTCCGCCCGCTCGGTTAGGAGCAGGTCGGCCTCCCGCCGCCAGCGCGCCACCTCGGCATCGTCGGCCGGCGGCGCGGCGGCGGGCACGGCTCCTTCGACGGCGGTCCGGAGGTCGACGGCCGCGGCGCCGGCGGCGAGGACGGCCGCCTCGCGGTGGGCCGCGTCGGGGTCGGCGAGGTACCGGCGGACCAGGGCGGCGGCCTCGGCCAGCGCCGGGCGGCGGGCGCCGAGCGGGTCGGCCGGCCACTCGGCGCGGAGCACCTGCTCGGTGGTCGGGTTGACCGCGTCCGGGGCCGGCTCGGGCGCCCACTCGTCGACCAGGTGCCCGGCGGTGCCGTCCAGGCACGCGTCGTGCACCTCGCGCAGGAACACCGAGGGACCGCGGAACCGCTTCGTCCCCTCCCCCCACCAGTGGCCGGAGCAGAGCAGCAGCCGCCGGGGCCGGGTCACCGCCACGTACGCCAGCCGGCGCTCCTCCCGCTCGTCGTGGGCCCGCCAGGCGTCGGTGAAGTCCTCCAGCGCCCGGGCCACCCCCCGCTGGTCCCCGGCCCCGGTCAGCCCCAGCTCGGGCAGGCCGTCGGCGTCGCCGCGCAGCGGGAACGGCAGCACGCCGAGCCCGCCCAGCCAGTGGTCGGAGTTGCGCACCGGCCCCGGCCAGACGCCCCGGCTCAGCCCGGCGACCGCCACGACGTCCCACTCCAGTCCCTTGGCGGCGTGCGCGGTGAGGATCTGCACCGCGCCCTCCACCACCTCGACCTCGCCCGGGGTGAGACCGCGCTCCTCGTCCTCGGCGGCGGCCAGATAGGCGAGGAAGCCGGCCAGCGTGGCGCCGGGCGTCTCACCGCTGAACCGGGCCGCCACGTCGCCGAGCGCGTCCAGGTGGCCGCGGGCCAGGCCGGCGTCGCCGGTGCCGTCCCGGCCGGCCCGGACCGCCACCTCCACGTCCAGGCCGATGGTCCGCTCGATGTCCGCGATCAGCTCCGGCAGGGACTGGTCGAGCCGGTACCGCAGCAGCGCCAGCTCCATCCCGTACGCGCGCAGCCGGGCGTACCCCTCCGCCGAGTACGCCTGCGCCGGCCCGAGGTCGGCCAGCGCCTCGACCAGGGTCGCCTCGTCGAGCGCGTCCACGGTGATCTCGGGCCCGCCCTCGCCGGCCAGCTCCCGGCGGGCCCGGGCGATCGCCTTCGCCCGCCGGTGCAGGGCCACCAGGTCACGCGGCCCGATCCGCCAGCGCGCCCCGGTGAGCAGCCGCAGCAGCGCCGCCCCGTCGGTCGGGTCGGCGAGCACCCGCAGCGTGCAGACCACGTCCCGGACCTCGGGGGTGTCCAGCAGGCCGCCGAGCCCGACCACGTCGACCGGCAGCCCGCGGGCGCGCAGCGCGGACTCGATCGCCGGGATCTGGCTGCGCACCCGGACCAGCACGGCGGTGGTGGGGCGCTGCGGCACCGGGATGTGCTCGGGCAGCGCGCCGGGCGTCCCGGCCGCGCCCCGCCAGGCGGCCAGCACGCTGTCCGCGATCCAGTCCGCCTCGTCGGCGTACGTCTCCAGGAGCGCGCAGTGCACGGTGCCGGCGGCCCGGCCGCGCGGGCTGCGGTGCGGGATCGGCTCGCGGACGCTGAGCGCGGCGTGCAGCTCGGGCACCCGGGCGCCGGCCGCCCGCAGCGGCACCGAGAGCGCGTTGGCGACGCCGAGGATCTCCGGCCGGTTGCGCCAGCTGGTGGTGAGGCTCAGCACCTCGGCGGGGGTGCCGTCGGCGCGGGCGAACTCGGTGGGGAACCGGTCCAGCGTGCCGGCGCTGGCCCCCCGCCAGCCGTAGATCGACTGGCAGGGGTCGCCCACGGCGGTGACCGGGTGGCCGCCGCCGAACAGCGCGTTGAGCAGCACCACCTGGGCGTGGCTGGTGTCCTGGTACTCGTCGAGCAGCACCACCCGGAAGCGGTCCCGCTCGATCACCCCGACGCCGGGGTGGTCCCGGGCCACCCGGGCCGCCCGGGCGAGCTGGTCGGCGAAGTCCATCGCCTCGAAGTCGTCCTTGCGCCGGGCGTACGCGCGGACCAGGGGTAGCAGCTTGAGCCGGGTCCGCTGGAGCTGGAGCGCCTTCTTCACGTCCGCGTAGACCCGGCCGGGGCGGGACTGCACGTCGGCGAAGAACCGGCCGGTCCAGGCGGCCAGATCGTCCGGATCGACCAGGTGCTCGTCCAGCTCCCCGGCCAGCGCCAGCACCGCGTCGGTGATGGTGGACGGCATCCGGTCCACCTCGGACATGTCCCCGTCGTAGTTGCGCACCAGCAGGTCGACGAGCTGCCAGCGGGACGCCTCGGTGAGCAGCCGGGTGGTCGGCTCGTAGCCGGCCCGCAGCCCGTGCTCGGTGACGATCCGCCCGGCGTACGAGTGGTAGGTGGAGACGGTCGGCTCGCCGGTGAGCGGGTCCTCGTGCGGATCCCGGCCCTGCCGACCGAGCCGGCGGATCAGCTGGTCGAGCCGGGTACGCACGCGGTGCGCCAGCTCGCCGGCGGCCTTGCGGGTGAAGGTGAGGCCGAGCACCTGCTCGGGCCGGACGTACTGGTTGGCGACCAACCAGACCACCCGGGCGGCCATCGTCTCGGTCTTGCCGGAGCCGGCGCCGGCCACCACCAGCAGCGGCTCGACCGGGGCCGCGATGATCGCCGCCTGCTCCCGGGTGGGCGCCGGCAGCCGGAGCAGCTTGGCCAGCTCGACCGGCGTGTAGCGGGGGCCGGCGTCGGCGGCGCGGGGCGCCGGGGCGGCACCGGCGCCGAACAGCGTGGGCTGGGTGGTCACGGGCTCTCCGCGGGCGGCTCGACGACCTGGCGGCCCTGGCCGGACACCGGGCAGCTGGTGCGTACCGGGCAGACCCGGCACTTGGCGTTGGCGACCGCCGCGAACGTCGCGGCGGCCATCGTGTCCGCGGTCCGCCGGACCAGCGCGGTGGCCCACCCGGCCTCGGGGCCCTCCCCGGCGGCGGCCTGCGCCTGCTCCTTGGCCTCCTTCGCCCCGGTGCCGAGCTGCACCAGCGCGGCGCCCCCGGACTCCTCGCCGAACTCCGCGAACGCTCCCGCCTCCACCGCCGCCTGGTACGCCCCGAGCTGCGGATGCTCGGCGACCTCCCGCTCGGTGACCGCGGTGGACTTGCCGGTCTTCAGGTCGATGACCACGAGCCGGCCGTCCTCGTCGACCTCCAGCCGGTCCACCCGGCCGGTCAGCTCGATCGGCCGGGCCGGGTCGTCCAGCCGGACGGCGAACTCGTGCTCGATGGCGAGCAGCCGGCGCGGGTTGCCGGCCAGCCAGCGGAGCAGCTTGTCCACCATCGCCTCGGCGCGCTGCCGCTCGGGGCCGACCATCCAGCGGGCGGCCAGCTCGATCGCGTCGAACCGGGCGGCCACGTAGTCCAGCAGGGCGGTCCGGTCGGCGCTGGCGTCCTCGGCCAGCATCGCGGCGGCGTGCACCAGGTTGCCGACGCCCTGCGCGGCGCTGGCCGGACCGCTGCCGCCGTGCCGTTCCAGCAGCCAACGCAGGCTGCACCGCAGCGCGCTCTCCATCGCCGACGGGGTGACCCGGACCGGCTCTCCCTCGTCGACCAGCGGCCGGTCGTCGGAGAGGCCGCGCAGCCCCCACCAGTCGTCTGGGTGCGCGCCGGGCACCCCGGCGGCGGCCAGCCGGGCCAGCTCGGCCGCCGCCGCGCGCCGCCGGGTGACCGGCACGGCCGGGTCGGTGACCGCGGTACGCAGCTCCGCGACCAGCGCGGACAGGGTGAGCCCGCGCGGCGGCAGGGTGACCGGGAGAACCACCGGCGCGCCGTCCGGCGGGTCGTCGACGACCGGCACCGGCCCGTCCGGCATCGGCGTCGGGTGCGGGCCGGCCGGCGGCGCGCCGCTCCCACCCACGGCCGGCGGCCCGGCGGCGGCCAGTTCGTGCAGGAAGCGGCTGGGCTGCTCCTCGTGGTCGTCGCCGCCCACCGCCGCGGAGGCGACCGCGGTGACCAGCAGCCGGCGGCGGGCCCGGCTGACCGCCACGTGGAAGAGCCGGCGCTCCTCGTCGAGCAGCGCCGAGGTCTGCCCGACCAGGCTGGCCCGGAGACCGGCGCCGTCGGCCCGGCCGGCGAGCACGTCGACCAGCCGTTCCGAGCCGAGCAAACTGCCGCGCAGCCGCAGGTCCGGCCAGACACCCTCCTGCACCCCGGCGATGGCGACCAGGTCCCACTCCAACCCCTTGGCGGCGTGCGCGGTGAGCAGGCGTACCGCCTCGCCCCGGTCGGCGCTGGCGGCGAGGGTGTCGGCGGGCAGGTCCTGGCCGAGCACGTGGTCGAGGAAGACCTCGGTACGCGCGCCGGGCAGCCGGTCGGTGAACCGGGCCGCCGCGTCGAAGAGCACCAGCACCGCGTCCAGGTCCCGGTCGGCGGCCTCGGCCCGCCAGCGCTGCGCGGTCTCGTGCTCGCCGGTGGCCGCCCGACCCCGGGTGATCGCCCCGGCCCAGCGCTCGGCCAGGCCGCTCTCCCGCCACACCGCCCACAGCACGTCCTCGGCGGTCGCGCCCGGCCCGGCGGCGGCCTGCCGGGCGGTGTCCAGCAGGCGGGCCACCGCCTGCGCGGGGGCCGCCCAGCGCCGCTCCACGGTGGCCAGTTCGGCCGGGTCGCGCAGCGCCTCGACGATCAGCTCGCCGGAGGGACGGCGGTCGCCGGCGGCCAGCGCCAGCGCGCGGAGGCCCTGCCGCAGCCGGCGTTCGGCGAGCGGGTCGGCGCCGCCCAGCGGCGAGTGCAGCAGGGCGACCGCCGCCTCCTCGTCCAGCTGCTCGGGGTCGAGAGCGCAGCGGAGCAGGAGCAGCAGCGGGGCCACCCCGGGCTGCAGGTGCAGCGGCAGGTCCTCGCCGTGCACCACGGTCGGCACCCCGGCCGTGTGCAGGGCCCGTCGCAGCGACGGCAGCTGCCGGCCGGTGGACCGGACCAGCACCGCCATCCGGGACCAGGGCACCCCGTCGAGCAGGTGCGCCTCGCGCAGCGCGTGGGCCAGCCAGGCGGACTCGCTGGTGGCGGAGCGGAAGGTGCGTACCTCGACGGCGCCGGGTGGCGCGTCGGGCAGCGGGTGCAGCCGGCGGTGCCCCGCCGGGCCGCGCAGCCGGCGGGCCAGCCGGGCGGTCGCCGCGAGCAGCTCCGGCCCGGCCCGGTACGACGTGGTCAGCGTGACCTGCGCGGCCGGCGCCCCGGAGGCGGTGCGGAACCGGTGCGGGAAGGTGCCCACGCCGGCCGGGTCGGCGCCGCGGAAGGCGTACGTGGAGGAGTCCGGGTCGGCGAAGGCGACCAGGGACTTGCCACCGCCGGCCAGCACGGCGAGCAGGTCGAGCTGGGCGGGGTCGGTGTCGGCGAGTTCGTCCACGTAGACGTGCGCCAGCCGGCGGCGCTCGGCGGCCAGCAGCTCGGGGTCGTCGAGCAGCATGCCGGTGGCGGCCCGGACCAGTTCGGCCGGGTCGTACGCGATGGAGCCCCGGTTGCTGACGTCGCGCAGGGCGAGGACGGCGACGTACTCGCGGAGGAAGCGGGCGGCGGCCGGCCAGTCGGCGCGGCCCAGCTTCTCCCCCAGCCGGGCCAGCTCGACCGGGCCGACGCCCCGCTCGGCGGCACGCATCAGCAGGTCGCGGAGCTGCTGGGCGAAGGCCCGGGTACGCAGCGCGGGGCGCAGGTCCTCCGGCCAGCCGACCGGGTCGTCGCCCGGCTCCTCGCCGACCACGTCCAGCAGCTCGCGGATGATCAGGTCCTGCTCGGGACCGGTGAGCAGCCGGGGCGACGGTTCGCCCCGCTCGACGGCGGCCCGCCGCAGCAGTCCGAAGGCGTACGCCGGGAAGGTGCGCACCAGCGGCTCGCGGACCACCCGGACGGGCCGGGTCGCGGTGCCGCCGACCGCCGGCCCGTCGGCGGGGCGGTGGCCGGTGCCGGCGATCCGCGCCTCGATCCGGTGGCGCAGGTCGGTGGCGCCGCGCCGGCCGAAGGTGAGCACCAGAATGCGTTCCGGGTCGACGCCCTCGGCCACCCGGGCGGCGACCGCCTCGACGAGCGTGCTGGTCTTGCCGGTGCCCGGCCCGCCGACCACCAGCATCGGCCCGTCGGTGTGCGCGACCACCTCGGCCTGCACCGGATCGGGTCGCCGCGCGTCGGGTCCGTGGGCGGCGCGCGGGTGCGCGCCATCGCCCGTCGACCCCCCGGATCGCGGCTCCGCTACGGCCGGGCCCTCGGCCCGGCCACCCCCCTGCCCCGCCCCGCCGGAGTGGACGACCCCCGCCCCCACCCCACCGGGCCGGCGCACCAGCCGGTACGCCTCCATCGCCCACATCCCACCACGCCGGTACGACGCCCGAAAACCGACACCACCCACCCCACCCACCCCACCACCCACCCCACCGCCCACCCTCACCCCGCCCCAGCTCACGTCGATCATGAGGTTGACGGCACCAACGGAGATCGACTTCGCCGCCAACTTCATGATCGACCGCGCGGTGGGCGGTGGGTGGGGGGGTGGGGGGGTGGGGGGGTGGGGGGTGGGGTGGGGTGGGGGTTAGGTGAGGTGGGCGTCTAGGAGGGTGAGGGCGGCGGGGACGGTGTCGGCCACCATCAGGAGGTCGAGGCCGGCCGGCTTGAGGAAGTGGTGGTCCGCGAGGGTGTGCAGCCAGTCGAGCAGGGGGCGGTAGAAACCGTCGGCGTCGACCAGCACCATCGGCTTGTCGTGCAGGGCCAGGGTGGCGGTGGTCCACACCTCGAACAGCTCGTCGAGGGTGCCGAGCCCGCCGGGCAGCGCGACGAACGCGTCCGACTTGTCAATCATGAGCGTCTTGCGGCTGGCCATCCCGTCGGTGACCAGCAGCTCGTCGGCGGCCAGGTCGGCGACCTCCAGGTCGACCAGCGACTGCGGGATGACCCCGAGGGTACGGCCGCCGGCGGCCCGGGCCCCGTCCGCCACCGCGCCCATCATCCCCACGCAGCCACCGCCACTGACCAGCGTGTGCCCGCGCCGGGCCAGCTCCCCGCCGGTCTCGGCGGCCAGCTGCAGCCAGCGCTGGTCCAGGGTGCGGGAGGACGCGCAGAACACGCAGATCGCGGCCACGACTCAGCGCTCCCCGGCCCGCCGGGCCCCCGGGCCCTCGGGCGCGGCGTCGGCGGCGGCCCGCTGGTCGGCGGCGACCCGGGCGACCGCCTCCTCGCGGATCGCCTCCTGCTCGGCGGAGAGCACCGCCTCGGCCTCCACGATGTGCCGGACCGCCTCGTCGACGTCGTCGGTGAGGCAGATCAGCTCCAGGTCGGCCGGGCCGATCTTGCCCTCGCCGGCCATCGCGTCCCGCAGCCAGTCGAGCAGCCCGCTCCAGTAGTCGACGCCCATCAGCACCACCGGGAAGCGGGTGACCTTGCCGGTCTGCACCAGGGTCAGCGCCTCGAAGAGCTCGTCCATGGTGCCGAAGCCGCCGGGCAGCACGACGAACGCCTGCGCGTACTTGACGAACATGGTCTTGCGGGCGAAGAAGTAGCGGAAGTCGATCGCCAGGTCGACCCAGTCGTTGAGGCCCTGCTCGAACGGCAGCTCGATGCCGAGGCCGACGGAGAGCCCACCGGCCTCGCTGGCGCCCCGGTTGGCCGCCTCCATCACGCCGGGGCCGCCGCCGGTGATCACCGCGTAGCCGGCCCGGGCCAGGGCGCCGCCCAACTCCTCGGCCAGCCGGCATTCCAGGCTGTCCGGCTTGCTGCGGGCCGAGCCGAAGACGCTCACCGCGGGTGGCAGGTCGGCCAGGGTGTCGAAACCCTCGACGAACTCCGACAAAATGCGCAGCGCCCGCCAGGCGTCCTTGGTCTTCCAGTCGCCCCTGCCCCGCGAGTCCAGCAACCGTTGGTCGGCGGTGCTGGTGGGGATCGCCCGGTTGCGCAGGGTGACGGCACCGCGGTGCCGCTCCCCGCCCGGAACGCGGCCGGGCGGCCGCCCGTCGCTCTGGCTCATGCAGCCACCGTAGTGGAGGCACGGCGGCCGGGCGCGGAGGCGGGCCAGCCGACGAAATTCTTCGCGATCTTGGGCAACTAATTCGGTCGCTCGTACGTCTTACTATTCACATACGGGGTATGCCCCGGCGCGTTGCCTTCGGGGGAGGAGCGAGCGTTGATCAGCAACAGCGAGATGGTCCGGATCCGCCGGCAGATGCAGCGGCGGATCCGCGACGTGGTGGCCGAGCGCCGCCGTGCCCGGATGATGGAAGCCCACCACACCGACCTGACCGGCGAGTCCACCGAGACCGAAGCCTCGCTGAGCACGAACGTCTGACCGGCCGCCGGCCCGACTCCGGGGGGTCCGCGACACCGTCGCGGGCCCCCCGATCGGGTGTCGGGGTCAGGCCGAAGCGAGCCAGCGGTGCAGGGTGGCCGCGCCGTCGCGGATCTTGGTCAGCTCGACGTGCTCGTCCTTGTGATGGGCCAGGTTGGGGTCGCCGGGGCCGAAGTTCAGCGCCGGGATGCCCAGGGCCGCGAACCGGGCCACGTCCGTCCAGCCCAACTTGCCGATCGGCGCCGCCCCGACCGCGGCCAGGAACTCCTGGGCCGGCGGGTTGTCCAGCCCGGGGGCGGCGCCGGCCGCCGCGTCGGTCACCGCCAGGTCGAAGCCGGCGAAGACCTCGCGCAGGTGCGCCTCGGCCGCGGCCGGGTCCCGGTCCGGGGCGTACCGGTAGTTGATCTCGATCTCGCAGTGGTCCGGGATGACGTTGCCGGCCACCCCGCCGGTGATCCGCACCGCGTTCAACCCCTCGCGGTAGTCGCAGCCCTCGATGGTGACCCGGCGGGCCTCGTACGCGGTCAGCCGGCGCAGCACCTCGCCCGCGCCGTGGATCGCGTTCACCCCGTGCCAGGACCGGGCCGCGTGGGCGCGCTCGCCGTGCGTGGTGACGACCGCCCGCATGGTGCCCTGGCAGCCCGCCTCGACGATCCCGTACGTCGGTTCCAGCAGCACCGCGAAGTCGGCCTGGAGCCACTCGGGGTGGGCCTGGGAGACGAGCGTGAGGCCGTTGTACCGGGACTCGATCTCCTCGGCCTCGTAGAAGAAGTACGTGACGTCGTAGCGCGGGTCGGGCAGCGTCACCGCCAGGTGCAGCGCGAAGGCCACCCCGGACTTCATGTCGGAGGTGCCGCAGCCGTACATCAGGTCGCCGCGCATGGTCGACGGGAAGTTGCCGTTGAGCGGCACCGTGTCCAGGTGGCCGGCGAGCACCACCCGCTGCGCCCGACCCAGGTCGGTGCGCGCCATCACGGTGTTGGAGTGCCGGAAGGTGGTCAGGTGCGGAACGCCCCGCAGCACGTCCTCGACACAGTCGGCGATCGCCTTCTCGTTCAGGGAAACGGACTCCATGTCGACCAGCGCGCGGGTCAGCGCCACCGGATCAGCCAAGACCTCGGGGGTCAGCGGGTTCTGCATGATTCGCACGGTACCGTCAGCACCGTGAGGAGCGCACAGTCTGCCTGGGGCATCGGCCTGGCCACGATCACCGCTGACGATCAGGTGCTGGACACCTGGTATCCGACCGGCAAGCTGGGACTCGGCGAGTTGCCGCTGGTCCCCGGCGAGGACCAGGCCGACGTGCTCGACCTGCCGCCCGGGGCGGTCGGCGAGCGGTCGCTGCCCGGCCTGCGTACGGTCCAGGTGGTCACCGTGATCGGCTCGCTGGACGACCCGATCAAGGACGCCCCCGACGCGTACCTCCGGCTGCACCTGCTCTCCCACCGCCTGGTGCGACCCAACGAGCTCAACCTGGACGGCATCTTCGGCAAGCTGGCCAACGTGGCCTGGACCTCGGCGGGGCCGTGCCCGCCCGAGCGGGTGGACGAGCTGCGCGTCATCGAGCGGGCCGCCGGCCGCCACCTGGCCGTGTACGGGGTGGACAAGTTCCCCCGGATGACCGACTACGTGGTCCCGTCCGGCGTGCGGATCGCCGACGCGGACCGGGTCCGGCTCGGCGCCCACCTGGCCGCCGGCACCACCGTGATGCACGAGGGCTTCGTCAACTTCAACGCCGGCACGCTGGGCACCTCGATGGTCGAGGGGCGGATCGTGCAGGGCGTGGTGGTCGGCGACGGCTCCGACATCGGCGGCGGCGCGTCCATCATGGGCACCCTCTCCGGCGGCGGCACCGAGAAGGTGCGGATCGGTGAGCGGAGCCTGGTCGGCGCGAACGCGGGCGTGGGGATCACCCTCGGTGACGACTGCGTGGTGGAGGCCGGCTGCTACATCACCGCCGCCTCCAAGATCACTCTGCCGGACGGCCGGGTGGTGAAGGCCCGCGAGCTGTCCGGCGTGGACGGGCTGCTCTTCTGGCGCAACTCGGTGACCGGCGCGCTGGAGGCGAAGCCGCGCACCGGCCGGGGCATCGAGCTGAACGCGGCGCTGCACGCCAACGACTGACGCGGAACGGGCCGGGGCGCGCTGCCCCGGCCCGTCCGCCGTCCGGGCCTCCCGGCGGGGAGACCGCGGGCCCGGACGCGGCTCACCGCAGGCGGTACGCCTGGATGATCCGCTCGGTCACCGTGTTGCCGGCGCTGTCCCGCGCGGTGGCCCGCAGGGAGACGTACCCGGGGCCGGCGGGGTGCCGGACCACGGCCGCCCAGCCGGCGCCTTGCTTGTGCAGGTCCGCCTTCCGCCAGGTCTGCCCGCCGTCGTAGGAGACGTCGACGGTGAGCTTGGCGACCTTGGCGGCCGGCGCGCCCGGCTGCCGCTCGACGGTCACCGGGATGGTGAAGGTCCGGCCGGCCGGGGCGCTGTTGTCCACGGCCAGCGGCGGCGCGAAGCGCACCGCCATGGCGGGCAGCGGGATCCAGTCGTCCCCGGCGACGTGCCGGGAGCGGAAGGTCCAGGTCGCCGTGACCTCGGTGCTCAGGTCGGTGAAGCCGCGCCGGGCGGAGGTCTCCAGCCGGTAGTCCGCGGCGCCCGCCGGCACCTCGAACTCACCGTACCCGCCGTACGGGGACTCGCCGACCAGCTCACCGTCGCGGTAGAGCGCGGTCTGCTCGGCCTCGGTGAGCGACGCACCGGCGTGCCCGGCCGCGTCGCTGAACAGCGGCAGGCCGACGGCGATCGTGTCACCGTTGCGGGTGACGCCCTCCCCCGGCCAGCGCGGCTGCGGGAAGGACGGCCCGTACGGCGCCGCGTTCCAGTCCTCCCGGACGGTCCGGCCCGGGCGGTACCGGACCCGGTCCGCGAAGAGCGCGGTCTGCGGGTTCAGCCAGCCCTCCTCGTCCCGGGTGCCGAGGTCGAGCTCGGTGCTCCAGCGCATCCCGGCGGTGCTGTAGTGCTCGACCCGCTGGCCGGGGACGGTGGTGGGCAGGCCGATCGCCCACCCGCCGATGTTGTACGCGGAGTCGGGGAAGACGATCCGCTCCGCCTCCTGGCCCGGGGCCCCGCCGCGGAACCGGTGCACCACGGTGGCCAGGTCCCGCTGCCGGTAGTGCTTGACGTACCCGGTCGGGAAACGGCCGGGCAGCGCCTCGCTGGTGGCGTAGAGGTACGGGCTGGAGGCGGCCGTCAGGTCGGCCCACTGGCTGCCGACCGCGCCGACGAACCGGTCGGCCGTCGTGGCGCCGCCGAGCTGAGCGCTGGCCAGCCCGGTGAAGTCCGCCGACAGCAGGCTGAAGCCGTAACCGCCACCGTCCGCGGAGAACCAGTTGGCGCCGACGTCGACCAGGGCGGGCGTGGCGTCCCGCTTCGGCACGGTCACCCGGACCGGTTTCGCCGACCGGGCGTCCACGGTGAGCCGCAGGTCGCGGTCCACGGTCAGGAGCGGCTGCGCCAGCGTGCTGGCCCCGGCCGGTTCGCCCTGACCGTCGCTCTCGAAGACGATGGTGTACAGGCCGTACGCGCCCTTCGGGACGCGCACCTGAGCCTCGCCGTCGGCGTCGTAGACGTCGATCGTCGCGAAGCCGTCCAGCCCGGCCAGGGTGGTGAAGTAGTCCCCGGTCGCCGCGCCGGCCCGGTTCCGGTGACTGATGGTCACCGTGTAGCTCTCCACCTCCCGGTTCACGGCCAGCGGGGTGACCGCGACCGTGTCGCCGGCGCGGGCCACGATCCGCCCGGTCCAGTAGCCGTCGGCGCCGCCGAGCCGGGTGTCCACGGTGACGGTCACCTGGGCGGTGCCGCCGGCCGGCACGGTGACCCGGGTGGCGCTCAGCCGGAACATCCCCGCCGGCGCGGTCCGCCCGCCCGGCCCGGTGATCTCGGTGGTCAGGTCGAGGGTGAGCACGCTCGTACCGGAGTTGTGCCAGGTGACCGTGCGCTCGATCGGAGCGTCGTCGTCGTGCGGCCAGGCCGCCCGGCCGAAGGAGATGCCGGCGGGCTCGCTGGTCACCGGCTCGCTGATCGCGTGTGCCACGTCGACCCGGCCGGCTCCCTGCTCGTACGCGGTCTGCTCCGGGTGCGGCTTCGCCGAGGACATCAGCGTCGCCTTGAGCTGCCCGGCGGCCCAGTCGGGGTGCCGCTGGGCGAGGATCGCCGCCGCGCCGACCACGTGCGGGGTGGCCATCGAGGTGCCGGAGAGGGAGACGTAGCTGTCTCCCACCGGGTCGCCGATCTGGCCGTTAGCGGCCCGGGCGGCGACGATCTCCACGCCGGGCGCGGTGATCTCGGGCTTGAGGGCGTCGTCGCCGGCGCGTGGTCCCCGACTGGAGAAGGGCGCCAGCTCGTCGTCGCGGTCCACCGCGCCCACGGCGAGCGCGTCGTCGGCGGTGGCCGGCGAGCTGACCGAGCCGTCCGCGCCGTCGTTGCCGGCTGCGATGACGAAGAGGGTGCCGGTCTGCGCGGTCAGCGTCTGCACGGCCTGCTCGAGCGGGTCGATCTCCGGGGTGTTCCAGCCGCCGAGGCTCAGGTTGACCACATCGGCGTCCTTCTCCACGGCGGCCCACTCCATGCCGGCCAGGATGGCCGAGTCGGCGCAGCCGTACTCCTCGCAGACCTTGCCGGAGAGCAGGGTCGCGTCCGGTGCCACGCCCCGGTACTTGCCACCGGAGGCCGCACCGCTGCCGCCGATGATCGAGGCGACGTGGGTGCCGTGGCCGACCTTGTCGTCGGCGTCGGGCATCTCGCTGAAGTTGCGCGACTCGGCGACCCGGCCGGCGAGGTCGGGGTGGGTGACGTCGACGCCGGTGTCGAGCACGGCGACGGTGACCCCCTTGCCGGTGAAGCCGGCGGCCCAGGCGGTCGGCGCGCCGATCTGCGGCACGCTGTGGTCCAGGGAGATCTGTCGCCTGCCGTCGAGCCAGATCCGGTCGGCACCCCCCGCCGCGTCGATCCGGGCGCCGGGGCTGCCGGCCGTCAGGGTCCGCCAGACCGCGCCCGCGTCGGCCTTCGCCGCGGTGACCGCCGCGCCGCCGATCGCCGGCAGCTCGCGGGTCACCCGGGTGCCCGCGACGGGCGCGGCGCCGCGCCGGGCGACCCCCTTCGGGTACGACACCAGTAGCGGCAGCGTGTCCCGGTGGGCGTCGTCATAGCCGGACGAGATCAGTTCGGTGACGTCGAAGAGGCGCCGGTCGACCCGCCCCGCGTGGATCAGTGGCAGCGCGTCGCGGGGCGTCACGGTGAGGTGGCCACGGTCCCGGCCGACCAGGAACCGGGTGCCGGCGCGGCCGGGACCGGGGTGGACGGCGGCCCGGCCGTCGCCGGTGACGGTGACCCGGTCCCCGGTGAGCAGGGTGACGGTGACCGGTCGACCGGTCGTGCCGGTGGGCCGGGCGGCGGTGGGGCCGGCCGGCGTGGTGGCGGGACGTGCGGCGGCGGTCCCCGGCGTGCTGCCGAGCACCAGGGTGCCGGCGAGGCCGAGCGCGACGAGTTTTCTTCTCTTTCCGAGCAACCTCTGCTCCTCCCGAAGCGTCTTCATCGATGGGAAGCACATCGATGCGTAGCGTCAGGATTACATACCGGGTATGCAATCGGAAGTCGCGGAGCCGACAGATTCCCGGACGATCCGGGGCATGATCTGCCGGTGACCTCCATGAAGGACCGCATGCTCGCGGGCGAGCTCTACCTCGCCGACGACCCCGAGATCATCGCCGACCTGGACCGGGCGGCCCGGCTCACCGAACGGTTCAACGCCACCTCCGCCGACGACCCCGACGGACGGCTCGCCGCGCTGCGCGAGCTGCTCGGCTCGGTGGGTGAGAACGCCTGGGTCCGACCGCCGTTCCACTGCGACTACGGCTGGCAGACCCACCTGGGGCCGCGCAGCTTCGTCAACTTCAACGCGGTGTTCCTCGACGTCGCCCGGATCACCATCGGCGCCGACGTCCAGATCGGACCGAACGTCCAGCTCCTCACCGCGACCCACCCGGTCGAACCGGAGCCCCGGCGGGCCAAGTGGGAGGCGGCGAAACCGATCACCATCGGCGACAACGCCTGGCTCGGTGGCGGGGTGATCGTGCTGGCCGGGGTCACCGTCGGGGCGAACACGGTGGTCGGCGCCGGCGCGGTGGTGACCCGGGACCTGCCACCCGACGTAGTGGCGGTCGGTAATCCCGCCCGCCCGGTCCGGGCCCTGGATAATGCCACTTGACCTGCTAAAACACCGGCTCTTGGGGGTGCGGATCCGTACCGGACAGTGCACTCTGGGTAGTGGGAGGGTTGACCCAGGGAGCGCGAATCATGGAACGGGTGCTCGAACTTCGGGTGCACGGGGTGTCGAACACCCCGCCGAACCAGCTGCTCGGCCTGCACCCCGCGCCCGGCGGTGACGGGCCGCAGCCCTGGCGCGTCGCCGGCGGTGACGTGACCGGCTTCTACCGGTCCACCACCGCCGGCCGCGACGACCCGATCAGCGTCGAGGCGTACAGCTGGGGGCAGTTGACCTCGGGCGCGCGGACGGCGCGGGACGTCGAGCGGGCGCTGTGGACGCTGCTGCTGCCGTTCACCCTGGCCAACGTGGCACTCTTCGCACGCACCGGCATCCCGGCCGACCCCGACCAGGAACGCTGGGGCAGCCGCTCCGGCATCGTCGCGTGGCTCATCCGGCTGTTCTGCCTGAGCCTCACCGGCACCCTGGTGATCACGCTGACCGGGGTCGGCGTGGACCTGATCGCCTGGCAGTGCGTCGGCCCGGACTGCCTCAGCCACCTTCCCGGCCCCTGGGAGTGGCTGGGCGACACCTGGTGGCGCCGGGACACCCGGGCACTCACCGTCGGTTTGCTGCTGCCGCTGCTCATACTCCTGGCGCTCGGCGGGCTCGCCTGGCGCACCTACCAGTACGAGGCGGAGATGCCCGCCGATCCCCGGCCCCGCCCGGGGAACCGGGACGACCGCCCGGCGACCGAACCCCCCGAACCGTGGGAGAACCCCCTCCAGGACCCGACCTTCTGGTGCGGCGAGGGCCAGTTGCGCCGGGCCGCCGTGCTGCACCTGTGCACCGGCGCGGTGGCGGCCGCCGCCGTACCGGTCAGCGCGGTGATCATCATGGACCCGCCGCGCGGGACACGGGCCGCGGTCGCCTGGCCGACCGTCGTCCTGCTCGCTGCCGTCGTGGCCATCGCCGTGGTCGCGGTGGCCCGGCCCTGGTTGAGTCGCCGCCAGGGGGCGACCCCGCTCGGTCGGTGGAGCGCCACCGTCGCCGTCCTCGCCGGCCTCGGACTGGTCGGCACCTTCGCGCTGCTGCTGCTCCCCGACGGCCCGGCCGGGCGGCCGCTGGCCGAGTTCCGCCCACCGGTCGGCTGCGCCCACGACCCGGGCATCCCCGGCTGCCGGGCCGACCGGTCGCTGCCCGGCTACGACACCGCCGTCGCCTGGCTCGCCACGTACCAGGTGCTGCTGCTGATCGCCATCGGCGCGGTGAACCGCTCCGGGCGGCGGGCGCTGCTCGCCCCGGCGGCCGGCGCCGCGCTGCTGCCGTTCGGGGTGGTCTGGATCGAGCGGGGACTGCCCGCCGTACCGCCCGCACCCGCCGGGCTGGACATCTGGGCGCTCGTCGTGCCGGCCGTCGCGGTCGCCGTGACCGGCCTGCTGCTGCCCCGCACCCGGCCGGCGGTGGCCGAGCAGCCGCTCGGTGCCCACACCGATCTGGCCTGGGGCGGGCGCGGGCCCGCGCTGATCGCCGGCTTCGGCTGGATGATGGCCGTCGCCTACTGCGCCGGCCTGCTCTACTGGTTCAGCGACCGGCTCAACAGCCGGGGCACGCCGAGCGAATCCTTCCGGGTGGTGCCCCCGCTCGCGGTGTTCTGGGCCGGGCTGGCCTGCGTGGTCGGCCTGCTCGCCCTGCTCGGCCTGCTGGTCCGGGCCGGCTTCCTGTTCCGGTCGCTGCGCCGCACCGAGCACGCCACCCTCGCCGCGGCCGCCGGCCTCTCCGCGCACGACCTGCGCCGCTGCCGCGACGTCAGCACGTTCCGGGCGCTGCACCGGCTCGTCGGCGAGCACGCGATCCGGCTGATCGGGTGCCACGCCGCGGTTTCCACCGGCCTGGTCACGCTCTGCTGCGCGGCGGCGCTGTCCCGCAGCCGCCCCAGCCCGCAGTCCCCCGCCGGCTGGCCGGCGGTCGTCCACCGGGCCGCCGACCTCGGCGACATGCTGCTGGGCCTGCTGCCCGTGGTGGTCGGTGTGATCGGCCTGTTCGTCTACCGCAACGACACCGTGCGGCGCTCGGTCGGCGTCATCTGGGACGTCGGCACGTTCTGGCCCCGGGCCGCGCACCCGCTCGCCCCGCCGAGCTACGCCGAACGGGCCGTGCCGGAACTCCAGACCCGGGTGGCCGGCCTGCTCGCGCTCACCCCGCACCATCCGGACCGGATGGACGGCGTGATCCTCTCCGGGCACAGCCAGGGCACCGTCATCTGCGCCGCCACGCTGCTGCAACTGCCCCGCCACTGGCGCCGGCGGATCTGGTTCTTCTCGTACGGCTGCCAGCTCACCCGCCTCTACGGCCGGGTCTTCCCCGCCTACTTCGGGCCGGACCGGCTGCGTGCCCTCGCCCGGGCACTGACCTGGCCCGGCGGATACGTCGCCTGGACCAACTTCTGGCGCGACACCGACCCGCTGGGCTGGCCGGTCAACGCCGGCGAGCGGGACGTGCCGGTCGCCGACCCGGAGGCCCTGCACCCCAGCGGGGGTGAGGTGGCGGACCCGCCGATCCGCAGCCACAGCAACTACCCGGAGGCGCTGGAGTTCACCCGGGAGCGGGCGGTGGTGGCCCGACTGCTGCGCCGGGCCGTCCCGTCACCCCGGCAGGGGGTCGACTAGCCGGACCACCAGGTCGGCGTGCTCGGCGGTGCCCGCGACCCGGGCCGCGTTCGCCTCGTCGCTGCCCAGCGCCCAGGCGCGGGCCTGCTCCGGGGTCTTCCCGTACGCCTCGTGCCGGGCGGTCAGCCGGCGCACCCGCAGCTCGGCGTCGAGGTCCAGGAACCAGACCTCGTGCACCAGCGTCCGCACCTCCTCCCACGGGTCCTCCCGCAGCAGGAGGTAGTTGCCCTCCGTCACCACCAGCCGCACCTCGGGCGGCACCTCGATCGCCCCCGCGACCGGCTCCTCCAGGTCGCGGCGGAACACCGGCGCCCAGACCGAGGTCGGCTCCAGCCGGCGCAACCGGCGCAGCAGGGACACGAACCCGTTGACGTCGAACGTGTCCGGCGCACCCTTGCGCCCCTCCCGGCCCAGCCGGAGCAGCTCCGACTGGGCCAGGTGGAAGCCGTCCATCGGCACCAGCCGGGCGAGCGGCCCGACCTCGGCGACGATCCGCTCGGCCAGGGTCGACTTGCCCGCGCCGGGCGCGCCGGCGATGCCGAGCAGCTGCCGCGGCCCGGCATCGGCCAGGGCCCGCGCCCGGGCCACCAGGTCGTCGACGGAGAGCTGCCGGGCCGGGGGCATCAGCCGAGCACCGGCTCGCTGATGGTGAACCGGGCCTCGACCGCCGCCTGCACGGACTGCGGCTGCGGGTCCAGCTCCAGCTCGGGCGGGGCGGCGGGGCCGCCCTTGGCGAACGCCGCCCGGGCCAGCATCGGCGGGGCGGCGGGCACGCCGGTGTCGGCCAGCTCCAGCAGGGCGGTCACCCGGGCGCCGAGCGCCTCCGCGTACTCCCGGGCGCGGGCCAGCGCGTCCGCGATCGCCGCGTGCCGCGCCTCCCGGTGGGCCGGGCTGTCCGGGCGCAGCGACCACCACGGGCCGGCCACCTCGACCTGGTCCTGGTCGGCCAGGCGGAGCATCAGCTCGCCGAGCGCGGTGAAGTCCTGGACGGTCACCGTGGTGCCGACGCTGCCGTGGTACGCCACCACCCGCTCGCCGGAGCGCCGGGTCTCCGGCCAGACGCGGAGCTGCCCGGTCTCCCGCCGCTCCACGGCCGGGCCGGCCTCGTCGAGCAGCACCCGGACGGCGGCGGCCCGCTCGGCCAATCGGGCGAGCGTGCTCTCCCGGTCCCGGCCCCGGGCGCTCGCGGTGACGGCGAACCGGGCCAGCTCGGGAGCCACCTCCCGGTACGCCTCGCCGCGTACGGCCACGACGGGTGCGTCCACCATGCCTCAACCCTAGGCCATGCCGCGGCCCGGTCCGGGCGCAGCGCCGCTCGCCCGGCTCAGGCGGGATCGGGCGTGTGCGGCAGCTGCCCGGTGTACGTGACCGCGCCGCCGGCCGTCCGGCAGCCGGTGAGGTGGCCGCCGGCCGCCCCCAGCGCGCGCAGGTAGTCCAACTCCCCCGCGTGGTCGGCGGGGGCCGGGAACTCCCGCTGGTGGGTGTCGAAGCGCCGCTCCCCCAGCGTGGCGCGGGCGGCCCGCCCCTCGGCCAACCGGTCGGTCAGCGTGCCGGCGTCAGCGGCCCGCAGCGCGTCGGCGAGTTCGTCGAGCATCGCCCGGACCGACGCCAGGCCGCTGAGCACCCGGTCCCGGTTGCCGAGCAGCATGTTGGCGGTGCGTTGCGGCGGGCCACCGGCCACCCGGGTGCCGTCGGTGAAGCTGCCCGCGGCGAGGGAGAGCACGGCGTCACGCAGCGTCGACCGCTGCACCGCCCCGGCCAGCGCGCCGGCCAACAGATGCGGCACGTGCGAGCTGAGGGCGGCCGCCGCGTCGTGCTCTGGCGCGGACATCGGCACCACCCGGGCCTCGAACACCTCGATGAGCAGCGCCGCGAGCCGGCGGAAGGAGGCCAGCCCGTTGGGCCCCGGGCAGAGCACCCAGGCGGCGCCGACGAGCAGCCCCGGGTCGGCCGCCGCCGGTCCGGCCCGGTCCGCGCCGGCCATCGGGTGGCCGGGGACGAAGCGGTGGCCCAGGCCCGAGGCGGTGGCGGTGGCGGCGACCTCGGCCTTGGTGCTGCCCACGTCGGTGAGCACGCAGTGTTCCGGGGTGGCGGCGGCGACCCGGGCCAGCATCCCCGACAGGGTGGGCAGCGGACCGCAGAGGAACACCGCGTCCCGGCCCGTGACCGCCGCCTCGACGGCGTCCGGGCAGGCGACACCCCACCGGCGCACGTGCCCCCGGGCGACCGGGTCCGGGTCCCACCCGGTCACGTCGAGCCCGGCGTCACGCAGCCGCAGCAGCAGCGAACCGCCGATCAGCCCGGTGCCGACCACCGCGGCGCGGACGCCCGCCACCGGCGGGTCGACGGTGGGCGGTGCGTCCCGTCCGGTCCGGCCATCGGTCACCGCCGCCGCCCGAGGATCAGTCGCGCAGCCGGTCGGCGACCGCGGCGACGTGCTCGTCGGACTCGGTCAGCGCCACCCGGACGTGCCGGGCGCCCGCCGGGCCGTAGAAGACCCCGGCGGCCACCAGGATGCCCCGCCGGGCCAGCCAGTCGACGGTCTCCCAGCAGTCCTCGTCGCGGGTCAGCCAGAGGTAGAGCCCGGCCTCGGAGTGCTCGACGGTGAAGCCGGCGCCGGTGAACGCGGCGCGGAGGCGCTCGCGCCGGGCCCGGTAGCGCTCCCGCTGCTCGTCGGCGTGCGCCTGGTCGCCGAGCGCGGCCACCATGGCGGCCTGCACCGGGGCGGGCACGATCATGCCGGCGTGCTTGCGGATCTTGAGCAGCTCGGCGACCAGCGCCGGGTCCCCGGCCACGAAGCCGGCCCGGTAGCCGGCCAGGTTGGAGCGCTTGGAGAGCGAGTGCACCGCCAGCACGCCCTCGTACGACCCGCCGCAGACCTCGGTCGACAGGACCGAGACCGGCTCGGCGTCCCAGCCCAGCGGCAGGTAGCACTCGTCGCTGGCGACCACCGCACCGCGCTCGCGCGCCCAGTCGACCACCTTGCGCAGGTGGGCGGCGGGCAGCACCCGGCCGGTCGGGTTGCCGGGCGAGTTGACCCAGACCAGCCGGACCCGGGGGTCCGGCCCGAGCGCGGTCAGCGAGTCGGCGCGCACCACGGTGGCGCCGGCCAGCCGGGCCCCGTCCTCGTAGGTCGGGTAGGCGATGGACGGCACCACGACGATGTCACCGGGGCCGAGGCCGAGCAGCGTGGGCAACCAGGCCACCAGCTCCTTGGAGCCGATGGTCGGCAGCACGCCAAGCCCGTCGACGCCCGCGCCGCAGGCCCGGGCCACCCACGCCGCGATGGCGTCCCGCAGCGCGGGGGTGCCGGCGGTCAGCGGGTAGCCCGGGGCGTTGGACGCGTCGGCCAGCGCCTGCCGGATCATCGGGGGGACCGGGTCGACCGGCGTACCCATCGAGAGGTTGATCAGACCACCCGGGTGCGCCGCGGCCGTCGCCGCGGCGGCGTCCAGGGTGTCCCAGGTGAAGTCGGGCAGCCGCGACGAGACCGGCGCGCGCCGGTTCAGTGGCCCTCTCCGCGCGGCGGCTGGGCGGCCACGAACGGCGCGTCCTTCTCCACCTTGCCGATCTTGGAGGCGCCACCGGGGGAACCCAGATCCTCGAAGAACTCGTAGTTCGCCCCGGTGTAGTCCTTCCACTGCTCCGGGACGTCGTCCTCGTAGAAGATCGCTTCGACCGGGCAGACCGGCTCACAGGCACCGCAGTCGACGCACTCGTCGGGGTGGATGTAGAGCATCCGGTTGCCTTCGTAGATGCAGTCGACCGGGCACTCCTCGATGCATGCCTTGTCGAGCACGTCCACGCAGGGCTCGGCGATGATGTAGGTCACCGGTCTTCTCCTCCGCAAGACTCGTCGCGATCACCGCGACCGGTAAGAGCCTAGTATCTCGGCGGGGAGGAGGTCGATCGTGCTCCGACAGCAGGACGTGGGACACCGGATCGTGGTCCGCCGAATTGTGGGGATTCGCGAAGGCCGGCCGCTGTTCACGGACGCCCTCGGTGATCTCATCGAGCTGAGCGAGAGCCACATCACTCTCGCCACCGACAGGGGTCGGCTCCGGGTCCCGATAGGGGAGATCCACCGGGCCCGGCGGGTGCCGGCGGCGCGCCGGCCCACGGCCGGCGCGGTGGTCGCCCTCGAACTCGCCGCCGACGAGGCCTGGCCCGCGCCGGTACGCGGGCAGCTCGGCGACTGGCTGCTGCGCAGCGCGGACGGCTGGACCGGCCGGGCCAACTCGGCGCTGCCGGTCGGTGACCCGGACCGCCCACTGGCCGCTGCGATCGACGCGGTGCAGCGGTGGTACGCCGAGCGTGGCCAGCCGGCCATGGTGAACACGCCACTTCCGCTCGCCGCGCCGGTCGGCGCCGAACTGGACGCGCGGGGCTGGGCCGCCCGGCCGCCGGTGCTGGTGCAGGCCGCGCCGCTGGCCGCGCTGCCGCCCGCGCCGGCCGGACGGACCGACCAGCCGCCGGTCGAGCTGGCCGGCGCGCCCTCCGAGGACTGGCTCGGGATCGCCGCCGGCCGCAAGGGCGGCCTGCCGGACGCCGCCCGGCACGTGCTCACCGCCGTGGAGCAGGTCCGCTTCGCCAGCGTGCACGCCGACGGCCGACTGGTCGCCGTCGGCCGCGGCACGGTGACCGGGCAGGGGCGCTGGCTCGGCCTGACCCTGATCGAGGTGCTGCCGGAGGCCCGCCGGCAGGGACTGGCCGACCGGGTGATCCGCGCCCTGGTCGACTGGGCCCGCGCCGAGGGCGCCACGCACGCCTTCCTCCAGGTCGAGCAGCGCAACACGCCCGCCGTGGCGCTCTACCGCGGCCTGGGCTTCACCACCCACCACACCTACCTGACCCGGGTCGCCCCGGTCTGACCGTCAGCGGCGGACCACCTTGCGCGGCTTGGCGGCCTTCAGCTCGGCGTACCGCTTGAGCTGCTGGGAACGGTGGTCGCGGCCGAGCGCGGTGAGGGTCAGGAAGCCCACCAGCACACCGGCCGCGGTGGCCGCCAGGTAGAGCCAGATCTGGGCGAAGAAGAACCCCGCGCCGTTGGCGAACGGGCTCTCGCCGACCAGCAGCGGACCGACGAACACGGTCAGGGCGAGCGCCACCGCGACGGCGGCGGTCAGGTCGGCGGCCCACCACCCGACCGGGCGGTCCCGGCCCCAGCGGAAGGCGAGCACGGCGAGGATCAGGCCGATCACCACGAACATCAGCAGGGTGATCCGGTCGGTCGCGGTGTCGTCGTCCGGGAAGACGAACCTGTTCACCAGCCGCGCCGCCACGTTGACCAAGAACAGCGCCGCCGCCAGCACGCCGATCGCGCGCCACCGCTCCTTCATCGCACGCCTCCCGCCGTCCGCCCGCCCCCACGGCAGGCTCCTGGCAGGAATATCTACCACCGCTACCTGTGCGCCGTCTGCCCTCAACCGACGGGCGGCGGGGCCACGAGTTGCCGGAAGCCGAGCACCGCGAAGGTGACCGCGCCCGCGACCACCAGAGCCAGGCCCAGGACGTTGTCGCCGGTGAGCGCGAGATCCCCCTCGGTGGTCCGGAAACCACCGGCGACGATCACCACGAACCAGGGCACGGCGGCCAGCGCCACCGCCCAGCGGGCCCCGACAGCGGCGTACGCGAACCAGCCCAGCAGAACGGTCAGCGCGACCACGCCGCCGGCCCCGCCCACCGCACCCGAGATGCCCACGACGGCCTTCGACACCCCGCCCGGCCGGCCCTTGACCAGCTCCCAGGCCCCGGTGGCGAAGATCAGCTCCAGCACCGCGGCGAGCACCCCCGCCCAGACCACCACCACGCCGCCGGCGATCCGCAGCGCGACGTCGAGCGCCCGCGACGACCGCTCGGGCGGCACGGCGGGCTGCTGCTCGGGGGCGACCGACATCGGTACGGCCGGCAGCGTCACCGGAGACCGGCCGCGACCGGGGACCGGTCCGGCCCGTCCAGCGCCAGCCCGGCGAAGAGGTCGTCCTCCCAGCCGTACGGGCCGTTGCCGGGGCCCTTCTCGCCGACCGCGAGGGTGAAGTACTCCACACCCATGAACTCCGCGCCGAAGTTGCCGGCGATCGAGTAGAGCCAGGAGTCGGCCGGGATCTGGGTGGCGTGCGCCCGCATCGCCGCCTCCTTGGCGGCGTGCTGCTCGGTGGCGTCGACCCGCGCGGCGATCTCCGGGTCGGGGGTGCCGAAGGGCAGCTCGTCCACGCTCTCGATGCCGGCGAAGGGGTTGTCCGTGGACTCCACGAAGTGGTTCAGCCCCGCCTCCAGCACGCTGCGCGGCATCGCCGTCCAGTAGACCTTGGCCGGGGCGATGCCCTCGGCGTCGGCCAGTTCCACGGCCCGCATCGCCACGCGGTGCGCCTGGATGTGGTCGGGGTGGCCGTAGAAGCCGTTCGGGTCGTAGGTGACCAGGACCTGCGGGCGGACCTCCCGGATGATCTCCACCAGGTGGCCGGCGGCCTCGTCGAGGTCGGCCTGCCAGAAGGCCCGCGGGTGCTCGTTGGTGACCAGGCCCATCATGCCCGAGTCGCGGTAGCGGCCGGCCCCGCCGAGGAAGCGGTGGTCGGTGACGCCGAGCGCGGCACAGGCGGCGGCCAGCTCGCCGATCCGGTAGCCACCGAGCTGGTCGGCCTCGGCCGCCGCGAGCTGCGCCAGCGCCGGTACGTGGATCTCGCCCTCCTCGCCCAGCGTGCAGGTCACCAGGGTGACGTGGGCGCCGGTGGCGACGTAGTGGGCCATCGTCGCGCCGGTGCCGATGGACTCGTCGTCGGGGTGCGCGTGGACCAGCAGGAGGCGTCGATCGGGCAGCGTCGTCACGACCGTCACTCTAACCGGCGGTCCTGTCCCGCCAAGGTTTACGCGTCCGTGCAGGTCGGCCACATCACGCCCGGCGCGCGCCTAACATCCGAGGCGTGGACTTTCCCGAGCTGGCCGCCCGTACCCGTCGGTTCAGCCACGGGGCGCCGCGCGCCGTCTCCGTCGCCGACGACGGCTCCCGGGTGATCTTCCTGCGCTCCGCCGGACCGGCGGATCCCGCCGACGCGCTCTGGCTGCTGGACGTCGCCTCCGGCGAGGAGCGGCTGGTGGCCGACCCGGCGGTGCTGCTGGGCTCGGACGGTGACCCGACCGTGCTGTCGCCGGGTGAGCGGGCGCTCCGCGAGCGGCTGCGCCTGGCGTCGGCCGGCATCGGCTCGTACGCGCTGGACGCGGCCGGCCGGGTGGCCGCGTTCGCGCTGGCCGGCCGGCTGTTCCGGGCCGACCTGGTGCACGGCGACGTGGTCGAGGTGACCGCCGTCGGTCCGGTGATCGACCCGCGCCCGGACCCGACCGGCGAGCGGCTGGCCTACGTCACCGACGCCGCCGAGGGGGTCCGCCGGGGCCAGCTGCGGGTGGTCGAGCCGGACGGCACGGACAACCTCCTCGCCGGGGAGGACAGCGGCGTGACCTGGGGGCTCGCCGAGCACATCGCGGCGGAGGAGTTCCACCGGTACCGGGGCTACTGGTGGGCGCCGGACGGACGCTCGGTGCTGGCCGCCCGGGTGGACGAGTCACGGCTGATCCGGTGGCACCTGCACGACCCGGCGGACCCGGAGAGCCCGCCGGCGACCGTCGCGTACCCCCGGGCGGGCGGACCGAACGCGGAGGTCAGCCTGCACCTGCTGGACCTCGACGGCGGCTGGGTCGACGTGCACTGGGACCGGGAGACCTACCCGTACCTGACCTCGGTCGACTGGGCGGACGGCGGGCCGCTGATCACCGTGCTGCGCCGGTCGCAGCAGCACGGCCTGGTGCTCGCCGTGGACCCGCGTACCGGGGAGACCCAGGTGCACGCCGAGCTGGCCGACCCGCGCTGGGTGGAGCCGATCCCGGGCACCCCGGCCCACCTGCCGGACGGCCGGGTGCTGGTCGGCGGCGAGCTGGCCCACGACGGGTACGACGCCCGCTGCCTGTTCGCCGACGGCACGCTGCTCACCCCGCCCTCGCTCTACGTGCGCCGGGTGGTGGGACGCCTGCCCGCCGGGCCGAACGGCCCGGCGGACCTGCTGGTGGAGGCGAGCGAGGGCGAGCCGAGCCAGCGGCACCTCTACCGGGTCCGGACGGTGATCGGCGGCGGGGTGGACGCCCGGCGGATGGGCAGCGATCCGGGCTGGCACACCGCCGCGATCGGCGGCGCCACCCTGGTGGTCGGGACGGCCTCGCTGGAGCACCCCGGCACCCGCTGGCAGGTGTGGCACGGCGACCGGGAGGTGGGCGAGCTGCGCTCGCTGGCGGCGAACCCGCCGTACGCGCCCCGGCCGATGCTGGTCCGGGTGACCGACCGCCGGCTGCCGAGCGCCGTGCTCTACCCCGGCGAGCACGTGAAGGGCACGAAGCTGCCGGTGCTGCTGGACATCTACGGCGGGCCGGGGCACCAGGAGGTGGTCGCCGCGCGGGCCGCCTGGCTGGAGCGGCAGTGGTGGGCCGACCAGGGCTTCGCGGTGGTGACCATCGACAACCGGGGCACCCCGGGGATCGCCCCGTCGTTCGAGAAGGCGATCCACCGGCGGGTGGCCGACGTGATCCTCACCGACCAGGTGGACGCCCTGACCGCGCTCGCCGGCAAGCACCCGGACCTGGACCTCGGGCGGGTGGCGGTGCGGGGCTGGTCGTTCGGTGGCTGGCTGGCCGGGCTGGCGGTGCTGCGGCACCCGGAGCTGTTCCGCTGCGCGATCGTCGGCGCCCCGGTCACCGACTGGACCCTGTACGACACCGCGTACAGCGAGCGGTACCTGGGGATGCCGGACGACGGGATGGACGTGTACGCCCACCACTCGCTGGTGGAGCTGGCCGCCGAGCCGGTCGGCGACCCGGCGCAGGCCCGGCCGATGCTGCTGGTGCACGGCCTGGTCGACGACAACGTGGTGGCCGCGCACACGCTGCGGCTGTCGGCGGCGCTGCTGGCGGCCGGACGGCCGCACGCGGTGCTGCCGCTGACCGGGGCCAGTCACATGGCCGCCGGCGGGGTCGCCGAGCGGCTGCTCCGGCTGGAGCTGGACTTCCTCCGCCGGCACTTGTAAGGAAGGGCCCCCTGTTAACGCCTGGCGTAGTAAAGGGGCCCCTTCTTAACGCCTGGCGTCAGGAAGGGGCCCCTGCTTTCAAGCGGTTACTGCTTGGCGTACGCGTTCACGAAGGACACGTTGCCGAAGATGCTCTCGATGAAGAGGCCACCGGCCTTGGAGCCGTACAGGTTGAAGGACACGTCCACATAGAGCGGCACCGCCGGGGCGACCTCCTCCATGATCTTCTTGTCCAGCTTGGCCCACTCGGGCGCCTGGGCGGCCGGGTCCATCGCCAGCACCCGGTCGAACTCGGCGTTGATCGCGTCGTTGTTCATGTACGACGTGTTGCTGTTGCCCGCGGCCTTGATGCCGCGCCCGTCGAAGAGGACCGGCAGGACCGCCGCGCCGCTGGGCCAGTCAGCCGCCCACGAGTCGAGGTAGATGTCCCACGCGTTGTTCTTCGACTTGACGTCGTCCAGGTAGGAGTCCGCGGGGGTCGTCTTCACCGTGATCTTGAAGCCGGCCTTCTCCAGGTTGTTCTTCAGCTGGGTGCCGAGCCGCTGGTTCAGGTCGTCGTCCCGCACGGCGAGCACCAGCGGGACCTCCTTGCCGCCGAGCAACTCCTTGGCCTTGTCCGGGTTGCCGTTCGGGCCGGCCGGGTAGACGTCCGACTTCTCGTAGCCGAGGGTGGCCGGCGGCAGCAGCGTGGTCAGCGGCGACGCGACGGCCTCGCCGCCGAGCGCCTTGATCAGGCCGTCCCGGTCGATCGCGTAGTTGAGCGCCTGGCGCACCTTGAGGTCGGTGACCCGCTGGGTGTTGATGGTGAGCCGGTTGGCGCTCGGCGTGGGCGAGAGCAGTGAGCGGCTCTTCAGCGCCGCGTCACCGAGCACCCGCGAGATCAGCGAGGCGGGCACCGTGTTGAAGGCGACCGCGCTCTGGTCCGGGCCGTTGTCGGCGATCATCCGGTTGGCCTGCGCGTCCGGGGTGGTGCCGAACGACCAGACGAACTTGTCCGGGTACTGGTGGCGCACCGGGTCGGTCTTCGGGTCCCACTGGTCGTTGCGCTCCAGCACCACCTCGACGCCCGGCGTCAGCTTCGTGATCTTGTACGGGCCGGAGGCGAACGGCTGGTTGTCCACGTTGACGCCGGTGTCCTTGTCCGGCGGCAGGGGCGCGGTGGCCGGCAGCGACGCGGCGAAGGGCAGATCGCAGTGCGCCTTCTTGAACTCGAACCGCAGGGTCTTGTCGTCCGGCGTGGTCAGCCCCGGGGGCAGGGAGCCCTTGTTGGCCTTGAAGTTCCAGGCGGTGTCGTACTGCGCGGTGTCGGCCAGCCACTCCTGGATGTAGGTGGGGCCGCCGGTGAGGTCGGGGTTGAACGAGCGGGCGATGCCGTACGCGATCTCCTTGCTGGTGATCGGCCGGCCGTCCTCGAACTTCAGCCCGTCCTTGATCTTGAATTCCCAGACCTTGCAGTCGTTGTTGACGTTCGTGCCCGGCGTCTCGGCAAGGTCACCGACGAGGGTCAGCTTGCCCTTGCCGTCGTCCTTCCACGTGGTCAGGTAACGGGCGTACAGCGGGGCGGCCATCAGCCCGGCGAAGGAGTAGACCCGCTGCGGGTCCAGGTGCGAGATCTGCGTTTCGCGCAGGATGGTGAAGGTGCCACCCTTGGTCGCCCCCGGCACCTCGGCCGCGGGCCGAGCGAGTCCTTGGGGTCGGTAGCGATGACCCCGGTGGTCTGCCGGTTGTTGTCCACGTCCGTCTTGGTGCCGGTGTTCTTGCTGCACGCGCCCAGTGCCAACGCCAAGGCGACGGCACTGCCCGCGGCAGCGACCACTCTGGCTCTCATGATTCCGTTCCTTCCGATCTTCCAATATGAAGGAAAGCTTCGCCTAGTAGCCCACGAAGGTAAATTTCAATCGAATAACGGGCCGACAACAATCCCCCGATCACCCGAGCCGGACGCGCGGATCGATCGCCGCGTAGAGCAGGTCCACCACGATGTTCGCCAGCACGATGAAGAACGCGGAGATCAACACCGTGGCCATGATGGTCGGCAGGTCACCGAGCCGGACGGCATCCACCGCCGTCCGCCCCAGACCCCGGATGCCGAATGTGGTCTCGGTGATGACCGTGCCACCCAACGCCGAGCCGAGATCCAGCCCGGCGATCGTCACCATCGGGGTGATCGCCGCGCGCAGCGCGTGCCGGCCGTACACCTTCCCCTTGGCCAGTCCCTTCGCCCGGGCGGTGCGGACGAAGTCCTCCGACAGCGTCTCCAGCATCTGCGCCCGGGACAGCCGGGTGTAGATGGCGGAGAAGAGGAAGGCCAACGACCACCAGGCCAGCACGAGGCCGCTGGCCCACTTGAGCGGGTCGTCGAATATCGACGTGTAGCCCGGCGTCGGCAGGATGTGCAGGGTGTAGACGAAGACGAGCTGGAGCACCGCGCCCACGAAGTAGAGCTGCAGCGAGGCGCCGGTGAGGGAGAAACCGACCGACAGCCGGTCCAGCACGGTGCCCTTGCGTAACGCGGAGACCATGCCGAGGCCGACGCCGAGGACGAGCCAGATGACCGCCGCCGGGATGACGATGCTCAGGGTCACCGGCAGCACCCGGGCGAACGTGTCGCTGACCGCCTCGCTGTTGACGTACGAGTAGCCCAGGCACGGCGCGTCGCACTGCCCGCCCTGCGCACTGCCCAGATCCCGGCCGACGAAGATGCCCTTCATGTAGTTGACGTACTGCTCGGGCTTGGGGTCGTTGAGGCCCAACTCGTCGCGGACCCGCTCCAGCCGCTCGGTGTTGCAGTTCTTCGGGCACATCCCGGTGACCGGGTCGGCGGGCAGCGCGAAGAACATCAGGAACGCGACGATGCTGACCGCGGTCAGGGTGAGCACCGCGGTGAGGATGCGCTTGATCAGGAATCGCACCATGTCACACCTCTAGCGGGACGACTTCGGGTCGAGCGCGTCACGCAGCGCGTCACCGAACAGGTTGAAGGCGAAGACGAGGACGAAGATCGCGACGCCGGGGAAGAAGAGGTACGCGGGATCGGTCTGCATGAAGTCGATGCTCTTGAAGATCATGGCACCGAAGTCGGGGGTCGGGTCGACCATGCCGACGCCGAGGAAGGAGAGGGCGGCCTCGCTGGTGATGTACGCCGGCAGCGCCAGCGAGAAGGAGACCAGGATCGGGGCCCAGATGTTCGGCAGCAGCTGCCGGAACGCCATGTGCAGCAGCCCCGCACCGCTGGCCCGGGCCGCCTCGACGAACTCCCGCTCGCGCAGCGAGATCACCTGGCCGCGTACCAACCGGGCGGTCGCCGTCCAACCGAAGGCCGCGAAGATGCCGATGATCACGGTCATCTTGAACCAGTCCGGCGGGTTGTCCCGCGGACCGTAGAACCGCAGCGCCGCGGTCGGCACCACCGCCAGCGCGAAGATCAGGTACGGCAGGGCCAGCGTGAAGTCGATGATCCACCCGATCACCGCGTCCACCCAGCCGCCCAGGTAGCCGGCGACGACGCCCAGCACGACGCCGGTGCCCGCGGTGATGACCGCGGCGACGAAGGCGATGAGGAGCGAGGTACGGATCCCGTAGACCAGCCGGATGAAGATGTCCCGGCCCAGTTGCGGCTCCAGGCCGAACCAGTGCTCGCCGGAGATCCCGCCCGCGTAACCGAGCGGCATGCCCGCCCCGTCGAGCTGGCCCTGGAACTGCTGGTACGGCCCGACCCCGTACAGCCGCTCGATGAGCGGTGCGGCGAGCGCGATGACGAGGAAGAGCACCACCGTCACGCCGCTGATCATCGCGGTACGGTCGCGCCGCAGCCGGGCCCAGGCGAGCTGCCCGGGCGAACGGCCGACGAACTCCTTCGCCGCCGCCTCCGGCACCGCGTCACCGGGCGCCTGGGGCCCCTCGGTCAGCGCCGCCTCGTCAATTGGTGACAGGCTCATCGCGTCCCCCCATCACTGTCCTGACCGTCGGGCCCCGGGAAGTGGCAGGCGACCGCCTGCACCCCGCCGTCCCGCGGCACCAGCGCCGGCTCATCGGTGGCGCAGCGCTCCTGCGCCTTCCAGCACCGGGTACGGAACCGGCAGCCCGACGGCGGGTTGAGCGGGGTCGGGACGTCACCCACCAGCCGGATCCGCCCGGAGGAGTCGGTCTGCGTCACGTCGGGCACCGCGGAGAGCAGCGCCCGGGTGTAGGGGTGCTGCGGTCGTTCGTAGATGTCGTCGCGGTCGCCGATCTCGACGATCTTGCCGAGGTACATGACGGCGACGCGGTGGCAGAAGTGCCGGATCACGGCGAGGTCGTGGGCGATGAACACGAACGCCAGGTCGAGGTCGCGTTGCAGCTCGCGGAGCAGGTTGATGACCTGGGCCTGGATGGAGACGTCCAGGGCGGAGACGGGTTCGTCGGCGACGATCAGCTTGGGGCGCAGGGCCAGGGCGCGGGCGATGCCGATGCGTTGGCGTTGCCCGCCGGAGAACTCGTGCGGGTAGCGGTTGTAGTGCTCGGGGTTCAGTCCGACCAGTTCCAGCAGTTCTTGGACGCGCTTCTTGATGCCGCCGGGTGGGGTGATCCGGTTGACCTGCAGCGGCATGGCCACGATCCGGCCGACGGTGTGGCGGGGGTTCAGCGAGGCGTACGGGTCCTGGAAGATGATCTGCAGGTCCTGCCGCAACGGCCGCAGCTCGCGGCGGCGGGCGTGGGTGATGTCCCGCCCGGCGAACTCGATCGACCCGGCGGTGGGTTCCAGCAGGCGGACCAGCATCCGCCCGGTGGTGGTCTTCCCGCAGCCGGACTCCCCGACCAGGCCCAACGTCTCGCCCGGGCGGACGTCGAAGTCGACGCCGTCGACCGCCCGCACCGCCCCGCTGGCGCGGAACCCGTCCCGAACCGGGAAATGCTTGGTCAGCCCCCGCACCGTCAACAGTGCTTCGGTCATCGGGCGACTCCCACCTGGGCGATGTCCTGCTGGTAGAGCCGGGTGCGCTCGTCGGCCGGCAGGTGGCAGGCGACCAGATGGCCGGCCTCCCCCGCCGAGCGCAGTTCGGGCACCACCGTGCGGGAGCGGTCGCCGTTGCGGCCCGCGTACCGGCAACGCGGGTGGAACGCACACCCCGACGGCAGATTGATCAACGACGGCGGGTTCCCCTTGATCGGCACCAGGTCCGCGTCGGCGTCACCGTGCAACGACGGCACGCTCGACAACAACCCCCACGTGTACGGATGCTGCGGCCGCCGCAACACCTGCGCCACACTCCCCCGCTCCACCGCCCGACCCCCGTACATGACCAGCACGTCGTCGGCCACCTGCGACACCACACCCAGGTCATGCGTGATCAGGATGATCGCCGAGTGGAACTCGGCCTGCAGATCCGCGAGCAGGTCCAGGATCTGCGCCTGCACCGTCACATCCAACGCCGTCGTCGGCTCATCGGCGATCACCAGATCCGGATCGTTGACCAACGCCATCGCGATCATCGCCCGCTGCCGCATCCCACCGGAGAACTCATGCGGATACTGCTCGTACCGCTTCCCCGGCTGCGGAATCCCCACCCGCCCGAGCATGTCCACCGCCCGGTTACGGGCCTCCCGCTTCCCGGCCTTCGGATGATGCACCCGGTACGCCTCAGCGATCTGCCTACCCACCGTGTAATACGGATGCAACGCCGACAACGGATCCTGAAAGATCATCGCCATGTCCCGGCCACGCAGCCGCCGCACCTCCTCCTCCGGGAGGCCGACCAACTGGCGGCCGCCCACGGAGATCTCCCCCGAGATGGTGGCCCGCTTGGCGTTGTGCAAACCCAGGATCGCCAACGACGTGACGCTCTTACCCGAGCCCGACTCCCCCACGATCCCCAGGGTGCGACCACGCTCCACCGAGAACGACACCCCGTCCACGGCCCGGACCAGGCCGTCCTCGGTGTCGAACCGCACCCGCAGATCCCTGACCTGCAGATAGGGGTCCTCGCCGGAGCGCTGCTCCGGCACTTCGGGGCGGTCCGGCTCCCCGGACGGCACCGACTCCGATCTGCCCATGACCGCCTCCCCCTCGGTGACGAAGAGAACCTACAGGAAACTTCTCGAGGCGAAAATAAGCTACAAACGGCGGCCTGTCAGCGGCCCCAGCGTAACGACTCGGTTTCCGACCTGAACAGTCCTCACCTGGACATTCGCGCCCGTGACTGGACGTCCTCGCCGCGTCGTCGCACGTGAGGTGCGACCATGGTCCCGGCGACCACGGGAGGATTCCCGCCGGCACGAGGTGGAGGTGACCATGACCGCGGCGGTGTTCGGCCACGACGGCCCGTGGACCGAAGAGGAGTACCTCGCCCTCGGCGAGACGCAGCAGCGCGTCGAACTCTTCGACGGGAGTCTTCACGTGACGCCAGCCCCCACGCCACGGCACCAGCGGATCTCACGCAAGCTCGGCAACGTTCTCGAGGCGGCCGCCGAAGCCGTGCGGTTGGAGCTGCTGGAGGCGGTGAACGTGCGACTCCGGCCTGGCCGCGTCCCCATTCCCGACCTCGTCATCACCGAGCAGGTCGACCTCGACGAACTCATCATCGAAGCGGATGCGGTCCGGCTGGTCTGCGAGATCATCTCGCCGAGCAACGCCGCCACCGACAAGGTGCTGAAGATGCACTACTACGCCGCCGCCGGCATCGAGTGGTACCTGCTCGTCGAGCAGGAGACCCTGACCATGCACCTCTACCAGCGGCAGGGCGCGCACTACGTCGAGCGGTCCGTCACGAAGGCGGGCGCGGCGCTGGAGCTCACCGAACCGGTCCGCGCCACGATCCGGCCGGAGGAGCTGCTCGGCTGACGAGTGTCGGTCGGCTCGCCTAGGGTCGGTGGGCATGACGGAGTTCGACGCGGCCACCGCTGCCGTCCAGGCCGCCCTCGACGCGGGAGCCCGGTACGCGGACGCCCGGGTGATGCACCGCCGCTACGAGTCGATGTCGGCGCGCAACGGCGACATCGAGGAGCTGACCCAGGACGAGAGCATCGGGCTGGGCGTCCGGGCGCTGGTCGGGTCCAGTTGGGGCTTTCACGCCGTACCCGAGCTGTCGGAGGCCGCGGCCCGCGAGGCCGGCCGGCGCGCCGCGGCGACCGCCACCGCGAGCGCGCGGGTCCCCGGCCCGGCGGTCGACCTGGTCCCGGTCGAGGCCACGGTGGCGAGCTGGGCTTCCGGCTGCGAGGTGGATCCGCTCGGCGTGCCCCTCTCCGACAAGGGTGACCTGCTGGTCCGCGCCACGGAGACGATGCGGGCGCACGGCGCCGACCTGGCCGAGGGGCTCTACCAGATCTGGGACACCGCCAAGTGGTTCGTCTCCAGCGAGGGCCACCGGATCGACCAGCGGATCCGGGAGTGCGGCGGGGGCATCTCGGCCACCTCGATCGGCGACGGCGAGACGCAGCGCCGGTCCTGGCCGAGCTACCGCGGGCAGTACGGCACCACCGGCTGGGAGCTGGTCGACTCGCTCGACCTGGCCGGGCACGCCGCCCGGATCGCCGAGGAGTCCCGGGAGCTGCTCACCGCCCCGGAGTGCCCGGCCGGCGAGACCGACCTCATCCTCGGCGGCGAGCAGCTCGCCCTCCAGATCCACGAGTCGGTCGGGCACGCCATCGAGCTGGACCGGATCCTCGGCTGGGAGGCCGCCTTCGCCGGCACATCCTGGCTGGACCTGACCCGGCTCGGCTCGCTGCGCTACGGCTCCGACCTGATGAACATCACCATCGACCCGACCATCCCCGGCGCGCTGGGCAGCTTCGGCTTCGACGACGAGGGCTCCCCCGCGGTCCGCCGGGACGCGGTCCGCGCCGGCCGCTGGGTGGGGGTGCTCGCCGGCCGTGACTCGGCCGCCGTCGCCGGTCTCGGCTACGGCGGCAGCGTACGGGCCGACGGCTGGGCCCGGCTGCCGATGGTGCGGATGACCAACGTGGGCCTGGAACCCGGTCCGCACACCCTCGACGAGATCATCGACGCCACCGACGACGGGGTGCTGATGGACGTCAACCGCTCCTGGTCGATCGACGACAAGCGGCTCAACTTCCAGTTCGGCTGCGAGATCGGCTGGGAGGTGAAGAAGGGCCGGCGGGGGCGGATGCTGCGCAACCCCACGTACACCGGGATCGGCCCGGTCTTCTGGCGGTCGATGGACATGCTCTCGTCGGAGATCGTCCCCTGGGGCACACCGAACTGCGGGAAGGGGCAGCCGGGCCAGGTCGGGCACACCGGCCACCCGGCCGCCCCGGCCCGCTTCCGCGACGTACGGGTGGGGGTGCGGGCATGAGCGCCGAGCGGGACCTGGCCGGCCGGGTGGTGGAACTGGTCCGCCGGATCGCCGGGCCGCAGGCCCAGGCCGAGGTGGTGGTGACCCGGTCCGACCTGGCGCTGGCCCGGTTCGCCAACTCGTTCATCCACCAGAACGTCGCCGAGTCGGGCACCACGGTCCGGTTGCGGTTGCACACCGACGGGCGGACCGCGGCGGGCAGCGGCAGCCTGGTGGACACCGACGGGCTGACCGCGCTGGTCGAGCGGACCCGGACGGCCGCCCGGCTCGCCCCGCCCGACCCGGCCTGGCCGGGGCTCACCCCGCCCGCACCGGTGCCGGCGGACGGCATCTTCGACGAGGCCACCGCGTACGCCTCGCCGGACGAGCGGGCCGCCCGGGTCCGCGCCTTCGTGGACGCGGCCGGCGGGCTGGAGGCGGCCGGCTACTGCCGGACGGCGTACCGGTCCGGGGCGTTCGCCAATTCGGCCGGGCAGTCGGCGGTGGGGCGGACGGCCGAGGCGGCGATGGACGGCATCGCCCGCACCGGCGGGTCGGACGGGGTGGCCCGGCTCTGCGCGGACCGGCTCGCCGACATCGACGGCGCGGCGCTCGGCGCCCGGGCCGCGGCGAAGGCGCGGGCCGCGGCCGACCCGGTGGAGCTGCCGCCGGGGCGGTACGAGGTGGTGCTCGAACCGGCCGCCGTCGCCGACCTCCTGCAGAACCTGGCCTGGTACGGCTTCAACGGCAAGCGGTACGCCGAACGGCAGTCCTTCGCCGAGCCGGGCGCCGCCCAGTTCGACCCGGCGGTGACCCTGGTGGACGACCCGCTGCACGCCTCCGGGCTGCCGTACGACCTGGAGGGCACGCCACGCCGGGCGTTGCCGCTGGTCGAGGCGGGCACCACCCGGGGGGTGGCGCAGGACCGGCGCAGCGGCGCCGAGGCGGGCACGGGGTCGACCGGGCACGGGATGCTCGGCGGGTCGACCTTCGGCCCGATCCCGCGCAACCTGCGCCTGCTGCCCGCCGACGGCGGGACCGGCGTGGCCGCCGGCGCGGTGACCGGCGGGGTCAGCGGGGCGGTCGCCGACCCGGACACGGCGGCGCTGGTCGCCGGGATGACGCGGGGACTGCTGGTCACCGATTTCTGGTACACCCGGGTGCTGGACCCGAAGCGCCTGGTCATCACCGGGCTGACCCGCAACGGGGTCTGGCTGGTCGAGGACGGCGTGCCGACCCGCGCGGTGCGCGACTTCCGGTTCACCGAGTCCTACCCCCGCGCCCTGGGCCCCGGCGGGGTGCTCGGCCTGGGCCGGACCCCGGTGCGCCAGCCGGACCGGGTCGACGGCGCCTGGTGGGAGGCGCCGCCGCTGCGCCTGGCGTCGTGGAACTTCACCGGCGGCGCGTCCGGCTGAGCCCGCCCGGCGAATATTGATCATGCTCCGGGTCTTTCCAAGTCCCGGGACACACGGGACACTGCGTTGCGCGGCCGGGCCGCGAAGATCGGCGTAACGTGTGTCATTTAGCTGCGCCGGTTCGCCGGCGCGGCCGCATGCGTGCGCACGACGTGGCAGTGGACGCGGTCTGACCGGTCCGCTGACCGGCATGGAAAGGTGATCCGCCGCCCCGCGAGGGCCCGTGAGGGAGACAGAGGACATGACATTGAAGTCGCCTCCGACGCCGGCCGCACAGCCCGGACGCGGGCGTGCACGTGCCGCGATCGCGGCGAAGACGTTGCGTACGGACCGCTGGTGGTTCGCACCACTGATCACCGTCGTCGGGCTCACCGCCTGGGTCATCTACGCGACGGTCCGGGTCTTCATGCACAAGTGGTACTGGGTGGACCAGTACCACTACCTGACGCCGTTCTACTCCCCCTGCGTGACCGACCGGTGCGTCGAAGGCTCCTCGCACTTCGGCAGCTTCCTGCCCGGCTGGTGGATCATCCCGGACGCGGCGCTGACCCTGCCGTTCCTGCTGCTGTTCCGGTTGACCTGCTACTACTACCGCAAGGCGTACTACCGGTCGTTCTGGCTGTCACCGCCCGCGTGCGCCGTCCCGGACGGACACAAGGCGTACAGCGGTGAGACCCGCTTCCCGCTGCTCGGCCAGAACCTGCACCGCTACTTCTTCTACGCCGCGTTCATCATCTCGCTGATCAACACGTGGGACGCGATCTACGCCTTCCACTCGCCGAAGGGCTTCGGCTTCGGCCTCGGCAACCTGATCCTGCTCGGCAACGTTGTGATGCTCTGGGCGTACACCATCTCCTGCCACTCCTGCCGGCACATCATCGGCGGCCGCCTCAAGCACTTCTCCAAGCACCCGCTGCGCTACCGGGCCTGGACCTTCATCTCCATGCTCAACGTGCGGCACATGCAGCTCGCCTGGATCACCCTCGGCACCCTGGCGCTCACCGACTTCTACGTCATGGCGGTCGCCGCCGGCTGGTTCAACGACCTGCGGTTCATCAACTGAAGGCCCGGGACATGACTGAGACGCGAATCGAACGACACCACTACGACGTCGTCGTGATCGGGGCCGGCGGCGCCGGCCTGCGCGCGGCGATCGAGGCCCGGTTGGCCGGCAAGAAGACCGCGATCATCTCCAAGTCGCTGTTCGGCAAGGCGCACACGGTGATGGCCGAGGGCGGCGCCGCGGCGGCGATGGGCAACGTGAACCCGCGCGACAACTGGCAGGTCCACTTCCGCGACACCATGCGCGGCGGCAAGTTCCTCAACAACTTCCGGATGGCCGAGCTGCACGCGAAGGAGGCGCCGCAGCGGATCTGGGAGCTGGAGACGTACGGGGCACTCTTCGACCGCACCAAGGACGGGAAGATCTCCCAGCGCAACTTCGGCGGTCACGAGTACCCCCGGCTGGCGCACGTCGGCGACCGGACCGGGCTGGAGCTGATCCGCACCCTCCAGCAGAAGATCGTCTCCCTCCAGCAGGAGGACAAGCGCGAGCACGGCGACTACGAGGCCCGGCTCAAGGTCTTCGCCGAGACCACCATCACCGAGCTGCTGCTCGACGGTGACCGGGTGGCCGGCGCGTTCGGCTACTACCGGGAGTCCGGCGAGTTCATCCTCTTCGAGGCCCCGGCGGTGGTCCTGGCCACCGGCGGCGTCGGCCGCTCCTACAAGGTCACCTCGAACTCCTGGGAGTACACCGGGGACGGTCACGCGCTGGCGCTGCGCGCCGGGGCGACGCTGATCAACATGGAGTTCCTCCAGTTCCACCCGACCGGCATGGTCTGGCCGCCCTCGGTGAAGGGCATCCTGGTCACCGAGTCGGTCCGCGGCGACGGCGGGGTGCTGAAGAACTCCGAGGGCAAGCGGTTCATGTTCGACTACGTCCCGGACGTCTTCCGCAAGCAGTACGCGGACAACGAGGCCGAGGCGGACCGCTGGTACAAGGACCCGGACAACAACCGGCGCCCGCCCGAGCTGCTCCCCCGCGACGAGGTCGCCCGCGCGATCAACAGCGAGGTCAAGGCGGGCCGGGGCACCCCGGCCGGCGGCGTCTACCTGGACATCGCCTCCCGGCTGCCGGCCGAGGAGATCCGCCGCCGCCTGCCGTCGATGTACCACCAGTTCAAGGAGCTGGCCGACGTCGACATCACCAAGGAGCCGATGGAGGTCGGCCCGACCTGCCACTACGTGATGGGCGGCGTCGAGGTGGACCCGGACTCCGGTGCGGCGTACGGCACCGTACGCGGGCTCTTCGCCGCCGGTGAGGTCTCCGGCGGTATGCACGGCTCCAACCGGCTCGGCGGCAACTCCCTCTCCGACCTGCTGGTCTTCGGCAAGCGGGCGGGCGGCCACGCCGCCTCGTACGCCGACCAGCTCACCGCCCGGCCGAAGGTGTCGGTGGCGGCGGTGGAGGCCGCGGTGGAGACGGCGCTGGCCCCGCTGCAGCGGGACACCGGGGAGAGCCCGTACACCCTGCAGCAGGACCTCCAGGCGGTGATGGGAGATCTGGTCGGGATCATCCGCCGGGAGGGCGAGCTGGTCGACGCGCTGGCTCGGCTGGCGGAGCTGCGCGAGCGGGTGGCCAAGGTGAGCGCGGCCGGCGGCCGGCGCTACAACCCGGGCTGGCACCTGGCCCTGGACCTGCGCAACATGCTGGTGGTCTCGGAGTGCACGGCGAAGGCCGCGCTGGAGCGGCAGGAGTCGCGGGGCGGGCACACCCGGGAGGACCACCCGGCGATGGACGCGAAGTGGCGGCGGGTGAACCTGGTCTGCTCGCTGGACGGGGAGACGGTCCGGCTGACCCAGAAGCCCCTGCCGAAGATGCGCCCGGAGCTGATCCAGCTCTTCGACCGGGCCGAGCTGGCCAAGTACCTGACCGACGAGGAACTCGCCGAGTTCGACGCCCTCACCGAGGAGGCGGGCAACTGATGGGGACCAAGAGGCCGTTCCGCATCTGGCGGGGCGACGAGACCGGCGGTGACCTGCAGGACTACACCGTCGAGGTCAACGAGGGCGAGGTCGTCCTCGACGTGATCCACCGGCTCCAGGCCACCGACGCGCCCGACCTGGCATGCCGCTGGAATTGCAAGGCCGGCAAGTGCGGCTCCTGCTCCATGGAGATCAACGGCAAGCCGCGGCTGAGCTGCATGACCCGGATGTCGACGTTCGAGGAGACCGAGACCGTCACGGTCACCCCGCTGCGCACGTTCCCGGTCATCCGGGACCTGGTCACGGACGTCTCCTTCAACTACGAGAAGGCCCGGGAGACGCCGGCGTTCGCGCCGCCGGCCGACCTGGCTCCCGGCGAGTACCGGATGCAGCAGGTGGACGTCGAGCGCTCGCAGGAGTTCCGCAAGTGCATCGAATGCTTCCTGTGCCAGAACGTCTGCCACGTGATCCGCGACCACGAGGAGAACAAGCCGGCGTTCTCCGGTCCCCGGTTCTTCATCCGGGCCTCGGAGCTGGACATGCACCCGCTCGACGCGAAGCCGGACCGCAAGGAGTACGCGCAGGCCGAGATGGGCCTCGGCTTCTGCAACATCACCAAGTGCTGCACCGAGGTCTGCCCCGAGCACATCAAGATCACGGACAACGGGATCATCCCCATGAAGGAGCGGGTCGTCGACCGCAGGTACGATCCCCTTGTGTGGCTTGGTAGCAAGATCTTCCGGAGGGGTCAGGTGCCTCAGACCAGCGTGACCAGCGGGCATTCCAGCGGCGCCGCGACCGCCAGCGCCGCTCACGGCGGGGTGCACTCGCACGCCGGCGGCTCGCACGACACCGCGGCCGAGCGCCAGGCGCAGCAGGGCGTCAACTGGCACCGCGAGGTGCCGCACCCGACCGCCCCGGCGGTCGACGCCAACGGCAAGCTGCCGCTGACGGAGCTGACCTTCGACAAGCCGGCCGCGCCGTCGCCGTTCGGCGACGACGTGACCTTCCCGCTGCCGCCCGAGCACCTCAACTTCGCTCACCCGCAGCAGGACGAGCCGAAGCACTGATCAGCACAGACGTACACGACGACGGGGGCCGCGGCGGATGCCGACGGCCCCCGTCCCGTTTCCGCCCCCGTGTCCGCTCCCGCCGCTCAGCCGTTGGTGAGCAGGGGACGCAACGCGGCGACGATCGGCGCGTCGGCGGGGAGCCAGGGCACGCTGTCGAGCTCGGCGGCGGAGAGCCAGCGCAGCTCGGAGTGCTCAAGGGCCTTCGGCTGGTCACCATGGAGGAGGCGGGCCACGTACACCCGGAGGACGGAACGGCCGTGGGCCATCCGCACGTCGCGGCCGAGCCGCGCGCCGATCTCCACGCGTACGTCGAGTTCCTCGGCGCACTCGCGGACCAGCGCGGCGATCTCGCCCTCGCCCGGCTCGACCTTGCCGCCGGGGAACTCCCAGCGGCCGGCCACCTCCGGGGGTGCGGAGCGGGCGCAGGCCAGCACCCTGCCGTCCGCGATGATCGCCGCCCCGACGACCACCTTCGGTTCCCGTCGCTCCGCCTGCCCGTTACCGCTAACCCGTTCGGTCCGCACGGCCGTCCAGCGTGCCAGATCAATCGGCGGTTTGGGTAGCTGAGGCCGACGTCAGGCCAACAGAAGACGGAAGTGTGGGCGTGGACACACCATCCGCGCGACGACAGACTAGAGGTCGTCGACGAGGACACGGGATGGCGACGATTTGGCCACAAGCCGGCAACGACGCCTGGGAGGTGCGGTGATGCGCGTGCTGTTCAACAGCAGGTCGAAGCACGACTACCTCAGCGACGCCCTCGCCCTGCTGTCCGGGTGGACCCGCGAGGGTGAGCAGATCCGCCGGACCCTCGTCCTGGACGACACCCAGCACGCCGCGCTGACCGAGCGGGTCGCGGTGGTCGCGGACGCGCTCCGGCTGCGCCCCGAGATCAGCCGCCGGGCCGACCGTACGCAGATCAGGGTGGGCCACGGCGACGGCGAGCCGCTCACCGAGGGCGAGGTCCTGCTCGCCGCCCGCATCGAGGACGCGGTCCGCGCGGTCACCACGCCCTGAGTCGACTGGCACGGTCCACCTACCGTCGGACCCATGGCGAGTCCGACGTACGACCGCAGGGAACAGTTCCAGCAGATCCAGAGCGGCCTCCTGGCCGGCGAGCAGATCATCGCCGTCTACGACGCGATCGGCGCGGGTACCGGGTTCATCGGCCTGACCGACCGGCGGGTGATCATCCAGGACCGCTCCTTCGTCGGCAAGAAGTACGCCATCACCAGCATCCCGTACTCGAAGATCACCAGCGTGAGCGTGGTGAGCAACAAGTCCTGGGGCGGCTCGTTCTTCTCCACCGGGGCGATCGCCATCCACGTCGGCACGCACACCTACGAGGTCGAGTTCCGGGGCGCGCAGAAGAGCCACCACGTGCACAACGTGATCCTCCACCACATCTCCTGATGGACGACCGGCTGGCGGCGCTCTACGACGCCGAGAACCCGTGGGGGCGCGACGACGAGTTCTTCCTCCGCCTCGCGGCCGAGACGCCGGCGGCTCGGGTCGTTGACCCGGGCTGCGGCACCGGGCGGCTCACCCCTGGCCCTGGCCGCCGCCGGCCACCCGTCACCGGGGTCGAACCGGCCCGGGCGGCCCTGGACGCGGCCCGCGCCAAGCCCGGCGCCGGGCAGGTCACCTGGATCGAGGGCACCGCCGAGGAACTGCCCGACGCCGCGTTCGACCTGGCCCTGCTGACCAGCCACGTGGCGCAGGAGATCCGAGGCGACGACGAGTGGGCGGGCGCTCTCGCCGACCTGCGGCGTGCCCTGCTGGACGGCGCGCTGGCCTACTGCCCCACTACCTGCTCCCCGGCGGGGAGGCACTGCGCAGCCCCGGCACGCTGCGGTTCCGCACCGAGGCGGAGCTGCGGGAGTCCCAGGCGGTCGCTGCCTTCACCGTCGACCGGGTGTACGGCGGCTGGGCCGGCGAGCCGGTCAGGGCGCGCGACGACGGCGAGCTGATCGTCGTCGCCCGGGCGGTCTGATCTCAGGCGCCGCCCGGACGCCAGCGCCAGATCCGCCAGCACAGCCGCAGCAGATAGAGGTGCACCCCCACCACGGGCCCGACCACGAACATGGCCGTCGCCAGGGTGGCCGAATCAACCAGATGGCCGTGGAGCAGCCCCACCACCGCGATGCTGATCAGGTACAACACCGTGGCAGAAAGGAAGATAAAGCCCAGCGCAGGGACGGCACAGGCGGCACGGGCCGAACCCCGGTGGACCTGCTGAGCCACCTTGAGCGCGACCACCACGGCGACTGCGGGCAGGGCCCACACCATCACGATCACCGCCCGCCGCCCGCCGCCGCCGCTGGCGGCCCACGCGGCGTAGTCGAACCAGCCGAACCCCGGGCCCAGGAACCCGAAGGTCACCATCCAGGTCACGGGCCGCGCCACCAGAGTCACCACGGCGCCGATCACGAGCAGCCGCACCACCTCGATACGCCGCGCCGGAGTCATCGCCACGGCGGCAGTCTGCACCTCCCGGTCTTCCGCCGCTGCCCCTGCCGGAGGGAGACCCGGTGCGCACCGCGCGGGTCGGCGTACAGCGAGGCACGTCCAGCCACGCGAGCAGCGGATGCCGCTCCCCATCGCGTCCTCCTCCTGACGGGCACGTCAGCGGCACAACTTTCGATATACGCACCCAAAGCCAGCCGGCCGGGCGGCGACGGGAACGTCGGCGATCCGCATTCCGGCGATAATCGTGCCCATGCGGGGACGGTTCGGGCTCGTCAAACGGTGGTGGAACGTCCGATGGGTGCGTTGGGCGCTGCTCGCGGTCGCGGCCGGCGCGATGCTGGCGACCGGCGGCAGCGTGGCCAGCGTGGCATGGCTCCGCGGCGGCGCCGAGGGGCACATCTTCACCGAGGCCGACGTGCCGGACGCGCCGGTCGCCCTGGTCCTGGGCACCAAGGTGGAGGCGGACGGCACACCGTCGGCGTTCCTCGCCGCCCGGCTGGAGCTGGCGCAGCGGCTGTTCGCCGCCGGCAAGGTCCACGCGATCCTGGTGTCCGGCGACAACATGCACGCCGGCTACAACGAGCCCGAGGCGATGCGGCGCTGGCTGGTCGACCGGGGCGTGCCGACGGGCAAGGTGGTGCTGGACTACGCCGGCTTCGACACGTACGACTCGTGCGCGCGAGCCAAGCGGATCTTCGGGGTGGACCGGATGACGGTGGTGACCCAGTCCTTCCACCTGCCCCGCGCCGTAGCGCTGTGCCGACACTTCGGTATCGAGGCCAACGGCGTGGGCGACGACACCGTCCGCCAATACTCCAAGTGGCGGATCGGCTCCGTTCGCGAGTACGGCGCCGCGGTGAAGGCGGCGGTGGACGTGCTCTCCGGCCGCGACCCCGTCCACCTCGGCCGCCGCGAGACCGGCATCGACGACGCCCTCCGGGAGGGCTGACCCGACCCCCACGGCCCACCACGGCCCCTCAATCGTTGTCCTGGCCGGTCTCCCCTCGCCGCCCCTCGCGCCACAACTCGTGCCCGCGCATCAGCCACCCGACGCAGAAGACCGCAAACATGATCAGAAAGCACGCGAACAGCACGATGGCGAGCACTGCCGCGACCGGCTGGAACCGCCCTGCATCGCCGTTCCATCCGCTCGCCGCGATCGTTCCAAAACCGGCACATACGATCATGGAAAAGATCAAGCCCGACCGTCGACGGGGTGAGGCTCGCGGGGCAGCTGCAACTCTGGCTCCTTCGTCGCAACGAGACGCGCACAGCCGCGTCGATGACCAGCATCGTCGCAGCACAGGGCTGGAGATCAAAGAGCTAGGAACGCGTGGGCCGCAAGCGTCGGACCGGCCGAGCCGAGATCGCAATCGGCCGCGGCCAGCGGTTCCGGTTCCGTTCGCTCTTCCGCGATGGGTCAGCTGCCCCTGCGCGGCGTCACCCGCCCCCGCCCGCTCGGTCCGGCGAGAGGACGACCTGCCAGGCGCCGGTGATGTGCTCGGGCACGATCTCGATCGTCGCCGAGTCGCCCGGGTGCAGGTCGAGGCCGAACTCGCGCTTCCAGTCACCACCCTTGTCGCCGTACATGCCGTTGCCGGTCATCGCGTAGTCCCACCACTCGCCGGTGGTGATCTCCACACCGTTGATGCGGAGGTGGAGCAGCCCAGGCGTCTGGGCGACCATGTCGATCGAGTCGAGCGTCTTCCACGTCACAGTCCGCCGTACGGGTCGGGTCGGGTCCGCGGCGTCGGATCTGATGATGACGGCGTCCGGGCAGAGCGCCTCGCTGCAGCCGGAGGGCAGCACCTCGGACAGTGGGGCGAGCGTTCCTGACGGCCGGGGTGGCAGCGGGTACCGGTCGAACGGGATCCGCTCACCGACCGCGAGCGCGAAGGTGCCGCTGTGCGGGATCGGCACACCGACGACGCCGGTGTCGTCGAACCGTTCTGCTCCGGTGATCGTGACGACGAAGGTGGCGGGCGAGCCGACCGTGACACCCATCTCGGCCCAGTCCGCGGATCGGTAGGCACCGCCGCAGCCGCCCGACGTGAACTCGCGCCCGTTGACGGTCACCTTCTGCAGAATCCCGACCCGCTCTCCCGAGCCGTCGCAGCGGTTGAAGACGACGAGATCGAGAGTGGTCGGCACGATCGTCAGTTCGAGGCGCTGCTGAGACAGCTCGGCGGACTTCGCGGCCACGACGCGTGCTCCGTTCGCGTACTCCGGGAATCCCTCGATCGTGCGTACCGGCGGCGGGCTGTCCGCCGGGGTGGGGGTGACGTCGGAGTGCAGCCCGGGCACGACGGCGGCCGCCGCGACGCCGGCCACGAGGACGATCGCGCATGCCGCCCAGGTCGCGACGCGCCGGCGCCGGCGGGCGACCACCTTGGCGCGTACGCCCTGCAGTCGCAGGTGGTGCATGACGTGCTCGGCCGGGTCGCCGGAGTGCTCGTCGAGCACCTGCTTCAGGTCGGTCAGGTTCATCCCAGCATCCCTTCCGGCGTCAGCGTCTCGTCGAGGCGAAGCTTGGCCACAGCCCGGCTGGCCTGGCTTTTGACCGTGCCGACCGAACAACCGAGAACCTCGGCGATCTCGATCTCGGAGAGATCCTCGAAATAGCGCAGCACGAGCACGGCACGCTGCCGCCGGGGTAGCCGGCCCAGCGCCCGCCAGAGGCTGTCCCGATTGTCAAGGCCGGCGTGCGGGTCGGCCTCGACCGACATCTCCGGAAGGTCGGCCGTGGGCAGCTCACCCCGCCATCGGCGCCGCCACGACGACGCGTACGCGTTCACGATGATTCGCCGCACGTACGGCTCCGGGTCACCGTCGATGCGCCGCCACGCCTCCCAGGCCCGCGCCAGCGCGGTCTGCAACAGGTCCTCGGCCGACGCCCAGTCGCGGGTGAGCAGGAACGCGGTGCGCAACAACCGCGGTGACCGGGTGACGACGAAGTCGTCGAAGCCCTCCGGTGTGATCACGTGCCCGCCCTTCTGTTCAGTCGGTCACCGGGTAGTACCGCCTGGGACCCGAGAAGGTTGCATGCGAGGCAGGGCCGAAGTCACGATTCGCGCCCAGGCCACTGCCTTGGAAGGTTCGCCGCTCGGGGTTCACTCCGCAGTCAGGGGAACCGGCTGACTGTCATCTGGGCGTCATCTGGAGAGCGGGCATTCTCGTCAACCTCGATGGTGGTGACCAGCCAGTGGCCACTCCCCTTACCCAACCCGCCCCGCAGATGCGCTCCGAGGATCGCGATCCCGCCGGCCACCCAGACCACGAAGAACCAGGAGAAGGGTTGCCTGACGAACTGGGTGATGCCGAAGAGGAGGATCAGCGTCCCACCGCGGCGAGTAGGAACTCTGCCTTACTCGGGCGGATCCGATATCTCGGCATGCCCAGGAGGCTACCTGGCACCGCAACGCCACTTCGCCTGTCTGCACCGGGCACGGGCGCCTGATGCCGGATTCAGACGTTGAAGCGGAACTCCACCACGTCGCCGTCCTGCATGACGTACTCCTTGCCCTCGATCCGGACCTTGCCGGCGGCCTTCGCCGCGGCCATCGATCCGGCCTCGACCAGGTCGGCGTAGGAGACCACCTCGGCCTTGATGAAGCCGCGCTGGAAGTCGCTGTGGATGACCCCGGCGGCCTCCGGCGCGGTCGCCCCGACCGGGACGGTCCAGGCCCGCGCCTCCTTGGGTCCGGCCGTAAGGTACGTCTGGAGCCCGAGCGTGCGGAAGCCGACGCGGACGAGCTGGTCCAGGCCCGGCTCCGACTGGCCGATCGACTCCAGCAGCTCGCGGGCCTCGTCCTCGGGCAGGTCCACCAGCTCGGACTCGATCTTGGCGTCCATGAAGACCGCCTCGGCCGGCGCCACCAGGGCACGCAGCTCGTCGAGGAACTCGGCGTTGCCCAGCTCGGCCTCGTCGACGTTGAACACGTAGAGGAACGGCTTGGTGGTGAGCAGGTGCAGCTCGCGCAGGTGCTCCAGCTCGATCTTGGCGGCGGCCGCGCCCGCGTACAGGGTGGTGCCGTTGTCCAGGACCTCGACCGCCTTCTTGGCGGCCTCGACGGCGGCGGCCCGGTCCTTGCGGAGCTTGGCCTCCTTCTCCAGCCGGGGCAGCGCCTTCTCCAGGGTCTGGAGGTCGGCCAGGATCAGCTCGGTGTTGATCGTCTCGATGTCGTCGGCCGGGGAGACCTTGCCGTCGACGTGCACCACGTTCGGGTCGGAAAAGGCCCGCACCACCTGGCAGATCGCCGAGGCGTCGCGGATGTTCGCGAGGAACGCGTTGCCCCGGCCCTGCCCCTTGGAGGCGCCCCGGACGAGCCCGGCGATGTCGACGAACGAGACCGGCGCCGGCAGCACCTTCTGCGAGGAGAAGATCTCGGCGAGCTTGGTCAGCCGCTCGTCGGGGAGCCCGACCACGCCGACATTCGGCTCGATGGTGGCGAACGGGTAGTTCGCGGCGAGCACGTCGTTCTTGGTCAGCGCGTTGAACAGGGTGCTCTTGCCCACGTTGGGCAGGCCGACGATGCCGATGGTGAGACTCACGACGAGCCAGCTTACGCGGTTCGCGGCCGGCAGCGGGCAGGCAGGTGCACCAAAGCCGGGAAAAGGGACGGCGGTCACCGTGGGTGCCCGCCGCCGGGCTCAGCCGGACCGCGCGGCCAGCAGCCGGGGCTCGATCCGGGTCTCCCGGGCGGTGCCGTCCGGAGCACGGGTCACCTCGTACGCGGCCACGCCCTCGCGGTCGGCCACCGCCTCGACCAGCTCGGTCCCCCGGTAGACCAGCCCGACCCCGTCGTCGGTGCAGTGGCTGGTCGGCAGGGTGCCCTCGGCGACCAGCCGGTGCATCAGCGGGCGGCGCTGCTCCTCGCTGTCGTAGTGCACGCCGTTGCCGTACGGGAGCCAGCCGAGCCCGTCGGTGAACGGCCGCAGCTCCGGGCCGTAGCTGTCGGTGGCCCCGCCGAGATGCCAGCAGATCGACCCGGCGGAGACGCCGCCGAGCACCACCCCGGCCTGCCAGCACTCGTGCAGGATGTCCGGCAGCCCGTGCACCCGCCACACCGCGCAGAGGTTGGCCACGCTGCCGCCGCCGACCCAGATGACGTCCTGAGCGAGCAGGTGCGCCCGGATGTCGTCGACGTTGGGCATCGGGAACAGGGCCAGGTGGGAGGCGCGGAACGGGGTGCCGGCGAAGGCGCCGTGGAAGAGGGTCAACGAGGTGGGCTGGTCCCCGACCGCCTGGTTCAGGTAGCAGATCCTCGGCGCGTCGCCGGCCTGGGCCAGCTCGGCCATCAGCTCGAAGACCGGTCCGGGCCGGACGTCCAACGGGCCGCGGCGGCGGCTGCTGAAGCCCATGCTGGTGGCGACGATGGTCGGTGCGCTGGCGGGCACGGTTTCCCCCTCAGGTCGGCGATGGTCACGATCATCATGCCCGGTCGGCGGGGCCGGCGAGGTCAGCCGGCGAGGAGGCGGGACAGGTCGGTGGCCTCGTCGCCCCACTCCGGCAGGACGCCGGGCGGCAGGTCGGCCGCGGCGGCACGCGGCAGGTCGAACCGGTGCACCGCCGCGGGGCCGGCCGCGTACGACCGGTCGAGCAGCCAGCGCACCTCGTCGACGGTCCAGCCCAGCCCGCGCCGGCCGGCGATCTCCCGGAGCAGCCGCAACCCGACCCGGGTGTCGTCGTCGTAGAAGCGCACGCACCAGTGGTGCGCCCACATGCCGAGCGCGCGCAGCTCCGCCGCCTCGAGCGAGCCGGCGAGCCGGCCGCAGGCGGTCTCGGCGAAGGCGCGCCCCGGGCCGTCGGCCCGGTCCCGCTCGATCGCGCCGTACGCGGCCGGCGCCACCACCCGCATCCGGTCGTAGAAGCCCTGCACCACCGCGCGGTCCAGCCGGATCCGCCCCGACCGCATCAGCGGGCACCTCGCCCGGCCACGCTCGCCATTTCCCGCACCTTTTCTTGAGTTGGTGGCGGGACCCTACCGACCACTACCGACACTTTCCGCGCCGGAACCCGTTGCGGCGCCGGGGTTTCCCGGGTTGCCGCAGGTCAGCGCCGCCGGGCGAGCGGAGGCCCCGGGATGCGGCAATCCGCGCCGCGGCCGCCCGGACGGACGGGGCGACGGCCGGCGGCCGGGCTGCGGGCAGGGCGGGGGACGGGGGCGACGGCCGGCGGGCCCGGCAACGGGCCCGGAGGCGGGCGGGCGCGGAGGCGGGCGGGCCCGGAGGCGGGTGCGGGCGTGGACGGCCAGGTCCGAATCCCGCCAGCCGGGGGCTGGACCTGCGAGGCAGTATCGGTGGCGTGGAGTTGGACTTTGAGCGGTGCTACCGCGCCGTCGACAGCCGCGACCAGCGGTTCGACGGGTGGTTCTACACCGGCGTGACCTCGACCGGGATCTACTGCCGGCCGTCCTGCCCGGCGATGACGCCGAAACGGCAGAACGTCCGGTTCTTCCCCTCCGCCGCGGCGGCGCAGGGGGCCGGGCTGCGCGCCTGCCGCCGGTGCCGCCCCGACGCGGCGCCGGGCTCGCCGCAGTGGGACGTCCGGGCGGACGTGGTGGGGCGGGCGATGCGGCTGATCGCCGACGGGGTGGTCGACCGGGACGGGGTGCCGGGGCTGGCGGCCCGGCTCGGTTACACCGAGCGGCACCTGCACCGGATGCTGCACGCCGAGCTGGGGGCCGGGCCGCTGGCGCTGGCCCGGGCGCAGCGCGCGCAGACCGCCCGGATTCTCATCGAGACCACCGGCCTGGGCATGGCCGAGATCGCGTTCGCCGCCGGCTTCGGCAGCGTCCGGCAGTTCAACGACACGGTCCGCGAGGTGTACGGGGCCGCCCCGTCCGACCTGCGGGTCACTCGGGGCGGGCGGCCGGTGGCGGGCGGGGCGGGGACGATCTCGCTGCGGCTGGCGTACCGGCCGCCGTTGCACGCGGCGGCGCTGCTGGACTTCCTCGCCGTGCGGGCGCTGCCCGGCGTGGAGGAGGTGCGCGACGGCACGTACCGGCGGGGGGTCCGGCTGCCGCACGGCGCCGGCAGCATCGCGCTGACCCCGGCGGACGGGTACGTGGCGGCCACGCTGCGCCTGACCGACCTGCGCGACCTGTCCCCCGCGGTGGCCCGCTGCCGTCGCCTGCTCGACCTGGACGCCGACCCGGTGGCGATCGACGCCACCCTGGCCGGGGACCCCGCCCTGGCGGCCGCGGTCGGCGCGGAACCCGGCGTCCGCCTCCCGCACGCGGTGGACGGCTTCGAGATGGCCGTCCGCGCCATCACCACCCAGCAGATCTCCCTGGCCTCCGCCCGCACCACCCTCACCCACCTCCTCACCGCCACCGGCCCCGGCCGCTCCGTCGATCATGAGGTTGACGGCGAAGTCGATCTCCGAAACAGCAGCCAACTTCATGATCGACGGGAGCTTGCGGCGTTCCCGGGCGCGGAGGAGGTGGCGGGGTTGCCGGACAGCGCGTTCCGGATGCCGGCGGCGCGGCGGGAGACGCTGCGCGGGCTGGCCCGGGCCGTCGCCGAGGGAGAACTGGACCTGGAACCGGGTGGCGACCGGGAGGAGACCGTCCGGCGGCTCGTCGCGCTGCCGGGGATCGGGCCGTGGACCGCCGGTTACGTCGCGATGCGGGCCCTCGGCGACCCCGACGTCCTCCTCCCCACGGACCTGGGCGTACGCCGGGGCGCGACCGCGCTCGGCCTGGCGGGCGGCCCGAAGACCCTGAACACCTACGCGGACCGCTGGCGCCCCTGGCGGTCGTACGCGGTGATCCGACTCTGGAGAGCGGCATGAGCACCCTGGACAGCATCGTCATCGAGACCCCGGCCGGCCCGCTGAGCGTCCTCGCCGGCCCGTCCGGAGCGGTACGCGCCGCCGGCTTCACCGCCGACCCGGCGGCCCTGGTGCCGCTGACCCACCCGAGCCTCCGCGGGGACCTGCGCGAACGCGCCGACCTCGGCCCGGTGAGCGCCGCCGTCCGGGCGTACCTGGCCGGCGACCTGACCGCGATCGACATGGTCGAGGTGGAACAGCACACCGACGGGGCCTTCCTGGCGCACGCCTGGCGGGTGCTGCGCGACGTCAAGCCGGGCGAGCCCGTCACGTACACCGGCTTCGCCGGGCTGGCCGGGCGGCCCGCCGCGGTACGCGCCGCCGCGGCGGCCTGCGCCCGCAACGCCGCCGCGCTCTTCGTCCCCTGCCACCGGGTGCTGCGCACCGACGGCACGCTCGGCGGCTACCGCTGGGGGCTGGACGTGAAGAAGTGGCTTCTCGGGCATGAGGGACGCCTGACGGGAAGCTGACAGCGGGGCGGTCACCCCCTGCCGCTACCGTCGGGTAGTGCCTGCGCAGAGCGACGGCAGCCCAGCGGCGCGTGACGACGCCCGCACCCACCCGCTGCGCAACCTCTGGCGGCTGCGTCCCTACCTGCGTCCCTACGCCACCGAGTTCGCCTGGCTGCTGCTCGCCGCCCTGGCCGCCACGGCGGCGAGCCTCGCGGTGCCGCTCGTGGTGCAGCGGGTGGTGGACGGGCCGGTGGCCCGGCACGACGGGACGGGCCTGCTCCGGCTCGGCGCCCTGGCCCTCCTGCTCGGCGTGGCCGAGGCGGTGCTGATCTTCATCCGGCGGTGGACCCAGTCCTCCTCCTCGGTCGGCATGGAGGCGGCGCTCCGGGCCGACCTCTACGCCCACCTGCAACGCCTGCCGGCCGGGTGCCACGACCGCTGGCAGTCCGGCCAGCTCCTCTCCCGGATCACCAGCGACCTGTCGGTGATCCGCCGGTTTCTCTCCTTCGGCCTGCTCTTCCTGGTGCTCAACCTGGTCACCTACGCCGCCGTGGTGGTGCTGCTGATCCGGCTGCACCCGTGGCTCGGCCTGCTGGTGGCGGCCAGCGCGGTGCCGCTGTTCCTGATCAGCCGCCGGTTCGCCCGGCACTACCACGCGGCCTCCCGCCGGATGCAGGACCAGCAGGGCGACGTGGCCACCCTGGTCGAGGAGACCGCGCAGGGACTGCGCACCATGCGGGCGTACGGGCGGGGGCCGGAGCTGGCCGCCCGGTTCGGCACCGGCGCCCGCACCCTGCACGACATCGGCCTCGACAAGGCGCGGCTGCTGGCCCGGACCTCGGCGCTGTTCGACCTGGTGCCCAACCTGACCCTCGGGGTGGTGCTGGTGGCCGGCGCGGCCGCGGTCGCCCGGGGCGAGCTCACCATCGGCGAGCTGGTCGCCTTCGTGAGCCTCCAGCTCATGCTGATCTGGCCGGTGCAGTCGCTCGGCTGGATCATCGCCAACGGGCAGGAGGCGGCGACCGCCGCCGACCGGATCCAGGAGGTGCTGGACACCCCGCCGACCATCGTGGACGCGCCGCACGCCCGGGCGCTGGACCGCGGCCAGGTCCGGGGCCGGCTGCGCTTCGAGCGGGTCGCCTTCGGCTACCCGGGCGCCGGGTCGCCGGTGCTGTGCGAGATCGACCTGACCATCGAGCCGGGCGAGACGCTGGCCCTGGTCGGCGCGACCGGCTGCGGCAAGAGCACGCTGCTCTCGCTGGTCCCCCGGCTGCACGAGGTGACCGCCGGCCGGATCACGCTGGACGGGCACGACCTGCGCGACCTGCGGCTCGGGTCGCTGCGCCGGCTGGTCGGGGTGGCGTTCGAGGAGCCCACCCTCTTCTCCATGTCGGTCTGGGAGAACCTGACCCTCGGCCGGCCGGACGCCGGCGAGGACGAGGTACGCGCCGCGCTGGCGCTGGCCCAGGCCGAATTCGCGTACCGGCTGCCGTGGGGGCTGGCCACCCGGGTCGGTGAGCAGGGGCTCTCCCTCTCCGGTGGGCAACGGCAGCGGCTGGCGCTGGCCCGGGCGGTGCTCGGCCGGCCCGCGCTGCTCGTCCTCGACGACCCGCTCTCCGCGCTCGACGTGCACACCGAGGCGCTGGTCGAGGCGGCGCTGCGCCGGGTGCTGCGGGACACCACCGCCCTGCTGGTGGTGCACCGGCCGTCCACGGTGGCGCTCGCCGACCGGGTCGCGCTGCTCGACGGCGGACGGATCGTCGCCGTCGGCACCCACTCCGAACTGCTGGCGGGCGTGCCCGCCTACCGGGCGGTGCTCTCCGCCGAGCCGGAGCGACAGCACGGCGGCGTCGGCCTGGTGCACTCGTGACCGGCGCGCCGGGCGGGCCACCCCCGGTCCCCCGGCCGCGCCGGCCCCCCGACGACGACGTCGACCTGTCCCGCTGGCGGGGGCGGGCCACCGACCCGGACGCGGACCGCAGCCGGGCCGAGGACACCACGCCGGAGGCGGTGGCCCGGCTCCGCGCCCGCAGCCGGGCGCTGCTCGGCCGGCTGCTGCGCCCGCACCGGGGGCGGCTCGGTCTGGCGGTGGCGTTGCTGCTGGTGCAGAACGCCGCCGCGATGGCCGGCCCGTACCTGGTCATGCTCGGCATCGACCGGGGCATCGGTCCGCTGCGGGCCGGTGACGCCGGTCCGCTGATCGCCGTCGCCGCCGCCTTCGCCGGGGCCACCGGCGCGGAGTACGCGGCCCGGCGCGGCTTCCTCTCCCGCTCCGCCCGGATCGGCCAGGCCGTGCTGCTCGATCTCCGCCGCCGGGTGTACGCCCACTTCCTCCGCCTCGACGTCGGCTTCCACGAGCGGTACACCTCCGGCCGCATGGTGTCCCGGCTGACCAGCGACCTGGACTCGATCGCCGAGCTGGTCGACGGCGGCGTCGACAAGCTGGTGATGGCGGCGCTGTCGGTGCTGTCGGTGGCGGGCATCCTGCTCTGGCTGGACCCGCCGCTGGCCGCCGTCACCCTGCTGGCCTTTCCGTTTCTGTTCCTGCTCTCCCGCTGGTTCGCCCGCGCCTCCGCCGGGGCGTACCGCCGGACCCGGGAGGCGGTGGCGCTGGTCATCGTCCACTTCGTCGAGTCGTTGCGGGGCATCCGGGCGGTGCAGGCGTACCGCCGGGAGTCGCGCAACCAGCGCATCTTCGCCGCGGTCAACGACGACTACCGGCAGGCCAGCCTGGCGGCGTTCCGGCTGATCGCGGTCTACTCGCCGGGCATCCGGCTGATCGGCAACCTGACCGCCGCGCTGGTGCTCGGTTACGGCGGCGCCCGGGTGCTGGGCGGCGCGACGGAGGTCGGGGTGCTCGCCGCGTTCCTGCTCTACCTGCGCCGCTTCTTCGAGCCCATGGAGGAGCTCAGCCAGTTCTACAACGCCCTCCAGTCGGCCACGGCGGCGCTGGAGAAGCTGGCCGGGGTGCTCGACGAGCGGCCCGCGGTGGCCGAGCCGGAACGGTTGGTGCGGCTCCCCACGGACCCGCGCCGGGGCGCGGTGGCCTTCCGGTCGGTCACCTTCGGCTACCGGCCGGACACGCCGATCCTGGCCGGGCTGGAGCTGACCGTGCCGGCGGGGCAGACCGTCGCGCTGATCGGACCGACCGGCGCCGGCAAGTCCACCGTGGCGAAGCTGCTCGCCCGGTTCCACGACCCGGTCGCCGGCACCGTCAGCCTGGACGGGGTGGACCTGCGGGACCTGGCCGACGCCGAACTGCGCCGGGCGATCGTCCTGGTGACCCAGGAGAACCACCTGTTCAGCGGCTCGGTGGCGGAGAACATCCGGTTCGGCCGGCCGGACGCCGACGACGCGGCGGTGGAGGCCGCCGCCCGCGCGATCGGCGCGCACCCCTTCATCGCCGCGCTCCCCGACGGGTACGCCACCGACGTGCGCCGCCGGGGCGGCCGGCTCTCGGCCGGGCAGCGCCAGCTCGTCGCGTTCGCCCGGGCGTTCCTCGCCGATCCCCGCGTGCTGATCCTGGACGAGGCCACCTCGTCGCTGGACGTGCCCACCGAACGCCTGGTGCAGCGGGCGCTGCGCACCGTGCTGCGGGACCGCACCGCGCTGGTCATCGCGCACCGGCTCTCCACGGTGGAGACCGCCGACCGGGTGCTGGTGCTGGACGGCGGCCGGATCGTCGAGGACGGGTCGCCGGCCGAGCTGGCCGCCGCCGGTGGCCGGTACGCCGCCCTGCACCGCCAGTGGCGGGACTCGCTGATCTGAGCGCACGGGGCGGCCGGCGAGCGGTGCTGCGGCTAGACTTCGCGATCATCGATCGGCCCGTCCCGGGCTCCGCTCCGGGGCGACCCGACGCGGGACGCCGACGGGCCGATCGGCATCGCCGACACGGGGAGGTTCGCGGCGTGCGTATCCGCCGACGCGTGATTGTTGCCGGAGTGGCGGTCGCCTGCACGATCGGGGCGACCGCGGTGGGGGTGAGCCAGGGCGGCGACGCCGACCGGGCACCGGTCGCCGCCACCGCCGTCGAACGGCCGGGCGTCGACGACCCGGTGCACGGCCCGGTGGACGATCCGACGGCGACCGCGCAGGCCGGCCTCGGCAGCCGCGGCGGCGGCACGACCAGCCCCGGTGGCCGTCCGGCGTCCACCGGCGCCGCCGCGACCACCGCCGCCCGGCCGGCCGCCCAGGTGGCCGCGGCCGCCCCCGCCTCGGTCGGCTACCTGCGCGAGCGCTACGGCGTCTCGGCAACCGAGGCGGCCCGGCGGCTCGCCCTGCAGGAGTACTCCGGCCCGCTCGCCGACCGGCTGGCCGCCGACCAGCCCGGCACCTACGGCGGCATGTGGCTGGACCAGACCGCCGGCGGGGTGCTCGTCGTCGCGGCCACCGACCCGGCCGCCGTACGGGCGGCCGTGGCCGACGCACCGGACGCCGCGCACGTACGGGTGGTGACGGTACGGCACCCGCTGCGCCGGCTCACCGACGCCGCCGCCCGGCTGGCCACCACGCTCGGCGGGACCGTTGGCGAGGACGTGGTGGTGGACCCGCGGCGCAACGCGCTGGCGGTGCTCACCGGGGGGCGGATCGCCGCCGACGACAGCCGGCTGACCGCGGCGCTCGCCGCCGCCGGCGTGCCCGCGACTGCCCGGCCCCGCCCGGCGGGTGTGGTGCCGAAGGCGTGCGACCCGCGCTACTGCGCCCAGGCGCCGATGCGCGGCGGCATCCGGCTGGACGTGCCGCGCGACGACGGCACGGTCGGCGGCTGCACCGTCGGCTTCAACATCCGTTCCCGGGTCGGGCAGTGGTACATCCTGACCGCCGGGCACTGCGTGGTCGGCGGCCGGCACCAGCACGTCGACCAGACGTGGCACCAGTACCTCGGGCCGAAGGTGCCGGTCTCGGTCGAGTCGACCGCCCCGGTGCTGGCCGAGAACGCCTTCCCGAACGACTACGCGATCATGCCGTACCAGCCGGGGGCGCTGCAGCGCTGGCAGTACCCGGGCGCCGCCGGGCCGAGCCTGGTCAACTACTGGTGCGTGGCCGACAACCCGGCCTGCACGGCCAGCCGGGACGTGCCGATCACCGGGTACGTGCCGTACAGCGCGATCCAGACCGGCTGGGTGGTCTGCGCGACCGGGTCCGGCTACACGCCGAAGTCCGGCGAGGTCTACGTCGACTCCGGTGCCGGGGCCGGCTACGTGCCCGGCACCCGCTGCGGCGAGATCTACGACAAGACCGGCGGGGGCATCGACGTGCACATCTGCGCCCGGCCCGGCGACAGCGGCGGCCCGCTCTTCACCGAGTCCGACGGCAAGGCGCTGGGCATCCTCTCCGACGGCGACCCCGGTTCGGGCCCGTGCACCAACCCGGACGAGCGCAACCACTACGCCCCGGTCTCCACCATCCTGGCCCGGGTCAACGCGTTGCAGGGCGGCCCGGGCTACTTCCAGCTCGCCACCCGGGGCCCGGGGGCCGGCCTCGCCCGCTGACCGCGCCACCGCGTCCCGCCCGGGGGCTCGCCGGGCGGGACGCGGTCCGGGGTCGCGGCGCGGCGGCGGACCGGCCCGCATCCGGTCCGGCGCGCCGCCCGGCCTCGCAGAGCCCGGATCACGGCCGCCCGCCGCGCCCGGACGCCGGTAGCCGGCAAAGGTGTGGAGCCGTCCGTCACCGGGTGCCTACGATCGGGCGATGACCGATACGGCGAGGACGGCCCGCGCCGGTGTCCCCGAGCGTCCCACCCTGGACGGCATCGAGGAGACCTGGGCGCGCCGCTGGCAGGAGGACGGCACCTACGCGTTCGACCGCACCAGAGCGGCTGTCCGGGGTCACGGCGCGGCGGCGGACGCGCCGATCCCGGACGGCCGGGGGCAGGACGTGTACGCGATCGACACCCCGCCGCCGACCGTATCGGGCGAGCTGCACATGGGGCACGTCTTCTCGTACACGCACACCGACATGGTGGCCCGGTTCCAGCGGATGCGCGGGCGGACGGTCTTCTACCCGATGGGCTGGGACGACAACGGCCTGCCCACCGAGCGCCGGGTGCAGAACGTGTACGGGGTGCGCCCCGACCCGGCCCTGCCGTACGACCCGGACTGGCGGCCGCCGGCCGCGCCGGTGAGCGACGACGCCCGGAAGAATCCGACCACCATCTCCCGGCGCAACTTCATCGAGTTGTGCGAGCTGCTCACGGCGGAGGACGAGAAGGTCTTCGAGGCGCTGTGGCGGCGGCTCGGGCTGTCGGTGGACTGGTCGCTGACGTACACCACGATCGGGCGGGTGGCCCGGGCGACCAGCCAGCGGGCGTTCCTGCGCAACCTGGCCCGGGGCGAGGCGTACCAGGCCGAGGCGCCGACGCTCTGGGACGTCGGGTTCGCCACCGCCGTCGCCCAGGCGGAGCTGGAGGACCGGGAGCGGCCCGGCGCGTACCACCGGCTGCGGTTCCACGCGCCGGACGGCCGGGAGGTGCTGATCGACACCACCCGGCCGGAGCTGCTGCCGGCCTGCGTGGCGCTGGTCTGCCAGCCCGGCGACGAGCGGTACGCGGACCTGGTCGGCGGCACGGTGCGTACCCCGGTCTTCGGGGTCGAGGTGCCGGTGCGCGCGCACCCGCTGGCAGACCCGGCCAAGGGCACCGGCATCGCGATGGTCTGCACCTTCGGCGACCTGGCCGACGTGACCTGGTGGCGGGAACTCCAGCTGGACACCCGGGTGGTGATCGGCCGCGACGGGCGGCTGCTTCCCGAGCCGCCGGCCGGCGTGCCGGCAGAGCCGTACGCGGCGCTGGCCGGGCAGACCGTCAACGGCGCCCGGCGGACGATCGTGGAGCTGCTGGCCGACGCCGGCGACCTGGTCGGCGAGCCGCGCCCGATCACCCACCCGGTCAAGTTCTACGAACGCGGCGACCGGCCGCTGGAGATCGTCTCCACTCGGCAGTGGTACCTGCGCAACGGCGGCCGCGACGCCGGCCTGCGGGACGATCTGCTGGCCCGGGGCCGGGAGCTGCACTGGGTGCCGGAGCACATGCGACACCGCTACGAGCACTGGGTGGGCGGCCTGACCGGCGACTGGCTGGTCAGCCGGCAGCGGTTCTTCGGCGTGCCGGTGCCGGTGTGGTACCGGCTCGACGACGCCGGCGAGCCGGACTGGTCGCAGCCGCTCACCCCGGACGAGTCGATGCTCCCGGTCGACCCGACCAGCGAGCCGCCGCCGGGCTTCGCGGAGGAGCAGCGCGGCGTGCCGGGCGGCTTCGTCGGCGACCCGGACGTGCTGGACACCTGGGCGACCTCGTCGCTCACCCCGCAGATCGTCGGCGGCTGGGAGACCGACCCGGACCTGTTCCGCCGGGTCTTCCCGATGGACCTGCGCCCGCAGGGCCACGACATCATCCGGACCTGGCTCTTCTCCACCGTGGTCCGCTCCCACCTGGAGTTCGGCGTGCTGCCCTGGCGGGACGTGGAACTCTCCGGCTGGATCCTGGACCCGGACCGGAAGAAGATGTCCAAGTCCAAGGGGAACGTCGTGACCCCGATGGGGCTGCTGGAGCAGCACGGCTCGGACGCGGTGCGCTACTGGGCGGCCAACGGCAAGCCGGGCATGGACCTCTCCTTCGACCCGGCGCAGATCAAGGTGGGTCGCCGGCTCGCCACCAAGCTGCTCAACGCGTCGAAGTTCGTGCTCGGGCTGGGCGCCGCCGACGCGTTGCGCGCCCCGGACAACTCCGGCTCGGCGCGCCGCGACCTGGAGCTGTCGGCCACCGCGCCGCTGGACACCGCCATGCTCGCCGAACTCTCCGGCGTGGTCGCCGCCGCGACCACCGCCTTCGACGGGTACGACCACACGGCCGCGCTGATGGCCACGGAGGCGTTCTTCTGGCGGTTCTGCGACGACTACATCGAGCTGGTGAAGGAGCGCGCCTACGGCACCGGGCCGGGGGCCGACTCGGCCCGGGCGGCGCTGGCCACCGCGCTGTCGGTGCAGTTGCGCCTCTTCGCCCCGGTGCTGCCCTTCGTCACCGAGGAGGTGTGGTCCTGGTGGCGGTACGGCTCGGTGCACCGGGCGACCTGGCCGACCACCTACGAGGTGGGCCGGGCGGTGCGGGGGCCGGCTGACCCGGAGCTGCTGCGGCTGGCCGCGGACGCGCTGGGTCAGGTGCGCCGGGCCAAGTCGGAGCGGAAGCTGTCGATGAAGGCGGAGGTGCCGCTGGCCGAGGCGCTCGGCCCGGCCGCCCTGCTCGACCGGCTCACCCTGGTCGCCGACGACCTCAGGTCGGCGGGCCGGATCGCCAAGCTCGACCTCCTCCCCGACCGCACCACCGAACTCGTCATCGCCTGCGCCTTCTGACCCCCGCGCCGCCCCACCCCGCGCCGCGCCGCGCCGCGCCGCGAAGATCG
>NZ_RJLN01000159.1 GCF_003725545.1 Micromonospora solifontis | reverse complement strand
CTAGGAGGTCGCGACATGCTGTGACGACGATCGAGACCTTGCATTGCGCGACGCACTGCGTTCTGGGCGCCATCATTGCTACTGTTATCGTCTTCGCCTTGAGTCTCGAATTGTTCGGCAAGAGATTGTGGTCCGAATTCATCGGTGACTATTTAGCTGCGGCGATGGTCGGCCTTGCGTTCCGGTACTTTACTGAAGATGGCACGAGTGGTCGCAGAGCGTGGGCCGCGATACGGAGATTCCTCAGGGGAGACCTCCTGAGCGTGTCCGTCTTCGAGTTCGCCCTATTGGGTTGGCTGGCCCTAACGGAGCTCCTGGTTTTCCACGAGACCCTCTATCCCAGTAGTCCGGTGTTCTGGCTCATGGTCCAGATCGGGTCGATCATCGGCTTCTTTGCCGCTTGGCGGCCAACGCTGTGGCTGATCCGCCGTGGCGCCAAGGAGGAACTGCTGGGCACGCCGCAGTAGGTGGCCCTCCACTGCGCGCGCTGCCGCTGCCGTCATCACAGCACTCCTGGGCGAAGTGGGGTCTGCGGGTCAGCCGCCAGAGGCGGCGGGGACATGGGTGTGCTCCGCGTGGTCCGGCAGGCTCCGGTCGGTGTGGTCGGCGTGGAACAGGGCCTCGGCGAGCAGCGCTCGGACGTGGGTGTCGGCGGCGGAGTAGTGCACGAAGGTGCCCTCGCGTCGACCGCGGACCAGTCCGGCGAGGCGGAGTTTGGCGAGGTGCTGGCTGACGGCGGTGGGGGCGGCGCCGACGATCTCGGCCAGGCAGGCGACGGACGACTCACCCTGCAGCAGCGCCCAGAGGATCTTGATGCGGGTGGGGTCGGCGAGCAGCCGGAAGCCTTCGGCGGCGAGGTGGACCTGCTCGTCGTTGGGCATCTGGAAATCCGGCAGCGACGTGTGCACCCGGCCCATGGTAGTCGAGCCTGCGCAGGCAACCACCTACCTGAGTAACTATCTGCATGACTATGCAGGTAGTGTTCCTCGTCGTGACCGTGACGACGACTTCGCCCCGCCCATCCGCCGCCGCGCTGCCGCCGTCCGCGTCGCGCGGCGTGGCGGCTCGCGCATGGGCACTGACCGAGGTGCGGTGGGCCGCCCTGGCCACGGCGCTGTTCGCCGCCGGCGGGGTGGCGCACCTTCTCGGCGCGCCGACGCCGGTGTGGTGGGCGTTGTACCTGGCCTGCTACGCCGCCGGCGGCTGGGAGCCGGCCCTGGCCGGGCTGCAGGCGCTGCGCGAGCGGACCCTGGATGTGGACCTGCTGATGATCGTGGCCGCGCTCGGGGCGGCGGGGATCGGGCAGGTGTTTGACGGCGCGCTGCTGATCGTCATCTTCGCCACCTCCGGGGCGTTGGAGGCGTTCGCCACCGCCCGCACCGCCGACTCCGTACGCGCGCTGTTGGACGTGGCCCCGGAGCAGGCGACCCGCCTCAGCACGGATGGCGGCGAGACCGTGGTGAACACGGTCGATTTGCGGGTCGGTGACCTGGTGCGGGTGCGCCCGGGTGAGCGGATCGGCGCCGACGCGGTCGTCGTCGACGGCGTCAGCGAGGTGGACCAGGCCACCATCACCGGCGAGCCGCTGCCGGCGGCCAGGTCGGTCGGCGACGAGGTGTTCGCGGGCACCCTCAACGGCACCGGCACGCTGGTTGTCCGGGTGCATCGTGCAGCCGGCGAGTCGGTGATCGCCCGCATCGTCGCTCTGGTGGAGCAGGCGTCGGCGACCAAGGCCAAGACGCAGCTGTTCATCGAGAAGGTCGAGCAGCGGTACTCGATCGGAGTGGTCGTCGCCACCCTTGCGCTGTTCGCCGTACCCCTCGCCTTCGGCGCCGACCTGCGGTCGACGCTGTTGCGGGCGATGACGTTCATGATCGTGGCCTCGCCGTGCGCGGTGGTCCTCGCCACGATGCCGCCGCTGCTGTCCGCGATCGCCCTCGCCGGCCGGCACGGGGTCCTGGTCAAGTCCGCCGTGGTGATGGAACACCTCGCCGACACCGAGGTGGTGGCGTTCGACAAGACCGGCACCCTCACCGAGGGCCACCCCCGCGTCGTCGACGTCCGTCCCATCGGCGACGCCTGCACGGAGGAGGTGCTGCGGCTGGCCGCCGGGGCCGAACACCCCAGCGAACACCCCGTCGGCGCCGCGGTCCGCGCGGCGGCGCAGGACCACGGGCTGCCAGTGCCGGCGGCGACTGACTTCACGTCCGTGCCCGGCCGGGGCGTACGCGCGGTGGTCGACGGCCGGCAGGTGGCCGTGGGCAGTCCGGTCCTGCTCGACGACCGCCCGCCCACCGCCGCCGACCCGGCCGTGGCCCAGGCCCGCGCCGTGGCCGCCGACGCGCAGGCCACCGGACACACTGCCGTGGTGGTGATCGTCGACGGGGCGTCCGTCGGGGTGCTCACCCTGGCCGACCGCATCCGCGCTGATGCCGCCACCACGGTGACCGCACTGACCCGCCTCACCGGGGCCCGGCCGATGCTGCTCACCGGTGACAACCCCGGCGCCGCCGGGCACCTGGCGGCGGAAGCCGGCATCTCCGACGTGCACGCCGGGCTACTGCCTCAGGACAAGGTCGACCGGGTACGCGCCGCGCAGACCGACGGCCGGCGGGTGCTGCTGGTCGGCGACGGCGTCAACGACGCGCCCGCCCTCGCCGCCGCCGACCTCGGCGTCGCGATGGGTCGCGGCGGATCGGACCTGGCCCTGCAGAGCTCAGACGCCGTCCTCGTCCGCGACGACCTGGCCGCCCTGCCCACGGCGATCGCCCTGTCCCGGCGCGCCCGCCGCCTCGTTAAGGCGAACCTGATCATCGCCGGCGCCTTCATCACCGTGCTGGTGTGCTGGGACCTGTTCGGCGACCTGCCCCTCCCTCTGGGTGTGGCCGGGCACGAAGGATCCACCGTCATCGTCGGCCTCAACGGCCTGCGCCTGCTCGCCTCCGCCGCGTGGCGGCGTGCCCAGACCGAAGGGGCGCCGTGAGTCGCCGCGGCCGGGACGGCGGCGCGACGGCCGGTTGCACCGTCAGGTCGTGCCCGGCGGCGGGGAGACCGTCGTGTGGCGGGCCTGCCTGTACGAGATCACCTTCGACCACGGCCGGCGGCACGGGCGGGACCTGCGGGTGTACCGGCACCGGACCGACTGCTGCGAACCCTACGGTCGGGGCCCGACGACCGTTGCGAGTGAGTCGCCGCCACAGCAACTGGACCGTCGAAGCCGAGAACGGCCAGGCGGCGCTTCCCGGCGGCTGGTCGAACCGGGCCGCGTGGCTCGGCCGATACGGTGCCGTCGACCGGACGGGGGCGGATCCGAGGATCATCGCCACGATGTACGCGAACCCGACAGACACGGAGCATAGCGATCCTGAACGCCAGCCGTAAACAATGACCTGGTGGGCGAGACCAACCTCCGCGACGCGCCGGTGGTGGGGCGCGAGCGGGAGTCTTCGCAGGTCGCGGCCTGGTCGGCCGCGGGGACGGACGGTGCGCGCGGCCTGCTCCTGCGCGGCGAGCCCGGCATCGGAAAGACGACCCTGTGGCGCCGGGCGTTGTCCGCCTGGCGGTCCGCCGGGGGCGTTGTCCTCGTCACCCGGCCGGTCGCGGAGGAGACGGCTCAGGCGTACTCCGGGCTGGTCGACCTGCTCGAGCACCACGTGCCGGATCCGGTCGCGCTGAGCGGTGCGGCCGACCCGATCGCACGCGGCCGTGCCGTGCTGGATGTCCTGCGTGACATCGCCGCCGACCGGCCGGCGCTGATCGCCGTCGACGACCTCCAGTGGCTGGATGCCGCGTCGGCCCGCGCGTTGCGGTACGCGCTGCGTCGCCTGGACACGGAACGGGTGGGAATCCTCGCCACCATACGGACCGGTTCGCCGGCCCAGGATCCGCTGGACCTGCGGAGCCTGCTGCCGCCGGGGCGGCTCGACACGGTCGACATCGGCCCGCTGGAGCCACCGGCCATCCGCCGGCTGGTCGGCGGGGTGCTGTCAACGGTCTCCCCGCGTACGCTGAGCCGGCTCTACGAGGTCTCCGGCGGGAACCCGATGTTCGCCTTGGAGCTGGCGCGCGGTCTGAGCCGGGGCCGCGGCGATCAGCGCGGCCTGAGCAACGGCCGCGACGGGCAGCCGAGCCTGCGGCTGCCGGAGTCGCTGCAGAGTGCGATCGGCCTGCGCCTGGACGGCCTGCCCGCGGATCTGCTGGCGCTGCTGGAGACAGTCTCGGCGCTCGCTCGCACCGCAGTGGCCCAGGTCCGCCGGGCGCTGCCCGGACAGGACGTGGACGGGTTGCTCGACGTAGCGGCCCGCTCGGGGCTGCTGACCGTCGACCCCGACCTTACGGTCCGGTTCTCGCATCCGATGATCGGCTCGGTCCTCTACGACCGGATGGGCCCGCTCACCCGCCGACGCCTGCACGCGCGCCTCGCCGACCTCACCGACGACCCCGACCTGCGTGCACGGCACCTCGCGCGGTGCACCGAGGAGCCGGACTCGGGGGTCGCCACCGCGTTGGAGGAGGCCGCCGACCGGGCGAGCACGCGCGGCGCCCTCGGGTTGGCCGCCGAGTTCGCCGAGCACAGCCTGCGACTGACCCCGGCGTCGGAGGCCGACGCGGAACGGCGGCGCACGCTGGAGCTGATCCGGCACCTGGCCGCCGCCGGGGACATGGGCCAGGCGCTCGACATCGCCGACCGCGCCATCGCCCGGCTGCCGAGCGGGCCGGCGCGGGCCGAGGCGCTCGTCGCCCGAGCCCAGTTGGAGGACGACGACATCGACACCGGCGAGGCACTGCTGGAGCGGGCACTGAACGAGGCCGGTGACGACGAGGCGCTGCGGGGTCGGCTGCTCGACCAGTTGGGTTGGCTGCGCGGTGTGTTCCGGGGGGACCTGCCGGGTGGCATCCGGTACGCGCGAGAGGCGCTCCGGTACGCCGATCGCAGCGGCGACCGAGAGTTCCGGATGTCGGCGGCCGCGGGTCTGTCCAACATGGAGACGCTGGCAGGCACGCCACGACCGGATCTGATGGGCAGATCGGCAGGGCTCGTTTGGGCCCTCGAATCGCCGACGCCCCCAACCGATCGACGTCGACCATCAGGCGATCAAGGCGGCACGCGAAACCCTCGCCCCGTACGTCGTTGCAGCATGACACTACAACCGCGTTAGCCGTCACCTTCGGTGACGGCTAACAGATCTGGTGCGGTGCCGGTGCCGGAGTACCGACGATCTGGCAGGTCAGGTGACCCCGACGTTCAGGTAGAAGTGGCCGAGCTTGAGCGAAAGAGAGGCGCCTCCGAAGTGGTGAATGACCAGGGCCAACAGAATGACGATCAAGATGCAGACGACGAGCCAGATCAGGAACCACACGAACCCTGGGATCCCGTAACGACCGACGCGGGCCATCAGGCTCGCCCCCTCGCGGCTGGCGCCACAGCAGGCACGGCCACGCATGGACGTGTCGGCTGTCGATAACTGCGCCCGAC
>NZ_RJLN01000158.1 GCF_003725545.1 Micromonospora solifontis | reverse complement strand
GCCCTCGCGCCCTCGTAGCTCAGGGGATAGAGCATCGGTTTCCTAACCCGACGCTCCGCCTGTGTCCCCAGGTTGATGAACTGCGCTTTCTTGTTTCCCGCCATTGCGTGCCGGTCGCTGTGCGGCCCTGCTGCGATCGTTTGCTGAAGATCAGCTGAAGCGTTGCGGCTGCTGCGTGTGCAGGCTCATCGCTTCTTGCGACGCCCCTTCCGTAGGGCCGACTCGGCTTCCTGGCGTCGACGGATGGCAGCCTCGTCGCGCTGAGGAACAATGGCCGCGTCCGAGATGCGGGGGCGCCGGCCCCTGCTGTCGCGGACTCGGCGCGCGCCGGCGACTCGCCACTGCTGCAGGACGCCGGGCAGGCTTTCTCGGGTACGGAACCACGACACAGCTGCCGCGGTAGAGGCGTCGCTCGCGTCTTCCCACTTGGCCATCATGTCGGGCTCGAAGAGGAAGTTCGCCGCGAGTTGGAGGTAGAGGTCATCCTTGGCCTCGGCGAACTTCTTCATCGCCTGAACCTGGCAGATCTGTGGGCAGAACGCCGCGCCGATGAACCATGTGGCGCCGGCCATGACCGCGCCTGAGTCCTCGCCTTCCTCGGGCGTTGGCGCGCAGAGGAGGTCCACGATACGCCGCTCGGCGTCGTCGAGCTGAATAGGGACCTCGTCGCGGAGGGCGGCCTCGTACACCTGGCGGGCGTCGTCGGCACCGGTGAGGCGGTGCGTGCGACGCAGCCCGGCCATGTCGAACATCAGGATGCTCTTGCCAACCTGAAGTTCGCTGTCGTGGCCGTACACGGCGGCGGTGCTGTCGAAGCCGGCCAGCACGAGCGTTTCGGCGCGTCGCTGACCCTTGCGCTGTGCGTCGCCCAGCCGAGCGTGGGGCGACGAGACGAACGGGCACACCTGCGCGGCATAGAGCGCGCACACCTCGTGCACCGGCGCCTCGTTGAACGTGGGGGTCTCGCCCATGTGCTGCAACTGGTCGTCGAACGTGACTTGCCAGCGCAGCTCGTCCCGGAACGGCATGGCGCACACCCCGCACAGGTCGTAGGTGGCAAGAACAAGCTTGCGCTGTTCGGACAAGGCCCCATAGTCCACTCCGCCCGGTTCCTGCGGAATGACCGCGATGATCGGGTACCCGCGGGGATCCACAGGGAGGTGCGAACAGCGCACCGGCGCCTTTACCTCTGCGGGCCGGGTGCCAACACCTGTTCGGGAGCCAGTGACCACGTGCCCAATCTACGACCCCAGAACATCCATCCTCCCGCGGCCCAACGTGTCGGCTCTATCATCCTTCTACTGGTGGTTGCCCCGATCTACGGTGTCGCCAGCGTCACCGCCGGTGGTTTCGCAGGTCCAGTGCCGCCGGCTCACACGCCCTCAGCGCGTTCGCGCACGGTGCACTGGCCCGCAGCACGCTCGGCGGCCTCGGACTGGGCTCCCCACCGGGACGGTGCTGGCCGGCCCATGGCTGGCGTGCTGCTCGGCTACGTGCGCGTTGTCAGGGGTGGTCTCCGTCGGATGCCTGCGGCTTGGCTGGTCCCGCCTCTTGTGGGAGGCGAGGTACGGGGAAGCGGGTTTGCGGCTCTCCTAACGTTCCGGCAGCCTTGGGCCTGTGACTACTGCGGCACGGGGCGCAATCGGCGGATCGGCTGGCGAGGTTGGCAGCGCCCACCGGGCAGCGGCAGCGGCATTCATCGTGGTGCACGGTTTACTCGAAGAGGAAGTCCAAGGGCTCCTCCCGCAGGGCGGCGGCGCTCCAGTCTTGGTCAGGCTCGAAGTTGACGAGCCCACGGACGACATCTACTGCGAGTGTGCCCTCGGTCGTCGCGCCTGGGTACAGGCGAAGCACGAGCTAAGCGTGGGAGCCGATGGAAAGGGCCTCAAGCCGGTCATCGAACAGTGGGCCAGCATGATCCGCGATGGACGAGTCGAGCCCGGCGATGGCCTGGTACTGGCCGTGAGGCACCTGACAGGTCCACTCGAGGTTCTAAGGGCGGCACTCAATCGGCGACGAGACCCCTATAGCGGAGCTCCAACGGGTGAGCAGCAAAACGCGCTGGACCTCGTGAGAAAACAGTTTTTTCTAGCAGCACCCGACCTCCCAACCGACGCCGCGGAGCGACTCCTGAACCATGCGGTGATCTGGCATGTGGATGCCGCCGACGCGGAGAACATCCTAATCGGCGAACCGGTACTTGGTCGGGACGCCCATCTCGGGGCTATTCGGCTGCGTTCCTTAGTCGAACAGCCCGATGCCGCAGCTAGAGCCATGGCGCTCCTTACGGTGGCCGCTCGCGCCTATGCGGCCCGCCGCTCTGGAGGTGACATGGCCGCCTGGCGGCGGGCGCTTTCCAATCAGGGAATCCGAACCACCGCCTCTCCTCCAGGCTCCCGGATTGAGGCATGCGACCCCTTGAGTCTGGGCGTCCACCGCTGTATTAAGCTGAACAATCCCCACAAGTCAGAACTGCCGCCTTACGTTGAGCGAGAGCATGACTCGCGTTTGCGGGATATCGTCGACGGCGTTATCCAGGGCGAGAGTCGAATGGCAACTCTAGTGGCCGGATCGTCTACCGGAAAGACCCGCGCTTGTTGGGAGGCGGTGCTCTATCTGAACGAGCAGCAGCCTGGCCGGTGGCGTTTATGGCATCCCTACAGCCCCACCCACGTGGATGCGGCTTTGGAAGAGCTAGACCGGGTCGGCCCCTACTCGGTGGTATGGCTCAACGAGGTGCGGCGGTACCTCGCTCCGACAGATCCTGGGGCGGGCGAACGTATTGCCGCAGGACTGCGGCGTCTACTCAACAGTCCCGATCGCGGACCAGTCCTGGTCCTCGCCACGGCGTGGCGGGAACACTGGAACGACTTGGTCCGTCAGCCCAGCCGCGACCGACCCGACTTGTATTCACAAGCCCGCGAGCTCCTAGCTGAAACCTGCATCGAGGTCGCTGAGGGCTTCACCGTGGAGCAACTGGCCACACTGCGGACGAGGGTCGAAGACGCCCGATTGCGCCATGCCGCCGAACGTTCCGATGGTGGCCGCGTCACTCAATATCTAGCCGCCGCACCAGAGCTGGAGAACAAGTACCGCCTTGCCGAACCGCAGGCCCGGGCGGTAGTCGACGTCGCCATCGACGCTCGTCGTCTCGGCCATCCATCGGACATCCCACGAGATCTCCTGGAGAAGGCAGCCCATGGATACTTGGATGACCATGAGTGGAACCGGGCTCCGGATGACTGGCTCGGCGAGGCACTCCGATATGCCAGCGAGGAGTGCCGGGGAGCAGTCAGCCTACTCACGCGTATACGACCACGGCATCCAGCCGGGAGAAACGACCGTCCCTCCTACCGGTTGGCCGACCATGTCGAACAGATCGGCAGCAGGGAGCGGGCGTTCAGGTTCCCGCCAGCTAGTTTCTGGGAATCTGTTGCAGATGTCGTGGAGGACGCCAGCCTGCTGTTCACGATAGCCCGCCACGCGGACAACCGGGGCCGTTACCAGCGAGCTATAGCCCTCTATCTGCGGGCAGTGAGCAAGGGAAGCATGAGGGCGGTCACTCAACTCGTCCGCTTGTGGGAGCGCGCCGAGGATGCTGCCAGCGCGGAGGCGATCTGTATCCAGTTCCTTGACAAAGCGGATCCCGACATCCTGTACGTTCTAGCTCGAATGCGTGACCGGGGAGGCGATCTTGGTGCCGCTGAAGCGTTGTACCGGCAGGCGGCTGAGGGTGGGCGAGGGGAAGCGGTTGAAGACCTGACCGATTTCCTCTTCAGAGTGGGTCGCCGCGTCGAAGCAGAAGAGTTCGCAGCACATGCAGCCAGACTGCTGAAAAAAACTCATGGCCTCGTTCGCATGGCGCAGCTGCTAGAAAAGGAGGGCGACCTCGCGGGTGCTGAGAAGTTTTGCCGAAAAGCCATTGGCAATGGCAATAGCTCCGCACTTATCAGACTAGCCCGACTGCGCAAGAAAGCCGGCGATCTCTTCGCGGTGGAGCATCTCTACAGGCAGGCCGTGGATTCTGGCCACACGGGAGTGTTGGTCAGCCTCGCGGATCTGCGCGAGAGGTTAGGCGACTTCGCAGGCGCGGAGCACCTCTACCAACAGGCCGTCGAAAAGGGCCACTACGGGGCCTTCGCCAACCGGGCGCGACGCCATCACCAGCTCAACGATCACGCGCGCGCCGAGCAGCTCGCCCGACAGGCCGCCAAGTACGGGGACCTTCGCACCTACGACAAGCTGATCCGGCTACGGCTCAGGTCAGGTGACCGGGACGGTGCTGAGCGCCTATGCGGACAGGCGGCTGAGTACGACCAAGACTGGGCGCTGACCAGACTGGCAAACATACGCGCTCACGACGGAGACACGGCGGGCGCTGAAAAGCTGACTCGGCAAGCGATCGAACTCGGCGTCCCTGGGGCAGTCGAGAGGCTCGCGAAGCTGCGGGAGGGTGCCCATGATCCCGCAGCGGCTTACCGGATCAAGCGCTTCGGACTCGATGACAGTGGCCGCCCTGCAACCTCCCTGCCGCGCTACCTTGAGTTTTGACCAGAGCCGCTTAGACCTGCAGATGAGGTGACCCGCGCGGCTGCCTGGACCAGACTGCTTCCCGTCGGTGAGACCGTGATCCCGCCGGCCACTCCACCGTGCCCGTCAAGATCACTCGGAGTCACATGGAGACTCCTAGTACTGCAACGGCAGTTGGTTAGGGGTAGCCGTGTCGTCGGTAGTGGCAGGTTCGGGCTTGGTGTTGGCGTCGTCTGCGCCATCGAGACCAGGCCCAGACGTGCTCTGGTGGGTGGGTTGATCGCACTGCGAGTGCGGTGAGGAGTCTTCGGATCTCCGGTACCGTGTAGCCGATCATCATGCCGTCGTCGGCGCTGGTTCCCCTTTTGCCGCAAGGGATCTGGCTGCGGACAGCCAAGCGTGGGCGGCCATCGCGAGGGTGATGTGGGCGTACCAGGCCCGCCAGTCGCGGACCTGGTACTCGTCGAGCCCGGCTTCGTTCTTGGCCTGCTGGAAGCACTCCTCGATCGCCCACCTCGCGCCCGCGACACGGGCGAGGTCGATCAGACGGGTGCGGCGTGGTCCGTAGCAGACGTAGTAGGCGATCTCGCCGGTGGTGATGCTGCGACGGGCCAGGAGCCAGTGTCCGCGGCCCGGCCGCCAGCAGATCCGTACCGGCACCCGAGCCCTCCAGTACTCGCGTGGCCCGTGCGCGCCGGCGCCAGCCGAGAGCCGGCACCACGCCCGAGCGGGCAGGGCGGCAACGAGTTGGTCAGCGCGGGCAGTTCCCATGGCGGTCGTGATCATGTCGTCGTTGCGGCGGGTCGCGACCACATACGCCACATCCCGGTGTTCCAGCCACACCCGCAGGGACTTCGACTGCCCGTAGGCCTCGTCCATCGTCACCCACCCCACCGGCACCCCCGCCTCCAAGGCGCGGGCGAGCATGGTCCGGGCCATCTGCACCTTCGTGGCGAACCCCACCTCGTCGGGGATCCCGGCGGCCCGGCACCGGTCCCGGTCATCGGTCCACGACGCAGGCAGGTACAGCTGCCGATCGATCAACGCGTGACCCTTCGCCGAGCGGTAGGCCAGGAACACCCCGACCTGGCAGTTCTCCGTCCGACCAGCCGTGCCGGAGTACTGACGCTGCACCCCCGCCGACCGGACACCCTTCTTCAGGAACCCCGTGTCATCGACAATCAACACCCCGGCCGGGTCACCGAGATACTCGACCACGTAGTCACGCACGTCATCCCGCACGGCGTCGACGTCCCAGTCCGCCCACCGCAACAACCGCTGCATCCCGTCCGGCGACACCTCACCGGCCTGCTCCGCCAAGGTCCAGCCGTTCTTACGACCCAGACCCGACACCAGCCCGCACAGGTACTGCCGCGCCCGCCGACGCGGCTCCGACCGGCGAAACCGCACCCCGACCCGAGCATGGAGCCGGTCCAGTTCCGCATGCCACCGATCGATATCAACGTCCGTCACGAGCTGACCAACGAACCCGACCCGAAGACGATTCGCCTACTGCCGTTGCAGTACTAGTAG
>NZ_RJLN01000157.1 GCF_003725545.1 Micromonospora solifontis | reverse complement strand
CCGTGCCTCGGTCGGCGCGGCGAGCGTGGGCACGGCCGGTCGGGCGAGCGTCGGCTCGGCGGCCGTGGGTGGCCGCGCCGCGGTGGCCCGCGCCGGTGTGCCCGGCATGGTGGGTGGTGGCCCCGGCGGACCCGGTGGGCCGACCGGACCCGGTCGGGGCGGTCGGAGTGGCCGCGGTGACGACCCGGCGGCGGCGGCCCGGGCGAAGAAGCGCCGGCGGATCAACATGCTCATCGCCGGCTTCGCCGTCTTCATCATGCTCGCCGGCATCGGCGTGGTCGGATTCACCTACTACTCGACCAACGTCATCCTCCCCGAGGACACCATCCCGCCGCTCTCCACCACGATCTACGACAAGAGCGGCAAGGTCGCGATCGCCAAGGTCGGTGAGCAGAACCGCCAGCTCATCACCATCAAGGACATCCCGGATTACGTCCAGCACGCGGTCGCCGCGGCCGAGGACCGGAACTTCTACCGGCACTCCGGCGTGGACTACAAGGGCATCGTCCGAGCCGCCTGGAACAACTTCACCGGCGGCGACAAGCAGGGCGCGTCGACGATCACCCAGCAGTACGCCCGCAACGCGTTCGACAACCTGAACCAGGACACGTACGGCCGCAAGGTGAAGGAGGCGATCCTCGCCTCCAAGCTGAACGACAGGTACGACAAGCCGACGATCATGCAGCACTACCTGAACGTGATCTACTTCGGCCGGGGCGCGTACGGCATCGAGGCGGCGGCGCAGACCTACTTCGGCAAGCACACCAACCAGCTCTCCGTGGCGGAGGCGGCGGTGCTCGCCGCGCTGATCAAGCAGCCTGAGCCGAGCGCGACGCACCGGGGCTACGACCCGGCGATCAACAAAGAGGCCGCGCTGGACCGGTGGAACTACGTCATCAACGGCATGATCACCGAGAAGTGGCTGGACGCGCCGAACATGCCGCCGCACCCCACCGAGTACCCGCTCAAGACGCTCAAGAAGCCGTCGAAGAACAACGGTGCGGACTTCGGCGTCAACACGCCGTACGGCAACGTGATCAACTACGTCTCGCAGGAAATGCGCGAGATGAACCTCTGCACCGACGACGAGGCCGCGGCCACCCCCCAGCGGCCGCTCTGCTCGCAGGCGCTGAGCCGGGGTGGCTACCGGATCACCACCACCATCGACACCAAGATGCAGGAGGCCGCGCTCAACGCGGCCCAGCGGGCCCGGAAGGGCTCCGAGCTCTACGGCCAGCCGAAGAACCTGATGGCCGCAGTGGTCTCGATCGACCCGACGACCGGTGCGGTGCGCGCCTACTACGGCGGTGACAACGGCACCGGCACCGACTACGCCGGCAAGAACATCGACAACGGCGTGCTCAGCGGCGGCCACTCACCGGGCTCCAGCTTCAAGATCTACACCCTCGCGGCGGCCCTCAAGGAGGGCATCTCCGTCAAGTCCCGGTGGAAGGGCTCGGCGTTCACCCCGAAGGACACGAAGTTCAAGGTCAGCAACGCCGGCGCCGACAAGGTCTCCTGCGGTGACTCCTGCACGCTTGAGCAGTCGACGCTGAAGTCGCTGAACGTGCCGTTCTACTACATCACCGAGCAGATCGGCGCGGACAAGGTGCTGGCCATGGCCAAGCAGGCGGGCGTCACCACCATGTGGCGCACCGACACCAACCCGGCCAAGTCGTACGACCTGACCAAGGAGGACCCGAAGGACCTCGCGCCGTCGCCGTTCTTCAACGTGATCGGCTACGGCCAGTACCCGATCACCGTGCTGGACCACGCCAACGGCGTGGCCACCTTCGCCAACCAGGGCGTCTACAACAAGGCGCACTTCGTGAAGAAGGTGGAGAAGCAGAACACCAACACCGGCAAGTGGGAGACGGTCGGCGGCGAGAAGCTCAAGCCGCAGCGACGGATCGACAAGGACATCGTCGCCGACGTCACCTCCGTGCTGGAGCAGTACCCGGCGCACGTGAACCGCCGGCTGGACGATGGGCGCAAGGCCGCCGAGAAGACCGGTACGTGGGAGCTCGGCGACCCGAAGCAACCCAAGGCCAACGGTGACGCCTGGATGATCGGCTACACGCCGCAGCTCGCCACCGCCGTCTGGGTGGGCAACGTCGGAAACCGCAAAGCGATCAAGGACGATGACGGCCGGGACATCAGCGGCGCCCGGATGCCCGGTGCGATCTTCCAGCGCTTCATGAACGACGCGCTCAACGGCAAGGACAAGCTGGACTTCCCGCCCGCCGCGCACATCGGTAAGGACGACGCCGGCAACGGTGAGCTGCCGCAGCCGGACCCGCTGCCGGGCCAGCAGCCGGGTTGTGACCCGCTCGGCCTGTTCTGCCCGGGCGGCAACAACAACGGCGGTGGCAACAACGGTGGCAACAACGGTGGGAACCCCGGGCCCGGCTTCCCACCGCCGCCGAACGGTGGCGGCAACGGCGGCGGCATCCTGCCCACCACACCACCGAGACAGACGTACTGACGGCAGCGCTGACGACGGCGGCCGGACCACAGTGGTCCGGCCGCCGTCGGCGTCCCCGGCGTCCCCAGGTCGGCGCGCATCCGTTCCCAAGGTCCCCCCGGATACGGCAGGATGCCTCTCCATGAGCACCCAGTCGACGGCAGACAGCGACGACAGGACGGTCGACCACCCGTCCCGCTCGGACGGCTTCGTCCGCGGCGCCTCCGAGCTGATCGGTGGCCCGCTCGGCGACCATGCGGTGGCGCTCGACCGGCCCGCCGGCCGCGAGGGTCGCTTCTGGACGGCGGCCCGGATCGTGCTGGCGCTGGTCTGCCTGACCCTCGCCCTGCACTGGGTGCAGAAGTCCCCCTGCCAGGACGGCGCCTGGCAGAACAACGCGCAGTACACCCGGATGTGCTACACCGACGTGCTGGCGCTCTACTACGCCGAGGGACTGAACGAGGGCAAGGTGCCCTACGCCGACCACCCGGTCGAGTACCCGGTGCTGACCGGCTACTTCATGGGGGCGCTCGGCCTGCCGGTGCACTCCCTCGGGGTCGACGACCCGGGGATCAACCAGGGCCAGTGGTTCTACAACCTCAACGCGCTGGTGCTCGGCGCCCTCGCCGTGGCCACCGTCGCCGTCCTCCTCAACCTGCGGCGACGACGGCCCTGGGACGCGGCGCTGTTCGCGCTCGCCCCCGCCCTGCTGCTCACCGCCACCGTCAACTGGGACCTGCTCGCCGTCGGGCTCGCCGCCTTCGGGTTGCTGGCCTGGGCCCGACGCCGTCCCGCGACGGCCGGCGTCCTGCTCGGCCTGGCCGGGGCGGCGAAGATGTGGCCGCTCTTCCTGCTCGGCCCGATCCTGGTGCTCGGACTGCGCGCCGGCCGGCTGCGCGCCGCGCTCACCGCCACCCTCACCGGCGTGGTGGCGCTGGTCGCGGTCAACCTGCCGGTGGCGATCCCGTACCGGGAGAGCTGGGGCCGGTTCTTCGACCTGAACACCACCCGTCCCATCGACTGGGGCACCCTCTGGTACATCGGCCGGTACCTCGACGGCAAGATCAGCCCGTCCGCCCCCGGCGACCTCGGGCCCTTCGAGTGGCTGAACGCGCACATTCCCACCCTCAACTGGGTGTCGTACCTGCTCTTCGGCCTGGCCTGCCTCGGCGTGGCCGGGCTGGCGCTGTTCGCTCCCCGCCGGCCCCGGCTCGCCCAGCTCGCCTTCCTGGTGGTGGCCGCCTTCCTGATCTTCAGCAAGGTCTGGTCGCAGCAGTTCGTACTCTGGCTGCTCCCGCTGGCGGTGCTGGCCCGGCCGCGCTGGGGCGCCTTCCTGGCCTGGCAGTTCGCCGAGGTCTGCTACTTCGTCGCCTTCTACGGGGAGCTGCTCGGCGCGGCCACCAGCCGGCCGGTGTTCCCGGAGGGCGTCTTCGTCCTCGCGGCCAGCCTCCGGCTGATCACCGTCGTGGTGCTCTGCGGCTTCGTGATCCGGGACATCATGCGCCCCGAGCAGGACCCGGTCCGCGCCACCTACCCGGACGACCCGGACGGCGGCGTCCTGGACGGAAGCCCCGATGCGCCGTGGCTGGCGGCCCGGCGACGACGATCCGGGTCGGGCATCGGCGTGCCGGCCGGCGTGCCGGCGTGAACAGCGCTGCCGGCGACCACCACGGTGGTCGCCGGCAGCGTCGGGCCGGAGCGGCCCACCGATGTCTCAGTCCCGGTCACAGGTGGTAGACGACCGCGTCGCCGACCTCCTCGCGGGTCACCCCCAGCCCGTCGACCGGCGTGTCGAGGATCCGCTCCCAGGGGGTCCCGCCGAGTTGGTTCCGGAGCACCACCACGTTCTTCACGCCGAGTTGGCGGAGATACTCGATGCTGGGCTGGTCGGGGAAACCCACACTGAGGTCGCGTACCTTCGCCTGGGTCTCCGGGGTGAAGCCGCTGCCGCCGTTGACCATCCGCTGGAACCGGCTGGTCGACCAGAGCATCACCGGCTGGTCCAGGTTCTGGCTGCTGGGCAGGACCAGCATCGGTCCGTCTACCGTCCGCATCGCCGCCGGCTGCTGCGGCACCACCGGGTGCGGCGTGACGTTCAAACCCTCGACGACGACCAGCAGCAGCGGCAGCAGGGTGGCCAGTCGCAGCCACGGCCCGGGCCACGGGGGGACCCGCTCGGCGGCGAGCTCCCGTACCCGGGCGCAGAACGCGGTGACCGCGCCGGCGGCGAGCAGGCCGAGGAACAGGGTGGCCCAGAGCATCAACCGGCCCGGCGTGCGCAGCCCGTTCCACCCCGGCAGGTAGTGGAAGAGCGGCACGAAGGTCCAGGTGCCGCCGAAGAACCGGGTGCCCATCGCCAGGATCATGCTGACCAGCACCCCGGCGAGCAGGTAGAGCCGGTGCCGGACCCGCCAGACCGAGAAGAACAACCCGCCGGCGGCCAGCGCGTAGAGCGCGTAGCCGGGCAGCAGGGTCATCTCCGGGTGCCAGGGCAGCGCCGTCCGCGCGCCCTCGTGCAGTTCCCCCCAGACCCGCGACTCGGCCGGGGCGGTGAGGAACCCGCTCGCCGGCGGCGAGTAGATGGCGATGTCGCCGAGCGTCCGGGCCGCGTTCGGGTGCAGCTGCGCGACCTTGAAGAAGGGCACCGCCAGCAGCGCCCCGACCGCGCCGAAGAGCAGGCCGCCGAGCAGGTCGGCGAGGAACAGCCGGCCGCCGAACGGCCGCTTCACCGGCCGCACCACCCAGCGCCGGGCGAACCAGATCAACGCCGACACCAGCACGATGCCGCCCAGCAGGTACGCGAACATCAGGCCGATGCCGAAGCCCAGGCTGAGCTGCCAGGCGGCCACCAGCCAGCCGGCGAACGCCCAGCCGGCGTGCCGACGCGCCGGGCGGTACCCGTACCGCAGGGACCAGCCATGACCCCGGGCGAGCATCGCCAGGGCCAGCGGGATCCCGCCGTTGGAGACGATGTGCAGGTGCCCGGCCTGCGCCAGCAGCCAGGGCGCGTAGGTGTAGCTGGCCCCGGCCACCGCGGCGCCGATCCGGCCCGCGCCCAGCTGGCGGGCCAACGCGTACGCCCCGAGCGTGGCGAGCGCGTGCGCCAGCACGAACATGATGTTGTAGCGCACCAGGGCGGCGTCGGGCCCGTGCCCGATCATGCCGGCCGGGGCGTACCCGAGGAGGGTGTCGGAGAAGGCGAAGCTCCACGGGTCGGGGAAGAACGTGTTGGAGTTCCACAGCTGCGCCGGGTCGGTCAGCAGAATGTGCCCCGACCAGGCCATCTGCCATGCCTGGAGGCTCGGGTCCCAGTAGTCCTGCGGCAGGGTGTAGGCCGGGTAGCGCAGCGTCGGCCAGGTCATCAGGACGGCGAGCACCAGGGCGGCGACGGTGGCCAGGGTCCACTCGTGGACCAGGAAGCGGCCCACCGCCCGGACCGCCCGCCGGGGGCGGCCGAACACCGGATCCGGGGCGGGGCCGAACGCGGTGAAGGGGTCGTCCGGCTTCGTACCCTCAGCGGGTCCGGCGTCGTCGTCGGCCTTCGCGGGACCGGTCGGGTCCGCCGCGCCGGTACGGGCCGGGTCGCCGGCCGTTCCATCGCTGGCCGTTCCGTCGTCGGCCGTTCCGTCGTCGGAGCGGTCGCCGGCGGCGGTCGTGTCGGAGGCGGCGCCCGCGCCGGTCTTCGTGGCGGCGTCGGCCGCGTTGGTCTTCGCGGCGTCGGCGGCGCCGGTCTTCGTGGCGGCGGTCGCGTCGGCGTCGGCGTGGGCCGCGGCGGTTTCGGTGGTCGCCGCGCCGGCATCGGG
>NZ_RJLN01000156.1 GCF_003725545.1 Micromonospora solifontis | reverse complement strand
GGGCCGGTCACGGGGCGGGCGGCGGCACCGGCGGGACCTCGCCGGCGCGCGGTCCGATGCCGTAGTGGGCGAGCAGGTTGGCGGTGGCCCGGCTCAGCCGGGGCAGGTCGTCCAGCGGGTGCCAGGCCGCCTCGAAGACCTCGGCGCCGTCCACGGCCAGCTCCGTGGTCGAGGCCGGCACCTCGGTCTCGAACACCACGTCCACCCAGCCCTGGGCGTGCACCACCGCGTTGGGCACGGCCGGGCGGAGCCGGTCGGGGGAGAGCCGGATGCCGGACTCCTCGTGCAGTTCGCGGGCCGCGCCGACCACCGGGGCCTCGGCGCGCTGCAGCAACCCGGCCGGCAGGGTCCAGCTGTAGCCGGGCGGCTGGCGCAGCAGCAGGATCCGTCCGGCGCCGTCCGCCTCGGCGTCCCGGACCAGGACCACCGCGCCGACGATGTACTTCGGCACGGCCAGCCGCACCAGCCGCCGCCGTAGCCGGACCGGGAGGCGGTAGAAGAACCGGTAGCCGAGGGCCCGTCCGGTGGCGCGTGCGCGGGGGATCATGCCTGTAAGGCTAGTGGCCGGTCGGCCGGAGCGCCCGGGCGGCGCTCAGCTAGGGCCGGTGGTCGACGAGATCGATCAGCTGCTCGACCACGGTGTCCGGCTCGACCGCCCGGTCGAAGACCGCCACCAGCAGGGTCTCCAGGTCGGGGTAGCCCAGCTCCTCGGAGAGCCGCAGCAGCGGCAGGTCGCTGGCCAACCCACGGTTGTGCTTGCGCAGCGCCAGGCCGATGCTGGCCCGGCCGAGGCGTACCTTGTCGGCGATCGAGATGCCCGGCTCGGTGTGTTCGGCGAACCAGCGGTTGATCTGCATCTGGGCGTGCGGCGACTTGACGAAGCCCAGCCACTCGCGGCGCGGTCCGCGTGGCGCCACGTCGGCCTCGAAGCCGCTCTCCGCGTCGCCCTCGGTGAAGATCTCCACCACGTCGCCCTCCTCCAGTTCGGAGGAGAGCGGGGCCAGCCGGCCGTTGATCCGCGCGGCCAGGCAGTGGTCGCCGCGCTCGGTGCCCAGCTCGTACGCGAGATCGACCGGGGTCGCGCCGGCCGGCAGGACCACCTGCCGCCCGTCGGCGACCACCTGGATCTGCGCCTCCGCGAGGTCGCAGCGCAGCGACTCCATGAACTGGGTCGGGTCGACCGCCTCCTGCTCCCAGTCGAGCACCCGGCGCAGCCAGGCCAGCTCGTCCGCCCGGTCGGCGGCGCGCCCGGCGGCCCGGGGAAAGCGGTAGTGCGCGGCGACGCCGTACTCGGCGGCACGGTGCATCTCCTCGGTGCGGATCAGCACCTCCACTGTGCGGTCCTGGGGGCCGCAGACGCTGGTGTGCAGCGACCGGTAGAGGTTGTTCTTCGGCGAGGCGATGAAGTCCTTGAAGCGCCCCGGCACCGGGCGCCAGAGGCCGTGCACCGCGCCGAGCGCGGCGTAGCAGTCGGTGGCCGGACCGTCCACCACGATCGCGATGCGCGGCAGGTCGTACGGCGCGGTGTGGCCGCCGGCGACGGTGTCCTTCCAGATCGAGTAGAGGTGCCGGGGGCGGGGGGACACCTGCGCGTCGACCCGGCTGCGGCGCAACGCCACCTTCGTCTTCGCCACCACGTCGTCCAGGTAGGCGTCCCAGCCCGGCCGGTCGTGCACGAACCGCGCGATCCGGGCGTGCTCCTCGGGTTGCAGGTGCAGCAGCACCACGTCGTCGAGTTCGCGTTTGAGCGTCTGGATGCCGAGCCGGTCGCAGAGCGGGACGAGCACCTCGAGCGTCTTGCGGGCGATGCGCTCCCGGGAGGCGGCGGAGCGTACGCCGAGGGTCCGCATGTTGTGCAGCCGGTCAGCCAGCTTGATGATCAACACCCGGACGTCCTTGCCGGCCGCGACGATCATCTTGCGGACCGTCTCCGCCTCGGCGACCTTGCCGTAGAACGCCTTGTCGAACTTGGTCACCCCGTCGACCAGATGGGTCACCTGGCGGCCGAAGTCCTCCTGGAGCGCCTGGAGCGTGTAGCGGGTGTCCTCCACCGTGTCGTGCAGCAGCGCGGCGACCAGGGTGGTGGTGTCCATGCCGAGGTCGGCGCAGATCTGGGCGACCGCCAGCGGGTGGGTGATGTACGGCTCGCCGCTCTTGCGGAACTGGCCCCGGTGCATGTTCTCGGCGATCGTGTACGCCCGGCGGAGCACCGAGGCGTCGGCGTTGGCGTGGATGCCCCGGTGGGCGCGGACCAGGGCGGTGACCGGGTCGCCGTCGGTGGTGGGCCAGGTGAGCAGGGCACGCAGCCGCCGGGTCAGCGGCAGATCGCCGGGCTGGGTCGGAAGGGCGCCGCCCAGGGCGGCGCCGCGTCCGGCGTCGACGTCCACCTGGGACACCTCCTCACCCCGGCCCCGGGTCGCCGGGGCCGGCGACCGGGAGCAGGCCCGCGAAACGGGCAGGACTGCACTTCTCTAACAGCCTAAGCGAGGTGAGGTCGTCCGATCGGACACTTGGTCATGAGCGTTCGGTCGAGAGTTGGTGGGACGCGCCGTTTTCCGCCTTCGTCAGGAGGGCGCGGAACCGACCCGCGCCGGTGATCGGGGACGCCCAACCGGAGGAGATCTCCACCAGCCGGGTCTCCGGTCGTTCCAACCAGGACAGGATGCGTTCGGTCTCCTCGGCGGAGGCCGCCGGCACCGGGCCGTGCCCGGGCAGCACCGTCTCGGCGGTCGCCCGGATCGCGGCGATGGTCGGTCGAGGATGGACACCGGGCGGGGAGACGCCGGCGCCGGCCAGCCGTCCGTGTCGGACCAGGGCCAGCTCCCAGCCGCCCCGGGCGGCCGGGCGGGCGGCGGCCAGCTCGGCGATCCCGGTCAGCGCCGCCAGCCGCTGCATCCGCACCGCGGCGCGCAGCACCGCCGCCAGCCGGCCCCGGACCACCGCGGCCTCCTCGTACCGCTGGGCGGCCGAGAGCACGTCGATCCGGGCGAGCAGGGCGTCCACCACCACCTGCGGGTCGCTGGCGGTGGCGGTGCGGAACGGGGTGGCCGCCCGGTGCTCGTACTCCTCGGGGGTGATCCGGTGCTCGCAGGGCGCCGGGCAGCGGCCCAGCTCGGCCAGCGCGCAGGCCGGCATGGTGGTGCGCCGGGAGAGCCGGTGCGTGCACTGGCGCAGCGGCACCGCCTCGTGGAAGCCGGCGGCGGCCAGCTCGGCGGCCTGCTTGGAGCGGAACGGGCCCAGGTACGCGGTGTCGGTGGGGGCGAGGTCCCGCACGATCGACAACCGGGGGTACGCCTCGTCGGTCAGCTTCAGCCAGACCTGCCGCTCCGGGTACTTGGAGCGCCGGTTGTACGGCGGCGCGTGCGCGGCGATCAGCCGCAGCTCCCGGACCTCCGCCTCCAGCGAGTGGGCGCACTCGACCGCCTCGACCCGCTCCGCGGCGGCCAGCATCTCCGAGATCCGAGCCCGCTTCTCGCCGGCCGTGAAGTAGTTGCGCACCCGGGTCGCGATGTCGCCGGAGGTGCCGACGTAGAGCGGCCGGTCGTCGGCGGCCCGGAAGATGTAGACCCCGGGCACCTTCGGCAGCCCGTCGGCCAGGTGCCGCTTGCGGCGCTGGGTGGGGGTGACCGCCCGGGCGAACTCGATCGCCTCGCCGATGGTGTCGACCCGGTGCCCGCCGAGCCGTCCGATCAGCCCGTGCAGCACGTCGACGGTGGCCTTGGCGTCGTCCAACGCCCGGTGGGTCGGCTGGGTCGCGGTGCGGAAGTAGGCGGCCAGGGTGCCCAGCTTGCGGTTGGGCACCTCGTCCCGGGTGAGCACCCGGCGGGCCAGCGCCGCGGTGTCCAGCACCCGGGGGTTGGGCCAGCGGTAGCCGTGCTTGGCGCAGGCGGCCTTGAGGAAGCCCACGTCGTACGGGGCGTTGTGGGCGACCAGCACGGCGTCGGAGACGAACTCCAGGAAGCTCGGCAGCACCTGCTCGATCGGCGGCGCGGGGAGCAGCATGGCCTGGGTGATGCCGGTCAGCACGGTGATGAACGGCGGGATCGGCACGCCGGGGTTGACCAGGGTGGCGAGCACGCCCAGCTCCTCGCCGCCACGGACCTTCACCGCGCCGATCTCGGTGATGCCGCCGCCGTCCGGCGCGCCGCCGGTGGTCTCCAGGTCGACCACCACGAAGGTGGTGGCGTAGAGCGGCAGGGCCGGGTCGACCGCGCCGTCCGCCGTCCGGTCCAGGCCGGCCAGCGCCTCCTGGACGTACTCCCCTCGCGTCACGCGGGGCACGGTAGTGGCCGGGTCCGACACTCCCGTCCCAGACGTCCCATCCGTTACCACGGGGGTAGGATGAGAGATCGGCTCACTCACCGGGCGGTGGGCCCGTTCGGGGTGGGAGACTTGCCACATGCCCCTCACCGAGCCGCACGACGACCACTTCTCCGCTGAGGAGGAGTCGGTGGTCGGTGCGCGCGCCGCCGGTGAGGCTTCGGGCACCCCGGATCCCGACGCGACCCCCGGCGGGGAGAGCGGGCCCGAGCCGGAGCCCGTCCTGCCCGAGCCGGTCCGGCAGCGGATCGTGGCGCTGACCGCCGCCGTGCTGCCCGGCCTGCCCGCCGACGAGGTGCCGGTTCCGCTGCGCCGGGTGGCCAAGTTCGCCCCCAACCGGCGCGCCCGGCTCGGTGCCCCGGCCATCGCCGCCCAGCTCACCGCCGACCCGCTGTTCCGGCAGCGGGTCACCGCCCGGGTGCTCGCCGACGCCGGCGACCTGGGCGCGGCCGTGCTGGAGGGGACCGCCCCGGCCGCCGCCGACCCGGTCGAGGTGGCCGCCCTGGCCTACCTGGCCCGGCCGCGGGGCTGGCGGGACCTGATCGAGGCGAGCGGTGCGGCGGTGCGGGCCGAGGCGGACAGCGCGATCGTGGCCGAACTGGTCCGGGAGGCCGAGCAACGGGCCACCCGCGCCGAGCACGACCGGGCGGTGGCCCGGGTCGAGGCCGACAAGCTCCGCGACGAGCTGGCCCGGGTCCGGGAGGAGCTGGGCCAGCTGCGCGAGGAGGCCCGGCAGCTCACCCGTACCCTCCGGGAGACCCAGGCCCGGGAGCGCAAGGCCACCGAGCTGCTCGCCACCGAGCGGGGCCGGGCGGCCCGCGCGGCGGCGGACGCCGACGCCGAGCTGCGCCGGACCCGGGCCCGGCTGGCCGAGGCGGAGGCCGCGGCGGGGGTGGCCCGGGCCAGCGCCAAGGAGGCCCGCTCGGTCGACGACGCGAAGCTGTGGCTGCTGTTGGAGACCATCGGCCAGGCGGCCGTCGGCCTGCGCCGCGAGCTGGCCCTCGACCCGGTCGACCGGATGCCCGCCGACTTCGTGGCCGACGCCTTCGCCGACCAGTCGGCGACCACCCAGGCCGGCGCGGCCGCCCGCGCCCGGGACACCGACGACCCGGCCCGGCTGGACCAGCTCCTCGCGCTGCCGAAGGCGCACCTCGTGGTGGACGGCTACAACGTCACCAAGCGCGGCTTCGGCGAGATGTCCCTGGAGCAGCAGCGCAAGCGGCTGATCAGCGGGCTGGGCGGGATCGCCGCGCAGACCGGGGACGAGGTCACCGTGGTGTTCGACGGCGCCGAGCGGATCCACGGGCTGCCGCCCACGCCGCGCGGCGTGCGGGTGCTCTTCTCCCGCAAGGGCGAGACCGCCGACGAGCTGATCCGCCGGCTGGTCCGGGCCGAGCCCGCGGGGCGGCCGGTGGTCGTGGTCTCCTCCGACCGCGAGGTCGCCGACGGGGTACGCCGGCACGGCGCCTACCCGCTGGGCGCGGACTCCCTCCTGCGCCGCCTCGCCCGCTCCTGACCCACCGACCCGGCTCGGCGGCGTGGCGCTCCCACCCGGCCGACGGGCGCCGCGGCGCGCCGCCAGTTCGGGGAAGCGGCGGGGTCGAGCGCGTTCGGATCGCGCCACTTCGGCGAACTGATGGCCGGATGATCGGGTTGGCGGGGGTCCTGCCTCGTTGTCCGGTTCTGTCGTACCCGCCGGATAGCGTCCTGGTGACCGACGGTGGTGGCTCCTTCCCCGAGCGCCACGGGCGAGCGCGTCAGGAGGCGTTCATGCTCATCGACTGCGACACCTGCGGGATCCGCGGCGCCGGCTGCTCCGGCTGCCTGGTGACCGCGCTGCTCGACACCGGCTCGCCAGCGGCCACGCTCGGCCCGGCCGAGCACCGGGCGCTCGAGGTGTTCGCCCGCGCCGGCTTCGAGGTGGAGGTGCTGGCACCCGCGGCGGCCCCGCCCGCCGGTCG
>NZ_RJLN01000155.1 GCF_003725545.1 Micromonospora solifontis | reverse complement strand
GCCGAGGGCGCCGCCGAGCCGGCCGTCGCGACCGCGGAGGGCGAGTCGGCACCCAAGCCGCGCCGCCGCCGGCGCCGTCGTGGTGGCGCTGGTTCGGGGGCCGGTACGCCGGCCCGAGGCGACCGCCGACTGACAAGCGACTGAGCGACGGCCCTCGGACCACGGTCCGAGGGCCGTCGACTGTCCCGGCCCACTCGACTCACCGCACGTCGGGGCTTCCTCACGCACCGAGGCCCTGACCTCCCGCAGCCGAGTGGATCAAGCCCGATGCTGCGAGGAGCGGGCCGGGCTCGACGACGAGGATGATGGAGCGATGCCGGAACCGTTGGACGCCGCCCTGACCGAGGTCCGGGCACTGCTGCTCGACCCCGCCCTGACCCGGGCGGTCGCCGCCGGCCGGCGCCGTGGCCACCGTCCCTCGGTGGTCCGGGCCGAGCTGCGCCCGGTCACCCTCAAGTCCGGCCCCCGGCTCCAGATCTCCACCTCGGACGGCGCCCGGCCGTACACCCGGAACGTGGCACCGGGCGCGGAGGCCGGCGCGGCGGTCGACGAACTGCTCGCCGAGCCGTTCGGCAACTGGCACGTGGAGACGGCCGGCACCACGCTCCAGCTCCGGGTGACCAAGTCGGGCGAGGCGCAGGTGCACCGGGCGGCGGCGAACCGCCCGGCCCGGGAGCCGGGCGGTCACGACCGGGCCAAGGACTGGCTGCTCGACCCGGGTGACCCGCTCTTCGCCGAGATCGGCGGTTCGGCGGCGAAGCGCCGCCAGGTGGACGCCTTCCTGCGCGCGCTGGCGACGACCCTGCCGGACGATCTCACCGGGCCGCTGCGCGTGGTCGACCTGGGCTGCGGCAACGCGTACCTGACCTTCGCGGCGTACCGGTACCTCGCGCAGCGCGGGCTGGACGTCGAACTGGTCGGCGTGGACGTCCGGGAGGACCAGCGCCGGCGCAACACCGAACTGGCCGAGCGGCTGGGCTGGACCCACCGGGTGCGGTTCGTGGCCGGCACCATCGCCGACGCGGTGGTCGAGCCGGCTCCCGACCTGGTGCTGGCGCTGCACGCCTGCGACACCGCGACCGACGAGGCGCTGGCCCGCGCGGTCCGGTGGGACGCCCGCTGGGTGCTGGCCGCACCGTGCTGCCACCACGACGTGGCGGCGCAGCTCCGGTCCCGCCCGGCGCCCTCGCCGTACGAGCTGCTCACCCGGCAGGGCATCCTGCGGGAGCGGTTCGCGGACGTGCTGACCGACGCGCTCCGGGCGGCGCTGCTCCGGCTGCACGGGTACCGGGCCGAGGTGGTGGAGTTCGTCGACTCCGCGCACACCCCGCGCAACCTGCTGATCCGCGCCCGCCGGACCGGTGGCGCGCCGACCGCCGACCAGCGCGCCGAGTACCGGGAGCTGATCGGCCAGTGGGGCGTGACGCCCCGGCTGGAGACGCTGCTCGCCGCCGGGTCCCCCGACGGTAGTTGACAGCGGACAAGCGAACGGTCTCAGCCCACGGTCCCTTCCGACCGATCAGTCAGTTACTTCCGTGCCCGGTCGTACTACCCTCTGAGGCGCACCGTCCGGTGCTCCGGCCGAGAAGGATGACCGCGCAGGGATGGGTTCGGCAGACGTTTCGCCACAGATGGCCTTCGCGCGCTTCGTTCGGCGCGCGATCGACGACGCCCGCGAGGAGCGCGGCTGGACGGTGACCGACCTGGCCACGCACACGGGAGTGGGGCGGTCCACCGTGTTCCGGTGGTTGGCCGGCGACTGGCAGGACTACCCCGAACTGGCCAAGGTCCGTGGCTTCTGTGCCGCCCTCGACCTCCCGGTGGCGGCCGCCTTCCGCGCCCTCGGCCTGCCTGACGCCGGTCCCGTCCCCCGCCGTCGCGGTGGCGAGGACGCCCCGGTGGAGGCGGATGTGCGGGTGATCCTGGAGCGGTTGGCCGACCCGACCGTGCCCGCCGAGGAGAAGCACCACATCCGCGACCTGCTCCGCTACCTGGCCCGCCGGCCGGTCCGCCGGGCGGGCTGACGATCAGGCGACGACGAGGGTGAACTCGGCCGTGCGGACCACCCCGGCCACCTGGAAGTCGAGGAACATCCGGTAGCGGCCCGGCCCGGGCACCGTCGTCCAGAACGTCACCGTGCCCGGCGCATCCTGCGGCCCGGGGTGGACGTGCAGGTAGCCCAGATCCCCCTCGCGCAGCGCGACCAGGTGCCCGTACGCGCCGAGGTAGCGCTCCAGCTCGGCGGGACCGCCGCCGGTCGTGACGGTGAACCGCACCGGCACCGTCTCCCCCGGCTTCGGGGTGCCCTGGTAGCCGACGGTGAACCCGTCGACCGTGGTCGAGGTGGCCGGGGCCGGCAGCGGCCGGGGCGCGTACGGGCCGGCGGCGGCCAGGTCGACGCCGAGGGTGGCGGCGGTCTGCCGGCCGTCGTCGGCGACCACGGTGAAGTCGGCGTACGCCCGCCAGGCGCCCGGCGCGGTCAGGGTCAGCGGCACCGACCAGGTGCCGTCCGCCGCCATGGTCGGGTGCAGGTGCTGATAGCCGGTGAGGTCACGGCGCACCACGATCAGGTGCATCGGCTTGTCGTGCACGACGGCGAACCGGGTGGCCGCCCGCCCCCGCTCGTCCCGGATCTGGAACCGCAGCTCACCGGCCCGGCCGACCGGAAACTCCACGGTCGACGGGGCGAGCGTCCAGCCGCCCGAGCTGATCGAGAGGCCGGCCGCGTCCCCGCCGCCGGCCTGGGTGACGTCGACCCCGCCGTGCGAGTGCGCACCGGTGCCCGGGGCGTGGGTGTGTCCCGCGGCCGCCGGGGCGGGACTCCCGGACGCGGCGGTCGGCGGCGGGTTCAACCGGCCGAGGCCGAAGCCGAGCAGCACGGCGAGCACCAGACCGCCCACCACCAGGGCGAGCCGCAGCGTGCTCCGGTCCACGGACGCGCCGGGGCCGGCGGACAGCTCCCGGCCCGCGGGCAGCTCCCGGCCGGCGGGCAGCTCCCGGCCGGCGGGCAGCTCCCGGCCGGCGGGCAGCGACGCCTCGGTGGCCGGGGCGGCGTCGACCGGGGCCGCAGCGTCGACCGGAGCCCCGTCGACCGGGGCCGCGGCGGCGACCGGGGCCGCGGCGGCGGTGGCCGGCGACTCAGGCAACGCCGCCGGCCAGTTCGTAGCCCGCCTCGTCGACGGCGGCCCGGACGGACTCGACCGGCAACGGCTGGGCGCTGGTGACCGTGGCCGTGCCGGCCGGCAGGTCGACCCGGACCTCCTCGACGCCGGGCAGGGCGGACAGCTCGTCGGTCACCGCCCGCACGCAGTGCTCGCAGGTCATCCCGGTGACGGCGTACGTCTGGACGACGGGTCGCTGCTCGGTCATGGGTTCACGGTACCGGCGGGCGACGTACCGGCATGCGGACGGTCCGTGACGGTGGCGACGCTCGCAATCCGGCCGGTCCGGGAACTTTCCCCGCCCGCCGGACGACCGACTATCTCAGCCCGCCACCGCCAGGGCCAGCGGCAGGACGTCCGGGGCCCCGGCCCGCCGCAGCAGCCGGGCCACCATGGTCACCGTCCAACCGGAGTCGACCAGGTCGTCCACGAGCAGCACCGGCCCGTCCAGGCCGGCCAGCGCGTCGGCCAGCTCGTCGGGGACGGTGAAGGCGTCGTGCAGCGCGCGTACCCGCTGGGCGCTGTTGCCGCGCGGGCCGCCACCGGCGGCGGGCCCGGTCGGGGCGACCCTGCCGAGCAGCGGCAGCCGGCCCACGGCGGCGATCCGTTCGGCGAGCGAGCCGACCAGCGCCGGGTGGGTACGCGAGCCGACCGCGACCACCCCGACCGGGCGGCGCGGCCACGGGTCGTCGCCGTGCGCCCACGCCTTCAGCACCTCGACCACGGCCGCCGCCACGTCGTCGGGCACCGGGCCGTCCGCCGCGTCCGGCCCGACCAGGCCGCGCAGCCGCCCACCCCAGCCGAGGTCGGAGAGGCGCCCCACGGCCCGCCCGGGCAGCGCCTGCTCCGCCGGGGGGATGCGTCCCTTCAGCGGTACGCCCACCGCCTCCAGGCCGGTCGGCCAGAGCTTCTTCGGCGGGATCTCCACGCCGGGACGGCCGAGGAAGCTCTGCGCGGCGGCCAGCGCGGTGTCGGACACCTCGGCGGTGCGGAGCGGGCCGGCGCAGTTGTCGCAGCGACCGCAGTCGGCCGCCCCGGCGTCGTCCAGGCACTCCCGCAGGTACCGCATCCGGCAGCCGGACGTGGCCGCGTACTCCCGCATGGCCTGCTGCTCGGCGGTGCGCGCCTGGGCGACGCGGCGCAACCGGGCCTCGTCATAGACCCAGGGCGCGCCGGTGGCGAGCCAGCCGCCGCGGACCCGGCGGACCGCGCCGTCCACGTCGAGCACCTTGAGCATCAGCTCCAGCCGGGCCCGGCGCAGGTCGACGATCGGTTCGAGCGCCTGGGTGGAGATCGGCCGGTCCGGGCGCAGCGCCGCGAGCACCGCCCGGACCTGCTCCTCCGGCGGGAAGGCGAGCGAGGCGAAGTAGCGCCAGATGGCCGCGTCCTCCACGCCGGGCAGCAGCAGCACCTCGGCGTGCTCGACGGCCCGGCCGGCGCGGCCGACCTGCTGGTAGTAGGCGATCGGCGAGGGCGGCGCGCCAAGGTGCACCACGAAGCCGAGGTCCGGCTTGTCGAACCCCATGCCGAGGGCGCTGGTGGCGACCAGCGCCTTGATCTTGTTGTCGAGCAGGTCCTGCTCGGCCGCGCGCCGGTCGGCGTCCTCGGCCTGCCCGGTGTACGCGGCCACCGACCAGCCGCGGGCGCGCAGGAACTCGGCGGTCTCGCCGGCCGCCGCAACGGTGAGGGTGTAGATGATGCCGGAGCCGGGCAGCGCGTCCAGGTGGTCGGCGAGCCAGGCCAGCCGGTGCGCCGGGCTGGGCAGGTCGATCACGCCGAGCCGGAGCGACTCCCGGTCCAGGGTGCCGCGCAGCACCAGGGCGTCGCCGAGCTGCTCGGCGACGTCCTGGGTGACCCGCTCGTTGGCGGTGGCCGTGGTGGCCAGCACCGGGGTCCGCTCGGGCAGCTCGGCGAGGAAGGTACGCAGCCGCCGGTAGTCGGGCCGGAAGTCGTGCCCCCAGTCGGAGACGCAGTGCGCCTCGTCCACCACCAGCAGCCCGGTGGTGGCGGCCAGCTTCGGCAGCACGCCGTCCCGGAAGTCCGGGTTGTTGAGCCGTTCCGGGCTGATCAGCAGCACGTCCACCGCCCCGGCGTGGATCTCGGCGGTGATCTCGTCCCACTCGTCCAGGTTGGCGGAGTTGATGGTGCGGGCCCGGATGCCGGCCCGGGCCGCCGACTCGACCTGGTTGCGCATCAGCGCCAGCAGCGGCGAGACGATCACCGTCGGGCCGTGCTCGCCGCTCTCGCGCAGCAGCGCGGTGGCGACGAAGTAGACCGCCGACTTGCCCCACCCGGTGCGCTGCACGCAGAGCACCCGGCGCCGGTCCACGACGAGGGCCTCGATGGCCCGCCACTGGTCCTCGCGGAGCCGGGCGTCGTCGCCCGCCAGCCGCCGCAGCACCGCCTCGGCCCGCTCCCGTACGGTCGCCCGATCCTGGCTCATCCGGCATTTCTACCAGGCCGGCGGGCACCCGCCGGGATCACGCCGGTCGGTCGGGCGGCGGGGGCGGCGGCAGGAAGACGAGGATCTCGCGCAGCGCGTCGGTCACCGTCGGCGGCAGCAGGCAGCGGGCCGCGAGGTCCTCCATCGAGGTGTACGGGCCCCGCAGCCAGCGATCCATGATCACCTGCTGGTACTGCGGCGGGCTCAGCCCGGGCAGCGTCCCGATCACCGGCTCGGGGACCGCGTTGAGGTCGATCAGCCCGCCGTCGTCGAAGGTGCGCGGCAGGTCGGGGCGGCCGATCCGGAGGTCGTGCCGGGCTGCCGGGTGGTGGTGCAGCAGGAAGCGGGCCTGCTCCCGGAGCACCCTGCGGTTCTCCGCCCGGCGGCTCCGCTGGCCGGTGACCACCCCCCACACGCGGCGGTCGAGCAGGAGCACGTGCAGGGCACCGCCGAGCCAGGCGACGCCCAGCCCCAGCAGCGAGAGCAGCTCCAGGTCCGTCGCCTCGGCCTCGGCGTCGAGATCGGCGAAGGCCGCCACGAAACCGACGACCAGGGCCAGATAGCAGGCGGCGGCCAGCGTGGTCCGCCAACTCCGCCGCCAGGCCGCGTAGACCGCGAGGACCATCCACGTCAGGAAGCCGAAGCTGAGGATCGCGGCGGCCAGCCCGAGGACCGTGCCGGCGACGCTCAACCAGCGCGGCGCCCGCCGGGGAGGCAGCCGGGTGGGGACCGGCGGCGGGAAGATGGGCGGCGCCGCGCCGGGCTGGCCGGTCGGGACCGCCGGCGACCCCGCGGGTGGCGGGTGCGTGCCGACGAGGACGCCGGGCGGGCTCGCGGGCCAGCCGGGAGGGACCGGCGACGCCGGCCACGACACGGGCGGGGAGGCTGGCGTCTCTTCCTCGGGGGTGGCCGGCTCGACGC
>NZ_RJLN01000154.1 GCF_003725545.1 Micromonospora solifontis | reverse complement strand
GCCACCGCCCGGCCGAGCGCGGCGACGCTCTCCGCCGTACCGTCCAGGTCCACCACGGCGATCCGGTCCGGGTGCTCGGCGAACCCGGTGCGCAGCATGCCCCAGCAGGTGGCCGCCGCCAGGTCGGTGACCCGGTCGTCCACCCCGGTGCTCACCGCACCCCGGGTCAGCACCACCAGGCGGGTGTCGGCCAGCCTCTCCTCGGCCAGCCACTCCTGCAGCACCCGCAGCAGCGACTCGGCCGACTCGTGGATGGCGGCCGGCACGTCGGTGTCCGCCCCGTCGATCGTCGGGCCGGCGCCCGGCCAGGGCAGCAGCACCGTGCGTACCGCCGGTGCCCCGGCCGCACCCAGCGCGGTCGCCGTCGGGTACGCCGACACCGGCCCGAACGCCGCCGACCACCGCTCGACCGTCTCCGGGTCGTCACCGAGCACCGCCACCGGCCCGACCTCGACCTGCCCGGCCGGGTCGACCGGGAGCCAGTCCACGTGCAGCAGCCACTGCGGATCCACCCGTACGCCGGCGTGCCGAGCGCCCTCGACCGGCACCTCGCGCAGCACCAGCGACTCGGCGTCCAGCACGGGCTGGCCGGCCGGGTCGTGGACCGTCAGGCCGGCCCGGTCCCCGCCCCGGCGCACCAGGTGCACCCGCACGCTGCCCGCCCCGGTGGCGTACAGCCGTACACCGGACCAGACGAACGGCAGCTGCAGGCGGCTCACGTCCCCGTCGGCCGCGAGGGCCAGTACGTGCAGCGTGGCGTCGAGCAGCGCCGGGTGCACGCCGTACCCGTCGACGTCGCCGCGGACCGGTTCGGGCAGCGCCACCTCGGCGTACAGGTCGTCACCGGCCCGCCAGGCCCGGCGCAGGCCCTGGAACGCCGGCCCGTACCGGTAGCCCAGCTCGGCCAACCACTCGTACACCCCGTCGACGGTGAGCGGGTCGGCGCCGGCCGGCGGCCACTCGGTGCGGGGGTCCGGGGGTGCGGTGGCGGGTTCGACGGCCAGGGTGGCGGTGGCGTGGTGCGTCCAGGCGGTCTCGTCGGTGCTGCCGGCGGGACGCGAGTGGACGGTCAGGCCACGCCGGTTCTCCGCGTCCGGCGGGTCGAGGGTGACCTGCACGTCCGTGGGCCGTTCGGTGAGGAACAGCGGCTGGTGCAGGGTGAGCTCGTGGAGGTGCGGGTGTCCGGTGCCGGCGGCGGCGTGCAGGGCGAGGTCCACGTACGCGGTCCCCGGCAGCAGGCAGCCGGCGGTGATGGCGTGGTCGACGAGCCAGGGGTGGCTGCGGGTGGAGAGCTGGCCGGTGAGGAGGCGCTGGCCGGTGGGGGTGGCCAGCTGGGCGGTGAGCAGCGGGTGCTGCGGCCCGTCGGGGCGGCGGTTCCGCCGGCCGGTGAGCCAGAACGGCTGGTGGTCGAACGGGTACGTCGGCGGGGTGGCGTGGGCGCGGGCGTCCGGGAGCAGCCGCGTCCAGGCGAGCGGACGGGTGGTCCGGGTGTGCAGCAGCGCGGTGTTGGTGAGCAGCGCGTGCCAGGGGTCGGCGTCGCGGCGCAGCGTGTGGCAGACGGTGGTGGGTTCGGCCTCGATGCCGGGGGCGAGCAGGGCGTGCGGGCTGACCTCGACGAGGGTGTGGTGGCCGTCGGCGATCAGCGCGGCGAGGGTCGGGTGGAAGTGCACCGGCCGGCGCAGGTTGTCCCACCAGTAGCCGGTGGTCAGCTCGGTGCCGGCGAGGACCTGCTGGCGGGTGCTGCTGTAGAAGGCGGCGTCACCGGTCCGGCCGTCCACGGTCACCCCGGTCAGTTCCCCGTGCAGTGGCTCGACGTGGGGGCAGTGGCTGGCGTAGCTGACCGGTACGACCCTGGCGGTGAGGCCGTGGCCGGTGAGGGCGGTGTGGGCGGCCTGGATCGCGTCGGGGGTGCCGGAGAGGACGTTGCTGGTGGCGGCGTTGTGGGCGGCGAGGTGCAACTCCGCGGCCTGCTCGGGCACCAGCCGGCGCAGCAGGGCGGTCAGTTCGTCGGGGGTGGGGCCCGTGACGGCGAGCATGCCGCCGGTGCCCTCGATGGTGGTGAGGGCCCGGCCCCGGTGCGCGATGAGCCCGGCCGCCTGGTCCAGGGTGAGGATCCCGGCGGCGTGGGCGGCGGTGATCTCGCCCTGGCTGTGGCCGATCACCGCGTCGGGCGTCACGCCGTGGTGCCGCCACAGCGCGGTCAGGGCCGTGGTGACCGCGAACAGCGTCGGCTGGACCACGTCCACCCGGTCCAGGCTGGCGGCGTCGGGGCGCTCCAGGACGACGTCGCGCAGGGACCAGTCGGCGTGGGGTCGCAGCGCGGCGTCCGTCGCGTCGAGGCTCTGCCGGAAGACCCGGGAGGTGCGGTAGAGCTGGTGGGCCATGGCGGGCCACTGGCTGCCCTGCCCGGGGTAGATGAAGGCGACCTTGCCGCCGTCGTGCGCCTCCCCGACGGTCAGGTTCGGGTGCTCCGCCCCGTCGACCAGCGCGGTGAGCGCTTCCGTGAGTTCGTCCAGGCCCCGGCCCAGCACCACGGCCCGGTGCGGGAACGCCGTCCGGCCGGCCAGGGCGTGCGCGATGTCCACCACGTTCAGGCCGTCCACGCCGGACGCCCAGTCGCGCAGCCGGCGGGCGTACTCCCGCAACGCGGTCTCCGTCTTCGCGGACAGCAGCCACGGCACCCAGCCGCCACCCGGCAGATCCGCCGGTTCCTCCGTCACCTCCCCGACGGGTACGGCGACCGGCTCCGCCGCGGCCGGGACCTCCTCGAGGATCAGGTGGGCATTCGTGCCGCTCATCCCGAACGCCGACACGGCCGCCCGCCGTGGGTGCCCGTTCGGCTTCCAGTCGACCACCCGGTCGAGCAGCCGGACGTCGCCGCTGTCCCAGTCCACGTGCGGGCTGGGCGCGTCGATGTGCAACGAGCGGGGCAGCATCCCGTGCTGCAGGGCGAGCACCATCTTGATCACACCGGCCACGCCGGCGGCGGCCTGGGTGTGGCCGATGTTCGACTTGATCGACCCGAGCCAGAGTGGCTGGTCGTCCCGCCGCTGCTGGCCGTAGGTGGCGAGCAGCGCCTGCGCCTCGATCGGGTCGCCGAGGGTGGTGCCGGTGCCGTGCGCCTCGACCGCGTCCACGTCGGCGGGGGTCAACCGGGCGCTGGCCAGGGCCTGCCGGATCACCCGCTCCTGCGCCGGCCCGTTCGGTGCGGTCAGGCCGTTGCTGGCGCCGTCCTGGTTGACCGCCGAACCCCGGATCACGGCGAGGACCCGGTGCCCGCGTTCCCGGGCGACCGACAGCCGCTCCAGCAGCAGCAGGCCGACGCCCTCGGCGAAGCCGAACCCGTCCGCCGCCGCCGCGAACGGCTTGCACCGGCCGTCCGGCGACAGCCCCCGCTGCCGGCTGAACTCCACGAAGCCACCGGGCGTGGCCAGCACCGTCGCGCCGCCCGCCAGGGCCAGCTCGCATTCCCCGTTGCGGATCGCCTGCGCCGCCAGGTGCATCGCCACCAGGGACGACGAGCACGCCGTGTCCACGGTCATCGCCGGGCCCTCCAACCCCAGCGTGTACGCGATCCGCCCGGACGCCAGCGCGGTGGTCGCCCCGGTCATCAGATAGCCCTCGTAGTCCTCCGGCACCTCGTCGAACCGGGGCCCGTAGTCGTTGTCGATGACGCCGGTGAACACGCCCGTCGCGGTGCCGCGCAGCCCGACGGGGTCGATGCCGGCCCGCTCCACCGCCTCCCAGGCGGTCTCCAGCAGCAGCCGCTGCTGCGGGTCCATGGCGGCCGCCTCCCGGGCGTTGATGCCGAAGAAGGCCGCGTCGAAGCCGGCGGCGTCGTCCAGGAACCCGCCGTGCCGGGTGTACGTGGTGCCCGGCGTCCCCGGCTCCGGGTGGTAGATGCCGTCCACGTCCCAGCCCCGGCCGTCCGGGAACTCGCTGATCGCGTCGCCCTCGGAGATCACCAGCTGCCACAGTTGCTCCGGCGAGCCGACCCCACCCGGGTAGCGGCAGGCCATCCCGATGATCGCCACCGGCTCGTCGACCGCCGCCACCCGCACCGGCGTCGCGGCGCGGGCCGCCGGCACCCCGGAGACCAGTTCCCGCAGGTGGTCGACCACCGCCGCCGGGGTGGGCCGGTCGAACACCAGCGTCGCCGGCAGCGCCAGACCGGTGGCCGCGCCGAGCCGGTTGCGCAGTTCCACCGCGGCGAGGGAGGTGAACCCGAGGTCCTTGAACGCCTGCCCGGGGTCGACCGGCTCCGCCGATTCCAGCCCGATCACCGTGGCGACGGCGCCCAGCACCAGGTCGTGCAGGGCCTTGCGCTGCTCGGCCGCCGGGCGGGTGGCGAGCCGCTCGGCGTACGTCAGCGGTCCGGCGTCGGCGGCGGCGTCGCGCAGCCCGTCGCGGAACAGTCCACGCAGCAGCGCGGGCACCGGCCCGGCCGGCTCGGTGACCCGGCCGGGGAGCAGCACCGCCGCGCCGGTGGCCGGCGCCAGCCCGAGCGCCTCGGACGCGGGCGCCGGGACCAGCCCGTCGGTCTCCGCCGCGCCACCGGCGATGCTGACCGCGCTGAGCCCATAGGACCGCCGGTGGCCGGCCAGGGCGTCGAGGAACGCCGCGTCGCCGCCCCGGGCGCTCTCCCCGGCGGCGCCGAGCGTCCCGGCCACGTCGGAGAACAGGACGAACGCCGACAGGTCGAGGTGGCGGGTCGCCTCGTGCAGGGCCCACGCGGTCGCCGGGTCGCCCCCGGTGTGCAGCACGCCGGTGAGGGGATGGGCCGGGTCGACCGAGGCGAGCAGGCCGGACAGGACGCCCGGGTCGGTGGTGTCGCCGCCGGCGACGGTGACCTCGGCGCCGAGGCCGGTCAGCTCGGCGACGGCCGGGGCCGCGTCGATCGCGCCGGCCAGCAGCAGGTGCCGTACCCCGTGCCGGGCGACCAGGTCCCGCGCCGCCGCGACGGCCCGGCCGTCCCCGGTGACCAGGACCGTGCCGTCCGGGTCGAAACCGGCGGGGCGCCCGGCGGCCACGCGAACCAGCCGGGGCAGCAGCATCGCGCCGGTGCGCAGGGCGAGCCGGGGCTCGCCGGCCGCGACGGCGGCCGCCACGGCCCGGTCCAGCACGGCGTCGCTCTCCGGATGCCCGTCGCTGTCGACCAGGACGATCCGGCCGGGGGCGGCGGCCTGCGCGGCGCCCCACACGGCGGCGGCGGGCAGGTCACGCGGATCCTCGCCGGGCAGCGCCGCCACGGCGTGCCGGGTCAGCACGATCAGCGGCGGCGCGCCCGGGTCCCCGGCCGCCGCGTCGAGGAGTGCCACCGCCCGGCCGGCGGCCGCGGCCGGGTCGGCCAGCTCCGCCTCCGGCGTCCGGTAGGACCACACGCTGCCGTACGTCTGCTCGTCGTCGCCGACCCGATCCGGAACCGGGCGCTGCTCCCAGGCGACGGTGTACAGCTCCGGCGCCGGCCGGTCGGTGGCCAACCGGTCGACGGGCAGCGGACCGGTGGCGAGCACCGCGGTGAGCACCGGCTGACCCGCCGGGTCGTGCCCGTCGAGGCGGAACCGGCCGCCACCGGTCGGCCGCAGCCGCAGCCGGAGCACCGTCGCGCCGGCGGCGAGCAGCCGCACGGCGGACCACCCGACGACCGTCGGCGTCGTGTCCCGTTCCGTCAGGTCGGCCAGCAGCGGGTGCAGGGCCGCCTCCAGCAGCGCCGGGTGCAGCGCGTGCCGTGCGGCCTCCGCCCGCTGCTGGTCGTCGAGGGCGACCTCGACCAGGAGGCCGTCGTCCTGCCGCCACACCTCGCGCAGGCAGCGCAGCGTCGGGCCGTGCCGGTAGCCCGCGGCGCCCAGGCGCGCGTACACCTCGGCGACGTCGACCGGCGCGGCCCCGGCCGGCGGCCACACCGGCGCGGCCGGCGGCGCGGCCGGCGCGGTGGTGGTGAGCACGCCGCCGCCGTGCCGGGTCCAGGCCGCGTCCGGTCCGCGCTCCGCGTCCCGGGCGTGGATGGTCACGGTACGCCGGCCGGCGTCGTCGGCCTCCGCGACGCTGACCTGCACCTGTACGGCCCTGCCGTCCGGTACGGGCAGCGGCACGGGCAGGTCCAGTTCCGCCAGGTACGGGTGCCCGGTGTCGGCGCCGGCCTGCAGCGCCAGGTCCAGGAAGCCGCTCGCCGGCAGCAGCCGGGTGGCCAGCACCCGGTGGTCGTCGAGCCAGGAGGCACCGGCGGCGAGCCGTCCGGTGAGGACCGTGCCGCCCTCGGTGGCCAGGTCGAGTCGGGTGGTCAGCACGGCGTGCCGGGTGGCGTGCAGTCCCAGGTCGGCCGGGGTGGTCCGGGGCGTTTCGGGGAGCCAGTGCCGGGTCGACTGGAACGGGTAGGTGGGCAGGTCGACGTGCGGATGGCCACCCGCCGGGCGGGCGCCGAGCGTGGCGGCGGCGGCCAGCAGGGTACGCGGGCCGGGCCGGTCCTTGTGCAGGCCGGACACGGCGACGACGTCGGTCAGCGTCTGCTGGTGCAACGCGGTGAGCGTGGCGTCCGGCCCGAGTTCGACGAAGGTCTGGACGCCGTGTTGGTGGTGGAGGGTGGTGATGCCGTGGGCGTAGTGGACGGGGGCGAGGATGTGTTGGAC
>NZ_RJLN01000153.1 GCF_003725545.1 Micromonospora solifontis | reverse complement strand
GTCGTCGCGGGCCCGCACGGGCCGGACCGGCCTGGCCCGCCACCGGTGGACCGCGCCGTCCCGGGCGTAATCGGTCCCGACCGGGCCGCCGGATCGCAGTTCGCCGCCGGGCCGGTTCCGGCTCCCGGCCCGGCGAAGCGGCGTCGCTGGCTGCTCCCGCTCGTGGTGGTCCTCGTCCTGGCCGCGCTGCTCGGCTCGGGTGTCGCGGTGCAGCTCACCCGGGAGCTTCCCGCCGCGACCGTCACCACGTCGATCGCCTCCACGCTGCGGGTCCCGGGCACGATGCCGTCCCTGCCCTGGCCGAAGCGCGGTTCGGCGGAGCTGATGATCGAGGGACTGGGCCGGCTCGGCGGGTCGGGCGGCGGCGGGGCCGAGCCGATCGGCAGCGTGGCCAAGGTGATGACCGCTTACGTGATCCTCAAGGAGCACCCGCTGAGCGGGGAGGACGAGGGCCCGACCCTGACCGTGACGGCCGCGGACGTGGCCGACTACCACGCACGGATTCCCAGCGGGCAGTCGTTGGTGCCGGTCGTCGCCGGGGAACGGCTCACCGAGCGGGACGCGCTGGAAGCCCTCATGCTTCCCTCGGCGAACAACATCGCGCACCAGCTCGCGGTCTGGGACGCCGGCAGCGAGGCGGCCTTCGTCGACAAGATGAACGCCGCCGCCGACGAGTTGGGCCTCAAGGACACCCGCTACACCGACCCGAGCGGCTTCCTGCCGACCACCGTGAGCACGGCGGCCGACCAGGTCATCCTCGCCCGGGCCGCGCTCAAGATGCCGGTCTTCGCCACCATCGTCGAGCTGCGCGAAGCCACCATTCCCGTCGCCGGACGGATCAGAAACTACAACGACCTGCTCGGCGTCGAGGGCGTCTTCGGCATCAAGACCGGCTCGACGGACGAGGCGGGTGGCAACCTCGTCTTCGCCGCCCGGCTCAAGGTGGGCTCGCGTACGTTGATCGTGGTCGGCGCGGTGTTCAACCAGCCCGGCGCCAACACTCCCGAGCAGCTCGCCGCGGTCAACACGGTGGTCCGCCGGCTGCTCGTGGCGGTACGCCACACCGTCAAGGAGTACACCCTGCTCGCCGCCGACCGGGCCGGTGAGGTGCGGACCGCGTGGGGCGCCACCGCCGCGGTGAGCCCGGCCGAGGCGCTGAAGGTCGTCGGCTGGCCGGGCCTGGCGGTGCCGGTCCGGGTCGTGACCGACGCCCCCGGTGCCCGGGTCGGTGCCGGTCAGGTGGTCGGCTCGGTCGAGGCGGCGGGCCGGCGCGTGGACCTCCGTACCGACACCGCCACCGCCCAGCCGTCGCTGTGGTGGCGCCTGACCCGCCGCCCGTAGCGCTCGCCGTGCTCGTCGCCGCGCCCTGCCGCCTCCGGTAGGCGGCAGGCCCCGGTGTCCGGCCCACCGGACCGGCGCCCCTGGCGCCTCCGGCGTGCGGCAGGTCGCGTTTCCGGCTCACCGGAGACCGCCACCTGCCGCAACCTGCGCGTCGGCAGGTGGGGGTGGGCCCGCCCGACCGGGCGGACTCACCGCCTCGGGTCGGCGTCGACGGTGTCGAGGAGGCCGTCGACCAGGTCGCGGGGCAGCCCGTGGGTGTCGTGCAGCCAGTGGTAGTCCCGCTCGGTCAGCGGCCCGCGCGCCCATACCCGATCCACCAGCGGGCGGCCCCGGCGCAGCAGCCCCTGGAAGCGCCGCTCCTCGTCGGCGAGGACCGCGCGCAGCCGCGGCACGTCCGGGTCCTGCCGGAACCGCCGCCCCGCGTCGCGGAACGGGTCGTCGGGCAGGTCGGTCAGGCTGCGCGACGGGTCGTCCCGCCACAGCACGGTGAGCACCCGGCGGACCAGCCGGCGCAGCACGTACCCGCGGCCGGTGTTGCCGGGGCGTACCCCGTCGCCGAGAACGACCACCGCGGTGCGCAGGTGATCCGCGACGATCCGCAGCTCCGTCTCGCCGAGCGGCCACCGGTCGCGGACCGCCGCCACCCACGGGCGCAGCCCTACGCCCTGGTAGACGTTCCGGCCGCCGGTCAGCACCATCTCCAGGCGTTCCAGGCCCATCCCGGTGTCGATGCTGGACAACGGCAGCGGCGTCAGCCGGCCGTCCTCGTGCCGGTGGAGGCGCATCTGGACGTGGTTCCAGACCTCCATCCACCGGTCGTCGGTGCCGGGCGTGCCGGTCGGCGGCCCGTCCCCGGTCCACACGAAGATCTCCGAGTCGGGCCCGCACGGGCCGGTGGGGCCGTTGGACCACCAGTTGTCCGCGCCGTTCGCCTCCACCGGTACGCCCAGCTCGGTCCAGGTCCGCCACGCGGTCTCGTCCGGGCCGACCTGCCCGTCGCCGCCGAAGACGGTCGCGTGCAGCCGGCCGGGGTCGATGCGCAGGCCATCGGTGAGCAGCTCGTGGCCCCAGCGCAGGCTGGTCGCGATGTCGTAGTCACCCAGCGACCACGAGCCGAGCATGTCGAAGACGGTCAGGTGGGTGCGGTCGCCCACCTCGTCCAGGTCGGTGGTGCGCAGGCAGCGCTGCACGTTCACCAGCCGCCGGCCGCCGGGGTGCGGGCGCCCCAGCAGGTACGGGGTGAGCGGATGCATGCCGGAGGTGGTGAACAGCACCGGGTCCCCGGGCGGCGGGATCAGCGAACTCTCCGGCGCGTCGCGGTGGCCGAGCCGGTGGTAGTGGTCGAGGAAGGTGCGGACGATCTCGTCGGGTGTCATGGCGTGGGCCTTTCCGGGTCGGTGCGACCGGAAAGGGTCCGCCGCTGCGAGCGGTGGCGTGACACGAAGACGCCGGCGGACCGTTTCCGGTCGCCAGCGAGGTGGGATTCGTCAGGCGGCGGCAACCGGCGAGCGGGAAGCTCGCGCGGCCGCGACAGTGTGGCGCCTGATCTGCATGCCCCCGACGGTAGCGCAGACCAGGCGCCCCGCCCAGCCCATTTCCCCGCCTGACGTGGTCAGGCCGTGGTGGTGGAGACCAGCGGCGCCGGGGCGAGCGGCTCGGCGGCCTTGCTGCGCCGGTTCGGCAGGGACAGCCGGATCACCTTCCACCAGGCGGAGGCGACCTGCTTGGGCAGCGGGCCGGTGGTGTACTTCAGCCCGTACCGGTCGAACAGCGCCCGGACCTGCGGGGCGATCTCCTGGTAGCGGTTGCTGGGCAGGTCGGGGAAGAGGTGGTGCTCGATCTGGTACGACAGGTTGCCGGTCATGATGTGCAGCAGCCGGCTGCCGCTGATGTTGGCCGAGCCGAGCATCTGGCGCAGGTACCACTCGCCCTTGGTCTCACCCTCGATGGAGGTCTTCTCGAACGTCTCCACCCCGCTCGGGAAGTGCCCGCACATGATCACCGAGTGGCTCCACAGGTTGCGGATCAGGTTCGCGGTGAAGGTGGCGGCCAGGGTGGTGAGGAAGGACGGGCCGGACAGCAGCGGGTGCACCACGTAGTCCTTGAGCACCTGGCGGCGGATCTTGCGGCCGACCGCCCTGGCCCGGGCCCGGAACTCCGGGTCCTTGTGCCGGCCCTGCTTGAGGTTGTGCCCCAGCTCCAGGTCGTACGCGGCGATGCCGTACTCGAAGAAGGCGGCGTTGACCAGGTTGTACAGCGGCTGGCCCAGGTACATCGGGTGCCACGGCTGGTCCTCGTCCACCCGCATGATGCCGTACCCGAGGTCGTTGTCCTTGCCGACCACGTTGGTGAACCGGTGGTGCAGTTCGTTGTGCGAGTGCTTCCACTGCTCGGCCGGGGAGACGTGGTCCCAGTCCCAGGTGGTGGAGTGGATCTTCGGGTCGCGCATCCAGTCCCACTGCCCGTGCAGGATGTTGTGGCCGATCTCCATGTTGTCCAGGATCTTGGCGACCGCGAGGCCGGCCGTGCCGACGACCCAGGCCGGCGGGAACAGCGAGAAGAGCAGCACCGCCCGGCTGCTGATCTCCAGCGTCCGCTGCGTCTTGATCACTTTGCGGATGTAGCGGGCATCCCGCTCGCCCCGGTCGGCCAGCACCCGGTCCCGGATCGCGTCCAGCTCCTTGCCGATGATCTCGATGTCCGCGGCGCTGAGGTGGGCGATCGGGTTGTCGGCCTTCTTCTGGATCACGGTCACGTCGGTGGCTCCCGTCAGAGTTCGATGTCGCAGGTACCGGCCGCAGCCGACACGCAGGTCTGGATGAGCACCCCGTCGCCCGGCACGGCGGTGGTGAGATCCCCGTTGCGCAGGTCCCGGACCGCGCCCTCGCGCAGCGGGACCACGCAGCCGAAACAGATCCCCATCCGGCAACCGGAGGGCATCAGCACCCCGGCGGCCTCCCCCGCGTCGAGGATCGGGGTGGCCCCGTCCGCCTCGACGGTGACCCCGGCCCGGGCGAAGGTCACCGTGCCGCCCTCCCCCGGAGAGATCACGGTCGGCCGGAACCGCTCGGTGTGCAGCCGATCGACGACTCCCCTGGACGCCCAGTACCCCTCGACCGCTTCGAGCATGCCGAGCGGCCCGCAGGCCCAGGTCTCCCGGTCGAGGTGGTCGGGCACCAGGTCGTCCAGCTCCGCCACGTCCAGCAGCCCGTCGGTCTCGGTGTGCCGCTCGACCAGCCGCAGCGCCCCCGCCGCGGCGAGTTCCCGCAGCTCGGCGCCGAAGATCACGTCCTCCCGGGTGGGCGCGGAGTGCACCAGCACCACGTCGGCGCGCTCGGCCAGGCCGGCGCGGAGCATGCCCATGACCGGGGTGACGCCGCTGCCGGCGGTGACGAACAGGACCCGCTCGGGGGTTGCCGCGGGCAGGGTGAAGTCGCCCTGCGCCTGGTCGAGCTGGACGATCGTGCCGGGCCGCAGCCGGCGGACCAGGTGGTTGCTGACCTTGCCGTCGGGGATCGCCTTGACCGTCACGCTGATCCGGCCGTCCGCGCTGCCGGGCACCGAGGTGACCGAGTACGCCCGCCACTGCCGCACCCCGTCGACGTCCACGCCGAGGCGCACGTACTGCCCCGGAACGTGGCCGCGCCAGCCCCGGCCGGGCTGGATCACCACGGTCGCGGCGTCCCGGGTCTCCGGCCGCACGGCGACGACCCGGCCGCGCAGCGCCACACCGGAGTGCAGCGGCGCGATCAGGTCGAGGTAGTCCTGCGGCAGCAGCGGGGTGGTCACCGTGCCGGCCAGCCGCAGCAGCCGATCCCGGAACGAGACCTTCCGCGGGCGGCGCGGGACAGTTGTGGTCATATGACCAGGGTGGCCGCGTGATCGCATAACATCTTGACCGGCAAAGGTGAATCAGCCGCAGGTTTTTGTTCGGGGAGAACAACCGCATGTCCGACGAGTTCGGGACGAACCACCACGCCGCCCGCCTCGAACTCGACGCGCAGGTGGCGGCGCTGCTGCTCGACCGGCTGCCGGTGGTGGCCGAGCGGACGGTCAGCGCGATCACCGCCGAGGTGCCGGACTACTCCGGCGCCCTCACCGGCGCCATGCGGGAGAAGATCGAGAACGCGGTACGCATCGCGCTCGGCACGTTCCTGCAGCTCATCGAGGGTGCGCAGTCCACCGACCCGAGCACCCCGCTGGCCCCCGCCCTGGAGGCCGCGTACGCGCTGGGCAGCGGTGAGGCCCGCTCCGGGCGGAGCATGGACGCGCTGCTGGCCGCGTACCGGGTGGGCGCCCGGGTGGCCTGGCGAGAGGTCTCCACCATCACGGTACGCAACGGCCTGGCCGCCGAGACGGTGGCCGAGTTCGCCGAGCTGATGTTCGCCTACATCGACGAGCTGTCGGCGGCCAGCGTGGCCGGGCACGCCGACGAGCTGGCCAGCGCCGGCCGGGTGCGGCGGCGCTACCTGGAACGGCTCACCCAGCAGCTGCTGGCCGGGGAGCCGGAGGAGATCCTGCGCGGCAGCGCCGAACGGGCGGACTGGCCGCTGCCGCAGACGCTCACCGTCGTGCTGCTGCCCCGCCGGAACCTGCGCGCGGTGCTCGCCCTGCTCAACCCGCACACCCTGGAGAGCGGCGAGGACCTGCCCGGCATGGATCCCGCCGAGGAGCTGGCCGTGCTGCTGGTGCCGGACATGCACGGCGGCCGGCGCCGGCAGCTCGTCCGGCTGCTGCACGGCCACCGCGCGGTGCTCGGGCCGGCCCGGCCCTGGCACCGGGTCGCCGCGTCCTACCAGCGGGCCACCCGAGCCCTCGCCCTCGGCCTCGGCACGCCGGACGCCGCCCCGGTCGACACCGAGGAACACCTCGCCGAACTGCTGCTCAGCATGGACCCGGAGGCGTTGGCCGACCTGCGCGCCCAGGCCCTGCGCCCGCTCGCCGCGCTCCCCCCGGCCACCGCCCACCGGCTCGCCGAGACGCTGCGGTCCTGGCTGCTGCACCAGGGCCGCCGCGACGACGTGGCCGCCGAGCTGTTCGTGCACCCGCAGACGGTCCGCTACCGGATGGGCAAGCTGCGGGAGCTGTACGGGGACCGGCTGCACGACCCGGCCACCGTCCTGGCCCTCACCCTCGCCCTCGCCCTCCCGCCGGCCCCGCCCGAGGCGGGGTAAGGAAGGGCCCCTTCCTAACGCCTGGCGCGGTAAAGGGGCCCCCTCCTAAGAGGGCGTCTTGATCGGGTTGGATCTGGTACACGCTGGTTGGTGCCTTGCTGGCTGCGGGAGGCGTGGGTCGTGATGATCGACGT
>NZ_RJLN01000152.1 GCF_003725545.1 Micromonospora solifontis | reverse complement strand
GCCGGGTGCGGCCAGGCGGGCGCGCCGGCCGGCTCCTCGGGCATCAGGAACCACATGATCGGGTACGCCAGCGCGGCGAGCCCGCCGGTGAGCAGGGTGGCGACGGCGAAGACCACCCGGACCAGGTTGGGGTCGGCGGCGAAGTAACGCCCGACGCCGCTGGCCACGCCGGCGATCATCCGGTCCGTGACGGGTCGACGGAGCTGCTTGTACGGGGCCTGAGGGGTGCTCGTGGAGGTCATGTCCCCACGGTCCCGCGCGGGCCGGCGGGCGACCTCGGTGACCGCCCGGACTCTTACCCTGACCGGCCCCTGAGGCGCCAGAAAAGAGTCAGGAATCTGACTCTTTTCGATGGAGGTAACCGGCGCCGAGGAGAATTTCCTCCCGTGACCACCTCGCTGGAGCCGCTGCGCAGGATCGCGGCATACGCAGTTTGTGCTGATTCAGACGGCCGAGTGTTGCTGGTCCGCGCATCGGAGCGCTCCGGCACCCCCGGCACCTGGTCGCTCCCCGGAGGGGCGGTCGACCACGGTGAAGACCCCAAGCACACCGTCGTCCGGGAGACCGCCGCGGAGACCGGCCTCTCGGTCGCCGTCGCCGCCCTGCAGGACGTGATCGCCGACATGCGGGCGCTGCCCGAGCGCGGCATCACGATCCACACCGACCGCCTGCTCTACACGGTCTCGGTCCGGGGCGGCACGCTCAGCGACCGGGTCGACCGCCCGACCGACCTGGCCCGCTGGTTCACCCTGGACGAGGCTCGAGGGCTGCCGCTGCGGTCGTTCACCGCGCGCGCCCTGGGCCTGCCGGCCTCCACCGACGACCTCGTGCCGGAGGAGGTGCCGGAGTTCCCCTCGTTCTACGCGGTCCCCGGCCCGGACGGGCTGCACCGCGCGCAGCGCTTCGCCGCGTACGCCGTGGTGACCGACCCGGAGGAGCGGGTGCTGCTCACCCGGGTCTCCGACGGTTACCCGGGCGCCGGCTGCTGGCACCTGCCCGGCGGCGGCACCGACTACGGCGAGCAGCCGGGCGCCGCGCTGATCCGGGAACTGGTCGAGGAGACCGGGCAGACCGGCCGCCTGGTCGAGTTGCTCGGGGTGGCCAGCCACCGGGACGCCGCCTCGCTCGGCCCGGAGGGCTACCCGATCGACTGGCACGGGGTCCGGGCCTTCTACCGGGTGGTCGTCGACCAGCCGGCCCCACCCACGGTGGCCGACGTCGGCGGCTCGACCTGCGAGGCCCGCTGGTTCCGCCGCGAGGAACTGGGCGCCCTCCCGACGGACCGCCTCACCGAGGTAACCGCCGAAGCCGTCCAAGCCGCCCACCTCATCTAACCCCCACCCCACCCCCACCCACCCCACCCCCCCACCCCCGCCGCCCCGTTGATCATGAGGTTGACGGTGTGAAATGTCCGCCCTGGTGCCGCTAACCTCATGATCGACGGGACAGCGGGTCGGGGGAGAGGGTGCGGGTGGAGCAGCGGCGGCGGATCGGGGCGTACGGGGTGCTGCGGGACTCCGGGGGGCGGGTGTTGCTGGCGCGGGGGGCGAGCCGGGGCCCGTATCCGGGGGTGTGGCAGCTGCCCGGCGGTGGCGTCGAGCACGCGGAGCATCCGGCCGAGACGGTGGTGCGGAAGTTCGCCGAGGAGACCGGGCTGGCCGTCGCGGTGACCGCCGTCCGGGCCGCCGTCGCCGACGTGGCCGTCTTCCGCGCCGAGGATGCCGCGGTGCACACCGACCGGCTCGTCTTCGACGTCGACGCCCGCGGCGGCGAGCCGCGCCCGGAGCCGGCCGATGGCAGCGACGAGCTGGCCTGGTTCACCCCGGCCGAGGCGGCGGCGGTGCCGCTCATGCCGTTCACCGCGGAGCTGCTCGGGCTCCCCGTCTCGCCCCTGCCGGCGGACCTGCCCCGGGCGCTGCCGGCCGACCGGGCCGCCCCGGCCGTCGACCGGCGCCAGCGGTTCGCCGCGTACGGGCTGGTCACCGACCCGGCCGAACGGGTGCTGCTCACCATGATCGCCGACGGCTATCCGGGAGCCGGCAAGTGGCACCTGCCCGGCGGCGGCACCGACCACGGCGAGCAGCCGGCGGCCGGGCTGCTCCGCGAGCTGGTGGAGGAGGCCGGCCAGCTGGGGCGGGTGGTCGAGCTGCTGGCCGTGGACAACCTGCACAACCCGGCCGCGCTCGGGCCGGAGGGCCGGCCGCTGGACTGGCACGGCGTACGGGTGATCTACCGGGTGCGGGTCGACGCCCCCACCGAGGCGGTGGTGACCGAGCTCGCCGGCGGTTCCACCGCGCGGGCCGCCTGGTTCGCTCCGGAGCAGGTCGGCGCGCTGCGGATGACCGACGTGGCGGCGCTGGCAACCGGACGACGGGGCAGGTAGCACCCGCTCGCCGAGCCGGGATGGGGCAGCTCCGGTACAGTCGGGAGTTGGGGTTGGCCGACGAAAACGGGCGATGTGGCCCGAGATGGGAATACGTGAGCGGTTCGCGCGGTTAAGAGAGTTATAAGTACCGCCGGCAGCTATCGCCAAGCCCCTATCCCCTGTGCAATGGTGTACTCCGCAAAAGGGCTGCCGGATCCGAAAGGTCCGGCACGAGACAGCCGGACACCCGCCCACGTGGCGGTCAGCCGATCCGGTGATGGAGGAAACGTGCCGAGAGCCCCATGGCGCCGGCGTCGTACGACTGACAGTCCGCGCCCCGCAGGGCGTCGCTGGGCGGGCAGGTTGCGCCGCAGCAGCACGTTCGCCCGCCAGGTGCTGCTGGTCCGGGTGGGCCGCCGGGACGGCGCCGCCGCGTCCGGCACCGACCTGCTCACCCCCGACCACCGCCGGGCCGACCGCCAGCGTCGCCGCTACGGACGGTTCGACGCCGAGGTCGAGGCGGTGCTGCCGGTCAGCCCGGCGCTGGCCCCCGCCGCGCCGGTCGACGAGTCCCCGGCGATGTCGATCCCGCTCCTGCCGGGTGCGCGCACCGCCGCCCGCCGGGCCAAGTTCGCCCTGGTCAACGCCTGCACCCTGAGCAGCCTCATGCTCGGCATGCTGGCCATCTTCCTGGCCATGCAGGGCAACACCCGGGTCGCGGCGCTCTGCCTGATCGCCTGCGTCGCGTTCGACGGCCTGGACGGCGCCCTCGCCCGCAAGCTCGGCGTGGCCAGTCCGTTCGGCGCCCAGATGGACTCGCTGGCCGACATGTGCTCGTTCGGCCTCGCCGCGCCGGTCGTGGTCTACGCCTCGCTGGCCGGTTCGGTCCCGCCGGCGGCCGCCGCGGTCGCCTGCGCCCTGGTCGCGGCCTGCGCCGCGATCCGGCTCGCCCGGTTCAACGTCTCGCCCAAGGACGGCCGCTTCTTCTGCGGCGTGCCGACCACCATGGCGGCGGCCGTGCTGGCCCTGACCGTGGCGATCGGGCTGCCGGTTCCCGGCCTGGTGATGGTCGCCGGGGTGGCGCTGCTCGCCTTCGCGATGGTGTCCAGCTTCCCGTACGCCAAGCTGGCCCGGCTGGTGAAGCTGCCGCCGTGGCTCTGGCTGGCCCCGGTGGTGGGCGCGCTGATCGACATCCGGCTCACCTTCGCCCTCGTGGTGGTGGGCTACCTCGTCAGCGGCCCGGTGCTCTGGCTGCGCCAGCGCCGTACCGCCTGACCCGTACCGACGAGAAGGGGCGCCGCGACGAGCGGCGCCCCTTCCTCGTGTCCCGTGATCAGACCCAGCGGGCGATCACCGTCGCGCCGCCGACCACCTTGTCGCCCGGGCCGACCAGCGGTTCGGCCGCCGCCACCGGCAGGTAGACGTCGGTCCGCGAGCCGAACCGGATCAGACCGAAGCGCTCCCCCCGGGCCAGCAGCGCGCCGACCGGCGCCCGCTGCACGATCCGCCGGGCGATCAGGCCGGTCCGCTGCGCCACCACCACCGTGCCGTGGTCGGTCTCCAGCACGGTGTACGCCGCCACGTTGTGCTCGGCGTCCGGCTTCATGGCGTTGACGAACCCGCCGTCCGCGACGAAGTAGTCGATCACCTTGCCGGCCACCGGCGCGCGGTTGACGTGCACGTCCAGCACGGAGAGGAAGACCGCGATCCGCAGCCACTCCCCGTCGCCGAAGCGCTCGTCGTGCAGCCGCTGAACCGAGAGGACCTGACCGTCCGCCGCGGCGACCACGGCCGACGGGTCCTCCGGGACGTCCCGCTCCGGGTCCCGGAAGAACGCGGCGACCGGTGCGGCGGCCAGCGCCGGCAGCAGCCAGAGCTTCGACTTCGGCCGGGCGGCCTTGGCCAGCGCGGCCAGGCCGAGGCTGATGCCCGCCGCCGCGACCCCGTTCGAGTCGATGTGCATGCCTCGGGTCAGCGGCACGCTCGACGGCCGGTACGCCGGGGCGAGGTGGGCGGCCAGCGCCGCGCGGGCCGGGGTGAACCGCAGGTGGTGCACCCGTACCGGCGGGGAGTTGCGCAGCACCAGGTCGGTACGCACGCCGTGCAGCACACCCTGCCGGTCCAGCTCGGCGCCGGCGCCTTCGGTCCGGAACACCGGCGCGGCCACGCTGAGCACGGCGCCCTCGGCGAGGTACTTCGACAGCCCGTCGACGGCCACCCGGGCCTCGTCGGCGGTGCCGGTGAACGGCTCGGCGACGATGACCACCTCGGCGGCGTCCGCCTCGGCCAGGGTGTCGGCGACCCGTACCCGATCGGCGACCCAGGAGCCCTGGGCCGTCACGTGCTCGCGGAGCGCCGAAACGGCGGCCCCCTCCGCCGGTACGACCGTGAGCCGGTCACCGGGGAGCAGCGCCTCGATCGCCGCGGCGAGCACCGCGGAGTCCGGGGTCGCGCCGACCAGCAGGCCGGCCTTCGGGTCGTTGCGCCGGGCGAGCTCGGAGGCGAGGGTACGGGCGGCGCGCTCGCCGATGCGGACCGGACCGGACGGGCCGGGGGTGCGCACGGCGGGGGACTGGGTCATGTCGGACGGGCTCCTGACTCAGGTGGCGACGGGGACGCGGCGGGACCGCCACGGCGCACCGGCCGGGCCGGGGCCGCGGACGGGGCACCGGCGACCGGGAGCGCCGGCCGCGGCTACCGCCATCCGGGCGCGGCCCGTCTGACGCCGCCGCGACGCCGGACAGCCGGGCGCCACGGGGTGGGCCGGCGGGCGGAGGCGCGGTCTCCGCCAGCCAGCATATGCGCCGCCCGCGGCGTACCGCACCGCCGTGGTCAGCCGGCCGGCCGTTCCGGGCCGCCCGGGCCGGTGTCTCCGCCCGTCGCCGGCAGTTCGCGGGTCGGTGGCTCGGCGTCGCCGACGCGGTCCGTCCCCGTCACCGGCAGCTCCCGGGTCGCGCCGGCCTGCTCCACCGGCTCGCCGGTCGGCGCTCCGGGCACGTCCGTGCCGGCCGGGGGCGCGAACGGCGACCAGCGGGGCTCACCGCCGTACGGCAGGTCCGCCGTGGCCTCCTCGTGCTCGTCGGCGACGGCGTCCGTGGCCCACTCGTCGGCCGCTCCGGTCGGCCCGCCGGTGACCGGGGTGCCGTCCAGGTAGGGCGCCGCCACGGTGGCTTCCGGCTGCTCGCCGGCGGGCTCGCGGTGGGCGTGCCGCCCGGAGCGCAGCGCGCCGAGGAGCCCCAGCAGTCCGATCAGGATCAGCGCGCCGGCCAGGAACCAGCCGACCGGTGGCAGGGTGAGGCCGAGGATCCGGGCGAGCAGCCACCAGACCGCGAGGGCCAGGAAGGTCAGCCCGAAGGCGAACGACACGAGGTCGGTGCGGTGCGCCTTCACCGGGTCACCTCCAGGTCTCCGGCGTTCACCCGGACGATCAGCCGGAGGGTGCCGCCGCCGCGCCCGTCCGCGCCGAGGTCGGTGGTCTCCCACTGCGGCCGGTTCAGCCCGCCCGCGCGCCGGCCGAACACGCTGGCGTCGCCCGCGTTCACGTCCGCCACCGTGGTGACGTCCACGTTCGGTGGTACGACCACCGTGGCCTTGCCGAAGTTGACCACCACGGTCACCTGGGTGTCCTTCTTGTCGAAGTCGACCGCGCGCAGGTCGAGCACGCTGTCGCCGAAGTTGTTCTCGTACCGGTCCGCGAGGTCACGGTAGCTGGGCGGGGCCCAGGTCGCGTCGCCGTCGATCCCGCGTACCCGGTCGTAGGACTCCGCGACGGTGGCGATGCCGAGCGCCGCCGCGGTCACCAGGCCGAGCGCGATCAGCCACCGGGCCCGGCCGAACCAGGTGCCGACCAGCAGCCCGAGCCCGATGGTGGCCAGTGCCGCCGCGAAGTAGCCGGCGGCCCCGACGGGGAAGACGTCGAGCAGGTCGAGCACGGCCACCAGGCCCAACGCCAGGAAGATCAGCGAGAAGGTCGCCGCGCCCAGGGCGGAGCGTTCCTTCGGCCGCTTCGGGGCGCGTGCCGGTCGGGCCGGTGCGGGGGCCGGCGGGTAGGAGCCGGCGTACGGGCCGTGCGGCGCGAACGGCGGCCGGTAGCCGCCCGGCGGCGGTGGTGCGCCCACCGGCGTCGGCGGCGGCACCGGGGCCGGCTCGCCCACCGGGGCGCCCGTCGTCGGCACGCCCGGCCAGGCCGGGGCGGCGTGCTCCGTCCAGATCTCGCCGGGCCGGCCGGCGGAAACACGCTCCGCCGGGTGTCCGGCGGCCGGCTGGGCGGGCAGGGGTTCGGTGGCCGCCCAGCCGGGCTCCCCGGCGGCGG
>NZ_RJLN01000151.1 GCF_003725545.1 Micromonospora solifontis | reverse complement strand
CCCGGGTGCCGGCGGTACCGCCGGGCGGCCGTACACACCGCCGGCGCTCGCCCGGTCGTCCCGGCCCGGATCCGGCGGGCCGTCCACCCGACGGCCGTAGACGGCGCCGGACGGCCGGGGCGACGCGGACGGTTCCCGCCGGTCGATGCCGTCGGCCATCGGCCGGTCCCGGCCCTCGCCGTCGGCCGGCCACCTCGCCTGCGGCATGCGCGCGCCCTTCCCCCGACCCACCGAAACGCCAGGAAGAACCTAACAACAGAGCGCTCCTCGGTTGACCCCGGCCACAATTTCCTCCGGAACGCCGGTCCGCTTCCGGCAGCCGGTGCGGCATATGCCCGCCTTCCTGCCCGGCGACGGTCCAGGGCGATGCGGGACGCCACGCTGGCTGTGCCGGCCGTCCCGACCGGTCCGGTGCCGGTTCGACCAGACCGGTGCGGTGATGACCGGCGGGAGGCCCTCGCGGGAGCGCGCCGCGACCGTCGACGGCCCCGGCGGGAACAAGCGCCCGGTCCTGGCCGGCGGCGCGATGCGGTGGCAGTGGCGGTGACCCGGTGTCAGACTCGGCAGCGGGGACCGCCGCAGCGAGGGACGTGGACGCATGGGGTACGAGGTCAGGCCGGACCAGGAGACGATCACGCTGCTCGGGGCCCGGGTCACCGTCGTCGACGCCGCCGCGCTGCTCACCGCCGCCGAGGCCGGCCCGGTCGAGCTGCTGGCCGGTACCGACTTCCCCACCCCGGTCCGCGAGGTGCGCAGCACCGTCCGCGCCGACGACGGCGTGCACCGCTTCGAGGCGTACCTGCGGGTCGACGGTCCCGGCTCGACCGTCGGACTGCTCGCCCTCGGCCTGGCCGGGCCGGTCGGGCTGCTGCTCGCCCAGCGGCTCGCCGCGCGTACCGGCGACGGGCTGGCCGCCGGGGTCGGCCGGATGGCGGCCGAGGCCGGCCGCCGGCTCGGGCTGCGCCCCGCCGACACCGCGCTCGCCGAACCGCCCCGCGACCGGGCCGGGCAGGACGTGCTGCGCACCGCCGAGGAGCTGGGGCTGCGCCCGAAGGTCAGCCAGGACGGTGGCGCGCTGACCGTCCGCGCGGCCGTGCCCAGCGCCGAGGTGACCCCGGCGCACCTGCACGCCATGGTCGCCGTGGTGCTCCAGACCGTACGCGAGTTGGCCGCCGACGCCCCGGAGCCGGCGGTGCTGCGCGGCCGGTCGTACACGGTGGGCCGGAGCGTGGCCACCGCGGCGCCGGCCCGCAGCGCGGCGGTGACCCTCGACCAGGTCGGCGGCCTGGCCGACGTGGTCGCCCGGTTCCGCGAGGTCGCGGTCTCCTTCCGGCACCCGCAGGTGATGGCCCGCTGGGGGGCGCGCCGGCCGCAGGGCATCCTGCTGTACGGGCCGCCGGGCACCGGCAAGCCCTATCCCGGAATATGACACATATTTTTCGGGACCTATTGACCCGGCAGGCCAGGTTGGGACCGCCGTTGGCGGCTACCGGCCGAGCCGAGCCGCTGCCGCGTGCGCGGTTCCTGCCGCCGGTTCGGTGGCGCTGGTCGGGCTCTCGCCCGTTTTCCCCGTCGAGGGGGTGTATCGATGAGAAGCTGGACCGACTGGGTGTTGCGTGCGCTGACCTGGCTGACCGTTGCGGGGCTGGCGATCACCGCGGGGGCAGTGTCGTTTTCGCACATGACCGAACTGGCCGTCAAGCACGGTCAGACGGGCTGGAAGGCGTACGCCTTCCCGGTCAGCGTGGACGGACTGGAGGTCGTTGCCAGCCTGTACCTCGTGGTGCAGCGTCGCGCGGGTCGCTCGACCGGGTGGATTCCCTGGGTGGCGCTCGTGGTCGGCACCGTGGCCAGCCTCGCCGCGAACGTCGCCGTTGGTGGTCACGATCCCCTCGGCAAGGCGTTGGCCGGCTGGCCGGCGCTGTCGATGCTCGTCTCGGTCAAGTTGCTGTTCGGCATGATCGACCACCGCGAGGGCGATCAGCGGACGGTCCAGGACGATCAGCGGCCGTCCGCTGATCGTCCGCTCGTCCCCGGGACGGTCCGGCAGACCGGCCCGGACAGCGGACCGTCGTCCGGGCTGACACCGGACGGGCGGACCGGTCCTCCCGGCCCGTCCGCGACCGGCGTGTCGGGCCGGGCCGCCGGGCTCACTCCGGCGCTGAGCGGCCCGGCCATCGAACCCGCACTGGTGGGTGCGCGCAGCGTGGCGCACTTGCTCCCGGCCGCGCGGGCCGCGCGCGCGGCACTGGCGAACTCGGGCCGGTCGCTGTCGCGCGACAGGTTGGCCGATGCGATGCGCGACGACGGGTATGGCGTGTCGAACGAACGCGCATCGCTGCTGCTAAGGATTCTCCGCGCGGAGCAGGACGCCGGTCGCCTCGCAGGGGCTACGAGGATCCCCGGACAGAGACGAACAAAGCTGTAGCAACACCGGAGGCGGCGTAGGTGGCGACGGTTGCTCGGCCAGGGCAAGCGGTATGGACATCTGCCGCAGTGGCCTGCTCCTGGCGCGGTTACGAGGACAGACGGACAGGGTTGCTGACGAGCAATCGGAGGCTCCGGAAGAAGATCCGCCTACGGCTTCGTGCAGTCAGGACAGGAGCAAGCCCCCGCCTTCGGCTGCCCGTCGGGGCTGGAGGATGGCCGGCGGCCCGGAGTCAGCATCCGCATCAATGGCCTCGGCGTGGTGACGTACCTGCATGCCAACGAGTGGGGCGACAACGGTCGGGATCGTCCTGACCGGACTACTCAGCGGCGTCGTCATGTTCACCGACACCAACGAGCCGCTCGGACGGATGTCGACGCTCCTGGTCGTGTTTGCCGGCGTGCATCTGCTGCTGACGATCTTCATGATCCTCAAGCGGGTCCGAGCGATGTTCCGGTCGTTCCGCGTGCGCCGCGAAGATCCAGTACCCCAACCCGGCTGCCAGGCGACCCGCACGATCCAAGCTTCATGGTCCTGCCAACTCTTCTGATCACACTTCAGCGCACAGTCATGGAGTGATCAACGCTGCTGTCCGCATGCCAGCGCACCACCCGACCTCAAGCAAAGAGGTCTCTCCCAGCGCCGAGGCGGTTCGGTTAGGACCCTTCTGAACTGGACTGGTCAGGGGTCGTCAGGAAGGCGGCGGGCACACCTGCGTTGATCAACCGGTGACGTATCCGGTCCACCGAGGTGGGTGCCCAGTCCGGGTACGTAAGCAGGAACAGCAACTGCTGCGCCGCGTCGCGGTTGACCCGAGCCGCGGCGATCGATGCTTCGACCGTGCTCGTTGCCACCTCCCAGTCCCCTCCGGCCGCGCTGCGGACTGCGCTGGCGTGCGCCGGCTGCGCTGTGGCGGCGAGGGCCAGTGCGATGATGGCGACCAGGCTGCCAGCGACGCAGAGGACGGGCAGCAGCCACGTGGGCGCCGTAGGCCAGTAGGAGCCGGGCGTGAGGGCGCTGTGTACCGTGGCGATTGGGCCGCTGGTATTGGCGTGTGGGCGCAGCACGCGCCCGAGGTTGAGGTACAGAGCGGCGGCAGGTGCTGCCAGAACAAGCAGGGCGGTGGCGGTTAGCGCCTTCACTGTTGCTCGGTGCGCGGGATCCGCTGGGCGAATCCTGCGCGCCATTGTCGCAGCGAGCAGCCATCCGGTGATCAGCCCGAGGGCTGCGCCGGTGAGGGCAAGGGCGGGTACGGCCGGCGAGTTGGCGGCCCAGCCAGATAGCCTCACGATGCCGTCGTCGGCAACGAAACTGCCGCTGACCTCGAGGACCAGCCCTTGCGACTCGGCGGTGAAGTGGGAGTATCGACTGGGGAGGTAGGTGATGGTCTTGTCGCCTGGGTAAAGCACGCTCGCCTGGTCATCGATAACAACCACCGGTGAGACTGACCAGCCCGCTGCGGCGTAGCGCTGCCGCGCCTGAGCGGCATCCCAACCGGTGTCGATCCTGATGTCGGCAGCGACCACCGGCGCCGCGTGAGGTGACGTCTGACGCGAAACGACCGGAGCCTCGTCGACGCCAGTAGCCCGTCGGGTGAGCTCGGACAGCCCTGCCGTGTCGGGAAGTTCGGTCAGGCCCCGGTTGCCCAGCCACGAGCCGGCTGCCGCACCGAAGGCCCCCAGCAGTACCGCGACGAGCACTACTGCCGCCACCGCGACGGGACGGCGATTAGGAAGAGCGAACCGCCAACGCGCCCGCCTCACGAACAGGCGCGCCGCTCCAGTGACGGTGGACCAGGAGGCGTTCATCCGTCAGCTCCTACCGCGCGCTGTGTCTTGCCGAGCAGCCTCCCCTGCATGCCCCAAAGAGTACGGATGCCCTGACATCGCGTCCATGAGGCGTTGAGTGGGCGGCAGACAGATACGCAACGGACTCCTTCGCTCACCGGGTCGGGCCTTACGCCGGCCGCTGAAGTCAGGGGCCGGCGTAAGACCACGATCGGCTAATACTGCAACGGCGGGTCGTGGCTTCGGCTGCTGATCGCTCGTTGGCTGGTTGTGGTGGATGCGCAGTTGGTCGGGTCGTGGGATGCCGGGTTGGAGGAGTTGTTCTTCCGGTTCGCGCATCGGTTTGAACGGGTGGAGCCGCGTCGGCGGGCGTGGGCGTATGTGCGGGGGTTGCTGGCGCCGTTGGAGCGGCGTAACGGCTGGACCCTTGCGGAGCAGGCGGGGCATGTGTCGCCGGATGGGTTGCAGGGCATGCTGTGCAGCCCGGCGTGGGACCGGGACGCGGTCCGCGATGACGTGCGCGACTACGTCGTGGAACAGATCGGCGATGCGGCCGGGGTGCTCGTCGTCGACGAGACCGGGTTTATCAAGAAGGGCCGTGCCTCGGCGGGAGTCCAGAGGCAGTATTCGGGCACGGCGGGCAAGACCGAGAACTGCCAGATCGGCACGTTCCTGTGTTACGCCACCACGCGGGGTCGGGCGTTGATCGATCGGGAGTTGTACCTGCCGAAGTCGTGGACCGGCGATCGGGACCGGTGCCGGCAGGCGGCGATTCCGGACGAGGTCGAGTTCGCCACCAAGCCGCAGCAGGCGCAGGCCATGCTGGAACGGGCGATCGCAGCGGGGGTGCCGTTTTCGTGGTTCACGGCGGACGAGGCCTATGGGCAGAACCCCGGCCTGCGAGGCTGGTTGGAGGATCAGGACATCGCGTATGTGATGGCCACCCGCCGCGACGACGAGGTGCCCTCCGGGCTGCGCACCACCACCCGCGTCGACGAGCTGATCGGCAGGGTGCGTCCCGGCGCGTGGCAGCGCCTCTCGTGTGGTGACGGCGCGCACGGGCCACGCCGCTACGACTGGGCCCGGGTACCGATCCGCCGCGCCTTCGCCCACGGCCGCCGCGGCTGGGTCCTCGCCCGACGCTCGATCAGCGACCCTGACGACATCGCCTACTACGTCTGCTTCGGCCCACGCGGCACACGACTGCGTGAACTCGTGCGGGTCGCCGGCAGCCGCTGGTCGGTGGAGGAATCGTTCCAGACCGCGAAGAACGAGGTCGGCCTGGACCAGTACCAGGTCCGCCGCTACGACGCCTGGTACGCCCACATCACCCTGGCCATGGCCGCCGCCGCGTTCCTCGTCGTCACCCGCGCCGCCGAAGCCACAAAGGGGGCACCACCGCAAGCGAGCGCAGCCTGATCCCGCTGAGCAGCAACGAGATCCGCCGCCTGTTCGCCCACCTCGTCCTGACCATCCGCCACCGAGCCAGCCACATCCTGCACTGGTCCAACTTCCGCCGCCGACGCCAGGAACAAGCCCGAGCCGCCCACTACCGCAAACGACTCGAACCGCCATAAGTCACGACCCGCCGTTGCAGTACTAACCGCTCCGGCCGGTCAGACGATCACTCAGTCTGTCGTCGGGGTGGTGGCGGTGTGGTTCTGACGACACACCCCGCAGTAAGACACCGAGTTGACCACGAAGGAGAAGGACCCCCGGTCCTGCCCCGGGCTGACCGCCGCCGCCGATCCGCCTGGGTTCTCGCAGCGGTTCTGGTTAGCGCTCAGGGTCAGGCTAGTGCCGTTGCTCATCGACCGCGTTCCGGTCGGCATGTTGACGCACCAAACGGACGTGCCCGTGGGAGCGGTGTTCTGAATCAGGGATCCGGAGAAGTTTGTGCCGGTCCAGTTGCAGAACCGCCCCGAGCCACATCGAGCCAGCGCAGAGTTTCCGTCGGCCTGGGCGGCTCCTGGCACAGCCAGCGTGAGCGAGGTCGTGGCGGCGACCGCGAGCGCGGCGAACAGCATCCTGGTCCTGGTCATGTCTGTCCCTTCGACGATGGGCCGAGGGGCATGACGGCCAAGCAGGCAACACACCACACTGGTGATCCCCAAGAACGCTCCCCCGCTTAGGATCACACCCCGTAGTCAGACGATAACCATCGATGACTGTGAGGGGCAAGGATCGGTGGGCACTAATCTTGCAACTTCCATGGAAGTCCGAAGGACGCGGCTTGAACGCGACGGCCGGCCGTCGACTTGGGTGGTCGTTCGATGACGTCGTAGTCGGCGGTGATTCGCTGACGCACCACGCACAGCAGGCCGTCGTGCAGGTCGACGTCGGCCCACCGCAGGCCGCGTAGCGCGATCAGCCACCACAGCGGGTACAGGCTGTCGTCGCGGACGTACCCCAGGAGCGCGGCCATCTGCGCCGCGGCCCATGCCGCCTCGGTCGGCCGGACGCCGGTGGCCTCCCACTCGGTGGACCGCGCCTCGGTCGAGACGAGGGTCTGCGGGCGGTCCCGGGCGAGCAGTTCCCGCCCGGGACCGGGTTGTCGCTGA
>NZ_RJLN01000150.1 GCF_003725545.1 Micromonospora solifontis | reverse complement strand
AAGTCGGCGGCGGCCGGACGGAAGGTTGCACGGGTCCCCGCTCCGGTAGGTTGCCGGGTGCCAGGTGGTCCCGGGCCGCGGGGGAGGACGTCATGTCGGCGCAGCGGGTGGTGCTGGTCATCCCGGGCAGTGGTGGCTGCTGGCACGTACCCCAGCAGATGTTCGCCGTCGAGGCGGCGCGGCGGCGCGGCGCGGAGCCGCACCACCTGTCGTGGCGCGGGGAGGTCCCGGCCGAACCGGCGGCGCGGGGCCCGTGGGCGGTCGAGCAGATCGCCGCCGCCCTGGGCGAACTGCGCACGCCGCTGGTCATCGCCAACTCGCTCGGCACCCTCGCCGCGGGCCTCGCCGCCGACCGGGAACTCCCGGCCGTGTGGATCACGCCGTTGCTGCACCGCCCGGAGGTGGTCGACGGGCTTCGTCGCGCGGCCGCGCCCGGCCTGCTCATCGGCGGCACCGCGGACCCCAGTTGGCGTCCGGACCTCGCGCGCGAGCTGTCGCCGTACGTGTGCGAGGTCGCGGACGCCGACCACGGGCTGCGCGTGCCGGGGCCGCTCGCGAGGTCGGCGGCGGTGCTCGGGGAGGTGGCCACGGCGGTGGAGGAATTCCTCGACCAGGTCGTCTGGCCCGCGCCGAGCGCTCGACGGCCGGCCGAGTCAGTGATCACGTAGCGCCACGCCGCCGAGCGGAACATCCGGGCGGCGGCCGGGGTGGCCGGCTGGAAGGATCGCAGCCATGGCTGACCTGCCTCCGCCCCACGGCCCGGCGCTCCCGCTCCGGCAGGCCGGCCCCGACGGCGACGTGGCCGGTGGCGGCGCGTCGCCCCGCGCCGGAACGATTCCGCGGATCGCCCGGGAAGAGGGACTGTCCGGGTTCACCGCCGGGGATTTCCTGGCGGTGATGGAGGCCGTCACGATGATCCTGACCCTGCCGCAGTCCGCCGCCGCCCACGTCGACGCGCTCGTCGTGGCCACCGGCCAGGGCGAGGAATGGCGCCTCAGGCACGCGATCCGGCACTGGGAGGCGCACCCGCAGCTCCGCCACCTCCTGATCGCGAACGGGAATCCCGCGGAACGGACCTATGTCGAGATCACCCTCGACCAACTGCGCGGCCTCGGCCTCCGCCGGACCGACGGGGTACGCCTGCAGGCAGAGCCGGCCACCGACACCGGCCGGCAGGCCGCGTGGATCGCCGACCGGGTCGCGGCCCTCGGCATCACCGGCCTTGCGCTCACCGTTTCCCCGTATCACCTGGCCCGCGTATACCTCACGGTCCTCAAGGCGTTCATCGGCAGCGGGATACGCGTCCCCCTGATCCCGCTCCCCGTGGCCGTTCCCCCGGACACGCCGGTCCCGGAGACCGGCGCGACCGCCTACGACCTCGTACCCGGGGAGGTCCAGCGCATCCTCACCTATCAGGAGCGGGGATGGGTCGCCACCCCGGCGGAACTGCGGCAGTACCTCCACTGGTTGTGGAGCCGCCATCCCGCCCTCCTCGACGCGAGCGCGCCGGGACGCCCGGAGGGTACGACTTCGACCGGCTCAACGGGCCCACCGGCTACGGCTTCGGGCTCAGCGGGCCCGCCGCCGGCCTGACCCTGCCGGAGATGGCGGAGGCCATCCGCGCCTTCCTCGCCGAGATCGACCCCGCCACCGGCTTTCTCAGCCAGTAGCCGATCGCTCGGCCTCGCTGCGCAGTACGCAGAACTCGTTGCCCTCCGGGTCGGCCATCACCACCCAACCGCTGCCGTCCCGTTCGCGGTGATCGGCGACGATGGTGGCGCCGAGGGCGGCGATCCGCTCGACCGCCTGATCGCGTAGCACCTCGGGCTGTAGGCAGATGTGCACCCGGTTCTTCACCCTCTTCGGCTCCGGTACCCGCTGGAAGTAGAGCCTGGTGCCGCCGGGCGGCTCGACGACGCCGTCCTCGTCGTCGGGCTCGAACCCGGGGTCGACCGGGCAGTCGAAGACCTTGGCCCAGAAGTGCGCCAGTTCGTACGGGTCGGCGCAGTCGAACGCGAAGTTGCGGATGACAGTCCCCATCCGGTCAGCCTCATGCTGCCCGGCGAACAGGTCAACTCGTATCGACAGGCAACGACGATCTCGGTCGAGCGGGCTGCCGTGGACGAGGCCGTGAAGCACCTCTCCGGCTGATGCGGCGGTACGGAAGCTGTGGTGATCGCTCGGATCGAGCGAGTGCTGACCCGGTGGTGCGCCCGGCAGGATTCGAACCTGCGGCCTTGGGATTAGAAGTCCCCTGCTCTATCCGCTGAGCTACGGGCGCGCGGCGACGTGTCGCGCCAAGAGGGTACCGCCGTGTCGGGTTCCGGCGCGGTAACGGGTGGTCGTGGCCACGTCGGTGATCAGGGTGCCATGAGTGGGCCCTCCGCCACATCCGGGATCCGCGGGTCCCGGGGCGGTGGCCGGAGTCCGGGTCCGTACCCTCGGCGTCGTGCTGCTCGACCACGACACCGAGAACGAGATCATCTACGAGCTGTGTCAGCTGCTCGGGCGCGCCATCCTGCCCGTCAGCCGGTCCGAACGGCCGGGCGGCCCCGGCGAGGGCTTCGGCACCGCCTTCTTCTACAGCGAGCTGCTCGGCACCACGGACGACGGGGAAGTTGTGCGCGAATGGCTGCTCACCGCCGACGCGACCGCCCGGACCGGGTACGGGGAGATCGGGCTGCGGCCGAGCGTCACCGACCCGGCGGATGCCGCGGCGGAGTCGATCGAGCTGCCCGGGTTCGCCGACCGGTGGCTGCATCTGCCGGAGATCGGACTGGCTGCGATGCCCACGGGTGGCCTGCGCGGGTACGCCGAGGACCGGGGCTGGCGCTGGCGTACCCAGCAGGTGACCGACGCGGTGGCCGCGGGCCCGGCGGCGGTCGCCCGGATCGGCGCGGCGCCCGGCTCGGCGTTCGTGCTCGCCCTCGGCGTCGCCGACGACGGGTCCCGACCTCTCGAAGCGGTGATCGAGCGGGTCGTCCGGGACGGCGACGCGCTGCGGATCAGCACCGAACTACCCGCCGGGTACGTGGGCGCGCCGGTGTTCGGCGTCGAGACCGCCGCCGACGGTGAGTTGGCGCTGCACTGCCTCGGTCTGGTGCTGCCGGCCGAGGCGGGCGGTCACCCGGTGGCGACGTTCGACCGGATCCGCTCGGCCCTCGCCGACGCGACCGCCGGCTTCCGCTGACCGGCCGGCTCAGCCCTCGGCGCTCGCGCCGGCCCGGTCCTCCGCCGGCCGGCGCGCGGCCGGCGGGCCGGCCGGCTCCGGGTCGGTCGGCCCGGCACCGAGGAATCCCTCCGCCCACCGTCCGACCTCCGCGAAGACCTTCTCGCGTACGGCGGGACCGGAGAGGGTGAGGTCGTGCAGGCCGCCGTCGAAGCGGGCCAGGGTGACGTGCGGCCCGAGCCTGGGCGCCCAGCGGACCATGTGCTCCACGTCGAGCACCGCGTCGGCGAGGGTGGCCGACTCGTGCCACTTCGTGCCCCGGTAGCTGCGTGTCGAGCAGGCCAGCAGCACCGGCACCCGGATGTCCAGGCCGGCCCGGAGCTGCCGCTGGCCCGCCCGGATCGCGTTGATCCAGCCGGCCCGCACGGGGAACCCGGCGAGCGGCTTCCAGGCCAGGTCGTACCGCCACTCGCCGCGGTGGTCGGCGTGCAGGCTCTCGCCGTACACGGTGCCGAGCCCGAACGGCAGGATGCGCTGCGGCGCGCGACGGCCCAGCCGGGAGACGGCGGCCGCGAGGGGTCGCCGGACCAGCCAGGGCGCGTTGATGTCGAAGAAGGGACTGTTGAGGACGATCCCGTCGACCAGGCCGGCCTCGCGGCGGGCGTGCGCCCAGAGCGAGACGATCAGGCCGCCGGTGGAGTGGCCCATGGCGAGCAGGGTGTCGTGCCCCTCGTCCGCCCGGATGATCTCCGCGGCGGCGTCCAGCTCGGGAAAGTACTCGCTGAGGTCCCGGCAGAAGTTCGGGGTCTGGTGCGGCAGCAGGCTGCGGCCGTACTTGCGCAGGTCGAGGGCGTAGAAGTCCCAGCCGCGCTCGGCGAAGAAGTCGGCGACGTGGGTCTGGAAGAAGTAGTCGACGAAGCCGTGCACGTAGAGCACGGCCCGGCCGGTCGGGCGCTCGGCCCGGCGGCGGACCAGCGTCGCGACGACCGGGCCCTCCTCGTCGGTGCCCAGGTCGATGGTCTGCCGCTCGTACGGCGGTCCCAGCACGTCGGGTTCCACGACCGCGACGGTACGCCGCCACGCTACCCGGCGGTAGCCCCCGCGGACCGGTCCTTCCCCGCATGCGGCAGGTCGCGATGTCCCGCTCTCCGGACACCGCGACCTGCCGCACGGCGAGTCGATCACCACCGGCTGTCGGGGGCGGACGCGCCGGTCCGGTCAGGCGGTCTCGGCGTCGACCCGGTCGAGGTCGGCGTCGTCGTCCGTCACCGGGCCGGCGCCCGGCTGGGCCGACTCCCGGATGTGCTTGTTGTGCCGCGGCTCCTGCCGGGTCTTCGCGTCGTTGAGCTTGCGGCGGAGGTCGTCCCGGACGTCGTTGAGCGCGGCGTGCAGGTCCTCCTCCGCGGAGGTGGTGACGATCTTCTGCCGGCCGGCGATCCAGCACTCCAGGGTCACCTTCTGTCCCCGGGCCTCGCGGTCCTTGACCGACACCTCCAGCTCGGTGGCGTCGGCGTGGAAGCCGGCGAGCCGGGCGTCCAGGGTGGCGAACTGCTCCGCGATCCAGTTCCGGTCGCCCTGGGAGAACCCGGCACCGACGCGCAGGCACTCGGCCACGGTCGCGGGGTTCGCCACGGCGCTCATCGCCGGGCCTCGCAGACGTCTCGGTGAAGCATCGTGGCTCCCTTTCTCTCGGTTGATCAACTCCTTACCCAGCCGGCGTGCGTCCGGAACCGCCCCGTCCGCCGGTCATCTCGATCATGCTGTGCCGCAGGTCGGCGGCACAGGGACCGTGGTCCCTAGCAGACGGGACCTTGATCAGGTCGTTGTCCACAGCCCGCCCCGTCGTCCACAGCCGCCGCCGGTGCGGCTGGTGGCGGCGCCACCGCCGGTCGAGGCTCGGCCCGACAAGCCGAGTCTCCCTGGAGGGGCGATGTTCGATACGTACGTCACCGTCGTCGGCAATGTGCTGACCGCGCCCGAGTGGCGCCGTACCACCCAGAGCAACACGCTGGTGGCCAACTTCAAGGTCGCCTCGACCGCCCGCCGGCTCGACCGGGACTCCGGGCGGTGGGTCGACGGAAACAGCCTCCGCGTGCGGGTCAACTGCTGGCGCAAGCTGGCCGAGGGGGTGGCCGCCTCGGTGATGGTCGGCGACCCGGTCATCGTCGCCGGCCGCCTCTACACCCGGGACTGGACCGACGACGCCGGCAACCACCGCACCCTCTACGAGTTGGAGGCGGTCGCCGTGGGGCACGACCTGGCCCGGGGCCGCGGCCGCTTCCTGCGCAACCGCCCGAGCATGGCGACCAGCGCGGTGGAGGACGCCGAGGCGGAACGCCGGGTGCACGGTGAGGCGACCGAGCCGGTCCCGGACGCGCACGCGCCGGCCTCGCTCGACGACCGCCCGTTCGACGACGAGTTCGAGGTGCTGGAGTTCGCCGGGGCGCGCGTCGGCCCCGGGGTCTCCGACGACCTGGACGGGCTCCCGGCGGGTGACTTCGACGAGCTGGCCGACCCGTTCGACGACCCGACCGACCAGGACGGCGACGAGCGGGACGACGCGGCGACCGCCGGGTCCGGCGAGACCGTTGAGCCCGACGAGGCCGGCGGCCCCGCGCCGGCCGGCGACGCCGAGGGTGTCACCCCGACCGGCCGCGGCCGGCGGGGCGGGCGGCGGGCGCCGGTGCCCGCCTGAGGTCCGCGCGGGCCGTGCGACGGGGGGGCGGGGTGGTGACGCCGAGGTGGCCACCCCGCCGTACGGCCGGGCCACACCCGGTCGGTCAGGTCCGTGCGCGGCGGAGTCCCCGCCGTGGTCCGGCACGTGCGGTGCGCGGCGGAGTCGGGCGGGGGCCGCCACGGTTCGGACGTCTGTTGGCGGGGCATGGCCTAGGCTGGCCGGCCGGAGGTGGTGACGGGTGCGGCAGGCGACCGCCATGGCGACCGCGGCGGGACTGGTGGCGGGCTACGCCCTGGACTCGGTGCTCGGCGATCCCCGCCGGTGGCATCCGGTAGCCGGCTTCGGCCGGACCGCCGGTGCCCTGGAGCGGCGGATCCACCGCCCGGACCGGGTGGCCGGGGCGGCGTTCACCGCGCTCGCCGTCGGCGCCCCGGTGCTGCTCGGGACGGCCGGCGCCCTGGCCACCCGGCACCGGCCGCTGGCCCGCGCCGCCCTGGTCGCCGCCGCTACGTGGAGCGTGCTAGGCGGTCGTACCCTGCGGCACGAGTCCCGGGTGATGGCCCGGGCGTTGGGCTCCGGTGACCTGCCCGCGGCGCGTCGCCGGCTAAGCCACCTCTGCGGCCGCGACCCGTCGGCCCTGGACGAGCCGGAGCTGGCCCGGGCCACCGTCGAGTCGCTCGCCGAGAACACCTCCGACGCGGTTGTCGCGCCGCTGGTCTGGGGTGCGGTCGCCGGGCTCCCCGGCCTGCTCGGCTACCGCGCCGCGAACACGCTCGACGCGATGGTCGGTCACCGATCGCCGCGCTACGCCCGGTTCGGCACCCCGGCGGCCCGCCTGGACGACCTGCTCAACCTGGTTCCGGCCCGGTTGACCGGGCTGCTCACCGTCGCCGTGGCGCCGATCGCGCACGGTGACCGCCGGGCGGCCTGGCGGGTCTTCCGGCGGGACCGCAACGACCACCCGAGCCCCAACGCCGGGCAGTGCGAGGCGGCGATGGCCGGGGCGCTCGGCGTCCGACTCGGCGGGCGGAACATCTACTTCGGCCGCTCCGAGACCCGCCCGTTCCTCGGCGACGGGCCCCGGCCCGAGGCGCGGCACCTGAACCGGGCCGCCCGGATCTCCGGCGCGGTCGGCCTGGCCGCGCTCGGCCTCGCCGCGGCGTATCCGGTGACTCTGGGGCGCCTGGTCGGGGCGGTCGGCCG
>NZ_RJLN01000015.1 GCF_003725545.1 Micromonospora solifontis | reverse complement strand
CACGCCGGAGCAGATCACCGACCCGGAGTACGCGACCCTGGCGTTCGAGAAGGGCCTCAAGCAGGTCGACGGGTGGCAGGACATGCCGCTGACCGAGGCCGCCCAGACCGTGCAGGTGTCGGCCTACCCCGACGCGTACGCGCATGGGAGCAGCAGGCCGCCGACATCGTCGCCCAGCACTGGAACAGCTGACCATGAGCAACACGCTGGCCGGCACCCCGAACCGGGGTGCCGGCCAGCGGCGTCTCAGCGCGCGTTCCAGCGTGGGTGCGGGCCTATGCGGAGCCGGCCGGACGGAAGAGCGGCCCGGACCGGAGCGGCATCGCACTACCCAGGCACCGCGCTACCCAGGCGCCGCACTACCCAAGCGCCGCATGGCCCAGGCGTCACACCACCCAGGCGTAGCGGCGCTCGGGACGGCCGGCAGCGCCGTACTTGAGGGTCACCTCGGCCCGGCCGCTGCCGGCGTAGTGCTCCAGATAGCGGCGGGCGCTGACCCGGGAGATGCCGACCCGGTCCGCGCACTCGCTGGCCGACAGCGTCCCGTCGTGTTTGCGCAGGGCGCGTTCGACCAGCTCGGCGGTCTCCGGGCTGAGCCCGCGGGGCAGCGCCGGGGCGGTGATCACCGAGCCGCTGCGGGAGAGCACCCGGTCCACGTCCGCCTGGTCGGCGACGACCGCGGCGCGCAGCGCGGCCCGGCGGGCGGCGTACTGCTCCAGCCGGGTGCGCAGCTCGTCGAAGCCGAAGGGCTTGAGCAGGTAGTTGACCGCGCCGTAGCGCACCGCGCGGCGGACCGCCTCAGCCTCCCGGGCGGCGCTGATCACCAGTACGTCGCAGTCGTGCCGGGCGGCCCGGATCCGGGTCACCACGTCCAGGCCGAACATGTCCGGGAGGTAGAGGTCGAGCAGGACCAGGTCGGGGCGGAGCTGGTCCACCGCGGCCACCGCCTGCTCGCCGGTGCTGGCGGTGCCGACCACCCGGAAGCCGTCGATCCGCTCGACGAAGCCACGGTGGATCCGGGCGACCATGAAGTCGTCGTCGACGACCAGTACGTCGATCATCTCGCCTCCGTCCGCACGCTCGCCGGCACCGACATCCGTGCGGTGAACATCGCTCCCTCGTCGGTGTTCGTCACCGCGACCTCGCCGCCGCGACGGTGACACACCAGCCGGGTGAGCGCCAGGCCGATGCCCCGCTCGCCGCCCTGCGCCGCCTTGGTGGTGAAGCCGTGGGTGAACACCTCCTGGGCCAGCTCCGGCGCCACCCCGGGACCGGAGTCACGGACGATGATCTCCACCGAGGCGGCGTCCTGGCGCAGCTCGACCTCGACCCAGGCGGGGCGGTCGGTCGAGTCGCCGGCCACCGCCTCGACCGCGTTGTCCACCAGGTTGCCGAGCACGGTGGCCACGTCCGCCGCCAGCTCCGGCGGCAGCCGGTCGAGGCCGGTCCGCTCGGAGATCCGCAGCTCCACCCGGCGCTCGGCGGCGACCGCCGACTTCGCCATGACCAGGGCCGCCACCGCCGTGTCGTGGATCCGGCTGGTGACCGTGAGGTCCAGCGAGGCGCGGTGCCGGCTGAGCGCGTCGACGTACCGGACCACCTCGTCGTGCTCGCCGATCTGGATCAGCCCGGAGATGGTGTGCAACTGGTTGGCGAACTCGTGCGTCTGCGCCCGAGGTCTGGATCGACGCGCTGACCAGGATGCACGAGTCGGCGGAGTGGAAGGCCGAGCTGAAGAAGCGTGGCTGGACCGACGCGTTCGTCACCGGTGACGAGTTCGGCACCTTCCTGACCGAGCAGGACAAGGCCGTGGCCGACGTGCTCAAGCAGCTCGGGTTGGCATGAGCGGCAGGACGACGCGACCGGACCGGGGCGGCGACCAGCCGTCCCGGCCCCCGGCCGTACCGGAGATCCCGGCGCAACCGGCCCCGGCGGCCGCACCGGCCGCAACGGCCGGGGCCGAGCGCGCCGAGCCGGGTACGCCGGACGGGCCGGCGGCGGCGCCGGACGAGACCGACGCGGCGGACGCCGGGGCGGAGCCGGCCCCGAAGCCGGACCGGGCCCAGTACGGCGTCTGCGCCTTCCTCGCCCTGGTCGGCGGGCTGGTCATCTTCGACGCGACCACCCGGATCGGCAGCGCGATCAACACGGCCGACCCGATCGGCCCGAAGCCGGTGCCGATTCTGCTCGGCGTGCTGCTCCTCGTCATCGCGGCGATCTACGCGGTGGACGTGGCTCGCGGCGGCGCGGGCGAGCCGGAGGCCGGCGAGGACGTGGACCTGACCCTGCCCATCGACTGGCGCACGGTGCTGCTGCTCATCGGCGCGTTCCTGGTCAACGCCGTGCTCATCGACCGGCTCGGCTGGGTGATCAGCGGGACGATCCTCTTCTGGGGCTCGGCGTACGCGCTGGGCAACCGGCACTACGTGCGCAATCTGCTGATCGCCGTCGCGCTGTCATTGATCACGTTCTACACGTTCGCCATCGGACTCGGCGTCGACCTGCCCGCCGGCGTGCTGCAAGGGATCCTGTAGATGGACAACCTCGCCAACCTGCTCGACGGGTTCGCCCACGTGCTGACCCCGATGAACCTGCTGTTCGCGCTGCTCGGCGTGACCATCGGCACCGCGGTCGGCGTGCTGCCCGGCATCGGCCCGGCGATGACCGTGGCGCTGCTGCTGCCGGTCACCTACGGGATGGAGCCGGCCCAGGCCTTCATCATGTTCGCCGGCATCTTCTACGGCGGCATGTACGGCGGTTCGACCACGTCGATCCTGCTGAACACCCCCGGCGAGTCCTCGTCGGTGGTGACCGCGATCGAGGGCAACAAGATGGCGAAGGCGGGTCGGGCCGCCCAGGCGTTGGCCACGGCCGCGATCGGCTCGTTCGTCGCCGGCACCATCGCCACCGTGCTGCTGGTGGTGGTCACCCCGCCGGTGGTGCGGTTCGCGATCAGCCTCGGCGCACCCGACTACTTCGCGCTGATGCTGCTGGCGTTCGTGTCCGTCACCGCGGTGCTCGGCGCGTCCCGGGTACGCGGCTTCGCCGCGCTGCTGCTCGGCCTGGTGATCGGCGTGATCGGCATCGACCAGTCCGGCCAGCAGCGGCTCACCTTCGGGCTGCCGCAGCTCGCCGACGGCATCGACGTGGTCGTGGTGGCGGTCGGCATCTTCGCCGTGGGCGAGGCGCTCTGGATCGCCGCGCACCTGCGCCGCAAGGCCGGCGAGGTGATCCCGGTCGGCCGACCGTGGATGGGGAAGCAGGACTGGAAGCGGTCGTGGAAGCCGTGGCTGCGCGGCACCGCGTTCGGGTTCCCGTTCGGGGCGGTGCCGGCGGGCGGGGCGGAGATCCCCACCTTCCTCTCCTACGTCACCGAGAAGAAGCTGTCGAAGCATCCGGAGGAGTTCGGCCGGGGGGCCATCGAGGGCGTCGCCGGGCCGGAGGCCGCGAACAACGCCTCCGCCGCCGGGACCCTGGTGCCGATGCTGGCCATCGGCCTGCCGACCAACGCCACCGCCGCGGTCATGCTGGCCGCCTTCGAGGGGTACGGCATCCAGCCCGGCCCGCTGCTCTTCACGCGCGAGTCCAGCCTGGTCTGGACGCTGATCGCCAGCCTCTTCATCGGCAACCTGCTGCTGCTGGTGCTCAACCTGCCGCTCGCCCCGGCCTGGGCGCGGCTGCTGCGGATCCCCCGTCCCTACCTCTACGCGGGGATCCTCTTCTTCGCCTCGATGGGCGCGTACGCGGTCAACGCCCAGCCGTTCGACCTGTTCCTGCTGCTCGCCCTGGGCCTGCTCGGGTTCGGCATGCGCCGCTTCGGGCTGCCCATCCTCCCGCTGATCGTCGGCATCATCCTCGGTCCGCGGGCCGAGCTGCAGGGCCGGCGGGCGTTGCAGCTCTCGGGCGGCGAACTGCACGGGCTGATCGGCGGCTGGATGTCCTGGCTGATCTACGCCACGATCGCCGTGGTGCTCCTCTGGCCGCTGATCGGCCGGTACGTGGTCCGTCCGCTGCGCGGAAGGTTGGTGACGGCATGACGGTGCTGGTGGGTTACGTCCCCTCGCCACTGGGTGAGGCGGCCCTGCGGGCCGCGATCGAGCAGGCCCGCTTCCGCGACGAGCCGGTGCTGGTGGTGAACACCTCGCGCGGCGACGCGTACGTGGACCCGCGCTTCGCGCAGGAGCCCGACCTGGACCGGGTGGTCCGCGAGCTGGTCGCCGCCGGGGTGCCGCACAACGTCCGCCAGCTCATGCGGGGGCGGGACGTCGCCGAGGAGATCGTCGAGATCGTCGAGGCGGAGGACGTGTCGCTGGTCGTGATCGGCATCCGGCACCGCACTCCGGTGGGCAAGCTGATCATGGGCTCGAACGCGCAGGAGATCCTGCTCCGGGTGCCCTGCCCGGTGCTGGCCGTGAAGGCCGACTGAGTGGCGCCCGGGGGCTCACCGGTCCCCGGGCGCGCCCAGACCGGCTCGATGGCGTCCCGGCTGCTGCTCGGCCGGCTGGTGGCGGCCCTCGGCCGGCGGGTCGTGCTGGTCGGCACCGTGGCGCTCGCCGCCGCCGGGCTGGCCCTGCTGCTGCCTCCGCTGCCGTTCGCGGTCCTGCTGGTCGTGGTCGCGGTGGCCGGGCTGGGGCTGGGCGCCGGACAGCCACTGACCATGTCGTTCCTGGCCGAGGTGGCGCCGCCCGGGCTACGCGGCCGGGCGATGTCGCTACGGCTCACCGGCAACCGGCTCGGTCAGGTGCTCATCCCCAGCGCGGCCGGCGCGCTCGCGGCCGGCACCGGCGCGGCCGGCGTTCTCGCCTGCACCGCGGCCGGCCTGGCCGGCGCGGCCGTCGCCGCCACCCGACTGCACCGCCGGTCCGGATGAGCGGCACCGGCCTGCGGGCGGCCCGTACTTACTCGCTGGCCGGGTGCGGGGCGACCTGACCCTGGCGCAGCCGGGCGGCGCAGAGTTCGGCCAGCTTCGCGTACGCGGGGGCGCCGATCAGCGCGGTCAGCTCCGGGCCGTACGAGAGGTACATCGGCTCGGCGCCGACGTGCGCGTCGGTCGACGAAGTGCACCACCAGTCCAGGTCGTGCCCGCCCGCGCCCCAGCCCCGCCGGTCGAACTCGGCGAGCGTGGAGATCAGCACCTTGGTGTTGTCCGGCCGCTTGTGCCAGTCCTGGTCCCGGCGGATCGGCAGCTGCCAGCAGACGTCCGGCTTGTACTCCAGCGGGTGCACCCCGTCCCGCAGCGCCTGGGCGTGCAGCGCGCAACCGCCGCCGCCGGGGAAGTCGACGTCGTTGAGGAAGACGCACGGCGCGTCGACGTCCCGGGTGGCGGTACGCCGGGCCGGGTTCTTCCCGTCGATCGTGTCGTTCTCGGTCCAGTTCTTGAAGCCCTTGCGGAAGTGCTGCCAGGTTTCCGGAGTGAGCCGCTTGACCGCCGCCCGGACCCGCTTCTCATCGTCCGAGTCGGTGAAGAACGCCCCGTGCGAGCAGCAGCCGTCGGCGGCCCGGCCGGCGACGATGCCGTGGCAGCCCTTGCCGAAGATGCACGTCCAGCGGGAGAGCAGCCAGGTCAGGTCCGCCCGGACCACGTGCTTCGCGTCGGCCGGGTCGACGAACTCGATCCACTCCCGGGGGAAGTCCAGGTCGACCTCCCGGCTGCGCGGGTCGTCGGGGTCGTCCACCAGTACGTGAAGCTCGATCTGCCCTGTCACCCGGCCCAGCGTACGCGCGGTCACCCGGGCCGGCTGGCGAGCCGGGAAACGTGTCGGGCCATAGGGTCGACGGCATGCGACTGGGTGTCCTCGACGTCGGTTCCAACACGGTGCACCTGCTGGTGGTCGACGCCCACCACGGGGCCCACCCCTGGCCGGCCCACTCCGAGAAGGTGGTGCTGCGGCTGGCCGAGCAGATCGGCCCGGACGGGGCGCTGACCGACGCGGGCGCGGACGGGCTGGTCAAGGCGGTCGGGATGGCTCGCGCGGCCGCCGACGGCCTGGCGGCCGACGACCTGCTGGCCTTCGCCACCAGCGCGGTGCGGGACGCCACCAACGCCGGCGAGGTGCTGGCCCGGGTCCGCGACGAGACCGGCGTACGCCTGGAGGTGCTCTCCGGCGCGGACGAGGCGCGGATGACCTTCCTCGCGGTACGGCGGTGGTTCGGCTGGTCGGCCGGGCGGCTGCTCGGGATGGACATCGGCGGCGGCTCGCTGGAGTTGGCCGCCGGCATCGACGAGGACCCGGACGTGGCGATCTCGCTGCCGCTCGGTGCCGGGCGGCTGAGCCGGGAGCGGCTGCGGGTGGACCCGTCCGGCACCGTGCCGCCGTCCAGCGAGGCCGTCGAGGAGCTGCGCGAGTACGTCGACGCCCAGCTCGAGACGGTGCGGGAGCAGCTCACCGAGGTGGGCTGGGAGCGGCCGGTGGCCACCTCGAAGACGTTCCGGACGCTGGCCCGGCTGGCCGGTGCCGCGCCCTCCGGCGCGGGGCTCTGGGCCCCGCGCAGCCTGACCCGGACCGGGCTGCGTCAGGTGCTCGGCTTCATCCGGCACATCCCGCCGGCCCAGCTGCCCGAGCTGGAGGGGGTGAGCGCGGGCCGCGCCCACCAGCTCCTCGCCGGCGCCGTGGTGGCCGAGGCGGTGCTGCGCCACCTCGACGTGGACCGCCTGGACATCTGCCCCTGGGCGCTGCGCGAGGGGGTCATCCTGCGCCGGCTGGATCAGCTGGCGCCGATGTGATCCCGATCGGTCACGGTGGGCGGCGGCTCGAGGTCGCGGCGTGGCGTTAGGTGCGCCGAGCTGGAGTTGTCGTCCGCTTTGCGGCTGCTCGTCCCGATGCGCCGTGCCGGGGGCGGCTACCCTGAGGGGTGTGACTTCCCACGTCCCGGTGCTCCTGTCCAGTTCCTCGGTGTTTCCTGAGCGCACCGCGGCGGCGTTCCAGCTCGCCGCGGCGCTCGGCTACGACGGCGTCGAGGTGATGGTCTGGACCGACGTGGTGAGCCAGGACCCGGGCGCGCTGCGCGGCCTGGCCGACCACTACGGGGTGCCGGTCCTCTCGGTGCACGCGCCCTGCCTGCTGGTCACCCAGCGGGTGTGGAGCCCCGACCCCTGGGAGCGGCTGCGCCGGGCCGCCGAGCTGGCCGAGACGCTGGGGTCGCCGACGGTCGTGGTGCATCCGCCGTTCACCTGGCAGCGCGACTACGCCCGGAATTTCGCCGAGGGCCTGGCGACGATCGAGGAGCAGTTCGGCGGCCTGCACTTCGCGGTGGAGAACATGTACCCGGTGCGGATGGCCGGCCGGCAGTTCGTCCCGTACGTCCCCGGCTGGGATCCGACCGACACCGGCTACACCTCGTACACCCTGGACCTGTCGCACTGCGCCGCCTCGCACACCGACGCCCTGGCGATGGCCGACCGGATGGGCGCCGGCCTGGCGCATGTGCACCTGGGCGACGGCACCGGCGAGGGGCGCGACGAGCACCTGGTGCCCGGTCGCGGCGGTCAGCCCTGCGCTGAGCTGCTCCGCTCGCTGGCCGGCCGCGGCTTCACCGGCTCGGTCGCGGTGGAGGTCACCACCCGGGGCGCGAAGAGCCGCGCGGTCCGCGAGGCCGACCTGCGCGAGGCCCTCGCCTTCGCCCGCGCCAACCTCACCGCCCCCTCCCCGGTCGACGCCTGACCACCCGTGGCCGGGCGCCGGCTCAGCGGACCGGGGTGAGGGTTTCCGGCTGGGCGGGGACGGTGACCTGCTCGCCGATAGCGGCCCGCTTGCGGGCGCGGTGCGCGGCCACGTGCGAGCGGGTCGCACAGCGCTCCGAGCAGAACCGCCGGCAGCAGTTCGACGAGGTGTCCAGGTAGACGTTGCCGCAGCGCTCGTCCGCGCAGACGCCGAACCGGGCGCTGCCGTACTCGCACAGCCAGACCGACAGGCCCCACACGGCGCCGGCCAGGTATTCCGACGAGACCGAGGCGCCCCGGCTGGTCACGTGCATGTGCCAGTCGCTGGAGTCGTGGCCGGAGATGCGCGGCTGCACCGGGAAGGCCTCCAGCAGGGCGTTCAGCTCCGCCACCGCCTCGGCGTCCCGGCCCGAGGTGCCGTACTCGAAGACGTCGCGCAGGCGCTTCTGCGCGCGCCGGAAAATCGCCAGGTCCCGCTCGGCGGCCTCGTCGCGCATCCACGCGTTGTCGTCCGGAAAGAGGGCCCGCAGGTCGTCGAGGTCGTCCAGACGGGCGTTGACGAGATCAACACCGGTCCGGGCGTACGCGTCGAAGTTCACGACACCAACGGTAGACGACTCAGGGGGCACGTGGCGCGTCGATGTAGTGGGGCAGGAACCGGGCGTAACCGTCTGTGATGAGGCTCTCGCTCTCCCGGACGCCGGCGCCGGCCGATTCACCGTCGACGATCCAGCTTCCCAGCACCATCCGGTTGCCGGCGAACTCGGGCAATGCCCGGAACTCCTGGTAGCAGAAGCCCTCGTCGCCGTAGCTGCCCGGATTGCTGATCTCGGTGCCGGCGGTCACGATGCGTACCGAGCCGCCCTCCCGGCCGAGCAGCGGCTTGGCCACGTACTCGGTCATCCCGCGCGGCGAGTCGAGGTGGGCCGGCAGCAGGTACTCGTGGCCCGGGTACAGCTCCCAGAGCACCGCCAGCAGCGCCTTGTTCGACAGGAGCAGCTTCCAGGCCGGCTCGATCCAGGTGGTCGGGGTGCCCGGCGCCAGCGCCGGCGCCCCGTACGGCTCGGCCAGCATCCATTCCCAGGGGTAGAGCTTGAAGCAGGTGGTGATCGGTCGGTCGTCCGCGTCGACGAAGCGCCGCCCGTCCCAGCCGATCCGCTGGATCGGCATGAGCGTCACCTCCAGCCCGGCCTGGCGGGCCGTCTCGGCCAGGTAGCCGGCGGTGATCTGGTCCTCGCCGGACTCCTCCTCCGCGGACCAGACCACGTGCACCCGGGGGTCGTGCAGCCCCGCGCCGATCTTCGCCCACGCGCCGACCAGCCGTTCGTGCAGGCTGTTCCACTGGTCCGCCGCCGGGCGGGTGTGCTCCAGCCAGTACCACTGCACGATGCTCGCCTCGACCAGCGAGGTCGGGGTGTCGGCGTTGTACTCGAGCAGCTTGGGCGGCCAGCTGCCGTCGTACCAGAGGTCGAAGCGGCCGTAGAGGGTGGGCGGCCGCTCGCGCAGCGACCGGGCCACCGCCTCCGCCGCCCAGGCGGGGATGCCGAACTCGGCGTACCGGTTGCGGGCGACGATGTGTTCGGCGGCGGCCACCGACATCCGGTGCAGTTCCTCGGTCGCCTCCTCCAGCCGGAGCACCTCGTCCAGTTCGAAGGCGTACGCGGCGGTCTCGTCCCAGTACGACATGATCTCGCCGTCGGGCAGTTCGGTGTCCACGTACACCAGGCCCTGGGAGCGGATGGTGGCGTCCCAGTCGGGGCGCGGGTCGCTGGCCTCGCGCCGCACGTCAGCCGCCGCAGGAGGCGAGGTGGGTGCCGAAGCCGCCCCGGTCGGGCAGCGCGGCGGCCGCCGGGACGGGGATGTACCGGGCGGCGGCCGGGGCGGGAACCCGCAGGGCCAGCGCGACGGTGTCGCCGCCGCCACCGGCCGGGCCGAGGGCGCAGTCGTCATCGTCGTCGTCGTAGCCGCCGTTGCAGCCGGAGAGGGCGAGCGCCAGAACGGTCAGCGTGCCGAGCTGGACGGTCGCCGACCGGAGCCGGCGTCGGGGGGTGCGTTCCACGTGATCGTTGTAGCCGATCCCCGCCAGCCGGGCAGCCCCGGGAACGGTGCGTGACGTTGCCCGCCGCCCCTCAGCGCGGGGACGCAGCCGGGCGTTACGCTCGGCTCATGCTCCGTTCCGTCATCCTCGCCGCCTCCCGGTCATCCCAGGTCGAGCGGCTCGTCGCGACGGCCCCGTTCACCCGGGACGTCGTCCGCCGGTTCGTCGCCGGCGCCGGCACCGACGACGCGCTGCGCGCGACCCGCGCCCTCGTCGCCGACGGCCAGGCGGTAACCCTCGACTACCTGGGCGAGGACACCACCAACCCCGAGCAGGCCAACGCCACCCGGGACGAGTACCTCACGCTGCTGCGCCTGCTCTCCGCCGCCGGGCTCACGCCCGCGGCCGAGGTCAGCGTGAAGCTCTCCGCGCTCGGCCAGCTGTTCGACGAGCAGCTCGCGTACGACAACGCGCGGGCGATCTGCGCGGCGGCCGACGCGGCCGGCACCACGGTCACCCTCGACATGGAGGACCACACCACCACCGACTCGACCCTGGACGTCCTCGCCAAGCTGCGCAAGGACTACCCGTCGACCGGCGCGGTGCTCCAGGCGTACCTGCGGCGGACCGAGTCGGACTGCCGGGAGCTGTCCGGCGCCGGGTCCCGGGTGCGGCTCTGCAAGGGTGCGTACAAGGAACCCGAGTCGGTGGCCTACCAGTCCGCCCGCGAGGTCGACAAGTCGTACGTGCGCTGCATGAACGTGCTGATGTCCGGGGACGGCTACCCGATGCTGGCCACCCACGACCCGCGGCTGATCGCCATCGGCGAGGACCGGGCCCGCTGGTTCGACCGCGGCGCGGACCGGTTCGAGTTCCAGATGCTCTACGGCATCCGCCCCGAGGAGCAGCAGCGCCTCGTCGGCGAGGGCTACACCGTCCGCACCTACGTCCCCTACGGCGACCAGTGGTACGGCTACCTGATGCGCCGGCTGGCCGAGCGCCCCGCCAACCTGATGTTCTTCGGCCGGGCCCTGGTCTCGAAGAAGTGAGCTGAGCTTCGTCGGTCCCCGAGTCGAGGCTTGACGCGGAAAGCTAATAGCATTAGCTTAATGGCTATGACGATTAGCCAGGTGTCGCGCGACGGCGGAACGATCGCGTACGAGGTGCACGGGGAGGGCCCGCTCGTGGTCCTCGCGCACGGCATGGGGGAGAACCGGGCGTCCTTCCGGCACCTGGTGCCCCGGTTGGTCGCCGCCGGCTACCGGGTGGCCTCGGTGGACGTACGCGGCCACGGCGACTCCAGCGCCCACTGGCCCACGTACGCGCCCGCCGAGGTCGCCGGCGACCTGCTCGCCGTGGTCCGGGCGCTCGGCGGCGGACCCGCCACGCTGGTCGGCAGCTCGTCCAGCGGGGCGGCCGTCGTCTTCGCCGCGGCCGACGCGCCCGAGCTGGTCAACGGCATCGTGCAGCTCAGCCCGTTCGTGTCCCGGGCGAAGCCGAACCCGGTGGTGCGGCTGGGCCAGGCGGTGGTGCTGCGCAGCCCCCGGCTGTTCGGGATGTTCCACCGCACGCTCTTCCCGTGCGGGCGGCCGGCGGACGACGCCGCGTACCGCAAGGAGATGGTCGCCCGGCTGCGCGGCCGGATGGCCGCGGTGCGCGGGGTGGTCGAGCCGGTCGAGCCGCACTGGACCGTGCGGGCCCCGGAGGTACGGCAGCCGGTCCTGGTGCTGATGGGCACCAAGGACCCGGACTTCACCGACCCGGGCGCCGAGGCGCGGGCGGCCCGCCGGTTCTTCGCCACCGCCGAGGCCCGCATGATCACCGACTCCGGCCACTACCCGCACGCCGACCAGCCCGACGCCACCGCCGCCGACCTCGCCGAGTTCCTGGCGGTGACCGCCCGTGCCTAGGGCCGGCCTGACCCCGCAGGCGGTGGTCCGCGAAGCGGCCACCCTCGCCGACGAGGTCGGCCACGACCGGCTCACCCTGGCGGCGGTCGCCGGCCGGCTCGGCGTCGCGCTGCCCAGCCTCTACAAGCACGTCAAGGGCGTCGACGCGCTGCACCAGAAGCTCGCCGCGCTGGCCGTCGGCGAGCTGGCCGAGGAGATGACCCGGGCGGTCGCCGGCCGGGCCGGCCGGGACGCGTTGCACGCGGTCGCCGTCGCCTGGCGGGACTACGGCCGCCGGCACCCGGGCCGGTACGCCGCGGCCCAGCAGGTGCCCGACCCGGACGACCCGGAGCACGTCGTGGCCGGGCAGCGGGCCCTGGACGCGATCTACGCGATCCTGCGGGGATACGGCCTGACCGGCGACGACGCCGTGGACGCCGCCCGGATCTTCCGCAGCGCCGTGCACGGGTTCGTGACCCTCGAAGCGGTCAACGGCTTCGGCATACCGCGCGGCATCGACCGCTCCTTCGACCAACTGGTGGCCGCACTGGACACCGCCTACCGGGACTGGAGGTCCTGATGAAGGCCGCCCTGCTCACCCTCGCCTTCCTGCTCGAGCTGGCGATGCTCGCCGCCGCCGGCTGGTGGGGCTTCACCCTCGACGCCGGCTGGCTGGTGCGCCTGCTCGCCGGCCTCGGCGCGCCGCTGCTGCTCGCCGTCGTGTGGGGGATCTTCTGCTCGCCGCGGGCGAGCGTGCCGCTGCCCGCACCGGCCAAGCTCGGCGTCCAGGCCGCCAGCTTCGTCACCGGCGGGCTGCTGCTCGCGCTGGCCGGCCAGCCGGTGCCCGGAGCCGTGCTGGTGGCCCTCTGGGCGGTCGACAAGGCGCTGCTCACCCACCTCGGCGACCCGGTCTGAGCCCGCCCTCCCCGCCTGGCCGGCCCGCCCCCGCCTCCCTGCTGCCCGCCGCGCGCCTGGCGCTGCTGTCTTGAGCTGCCGCCCGGCTTCGGGAGAGGTCTCGGATGCCACTGGTCGAACGCCTGTCGAGCTGATGTCACGAACGACTCAGCCGCCCGGACCTTTCGGGGCGGGCCGGGCGGAGGGTCCTGCCGGCAGTCGGGCCCGCCCGGGGCCGTTCGCCGCCGAAATCGCGTGCGAGGGCCACCCGCCTCGTGAGTCGTCTGCGACATCAGCTCGACAGGAGTTCGAAGCACCTCACCTCCCGGCGCCGGAGCGATATGAGACCTGCTCGGCGCGCGGCGGGCTCTGGCCGGAACGCCCCGATTGGTCGTACCCTTCGCCGGTGACCGACGGTGACGAGCGGCCCTCCGGCCCGGCGGAGACCTGCCCAGTGCGGCCCGCCACCGTGAACGGTGACGGCTCGTCCCCCCTGCCGGCGCCGCCCAGCCCGGCCGTGGTGGGCCCGGTACCTCTTCTGCCGGCAACGCCCGGCCTACCGCCCGCGTCGCGGCAGCCGCGACGACCGCAGCTCTGGATCGTGCTCGCCGTGGTGCTCGTCCTCGTGGCGTGCGGGGTGCCCGGCGTACTCCTGCTCGGGCTGGTGGGAAACGCGGCCGGGCGGCCGGCGGACCGCGCCGAGGACCCGGCCACGGCGGCCGCCCGCCGGCTCGGCCAGCGGATGACCGCCGAGCTCGACCGGCAGGCCGGCGCGCTGCTCGGCGGCGACCGGGCCGGCTTCCTCGCGGTCGCCGAGCCGGCCGCCCGGCCCGCGCTGACCCGCCGGTACGCCGCCCTGCGGGCGCTCCGGGTGACCGTGTGGCGGCCGGCCGCCGACGGCCTGCCGGCGGCGGTGGCCGGCCGGCCGGGGGAGTGGCGGCTGCCGGTGCGGGTCGACTACTGCTTCGTGGTGCCGGACTGCACGCCGAGCAGCGTGGAGATCGGTACCCGGTGGCGAATGGTGGGGGAGGAACCCCGGCTGGTCGCGGTCGAGGAGTCCCGGGCGAAGCCGGCCGGCGCCCGGCCGTGGGAGGTCAGCGACCTCGCGGTGGCGGTGGGGAAACGGGCGGTCGTCGCCACCACGCCCGGCCGCCGGGCCGAGCTGCCCGGCCTGCTCGCCCAGGCCGAGGCCGCCGCGCGGGTCGCCGACCGGTACGCGGTGAACGGTGCCCCGCCCGACCGCTACCTGGTGTTCTACGCCGGGCGGGCGGAGTGGCAGCGCTGGTACGGCGGTGGCCGCCCGAAGTGGACGGCCGGGTACGCCGTCGGCGTCGGCGGCGGCCACCACGACGTGGTGCTGAACGCGCAGAGCCTCTCGCCCACCGGGGTCGACGACCTGCTCCGGCACGAGCTGACCCACGCCGCGTCGCTGCCCGACCGGGGCTACTCCGACCGGTCGAGCTGGTGGCTGGTGGAGGGCCTGGCCGAGTACGCGGGCGCGGACGGCCAGCCGGTCGACCGCTACGAGGGCCTGGCCGAGGTGCGCCGGCTCCTCCGCGGCGGCTGGACCGGCCGGCTGGACGCGCTGGCCCCGGCCGACGACGCGTCCGACGACCGGGTCGGGGGCGCCTACGGCGTCGGCTACCTGGCGGTCCGCCACCTGGTCGACCGGTACGGCGAGCAGCGGGTGCTGGACTTCTTCCGGGCCGTGGTGGACGAGCGACGCACGGTGGACGCCGCCGCCGCCGAGGTGTTCGGCGAGCGCTGGTCCAGCCTGCACGACGACTGCGTCGAGTACGTCCGGGCGGCGGCCGGCTGACACCCGGGGCGCCGGACACGGCGGGTCGACTCGTTGGCGACGGGCCGTAGCATGGGCCGGGTGGTCCGCACCCACCCGCCGCGGCTGCCCGCGGCCACCCGCCCCCGCCTGCTCATCGCCCTGTTCGCCGTCGTCGCCCTGACCGGCACCACGGCCGCCTCCTGCGGGGACGAGAAGTCGCCCGTCACCGTCGCGCAGGTCGGCCGGAGCCCGGTGGCGGAGGTGATCGACGCTCCGGCCACGGTCACCGCCCGGGCCGCCGCCACCCTCACCGCGCCCGCCGACGGCACCCTGGCCAGTCTCCGCGTCCAGCCCGGACAGCGGGTCACCAAGGGGCAGGTGCTCGCGGTGATCAGCTCGCCGTCGGCGCAGGACCGGCTGAAGCAGGCCCGGGAGGCGCTGCGCGCGGCGAAGCGGGCCGGCCGGGGCGTCGGCGTCGGCGACCTGGGTGGCCGGCGACGCGGCACCGACCGGGCCGCCGAGGAGGCGTTCGACGCCGCCCGCCAGGCCGCCGGGAAGATCGGCGACCCGCAGCTGCGGTCCGCCCTGCTGCTCCAGGTCGAGTCGGCGCAGCAGCAGTACGAGTCGGCCGCCCGGGCCGCCGACCGCGCGGTCGCCGCCGTGCAGCGCGGCGTGGCCGGCCTGAACAGCGCCGTCGGCGCGCTGTCGGCCGCGCAGCGCCTCCAGGCCCAGCAGGCGTACGACCTGGCGAAGGCGACCGTCGACGCGCTGACCCTGCGGGCCCCGATCCCGGGTGTGGTGCAGCCGGGTGGCACCCGGGCGGCCACCGCGACCGACCTGAGCGGGCTGCTCGGCGCGGCGGGGGGCGGCGTGCCCGGGCTCGACCCGTCGGCGCTCGGGTCCGCCGGCCAGGCCGGCCCGCCGCCGGGGGTGGACGACGCGGTGCCGCCGGGCGGCCGGGTGACCGCCGGAACGCCCGTGCTGACCGTGGTGGACACCGGCCAGCTCGGCCTGCTCGCCGAGGTCGACGAGACTGACGTGCTGCTGGTGCGGGCCGGCGTGACCGCCGCCGTGGAGCTGGACGCGGTGACCGGCGCGAGCTACGACGCGACCGTCCGCTCGGTGGACGTGCTGCCCACCACCTCCGCCCGCGGTGGGGTCACCTACCGGGTCCGGCTCGGCCTCGGCGCCGGCCGGCTCGGCGAGGGCGAGGCCGCGCCGACGCCCCGCCCGGGGATGAACGCGGTGGTCCACCTCCGGGTCCGCGAGGCCGCCGACGCGGTGGCCGTACCGGCGTCGGCGGTCTTCTCCGCGGACGGCCGGGACGCGGTCTGGGTGCTGCGGGACGGCCGGGCCGACCGGGTGCCGGTCACCGTCGGCGTGCAGGGGCAGGACCTCGTGCAGATCGTCAGCGGGGTGCAGGCCGGCGACCGGATCGTGGTGCGCGGCGCCGACCAGGTCCACGACGGCCAGGAACTGAAGTGACGTTGCCCGCCGGCGTGCCGGCGATCGAGGCGGTCGACGTGTCCCGCACGTACGAGTTGGACGGGGTGTCGGTGCCGGCGCTGCGCGGGGTGTCGCTCACCATCGACCCGGGCGAGTACGTGGCGGTGATCGGACCGTCCGGCTCCGGCAAGTCCACGCTGATGCACCTGCTGGGCGGCCTGGACCGGCCGACCGGTGGCCGGCTGGTGATCGGCGGCCGCGACGTGGCCACGCTCTCCGCGCCCGAGCTGGCCATGTTGCGCAACCAGACCATCGGCTTCGTCTTCCAGGCGTTCCACCTGCTGCCCCGGACGTCCGCCGTGGACAACGTGGCGCTGCCGCTGGTCTACCGGGGGATCGGGGCACGGCAGCGGCGGGAACGCGCGGCGGCGATGCTCGGCCGGGTCGGGCTCGGGCACCGGCTGGACCACCGGCCGAATCAGCTCTCCGGCGGCGAGCAGCAGCGGGTGGCGATCGCCCGGGCACTGGTCACCGACCCGGCGGTGCTGCTCGCCGACGAGCCCACCGGCAACCTGGACACCGTCACCGGCGAGGCGGTGCTGGAACTGCTCGAACGGCTGAACGCCGAGTCGGGGGTGGCCCTGGTGATGGTGACCCACGACCAGGAGGTGGCCGCCCGGGCCCGCCGCCGGATCGCCGTCCGGGATGGTCTGATCAGGTCGGACACGCTTCATGATCGACCGCTGTCCGGCGTCGGGCGTGGACCTGCGACACTGGACGACGCTCCCAGTGCGGAGCCCCGGTTCGCGTCCGGACGCGGCCCGGGGCACCCGTCCGGTGGCTCCGGTGGCGCCGCCGGAGCCACCGGACGCCTTTCCGGCAGTTCCGAGGCCGTGCCGGGAGGTGCCGGGTGAGGCTCGCGGAGGCCTGGCGGGTGGCGCTGGACGCACTGCGGGCCAACCGGATGCGCAGCGTGCTGACCATGCTCGGGGTGATCATCGGGGTCGCCTCGGTGGTGATCCTGGTGGCCATCGGCACCGGCACCAAGCAGAAGGTCGAACAGCAGGTCGAGGGGCTCGGCTCGAACCTGCTCCTGGTGGTCCCCGGCAAGATCGACGTGGGCAACGCGCCGGTGGTGTCGCCGCTCGACCTCAAGGACGTGGACGCGGTGACCCGGGTGGTCGGCGACCCGGGACGGGTGGCCGTCACCGTCGCGTCCGGGGCGACCGCCCGGGCCGGCAACCGGTCCGACTTCACCACCGTGCAGGGAGTGCTGGAGACCACCCCGGCGGTCTTCACCCGCTCGCTCGCCCGGGGCCGCTACCTCACCGGTGCCGACGTGGACACCAGCCGCCGGGTCGCGGTGCTCGGCGCGTCCGTGGCCCGGGCGCTCTTCCCCGACCGCGACCCGCTCGGCCAGCAGGTCGCCCTGGCCGGTGTCCGGTTCCGGGTGATCGGCGTCTTCGCCCCGCTCGGCCAGAGCCTGGGCGTCGACCGGGACGACGAGGTGCACATCCCCGTCACCGCGGCCCAGCGGCTCTGGGGGACCCAGCGCATCGACGGCATCGCGGTGAAGGCCCCCGATCGGGAGCGGATCGGCGAACTGGGCGACCGGATCGTCGCCGAGCTGTCCCGGCGGCACCCCGACACCGAGTTCAGCGCCGTCACCCAGCAGCAGATCCTCGGCGTGCTCGGCGACATCCTCGGCGTACTCACCGGGGTGCTGGCCGCCATCGCGGGCATCTCGTTGCTGGTCGGCGGGGTCGGCGTCTCCAACATCATGCTGGTCTCGGTACGCGAGCGGACCCGGGAGATCGGCCTGCGCAAGGCGGTCGGCGCCCGGCCCCGGGACATCGGGGTGCAGTTCCTGCTGGAGGCGGTGCTGCTCACCTCGATCGGCGGGCTCACCGGGATGGCCCTCGGCGTCGGCACCGCGCTACTGGTCGACGCGGTCTCGCCGATCCCCGCGGCGATCACCTGGTGGTCGCTGGCGCTCGCGTTCGGGGTCTCGGCGGCGGTGGGCATCGTCTTCGGCGTGGTCCCCGCCCAGCGCGCCGGTCGGCTCGACCCGGTGGTGGCGCTGCGCGCGGAGTGACCGCTTGCCGGAACCGGACGAGACGCCCGTCCAGGTGAAAAACGCCAGGTCAACGCGGGGTGACCGGGGGACATTCCATGATCATTAGAAGGAAGGGATCGCGCCGGTCACAGCCGTCCCGCTACCGTACTGGTAACACGCGCGTTGCCCGTCGTGGCCGGGCCAACCTGCCCCGGTGGCACGCGCCGGGCATGGGAATGGGTCGGTGAGCCATGGCCGGGTCGCAGTCCGACGCACGGCTGTCGGATGTCAGGTTCCTGACCGTCGCCGAGGTGGCGACGGTCATGCGGGTCTCCAAGATGACGGTCTACCGTCTCGTGCACAGCGGTGAGCTGACCGCGGTGCGGGTGGGCCGGTCGTTCCGGGTGCCCGAGCACGCCGTGCACGAATACCTCCGAGGCGCCTTCCAGGAGACCGCCTGACGCCTCGACGGCCCGGCCGTCGAGTGCGACGAAAGGGGCATCGACGGGGCCGCGTTGGTCCTGCTGACGCACTCCGGCTACCCTGGACCCCGACCGTGACCGCACCCCGGTGCGCCCCGCCCACCACGCTGGTCCGGTCCGTTGTCCGCAAGCGGTCACCGACGCCACCCGCGGTGGTGTCTCACGGTCCGCCCCGCACGTTGCATCGAAAGGCTGTCGTATGGGCTCGGTGGTCAAGAAGCGCCGCAAGCGCATGGCTAAGAAGAAGCACCGCAAGCTGCTGCGCAAGACCCGCGTCCAGCGTCGCCGTCTCGGCAAGTGACCGGAGCCGGGCCCCCGCCCGGCAGCCGGCACCACTTGCCAACAGTCGACCCTCGGAGGCTCAGGTGATCAGGCCGTGGATGTCCCGGCTCGATCCCGCCTGCCGCGCAAGGCGCACGACATGACCCCCGGTGGCACCCCAGGTGCTCCGGGGGTCGTCGTCGTGACCGGGGTCGGCCGCTATCTCGGCGCGCACGTCGCCGCCCGCCTCGCCGCCGACCCGCGCATCGAACGCGTCATCGGCGTCGACCCGGCCGCCCCGAACCCCGAGCTGGCCGACCTGCTGGCCGGGGTCGAACGGATCCGCCTCGACCTCGACTCGCTCGGCGGCCTGCTGGTCGACCTCGACGTCGACGCGGTGGTGCACCTGGCCCTGGTCAGCGCCCCCGATCCGCAGCAGGGCGGCCGCGCGGCGATGAAGGAACAGAACGTCATCGGCACCATGCAGCTGCTCGCCGCCTGCCAGCGGGCGCCCCGGCTGCGCAAGCTCGTGGTCCGCTCCTCCACCGCCGCGTACGGGGTGTCGTTCCGCGACCCCGCCGTCTTCACCGAGGAGACCGAGCCGCGCGAGGTGCCGCGCGGCGGTTTCGGCCGCGACATCCTCGACATCGAGGGGTACGTCCGCGGCTTCCGTCGCCGGCGCCCCGGCGTCACCGCGACCGTGCTGCGCTTCGCGCCGTTCATCGGCTCCACCGCCGACACCACGCTCACCCGGTACTTCTCCCAGCCGGTCGTGCCCACCGTCTTCGGCCGGGACCCGCGGCTCCAGTTCGTCCACTTCGACGACGCCCTGGAGGTGCTGCACCGGTCGGTCGCGGAGGACCACCCGGGGACGTACAACGTGGCCGGGCCGGGGGTGCTCTCCCTGTCCCAGGCGATCCGGAGGGCCGGTCGGGTGGCCGTGCCGGTGCTCGAACCGGGCCTCGCCGGGGTGGCCTCCGTCGCCCGCAACCTGGGCATCGGCCGGTACGGGTTGGACCAGGTCGACCTCTTCGTGCACGGTCGGGTGGTGGACACCACCAGACTGGAGCGCGAGTACGGCTTCACCCCCCGCTCGACCGCCGCCGCCTTCGACGACTTCATCCGTGCCCACCACGGCGGAGTGGTGGTGACGCGGGACCAGTTGGCCGTCGCCGAGCAGCTCGTGCTGGAGGGCATCCGGCAGGTCCGGGCCGCCGTGCGGGAGCGTTCGTGAGCGGGGCCGAGGAGCGCGGCGAGGCGCGCTACGACGTACCGCTGGCGGTGCCCGCGCCGGACGCGGAGCCGGCGCGGCGCAACGGGCACCGGCGGGCCACGATGGCCGCCGCCGCGCCCGCGCCCGACGCCGACGGGGCGGACGTGGCCGGCGACGAGGTCGCCCCCCGGAAGGCGGTCGCCAAGAAGGCCATCGCCAAGAAGGCCGTGGCAAAAAAGGCCGTCGCGAAGAAGGCGCCGGGCGGCACGACGGGCGCGCCGGGCGACACCGGCGGGCCGGCGGCCGGACGGCCCGGCGACCGCACGGCCGGTGAGCGGCCGGACGGCGTCACCGGGGCCGCCGCGCCGCCCGGGCCGGCGGTGGCGGACCGGCCGGGGGACCACTGGGACCGGAAGGTCGCCAAGGGGCTCGCCTTCCTGCGGCGGCGGCTCTCCGGCGACTACGAGGTCGACGAGTTCGGCTTCGACCCGGACCTGACCGACGCGGTCTTCCACCCGCTGGTCCGGCTGCTCTACCGGGACTGGTTCCGCACCGAGGTCACCGGGGTGGAGCACGTGCCGGAGGCCGGGCCGGGCCTGGTGGTGGGCAACCACTCCGGCACGGTGGCGCTGGACGCGCTGGTCCTGGCCACCGCGCTGCACGACCGGCATCCGGCTCACCGCTACCTGCGGCTGCTCGGCGCCGACCTGGTCTTCCGGATGCCGGTGGTCTCGGAGATCGCCCGCAAGACCGGCGGCACGGTCGCCTGCAACCCGGACGCGGAACGGCTGCTCGGCAACGGCGAGCTGGTCGGGGTCTTCCCGGAGGGCTTCAAGGGCGTCGGCAAGCTCTACGCCGACCGGTACAAGCTCCAGCGGTTCGGCCGGGGCGGGTTCGTCTCGGCGGCGCTGCGGACCGGCACGCCGATCGTCCCGGTGGCCATCGTCGGCGGCGAGGAGATCTACCCGATGCTCGCCGACATCAAGCCGCTCGCCCGGCTGCTCAAGCTGCCGTACTTCCCGGTGACCCCGACCTTCCCCTGGCTGGGGCCGCTGGGCATGGTGCCGCTGCCGAGCAAGTGGCTGATCGAGTTCTGCCCGCCGATCCCCACCGCGCACCTGCGCGACTCGGCGGACGACCCGCTGGTCGTGTTCAACCTCGCTGACCAGGTCCGGGAGACCATCCAGCAGACCCTGCACAAGCTCCTGGAACGCCGCCCCGACCCCTTCGGTCCCTGACCGCCCGGGCGCTGCCCCGCGAGCCCTGCACGTTCACGGAACGAGTGGCTATCCCAGCGCGGACGGCCACTCTTTCCGTGAATCAGCGCTGATGAGGGGGTCAGTCGGGGCGGTGGCGGTGGCGGCGGTGCAGGGCCAGGCCGGCGGTGACCGCGCCGGCGAGCAGGCCGGCGGCGGCCGTCGACGGTACGGCGATCTTGACCGCCCGGCGTCCGGTCCGGAAGTCCCGGACGTCCCAGCCGTGTTCGCGGGCCTGGCGCAGCAGCGCCGGGTCCGGGTTGACCGCCACCGGGTGACCCACCGTGGAGAGCATCGGCAGGTCGTTGGCGGAGTCGCTGTAGGCGGCGCAGCGGCTCAGGTCCAGCCCCTCCACGGCGGCGAGCTGGGTGACCGCCTCGGCCTTGGCCGCCCCGTGCATGAGGTCGCCGACCAGCCGCCCGGTGTACGCCCCGTCGACCACCTCGGCGACCGTGCCGATCGCGCCGGTCAGCCCGAGCCGGGCCGCGATCACCCGGCCGATCTCCACCGGGGCGGCGCTGACCAGCCAGACCCGCTGGCCGGCGGCCAGGTGCCCCTGGGCGAGCCGGCGGGTGCCGGCCCAGATCCGGGGGGCCATCAGCTCGTCGAAGATCTCCTCCGCGAGGCGTTCCACGTCGTCGACCCGCCAGCCCTGGATGAAGGCGAGCGCCGCCTCCTTCGCCTGCGACATGTCCCCGGCGTGCTCGGTGGCGAGCAGCCGGAACTTCGCCTGCTGCCAGGCGAACCGGGCCAGGTCACCGGTGGTGAAGTACTTCCGGGCGGCCAGCCCGCGAGCGAACCAGTAGATCGAGGCGCCCTGCATCATCGTGTTGTCCACGTCGAAGAAGGCCGCTGCCGTGGGGTCCGGCGTGGGGACGGCCGGGGGTGCCTCCGGCGTTTCCGACCAGCCGGCGGTGTGCCCGTGGACGTCGGTGCTGACCGTCACCTTCCGGGGCCGGGACATGACGATCTCCTCCCCTCGACGACCGCGTACGTCCTCCGTCCCGAGCCTATCCGGCGGTCCGTGACGGCCTGATGTCCGGCGGGGGAAGTGTGGCGCCTGTCCCGCCCGGTCAGCGGTCGGTGGGACAGCCGCCCGGGGCCGGGCCGAGGGCGTCGCTGGCCGCCGGGGCCGGCAGGCCGCAGGCGATCGCCTCGCGGAGGCCGTCGGCCCGCTTGCCCGCCGCGTCGAGCAGGGCCAGCGACTGACGGGTACGCTCCCGCTCCACGTGGTCGGCCCGGTCCAGCAGCCCGCTGACCGCCCGCCGCTGGCCGGTGAGGAAGGCGTCGATCGCGTCCAGGCCGGCCGGGTCGGAACGCTGGGCCGCCACCGTGGCCAGCAGGCGTACGCCCTGCCGGGTGTCGGAGTCCATGTCGTCCAGGACGGCGCTGTAACCGAGCCGGTCGCCGCGTACGGTGACCGCCTCGTTGAGCCGGGTCCGGGCGAAGTCCAGGAAGAGCTGCCCGCGGCTCAGGTCCGAACTGGCCAGCGCGAGCTGGGCGCGTTCCGTGGAGCGCTTCATGCCGTAGAGGGCGTCGCCGGGCAGCGCGTTCTCGCTGGCGGCGGAGATGCCGGAGAGGGCCACCGCCCCGGCGGCGATGCCGACCAGGATCGCGCCCCGGGCCCGCGCCCGCCGGCCGGTCATCGCCGGCAGCAGCGATCCGCGTACGCCGGTGGCCGCCGCCCCGGTCTCGGCCTTCGCCGGTGCGCCCATGCCCTCCCGCTCGGCGGTGGCGACGAGCATCGCCCGCAGCCCGGTGCGGAACTCCGCGTCGACCTCGACGGTCGGCCGGTCGGCGGTGAGCCGCTGACTCACCGCGACGAGCGCGGCGAGTTCGTCGTCGGCCCGGGAACGGACGTGGTGCCGCCGGCCGCCGTTGGCCTCGTCGAGGAGTTGCGCGAAGCGCTCGGCACGCCGACGGGAGAAGAGGTCGCTGTCCACCGCAGGCACCCCCTCTCGCTGGTCACGGCCGGGTTGGCCGTCGTCGTCACCAGCGACCGGTGGCAGCGTGACGCCGACGGCCGACCGAGGAGGCAGACCGTGCCCGCCGGACCGGGTGGCCCGGGGGACGCCGGGACAACCACTGGTCGCACCCGGAGAAACGGACCGCGCCGGGTGCCGGTTACGGGCCGGCGGGCGGCGAAATCACGAAGCGTGATCGTCGTCACGAGTTGCCGAGGGGTACGCGCACCCGCGCCCGGCGGGTCGCCGGGCGCGTGGGAAGCGTGGGGATCAGGGCTGGAAGCCGTCGGGCAGGAGCCGGGCCAGGGCCCGGACCGCGCGGTACTGCAGCGCCTTGATCGCGCCCTCGTTCTTGCCCATGGCCCGGGCCGTCTCGGCCACCGAGAAGCCCTGGAGGAAGCGGAGCACGATGCACTCCTGCTGCTCCGGGTTGAGCTGCTTGACCGCGGTCAGCAGCGCGACGTTGGTGATGTGCTCGACCACCGCCGCCTCCGGGCTGCCCTCCGGCCCCCGGTCCTCCCGGTCCGCGTCGAGCACGTCGCCGGTGGTGACCTCAAGCCGGTAGCGCCCCGACTTGAAGTGGTCGGCGACCAGGTTGCGGGCGATGGTGACCAGCCAGGCGCCGAGGTCGCGGCCCTGCCAGGTGAAGCTGCCGATCCGCTTGAGCGCCCGGAGGAAGGTGTCCGAGGTGAGGTCCTCGGCGAGTTGCCGGTTGCCGACCCGGAAGTAGACGAACCGGAAAACGGTGTCCACGTACCGGTCGTAGATCAGGCCGAACGCCTCGGCCTCGCCGGCCTGCGCCCGCTCGACCAGCGCCCAGACCTCGGTCGCCGGGTCGGACGGGTCGGGGCGGCTCGGGTAGCCGGTGGCCGGGGCGGCCGGCACCGCCGGCAGGACCGCCGTGTCGGCGACCGGCACGGCCGGCAGCACCGCGGTCTCGGCGGCGGACGGCTCGGGGCTGGCCTGGGCCTCGCCGCGGCGGCCCTGGGCCGGCATGGTCGGCCGGGACGGCGAGCCGAGCCGGCCGGCCGCGGACTTCGCGTTGCTCCCGGGCACCGCCGGGCGGGCCGGTGCCTCGTTGTGGTGCGTGCGGTTGCGGCCCCGCCGCGTCCCCTCACCCCGTACCGCGGCGAGGCTCCACATGCTCTCGGTGGAGCCGCGGGTCTCCGGTTCGAGTCGTTCGTTGACCGGGGTCCGCTGGGTCGGGCCGGTCACCCCGGCCGGCCGTTCCGCGTAGCCGAAGGTGGTCACCGCGCCTCCCCGGTCCGTGCGGGGCACGGCCGCACCGGACGCCGCAGGGCTGCGGCGGGACCGGGTACGACCCGGCCGGGCAGGGCCGTTCCGGGACGTGCCGGCGGGCGGCAGGTCCGCTTGAGGTGCTGGTCCAATGCGCTCAGTGGCACGGGGGCCTCCTCGGGCTGAGGGGTGTCGACTCACGGCAAATGGGGTGAGCCGACCCGAGTGATGATAGGGCCAACGTCACCCGCGTGTGGCAAGTCCGTTACACAGAGCGGAAGTATTTCCCGCACCGTCGCATCGCTGGCGGACCCGTTGTCCGTCGTGTGCGGTTGACTTTCCCGTCGAAACCTGGTCCGGAGTGGAAAGTCCAGGTCGGAGCGAATTCCGCGCCGCCCTCGGCGTGTCGCGACGGCCGTCCTGCGGGGCCGGTGCCGGCTGTCCGCGAACGCCGGCGAGGGCCGGTGGCACCCACGCTCCCATGGGCGGCACGGTCGGCGCGCGGCCCGCTCGGTCCCGCCGACAGGATCGTGGGTCGCGGCGTCGCGTCCCGGTCGCACCGTGGCCCGGCGGACGCGGCTGTGCCAGACTCAGCCACCGTGCAGGACGCAGCCGACAGCTCCGCGCCGAACCTCGCCGACCGGCTCCGCCGGGCGGCCGTCGCCCACGGCGACCGCCCCGCGCTGCACTGGCGGGACCGCACCCTGACCTGGTCCGAACTGGATGCCGCGGTCTCCGCCACCGCCCGCGCGCTGGCCACCGAGGCGTCCCCGGCGCCCGGCGACGCCCACCCGCCGCGGGTCGCGATCGGCTTCGGCAACACCCCGGACTTCGTGGTCACGTACCTCGCCGTGCTGCGGGCCGGCCTGGTGGCGGTGCCGGTCAACCCGGGCTTCACCGCCCGCGAGCTGCGGCACGTGCTGGCCGACTCGGGGGCCGCCGTGCTGGTCTGCGCCCCCGAGGTCCGGGACCGGGTCGCCGTCGGTGAGCTGCCGGCGCTGACCGCCGTACACACCGCGCCGCCGGTCACCGACGGTGACGCACCGGGCGAGCTGCCCGCGCGCGGCGGGGACGACCTCGCCGTCCTGCTCTACACCTCCGGCACCGAGGGCCGGCCGAAGGGGGCCATGCTGTCGCACCGGGCCCTGGCCGCCAACCACGAGCAGGTCGGCCGGATCGCACCGCCGGTGGTCGGCCCCGACGACACCGTGCTGCTCGCGCTGCCGCTCTTCCACGCGTACGGGCTCAACTCCGGGCTCGGGGCCGTGGTGCACCACGGCGCGACCGGGGTGCTGGTGGACGAGCCGGGCGGCGCCGCGGGACTGGCCGAGATCGCCCGGCACCGGGTCAGCGTGCTGGTCGGCGTACCGTCGATGTTCCTGACCTGGGCCGACACGGAGGGTGACGTCGCGGCGGCGCTGGCCTCGGTCCGGGTCGCCGTGTCCGGCGCGGCCCCGCTGCCGCCGGCGGTCGCGGCGCGCTTCACCGAACTCACCGGGCACCCGGTGCACGTCGGGTACGGACTCACCGAGACCGCGCCGGTGCTCACCTCCACCCTGGTCGACGGGGAGCCGCGACCGGGCTCGATCGGCCGCCCGCTCCCCGGCGTCGAGCTGCGCCTGGTCGGCGCGGACGGCGCGGACCTGTGGCGGGACGGGGTGCCGACCGCGGAGGAGGACGCCGACGAGCTGGACCTCTCCGACGACCCGTCGGGCACCGACCCGGGGCAGATCGTCGTCCGCGGCGCCAACCTGTTCGGCGGCTACTGGCCGGACGGGCGGGGCGGGCCGGACCCGGACGGCTGGTGGGCCACCGGTGACGTCGCGTACGCCGACGAGGACGGGAACCTGTACCTCGTCGACCGGCTCGGCGAGCTGATCCTGGTGAACGGCTTCAACGTCTACCCGCACGAGGTGGAACTGGTGCTGGAGGCGCATCCCGGAGTGGCCGAGTCGGCCGTCCTGGGGGTGCCGCACCCGCGGACCGGCGAGACTGTCCGGGCGTACGTGGTGCGGGCGGCCGGCCCGCCGGTGACGGCGGAGGAGCTGCTCGGCCATTGCGCGCGTAACCTGGCCCGGTTCAAGTGCCCGACCGCCGTCGAGTTCGTCGACAGCCTGCCGTACTCGGCGATCGGCAAGGTGCGCAAGACCGAGCTCCGCCCGGCGGCGCCCCCGGTGCCGGCGCCGGCGCCGCCGACCGAGAACCGCACGGAGGTACCCGATGTCCAGCAGTGACGCCCGGCTCACCCTGATCACCCGGCCCGGCTGCCACCTGTGCGAGGACGCGAAGGCGGCGCTCGACCGGGTGGTGGCGGTCACCGGCGACCGCTGGCTCGAGAAGGACGTGACCGACGACATCGAGCTGGAACGCGAGTACGGCGACCGGCTGCCGGTGGTGCTGCTCGACGGCAAGGAGCACGGCTACTGGCGGGTCGAGGAGGACCGGCTGCTGCGCGACCTGACCACCCCGCAGCTCTGACCCGCCCTCTATCGTGCAGCGATGACCACTGTGCGGCACCACCTGGTGTGGGACTGGAACGGGACCCTCCTCGACGACCTCGACCTGGTGGTACGGGCCACCAACGTCGCCTTCGCCAGCGCCGGCGGCCCGGTGGTCAGCGCCGACGAGCACCGGGTCCGGTTCCGCCGGCCGATCGCCGACTACTACGCGGAGATGCTCGGCCGGGTGATCGACGAGGAGGCGTTCGGCGCGCTGGACCGGATCTTCCACGACGCGTACCGGGCGGGGCTGACCAGCTGCGCGCTGGCCGCGGACGCGACCGCCGCGATCGCCGCCTGGCCGGGCAGCCAGTCGCTGCTCTCCATGTGGTTCCACGACGAGCTGGTCCCGACGGTGCGGACGTACGGGCTGACCCCGCACTTCGCCCGGGTCGACGGGCTGCGGGCGGCGGTGGGTGGCGGGCCGAAGGCCGAGTGGCTGGAGAAGCACCTCGCCGAGCTGGGCCTCGACGGCCGCGAGGTGGTGTTGATCGGCGACTCCCTCGACGACGCCGACGCGGCCCTGTCGGTCGGCGGCGCCTGCGTCCTCTACACCGGCGGCCTCTCCGACCCCGCCCGCCTCCGCGCCGCCGGCCACCCCGTAGCCGACACCCTCACCGACGCCGTCCACCTAGCCCGCACCCTCCCCTAACCCCCCACCCCCCCACCCCCGGGGGCCGCCTGCCCCGTCGATCATGAAGTTAGCGGTGGCCGGGGCGGCGTGTCGCGCCGCTAACTTCATGATCGACGCGCGGGGGTGGACGCGCGGGGGTGGACGCGCGGGGGTGGACGCGCGGGGGTGGACGCGCGGGGGCGGGGGTTAGGCGCGGAGGTGGGTTAGGACGGCGAGGACGCGGCGGTGGTGGGTGGTGGCGTCGGGGGGGAGGTCGAGTTTGGTGAAGATGTTCCGCACGTGCTTCTCGACGGCGCCGTCGCTGACCACCAGGGCGCGGGCGATGGCGGTGTTCGAGCGGCCCTCGGCCATCAGGGCGAGCACCTCCCGTTCGCGCGGGGTCAGGGTGCCCAGCGGGTCGTCGCGCCGGCGCCGTACCAGCAGCTGGCCGATCACCTCCGGGTCGAGCACCGTGCCGCCCGCGGCCACCCGGTTCAGCGCGTCGAGGAACTCGTCGATCGCGGCCACCCGGTCCTTGAGCAGGTAGCCGATCCCGCCCCCGCCGGCCCCGCCGGCGGTGGCGAGCAGGTCGTCCGCGTACGACACCTCGACGTACTGGGAGAGCACCAGGATCGGCGTACGCGGCACCCGCCGGCGGATCTCGACGGCGGCCCGCAGCCCCTCGTCGGTGTGCGAGGGCGGCATCCGGACGTCCACCACCGAGATGTCGGGCCGGTGCGTCACCACCGCCTCGACCAGGGCGTCCCCGTCACCGACGGCCGCCACCACCTCGTGCCCCGACTCGGTCAGCAGCCGGATCAGCCCCTCCCGGAGCAGTACGGCGTCGTCCGCGATTACCACCCGCATGGGTCCGGTGTCTACCACGTCCCCGTCCTCCGTGGCGGGCCACGGCCGGCCGGGCGGCGGCGGGTCGCCCGGGTTCACCGCGGCAACTCGGCGCGGACCACGGTCGGGCCGCCGGCCGGGCTCGCCACCTCCAGGGTGCCGCCGGCGGCCCGGACCCGGTCGGCGATGCCGCTCAGCCCGTGCCCCTTGGCCAGATGGGCGCCGCCCACCCCGTCGTCCCGGACGTCGATCTCCAGCCGGCCGACCTTCCGGGCCACCTCGACCCGGCAGGCGGTGGCCGCGCTGTGCTTGGCGACGTTGGTCAGCGCCTCGGCCACCACGAAGTACGCGGTGCTCTCCACCGCCGGGTCCAGTCGGCCGGCCGACGTACCCAGGTCGTCGTCGACCACCAGTTCGGTGGGGACCAGGGCACGGGCGGCGAGGGCGGCCAGGGCGCTGGGCAGGCCCCGGTCGACCAGGATCGGCGGCGCGATGCCGCGGGACAGGGCGCGCAGCTCGTCGAGGGTCTCCCGGGTCTGGGCGACCGCCTCGTCCAGCGTGCGCCGGGCGGCCTCCGGGTCGGCGGCGAGCTGCTGGCGGGCCCGGCCCAGGTCCATGGCGAGGCGGACCAGTCGCTGCTGCGGGCCGTCGTGGATGTCCCGCTCCAGCCGGCGCAGCGCGGACGCCTCGGCGGAGGCGGCGGCCCGCTTCTGGTCCTCCAGGGTGCTGATCCGGTTGCGCATCTCGGCCACCCCGGTCAGCAGGGAGCGGGCCAGGCCGGCCTGGGTCCGGGCGCAGCCCCGGGCCAGCAGCGGCAGGGTGAGCAGGAAGAAGATCCCGATCGCGGTGTTCAGCACGATGCGCGGGACGGCCCCCTCACCCATCCCGAGCAGCTCGCTGAGGTCCTGGTCGCCCGGACCACGCGGGATCGCCCAGTCGTACGCGACGGTGAGGGTGCCGGTGAGGCCGACCGCCCACCAGACCACCACCAGCACGAAGGTGGGGAGCGCCACGAGCAGCTTCACGAAGGCGTGCAGCAGGTCGAGCCAGGACTGCGGGTCCCGCATCGGGGTCAGGATCCGGCGCCAGTAGCCCGACCGCGGCTCGGGCGCCAGGTAGACCGGCCGGATCCGGGGCTGGCGCAGCACGGCGGGCAGCCGGAGCCGCTCGATGTCGGCCAGCGCCCGGGCGGCGTACAGGGTGCCGGCGAGGACCGGCAGGCCGAGCGTGGTGACCAGGAGTCCGGCGGTGAGCGAGATGCCGGCCACCGCCACCACGAAGCCGACCAGCGCCAGTGGCAGGCCGAAGAGCACGTAGCCGGAGTCGCGGAGGAGTTGCCGGACGAGCCCGCGTACGGGTGTGGTCGGAGTGGGCCGGGTGGCCAGCGGTACGGCGGTCATGCTCCGAGGCTATGGGCCCGCACCGCTCCGGCCCCATCCCGTTTGCGGGCCTCTCCGGGGTGGGGTTGTCCCTACCCCGGGGGTGATCCGCGCCTCCCCGGGCCGTGACACAGCGCAGTCGACCGCGCGCGATTGGTCAGAGAAGTCGGGATTGAGCAATAATCGCCGAGCGGCGCCGAGGGAGCGCGGTCTATCGATCTTGTCGGGGTGGAGGTGCAGGTGGAGGCGCGTCGCGGGCCAGCAAGATCGCGATTTGTGCACGTCTTCACAAGCGCCTACTCTGTAGTTCCGACGCGCCCTGCTAGCACAGCCGGCAACATCGGTCGCCAGCGGGAGTCCCGGAACGACCGGCCACCGTCGCTGGTCGAGGATCGCACCGCACGGAGTCTCATGAGTCAGCACCGTCACCCTGGCGCGCCCGGCCGCGCCGGTGCCGTACCGGCGCTTCCGGACCTGCCCGAGGCGACCGTGGCACGGCTGCCGGAATACCTCCGTGCGCTGCACGCGCTCGCCGAGGCCGGCCACGAGACGGTCTCCAGCGAAGGGCTGGCCAACGCCGCCGGGGTGAACTCGGCGAAGCTGCGCAAGGACCTCTCCCACCTCGGCTCGTACGGCACCCGCGGCGTCGGCTACGACGTCGGGCTGCTGGTCGACCAGATCGAGTTCGTGCTCGGGCTCACCCAGCGGCGGGCCGTCGCGCTGGTCGGCGTGGGTAATCTCGGTCACGCCCTGGCCGGCTACGACGGCTTCGCCAGCCGCGGCTTCCGGATCGCCGCGCTGCTGGACGCCGATCCGGAACGGGTCGGGGAGGAGATCAACGGCCTGGTCGTCCGGCACATCGACGAGCTGCCCCGGGTCGCCGCCGAGGAGTCGATCTCGATCGGCGTGATCGCCACCCCGGCGCCGGCCGCCCAGGCGGTGGCGGATCAGCTCGTCGCCGTCGGCGTGACGAGCATCCTCAACTTCGCTCCGTGCGTACTCTCGGTTCCGGAGGGGGTCGACGTGCGCAAGGTCGACCTCGCGATCGAGCTGCAGATCCTGTCCTTCCACGAGCACCGCAAGGCGTCGCTGACCGCGCTCCCCGCCACCGGCGGGTCCGCCCTCACCGCCCTGCCCGGCGGGCTCGCGGCCACCGACACCCAGGAGGCGATCGGCACGTGAAACTGCTCGTCGTCGGCGCGTCCTACCGCACCGCCCCGGTGGCGACGCTGGAGCAGCTGGCGGTCCCGCCCGCGGACCTCACCCGCACCCTGGACCGCCTGGTCGCCCAGCCGTACGTCGCCGAGGCCGTGCTCGTCTCCACCTGCAACCGGGTGGAGGTGTACGCGGCCGTGTCCGGGTTCCACGGCGGCCTCGGAGACATCTGCGCCGTCCTGGCCGAGCAGGCCGCCTGCCCGCCCGCGGCGCTCGCCAACCACCTCTACGTGCACTACGACGCGGCGGCCGTGGACCACGTCTTCCGGGTCGCGGCCGGGCTCGACTCGATGGTGGTCGGCGAGGCGCAGATCCTCGGCCAACTCCGGGACGCGTACCACTCGGCCGCCGGGGCCGACTCCGCCGGCCGGCTGCTGCACGAGCTGATGCAGCAGGCGCTGCGGGTGGGTAAGCGGGCCCACGCCGAGACCAACATCGACCGGGCCGGCCAGAGCGTGGTCAGCGCCGCCCTCGACCTGGCCGCCGAGCTGCTCGACGGCGACCTGACCGGCCGACCCGCCATGGTGGTCGGCGCCGGCGCGATGGGGTCGCTGAGCGTGGCCACCCTCTCCCGGCTGGGCGCCGGGCCGCTCACGGTCACCAACCGGGGCGCCGAGCGGGCCGTCCGGCTGGCCGAGTCGTACGGCGCCAGCGCCGTACCGATGGCCGGACTGGTCGAGGCGCTCTCCACGGTGGACGTCGTGGTGGCCGCCACCGCGGCCACCGAGCCGGTCCTCACCCGGGACGTGGTGACCCGGGCGCTGGCCCGGCGGGACGCCGACCGCGGCCCGCTGGTCCTGCTCGACCTGGCCGTCCCGCGGGACGTCGAGGAGGGCGTGGCCGCGCTGGCGGGCGTCGAGGTGATCGACATCGACCGGATGGCCGCGATCCTCGCCGACGGCCCGGCCGCCGCCGACGCCGCCGAGGTGACCCGGATCGTGACCGGCGAGGTCGAGGCGTTCCTCAGCTGGCTGCGCGGCGCCGACGTGGCGCCCACCGTCGCCGCGCTGCGCGGGCGCGCCGACGACGTGGTCACCGCCGAGCTGCGCCGGCTCGCCCAGCGCCGTCCGGACCTCAGCGACGACCAGCGCGCCGAGGTCGCCCGCACCGTGCACCGGGTGGTGCAGCGCCTGCTGCACCAGCCGACCGTACGGGTCCGCCAGCTCGCCGCCGAGCCGGGCGGCGACCAGTACGCCGCCCTGCTGCGCGAGCTGTTCGACCTGGAGGTCCCGCAGACCTCCCCGGTCGACACCGTTCCCGATGTGGTCGAGCCGGACGGCGTCACCGTCGAGGGCCGTCCGTCGTTCGACGCCGCAGACGTCCCGCCCACCGGAGGTGCGCGATGACCGCCCCCCTGCGCCTCGGCACCCGGGGCAGCGCCCTGGCGATGGCCCAGTCCGGCCACGTCGCCGAGGCCCTCACCGCGGCCACCGGCCGCCCGGTCGAGCTGGTCGAGGTGGTGACCGCCGGCGACCGCTCCTCGGCCCCGGTGCACCGGCTCGGCGTCGGCGTCTTCGTCTCCGCGCTGCGGGACGCGCTGACCGCCGGCACCATCGACTTCGCCGTCCACTCGTACAAGGACCTGCCCACCGCGGCGGCCCCCGGCCTGCACATCGCGGCGGTGCCGCAGCGGCAGGACCCCCGGGACGCGCTGGTCGCCCGGGACGGGCGGACCCTCGCCGAGCTGCCGCCCGGCGCGCGGGTCGGCACCGGCGCGCTGCGCCGGATCGCCCAGTTGCACGCGTTGGGCATGCAGCTGGAGGTCAGCCCGATCCGGGGCAACGTCGACACCCGGCTCGGCCGGGTGCTCGGCCCGGACGCTGACCTCGACGCCGTCGTGCTGGCCCGGGCCGGGCTCAACCGGCTCGGCCGGGCCGACGTGATCACCGAGACCCTCGATCCGATGCTGATGCTGCCCGCGCCCGCCCAGGGCGCGCTGGCGGTGGAGTGCCGGATCGACGATCAGGATCTGGTCGAGCTGCTCGCGGTGCTCGACCACGCACCGTCCCGCGCCGCGGTCATCGCGGAGCGGGCATTGCTGGCCACCCTGGAGGCCGGGTGCAGCGCGCCCGTCGCCGCCTACGGCGAACTCGCCGAGGGTGATGCCGGCGAGGAGATTTACCTGCGCGGGGCGGTGATCAGCCCGGACGGTACCCGTGACCTCCGGCTGTCCCGCACCGGAACGCCCGCCGACGCGGCGGAGATCGGCAAGGCACTCGCCGCCGAACTCCTCGACCTCGGCGCCGACTCGATCCTCGGCCAAGAAGCTCACGCCGGCCCGGGGACCCAGCAATTTGGGAGCACAGAATGACCCGCACCCGTAAGCCCGTAGGCCGAATCGCGTTCGTCGGGGCCGGTCCCGGCGACCCGGGCCTGCTGACCCGCCGGGCGCTGGACGCCCTGGTCGACGCCGACCAGGTGGTGTACGACCGGGGAGTCCCCGAGTCGCTGCTCGAGCACGTCCGCGCCCAGGCCAGGTCCGACGCCGAGTTCAGCCCCGCCGAGGGCGTACCCGGGGACGTGGCGAAGGTGCTGATCTCCGCGGCCCGCGCCGGGCAGAACGCGGTGCACCTGGTCGCCGGGGACCCGTTCGGCCACGACTCGGTGGTCAAGGAGGTGCAGGCGGTGGCGCGTACCGCCGCGCACTTCGAGGTGGTGCCGGGCATCGGCCAGGCCGAGGGCGTGGCCACCTACGCGGGCGTGCCGCTGCCGGGGGTGCGGACCGCCGCCGACGTCGAGGACGTCAGCACGCTGGACTTCGACGCCCTCGCGGCGGCCGTCGCCCGGGGCTCGCTGGCCCTGGCCGTGGACGCCGGCGACCTGGCCGCCGTCCGGGACGGCCTGCTGGCCGCCGGGGTGGACGGCACCACCGGCGTCGGGGTGACCGGCGACGGCACCGGCGAGACGCAGTACACCACCACGTCGACCGTGGACTCCTTCGTCGCGGCGGCGCTCGGCTTCACCGGCCGGGTGGTGCTCACCCTCGGCGAGGGCGTCGGCCAGCGGGACAAGCTGAGCTGGTGGGAGAACCGCCCGCTGTACGGCTGGAAGGTGCTCGTCCCGCGTACCAAGGAGCAGGCCGGGGCGATGAGCGCGCGGCTGCGCGCGTACGGGGCGATCCCGTGCGAGGTGCCGACCATCGCGGTCGAGCCGCCGCGTACCCCCGCCCAGATGGAGCGGGCGGTCAAGGGCCTGGTCGACGGCCGGTACGCCTGGGTGATCTTCACGTCGGTGAACGCGGTCCGCGCGGTCTGGGAGAAGTTCGCCGAGCACGGCCTGGACGCCCGGCACTTCGGTGGCGTCAAGATCGCCTGCATCGGTGAGGCGACCGCCGACGCGGTGCGCGCCTTCGGCATCCAGCCGGAGCTGATCCCGTCCGGGGAGCAGTCCTCTGAGGGCCTGCTCGCCGAGTTCTCGCCGCACGACGAGATCCTCGACCCGGTCGGCCGGGTGCTGCTGCCGCGCGCCGACATCGCCACCGAGACCCTCGCCGCCGGGCTCACCGAGCGGGGCTGGGAGGTCGACGACGTGACCGCGTACCGGACCGTCCGGGCGGCCCCGCCGCCGGCCGAGATCCGCGACGCGATCAAGTCGGGCGGGTTCGACGCGGTGCTCTTCACCTCGTCCTCCACGGTGCGGAACCTGGTCGGCATCGCCGGGAAGCCGCACGCGCGTACCGTGGTTGCTGTCATCGGGCCCAAGACGGCGGAGACCGCGACGGAGTTCGGCCTGCGGGTCGACGTGCAGCCTCAGCACGCCTCGGTGCCCGACCTGGTGGAGGCGCTCGCCGCCTACGCCGTCGAGCTGCGCGAGAAGCTGGCCGCCATGCCGGCCAAGCAGCGCCGCGGCTCGAAGGTGCAGGGCCCGACCGCCCTGAGGTTCCGCTAGTCGTCAGGAGGCTCGTCATGCCGTACCCCGAGATCCGGCCCCGCCGGCTGCGCCGTAACGCGGCCGTGCGGCGGCTGGTCTCCGAGACCCGCGTCGACCCGGCAGAGCTGGTCCTGCCGATGTTCGTCAAGGAGGGGCTGACGGAGCCGCGCGCCGTGGCGTCGCTCCCGGGGGTGCTCCAGCACTCCCGGGACTCGCTGCGCAAGGCCGCCGTCGAGGCGGTCCAGGCGGGCGTGGGCGGCATCATGCTCTTCGGGGTGCCGACGCGGAAGGACGAGACCGGCTCGGGCGGCATCGACCCGGACGGCATCCTCAACGTCGCCATCCGCGACGTGATCGCCGAGGTCGGCGACGCCACCGTGGTGATGAGTGACCTCTGCCTGGACGAGTTCACCTCGCACGGGCACTGTGGCCTGCTCACCCCGGACGGTGCGGTGGACAACGACGCCACGCTGGAGGCGTACGCCCGGATGGCGGTCGCCCAGGCCGACGCCGGGGTCCACATGGTCGGGCCGTCCGGGATGATGGACGGCCAGGTGGGCGTCGTCCGCCGGGCCCTGGACGCCGCCGGCCACCAGGACGTCTCGGTGCTCGCGTACGCGGTGAAGTACGCCTCCGCCTTCTTCGGCCCGTTCCGGGACGCCGTCGAGTCGGCGCTGGAGGGCGACCGGCGCGCCTACCAGCAGGACCCGGCGAACCTGCGCGAGTCGCTGCGCGAGGTCGAGCTGGACGTCGCCGAGGGCGCCGACCTGGTGATGGTCAAGCCGGCCCTGCCGTACCTCGACGTGGTGTCCGCGGTCCGGGCCGCGGTGGACGTCCCGGTCGCCGCCTACCAGGTCTCCGGTGAGTACGCGACGGTCGAGGCGGCCGCCGCGAACGGTTGGATCGACCGGGAGCGGGTGATGCTGGAGACGCTCACCTCGATCCGGCGGGCCGGCGCGCAGATCATCCTCACCTACTGGGCGGTCGAGGCCGCCCAGCTGCTGCGCCAGCGCTACTGATCGCGGCCGGCGGGGGCGCATCGCCCCCGCCGCTTCCCTTCGCCGTGCCTCGCCTCCGGGCGGCGCCATCGGCACCGCAGCCGGGCGACCGCCCACGTCGCACGTGGTCGGCACCACCCGCTCGACGCGCTTTGCTCTGCTTCAACGCACGCGACACTGGGAGCGTTCCACTGTTGCGTCCGTTGAAGCAGAGCAAAGGCGTGGCGAAGGGGTGTCCCGGTGCGGCGAAGACAGCGCCCGGGGTGCTGCCCGGAGCGCTGTCCACAGGGCTGTCCACAGGGGTTGTCGCCGCGGTGGCCGGCCGGCCAGGGTTCGGGGATGGCTTCCGTGTTCGCACCACGACCTACCGGGCCGACCATCGGCCCCTTTCCCATCGCCGGGCTGGTCCGCCAGGCCCGGCGCCGGGTCGGCTTGGGCCAGCGCCAGATGGCGAGGTTCGCCCGGGTCGCGCCCTCCACCATCGGTCGCGTCGAGTCCGGTGAGCTGACGCCGAGTCTGCGTGTGCTCGAGCGGATCTTCGGCGCCGCCGGTCTCTACCTCGCCCTGGTCGACCAGGACGGCCGGGTGATCCAGCCGATGGCCGACTGGGAGGGCATCCGCGACGGCGCCGGCCGTCGCTACCCGTCACACCTGAAGGTGATCATCGACCCGGAGCCGGGGGAGTGGTGGGCCGACATCTACGGACTGGCCCGCCCGCCGGAGACGTTCCACCGGTGCCCGATCGACGTCGAGGAGCGGCGGCGACGGAGCCAGTGGGAGGTGCGGGTGGCGAAGTACCGCGCCACGCCGCCCCCGCCGGATCCCCGCCGGTGGCGCTGGAGCTACTGAAGCGGCCCGCCGCCCGGCTGGTGAGCCGGGCGACGGGCCGCAACGGGGACGGGGGCGTCAGTCGTCGTTCAGGATGGTCCCGACGCCGACCGGGTCGGCGAGCCGGAGCCCGGGCACGCCCGCCACGTACAGCTTGAGCTGCTCGTCGGCCTCGACCTTCCGGTCACCGCGGACGCTCACCGGGAAGGCCAGTGACGTCTGGCCGGCGGCCAGGGTCCGGCAGCCGACGTACGCGTCGTAGTCCGACCCGGCCGATGCCGTGGTGCCGTAGGTGGTGGCGCAGATCAGCGCCGGCTCGGAGAGCGGCCGGGAGATGGTCACCGTGAACGTCATGGTGGTGTCGCCCTTGTTGCCCTCGGCCACCGAGGTGTCGGCCACGCTCAGCGACGCGCGGGAGCGGAACCGGGCCACCTGCGGGTCGTGGTCGCTGGCCCCCCGGTCGCCCAGGCCCTCGGCCTCGGTCGGGTAGTCGGCGTTGATGTGCGCCGCCCGGACCTGCACCAGGTCGTCGTGGAGGTTTCCGTTGACGAAGAGGTTGTCCAGCGTCTGCGCCTGCCCGCTGAAGGTGTACGAGTAGGCCGCCGCCGGCACGTCCGCCGCCAGGTCGTCCCACAGGTTGTGCATGCCGGCCCGGTACAGCGGGCCGAGCTGGTCCGACGGGGTGGGGTTCTCCCCGGTGGCGATCGGGTCGTCCGGCCGCGGGAAGACGTTGAGGTCACCGCCGTAGATGATCCGGGCGTCCCGGTCGGTCGCCTCGATCGCCTGGGTCAGCGCGGCCCCGTACGCGGCCTGCTCCCGCCGCTGCCCGACCCGGCTGTCCGGGCCGGACGAGTAGTGGTTGCTGACCGCCCAGAGCGTGTAGTGCTCGCTCGCGCCGGGGGCCGCCGCCACGGTGAACTTGGCCAGCTGCGCGGCGCGGGTGTAGACGTTCGAACCGTCCACCCCGGTGGAGCTGTCCACGTCGGACGGCAGCACCGCGTTGAACGCCTTCGGGTTCTGCACGTCCGCGTTGGACGGCAGGCCCGCCGAGCGGTACTGGACCGTCGGGGCGGTGCCCAACAGCGGGTCGGTGGCGGTCGCCGCGGCCAGGGTCAGCCGGTCCGTGCGGTAGAGGAACGCCGAGGTGATGCCCCGGGCGTCCGCGCCGGTCCGGTCGTACGCCGCCGCGTACGCGGGACCGCCGTTGGCGGCGATGGCCAGCGCCAATTCCTGCACGGTGTCCGGCGCGCCGTCGGCGTTGTCGGTGGTGCCGCAGACCAGCACGCCGCCGGTGACCGAGCAGATGTCCTGGTCCTCGGCCTCCTGCACCAGCACCAGGTCGGGGCTGTGCAGCGCGTTGACGATCTGCCGTGCCTCCACGTTCAGCCGCGCGGTGTAGGCCGCCTCGCTGGCCGGCACGTAGTCGAACGGCGGCTTGACCCCCTCGCAGCCCGGGTTGCCGGCGAAGTCACAGCCGTCGAACGGGTCGTCCCGGTAGTCGTACAGGTTCTCCAGGTTGTACGTGGCGACCGCGACCTCGGCGTTCCGGTTCGCCGGCTGCGGTGGGTGGTTCTCCGACGGGTCCACGCCACCGGTCAGGGTGACCTGCTCGGGCTGCACGCTGTACTTGCTGAACGCGTACGAGACGGCGCCGTAGGCGTCCTCGGTCAGCGTGTCGTACGTCCGGGCCTCCGGCAGCAGCGCGCGGGCGTCACCGGCGGTCGCCTTGACGCCCCCGGCGCCGATCAGGATGCGCTGGTTGTTGCCGTTGTCGAAGAGGGTGCCGGGGATGTCGTCCAGCGGGTGCGCGTCCCGGAACACCCGGCGGGCGTACGGGTCGGTCCGCTGCATGATCGGGTCCTCGCGGTCCAGCACGTAGAACTCGGAGTCGGCGGTGGAGGCGTAGATGTGCCGCGGGGCGGAGACGCCGCTGCCGGAGCGGATCCGCATCCGCTCGCCCTCGTGCCGCTCCCAGAACAGGTTGGCGGCGGTCGCGTCGGCCGGCGGGATCGCGTCGTCCACCCGGACGGCGGCGTCCACGTCCAACCCCGAGTCGATCTTGCGGACCAGTGAGGTGCTGGAGAGCTGGGTCTGGTCGAAGTACTCGGAGACCCGCCCGCGCAGCACCACCTCGTCGCCGACCGTCGGGGCGTAGCCCCCGATCAGCGTGGTGAACGAGCCCATGAAGACGAAGATGCCGTCCGAGGTGAGCGCGTCGCCGTCCTCGGTGCCCTTGCGGCTCTGCAGGTAGAAGCCGTTCTGGTCGGCGCCGGAGGAGCTGAGGGTGAGCGACTTCTGGGTGATCACGCCGCGCACGTCGTACAGCGCGGAGCTGGTGCCGTTGCCGCTGGCCGGGGCGAGCGGTGACCGCTCGCCGCCGCCCTGCACCTGGCCCACCGACAGCAGGGCGGTGGCCTGCACCGTGAACGTACAGGTCGCGGTGCCGCCGTCGGCGTCCGTCGAGGTCACGGTGACCGCGTACGAGCCGGCCGGGAGACCGGTCGCGGTCACCGTCGCGGTGGCGGTGCCGCCGGCCGCGGCGGCCGGGGTGAACGCGGTACGGCTGATCGAGCCGCTGGCCGGCGCCGGGTTGACCGCGGTGACCGCCAGGTCGGTGACCATGTCGTCGGCGTCGGTGGCGGTGACCTGGCGGGTGGCGGTGCCGCCGGCCTCGACGGTCAGCGTGCCGCCGCAGGTCACGGTGGCGGGTTGGTCGACCGGACCGCCGCCGGAGTCCACGGTGTGACTGCCCAGCCCGTCGAAGGTGTCGGTGGCGAAACCGACCCACTGCACGGCCGGGTCGAAGGCGTCCGCCGGGTCGGTGTCGCCGGCGGTCACCGAGGGAAGCCGGCGCAGGGTGTTGTCGGCGGTGCTGGTGAGCCCGCTGCCCCACTCGGTGCCCGGGTCGAAGCCGACCTGCCCGATCGAGTCGACCACGGTCGTGCCCTTGCGCAGCACGATCGCGTCGTCACCGTTGTACAGCGAGCCGCCGTACGTCTGGTCGGCCTGGGCGAGGATCGCGGGCGCGGCCGAGGAGGCGGCGAAGACGAAGACGTCACCGGCGGCGACGGTGCCGGTCAGCGGGACGTTCGTCGACGTGGTGGCGCCGTTGAAGAAGAACTGGAGCTGGTAGCCGCCGGCGGTCAGGTCGACCGGGGCGTCGGTCCCGTTGTAGAGCTCGATCGCCTTGTTGTTGGACGAGCCCTCGACGTACTCCGAGATGAACAGGTCGGTGGACGCGGCGCTGGCCGCGGGGGGTGCGAGGCCGACCGCCGTCAGGGATACGACGGCGGTGGTCGCGAGCGCGGCGAGTGGGCGGCGCGGGCGCATGGAGCCTCCACGATGGGTGGACAGGAACTAACGCACGTTAAGGGTCGTTCCGGTCCGAAGTCCATCCCCCGGGCAGCCGTTTGATGAACATCCCTCAGCGATGCGGGTCGAGCCGGTGCACCAGCTCGGCGACGTCCACGCCGTATTCACACCAGTCGCGGTCGGGCCGGTAACCCAGCTCCGCGTTGACCTTGAGCATCGCCTCGTTGGCCTGCGCGTTCCAGGTCTGCACCTCGGTCAGCTGCGGTTCGGCCGAGCGCAGCTCCAACAGCATCCGCGCCTTGATGGCCCGGTCGATGCCGTAACCGCGGTGGTCCCGGACGACGATGGTGTCGTACTGGTCGGCCCGGGTCGGGTGCTGCGCCGGCACCACCACCTCGGTCAACCCGGCCACCTCGCCGGTCTGCTCGTGCAGGGCGAGCACGATGTACGGCTTCATGCCCCGCCGGTGCAGCGTGTCGAGGCTGTCCCGGAGCCGCTGCGGATCGTACGAACTGGGGCGCAGCTCGCCGTCGTCGACGTCGCGCACCTCGGCCTTGGCCCGCGCGTACGCCGCGAGCAGATCATCCGGCAGGCCGCCCGGGCAGAACTCCAGGCGGTAACCGGCGCCGACGCCACCGGCCATCTCGGTCAGCGCCGGCCAGTCGACCGCGCCCAGGTCGAGCACGCTGCGGGTCTCGACGTACTCCCGGGTGAAGCCGAGCGACTCGTAGAACGCCAGGGCCGGGGTGCCGCCCACCACCTCGACGCCGATCGACTGGAAGCCCTCGTCCCAGACCCGGCGGGTGGCCACCCGCACCAGCTCGCGGCCCAGCCCGGTGCGCCGGGCGGCCGGATGGACCAGCACCTCCAGCACCCCGATCCCGCCGAGGAGCAGCACGTTCACGTGGCCCAGGATCGGGCCCGGGGCGGCGTCGGGGGCGGGGTCGGCCTGGGCGATCCAGGCGATCCGCCGCTCACCCGGCATCACCTCGGAGAGATATTCCCGCATGGAACTCTCCCGCCACGGCGGATCCTGCGGCAGGTCGGCCGCCAGGACCGCGTTCAGCGTGTCCAGCAGCGACGCGATCTCGTCAGACGACGCGGTCCGGGGGTCCCACTCGCGCACCATCACCCGTCTAGCTTGCCGGCAACCGCTGCCCGGGGGAAGGGTTCAGTTCTCGAATGTATCCGGCCGGTCACGTCACGTACGGCTCAGCCGGCCGTACTCGTTGGCCTTGTCGAAGACGTCCTGGGCGTACCGGCGCACGTCGTTGTAGGAGAGGATGGCACCCCACCAGTCGCCCGGGATGCTCATGTTCCGGCCGCCCTGGCACAGGTAGTTGCCGGCGGCCAGGGCGGCGTCGTCGAGGTCGTGCGGGTTGCGCGCCCCGTCGTTGTCGCCGTCCGCGCCGACCGACTGCCAGGTGCCGGGGATGAACTGCATCGGCCCGATCGCGTGGTCCCAGGTGGTGTCGTGATCGAGCAGGCCACGGTCGCTGTCGGGGATCCGGGAGGTGCCACCCTGCCCGTTGAGCGGGGGGCCGACGATCTCCGGCGTGGAGACGCCGTCCGGCCGGAGGGTGGCACCGTTGGCCGAGCCGTGCCGGGACTCGACGTACCCGATCGCGGCCAGCGTGGTCCAGCTGAGCTGGCAGCTCCGGTGGGTCTGCTCCAGCACCCGCTCGGTGTAGCCGTACGCCTGGAGGGCCACCACCGGGATGCCGGTCCGCTGGCTGACCTGCTGCGCCCACCCGGCCAGGGCGTCCGACGGGCGGCCGGTCACCGGCCCGACGACCGGGCCGGCCGGGGTCGGGGTGAGGGTCCCCAGCGGCTCGCCGGTGCCGCCGAGGGGCGGCGGGGTCAGCGCGGGCGCGCCGGGCACCGCGCCACTCGCGGTCAGGCCCGGCGCGGGGGCCGTCGCGCTGGCGTCCACCGCCACCGGCTCCGGCTTCCGGATGGCGGCCGGCACCAGCAGCGCGCCCGCCGTCGCGGTGGCCGCGACCAGGACGAGCAGGAAGAGGCCGGGCAGGGTGGTGCGGCCGCTGGGGCGGCGGGACCAGTCGCGGGTGGCTCGGGCCGCGCCGACGGCGAGCTGCCGGGGCGGTGGCACCCGGACCGCGTGCGCGAACGGGATGCGGCGCCGCCGACCGCCGGCCGGCGCGGGTGACTCCGGGTCGGCCCCGGTGGCCGCGTCGGCCCCGGCCGTACCGTCCGACGGCGCGTTGCTGGACCCCACGCCGGCGCCGGACTCGACGAGGGCGTCCGGCCCGGCCTTCCCGGCGGCCGCCGGAGTGGCCACCGCCGCGGCGTCGGGCGCCGGCACGGTGCCGTCGGCCTTCGCCTCGGCCGGTTCGTCGGTGGCCGGCGGTTTCGGGTCGGCGTCGGTGGCCGGCTCCGGGCTCGCGGTGCGGCGAGGTTTCGGGACGGGCCGGTGGCCCGGGTCGCCGGCGGGCGGCGCGGCCGGTCGCAGGGGTCGAACCGTCATGCGCTCCTCGCCGTCCACCACCCGTCGAGTATCACCCATGCCTGCTCCGCCGTCAGGCCCGGTCGTACGCTGGGAGCATGCCCCGGTACGAGTTCCGCTGCCGCTCCTGCGGCGCCACCTTCGAGGTCAACCGCCCGATGGCGGAGGCCGGCCAGCCGGCGTCCTGCCCGCAGGGCCACGCCGACACGGTGAAGCTGCTGTCCACCGTCGCGGTCACCGGCCGGGGCGGGTCCGGACCGGTCGGCGGCGGCGCCCCGCCGGCCGGTGGCGGCTGCTGCGGCGGCGCCTGCGGCTGCTGAGTCGCGCGCCACCTCGTCTCGCCGGTCGATCGGTACCTTGCCGGCGGTGTGATCCTTTGGCACCTTGGGTCGGAATCTGCCCGGCCGTTCTCACGATGCGTGACGGCACGACCATAGGGCAGCATGAACCCGACGTCAGGGGGCGGAGGTTCCACGCATGTCGCCACGGATCCACCTCCCGAGCGGATGGGTGACCTTCGTGTTCACCGACATCGAGGGGTCGACGCGGCTGGCCCAGCTGCTCGGTCCGGGCTACCGCCCGGTGCTGCGGGAACACCGTCGGCTGCTGCGCGACACGTTGGCCGGCACCGACGCGGCGGAGTTGCTGACCGAGGGGGACTCGTTCTTCCTCGCGTTCGGCGACGCGGCCGCCGCGGTGACCGCCTGCCTCACCGCGCAACGCGCGCTGGCCAGCCACGACTGGCCCACCCCCGAGGCCGCGCCCCGGGTGCGGATGGGCCTGCACACCGGGTACGCCGAACCTCGCGACGGCGAGTACGCCAGCCCCGAGGTGCACCGGGCGGCCCGGGTCGCCGCGGCCGCCCACGGTGGACAGGTGCTCTGCTCGGCCGCCACCGCACGGCACGCCGAGCCGCTGCCGGACGGCGCGTCCCTGTTGGACCTCGGGCTGCACCGGCTGCGCGGCTTCGACGACCGGGAGCGGCTGTTCCAGCTGGTGGCACCCGGTCTGGAGCGGAGCTTCCCGCGTCCGCGGACCGCCGACGCGGTGGCGCACAACCTGCCCACCCAGGTCACCTCGTTCGTCGGCCGGGAGGCGGAACGGGCCGAGCTGCGGCGGCTGGTCGACACGTACCGCCTGGTGACGGTGCTGGGCGCGGGCGGCGCCGGCAAGACGCGGCTGGCGGTGGAGCTGGCCTCGGGGATCGTCGAGGCCTACCCGGACGGGGTGTGGTTCGTCGACGTCGCCGCGGTGACCGACCCGGGCCTGGTGGCGTTCGAGATCGCCGCCGTGCTCGGGCTCCGCCCGGAGCCCGGCCGCCCGATGGTGGACACCCTGGTCGAGTACGCGGCCGCCCGCCGGATGCTGATCGTGCTGGACACCTGCGACGCCCAGCCGGCCGCCTCGGCCGAGGTGATCTCCCGGCTGCTGGCCGGCGGCCGGGGCGTCCGGGTGCTCGCCACCAGCCGGGAGTCCTTCGGGCTGCCCGGCGAGGTGGTCTGGCGGATCCCTCCGCTCTCGGTGGACCCCGGTCCCGACGGCGGGGAGAGCGACGCGGTGGCCCTGCTGCTGGCCCGGACGGCGGCGGCCCGGGGTGGCCGGCCGCCGGACCCCGCCGAGCAGGCCGACCTGCGCCGGGTGGTCCGCCGGCTGGACGGGCTGCCGCTCGCCATCGAGCTGGCCGCCGCCCGGCTGCGGGTGCTCTCGGCCGGGCAGCTCGCCGAGCGCCTCGACGACATGCTGGGCACCCTGGACGCGGGCCGGGAGGAGCCGGAACCGCCCCCGCTGGAGGCCGGCTGGAGCGGCAACCAGCAGGACACCGTGGACCTGGTGGCCGCCGCGACCGGGGCCACCCCGCCGACTCCGGAGACCCGGTCCGTGCAGCGCTCGGCCAGCGCACGTCATCTGACCATGCAGGCCACGGTGACCTGGTCGTACCGGACGCTGGGCGGGCGCTCGGCCCGGCTGCTGCGCTGGCTGGCGGTCTTCGCCGGCCCGGTGGATCTGCCGACGGTGCAGTGGCTGCTCGACGACGACCCGCTCGACCCGCTCTCCGTGCTGGTGGACAAGTCGATGGTGCTGGCCGAGCCGCACGCCTCGGGCAGCACCTACCGGATGCTCGACCCGATCCGGGCGTACGCGGCCCGCCGGCTGGTCGAGGCCGGCGAGGAGCAGAGCGCCCGGGACCGGCACGTCGCCTGGTCCCGGCACGCGTTGGAACGCGCGCACCTCGGCCCGGACGGGCAACCGGTCACCCTCTCCCTGTACGCGCTCGACCCACTGGCGGGGGAGTTGCGGGCCGCGCTGCGCTGGTGCGCCACCGGCGGCAGTGCCCGTTCGGGCCTGCGGCTGGCCGGCGGGCTGGACCAGTGGTGGCGGGAGCGGGGGCTGGCCCGGGAGGGCCGGCTCTGGCTGTTCCGGCTCTACGGCCGGATCGCCGAGACGGGCGAGTCGATCCCGGAGGCGGAGCTGGCGGCGGCGTACCACATGCACTCGTTGCACGCCGGCGCGGACGGGGAGTTCGCCGAGGAGCTGCGCTACTCGCAGCGGGCCGAGGCGGCCGCCCGGCAGGCCGGCGACCTGGGACTGCTGGCCCGGGTGCTGGCGGGGCGTGCCGCGCCCCTGGTCGACATGGGGCAGTTCGCCGAGGCGGAGCGGGTCTGCCGCGAGGTCATCGACTGGGCGTACGCGCAGGACGTGGTCTCGGACGCGCTGCTGGCCGTCTACAACCTGGCCGAGCTGCTCTGGCGCCGGGGCGCGCTGGACGAGGCGTCCGAGCTGCTCGGGGCGGCCCGCCCGGTCGAGGCGGGCCGCCCGGTGGAGCGGGGCCGGCGCTCCGTGGACATGCTGCTCGGCCTGGTGGCGCTGGACCGGGACGACCTGGTCGCCGCGCACGAGCACCTGATGGTGGCGCTCCGCTCCCGGATGAGTCACGGCTACCTGGGGCGGGCGTGCGACACGCTGAACGCGATCGCGGTGCGCTGCGCGCTGGGCGATGACCCGGTGACCGCGGCGCGGCTCTTCGGGGCGGCCCAGGCCACCCGGGCCTACCTGCGCGCCACCCCGGGCATCTTCGGGCCGTACTGGCTGGCGCGGCAGGCGGAGCTGCGCCGGGTGCTGGGCGACGTGGCGTTCGACGCCGCCTACGCGGCGGGCGGCGAGCTGGCCCTGGAGGAGGCGGCGGCACTGGCCCTCGGGGTGGAGCACCCCGACCTGGCGAGCGACTCCCCCCGCTTCACCCCGACCCCGCGCCACCCCGCCTTCCCCCGCTTCCCTCGCTTCCCCCGCTCCACCACTGGTTGATCAAGGAGGTCGCGTCGGCATCCGGGCGGACGGCGACGCGAACTCCCTGATAGACGAGGCGGGGGTGGGGGTCAGCGCCGGGCGCGGCGCTCGGCGTCGGCCTTGATCCGGGCCGCGCGGTCGAGGTCGGCCCGCTTGACCGCGGCGACCGAGCCGAAGACGCTGACCGCCTCGTAGTACGTCCAGGCCAGGCTGTAGCAGGCGGGCCGGACGACGACGTTCTACGTGGCGCAGACCCGCTTCAGATCGGCGTAGAAGGCGCTGTCCAGGCGGGACTTGTTGGCGGAGAACTGGCCCATCGCCTTGTAGTTGCGGTAGCCGAAGTCGTGCCGGTAGCAGGAGAGGCTGAAGTTGAAGCCGAGCGGGTTGTCCGGGCTCGACGAGCAGTAGTCGGTCGACCAGTCGAAGTTGTAGTCGGCCCAGGCCGCCTTGTTGAGCCGGCCGGCGTTCCAGGCGTTGTAGCTCGTCGCGCTGGTCTGGGTCCAGCTCGACAGGACGGAGAGCTTCTGCGCGGTGCTCACCGCCGCGGCGGCGGGCGAGGCCAGGCCGAGGGTGATGAGCAGGGCGAACGTGCCGGCGGCGAGTACGGTGGCGAGGCGTCGGGACACGGGAACCTCCGCGGGGTGGGCGAGGGCAGGGCCTCCGGGGGATAGCCGGATGTCGATCATTCTCGATCAACTGGACGACGGGCGGCGATGCCCCGGGAGGCCGGTTGGTGACATGCGTCCAAACAGACGAATGCCCCGGACCGCGAACGGTCCGGGGCATTCGCGCCGGGTCAGCGCACGAAGCGCGGCGGGCTGACCGGGCCCTCGTTCCAGGACCGGTCCAGGGCGCTCACGTAGTAGGTATAGCGCCCGTCGGCTGCCGCCGTCGTATCCACCCAGGACTGCACATCGCCGTCGGTGCCCCGCACCGTGGCGACCAGGTGGGCGGCGTCGGCGAAGTCGCACCGGTCGTGCAGGCCGATGCCGTCGAACCGGTAGATCGCGTACGAGGTGGCGGTGCCCAGGGGGCCCTCGCCGTTCGCCGGCTGCCGCCAGCTCAGCCGGACCCCGTCCGCCTGCCGCTCGGCCCCGGTGACCACCGGGAGGAGCAGCGGCTTGGCCGGGAGCTGCGCCATGGCCGGCACCAGCGCCGGGCGGGAGTAGTGCTCGGCGGCGTAGATGTCGGTGGCGCCGAGCCGGTTGGCCTTTACCTGCACCGCGGAGAAGTGCACGTTGCCGAGCACCTCCGGGTACGACCGGTTGAGCGTCAGGTGGTCGGACAGCTCGCGCGGGTTCATCCAGTACGACCCGTACGCCGGCTCACCGCTCTTGTAGTCGGCCTGGCCGATGTAGAGCTGGACGTTCGTGCCGCGCACCTGCTCGGCCCACCACGGCACCAGCCGGGCGTAGTCGGCGGCCGGGTACTGGCCGATGTACCAGTAGAGCTGCGGCACCACGTAGTCGATCCACTCCTCCTTGATCCACTTACGGGTGTCGGCGGAGATGATGTCGTACGACTGGCTGCCGGTGGTGTCCGAGCCGTTCGGGTCCGCGCTCTTGTTGCGCCAGATGCCGAACGGGCTGACGCCGAACTTCACCCACGGCTTGACCGCCTTGATCTTGGCGTTCATCTCCTGGATCAGCAGGTTGATGTTGTCCCGCCGCCAGTCGGCCTGGTTGGTGAAGCCCCGGTTGTACTGGGCGAAGGTGGCGTCGTCCGGGTACTGGTACGTGCCGCTCGGGTACGGGTAGAAGTAGTCGTCGAAGTGCATGCCGTCGATGTCGTACCGCTTGACCGCGTCCAGCATCGCGGTCTGCACGAACTCGCGGACCTCCGGGATGCCGGGGTTGTAGTAGAGCCGGCTGCCGGCGACCCCGGCCGGCGGGTACGCGAACACCCAGTCCGGGTGCTGCCGGGCCGGGGCGTTCGGGGCGAGCTTGGCGATGTCCGCGCCGGCGCCGCCCGGGGCCGGCATGGAGACCCGGTACGGGTTCATCCAGGCGTGGAACTCCAGGTTCCGCTTGTGCGACTCCTCGACGAGGAAGGCCAGCGGGTCCCAGCCCGGGTCCTGGCCGCGCACCCCGGTGAGGTACTCCGACCACGGCTCGTACGGCGACGGCCAGAACGCGTCCGCGGTCGGCCGGACCTGGACGACGACGGCATTGTGGTTGAGCTTCTGCGCCAGGTCGAGCCAGCCCAGGTATTCGGCCTTTTGCTTGGCGACCTGGTCCGGGTCGGTCCACGAGGCCTTGCTGGGCCAGTCGATGTTGGTCACCGAGGCGATCCACATGGCCCGGAACTGCCGCTTGGGCGTGGCCGGGTCGGTGACGCAGGTGGTGGTGGTGGTATCGGACGCCGTGTCGCTCTCCGCGGCGTGTGCGGGGGTGCCGGCGAGCAGTGCGCCGAACAGCGCCACGGCCAGCCCGGCGGCTCTGAGCCGAGTTGCCTTCATGCGGTGCGGTCCCTTCGTTGGGGCTCCCGGAGCGGTGGCGGCGGACGGCCGGCGCATCCGGCAAGATTCGCCGCAGAACATCTGCCGCCGGTAGAAAACTTTCATCAATCCCGATGCTGCGCAAGACCCCAGGACGGATCGATGCGCAGGTGGGGCCGAACGCCCGAGGGGTGAGCCGGGCCACCGTCCGCTTCGTGACCTTCCCGACACCCGCGGTGAGGGGTTGGCGGTGAGGGCCGGGCTGGAGCCCTCCGTCTTCGGCTTCGCCGGGGTGCTCACCGCCACCGCGGTGGTCTTCTTCGCGTACACCGGTTTCGAGGCCGTGGCGAACCTCGGTGAGGAGACCCGCCGGCCCCGCCGGGACCTGCCGCTGGGCCTGCTCGGCACGCTGGGCATCTCCACCGTGTTGTACATCGGCGTCTCGCTGGTCGTCGTCGGGATGGTGCACTACACCGACATCGACGAGGGCGCCCCGATCGCGTCGGCGTTCAAGGCGGCCGGCGCCGGCTGGGCCGCCGTCCTGGTCTCCATCGCCGCCGTCGCGGGCCTGACCAGCGTGATCCTGGTCGACCTGGTGGCCATGGGCCGGATCGGCTTCGCCATCGCCCGGGACGGGCTGATCCCGCCGTCCATCGCCAAGGTGCACCCGCGCTGGGGCACGCCGTACCGGATCTCGGCGATCATGACGGTCGGGGTCGCGCTGCTCGCCGGCCTGCTCCCGCTCTCCGCCCTGGCCGACCTGGTCAGTATCGGCGCGCTCTGCGCGTTCGTGCTGGTGTCCATCGCGGTGCCGATCCTGCGGCGGCGCCGCCCGGACCTGGACCGGCCGTTCACGGTGCCGTTCTCCCCGGTGCTGCCGATCGTGTCGGCGCTGGCCTGCCTCTACCTGATGCTCAACCTGTCGGTGGAGACCTGGATCCGGTTCCTGGCCTGGATGCTGCTCGGCGGCCTCATCTACTTCGGCTACGGCTACCGCAAGAACCGCCTGGCCCGCCGCGAGGCGGCGTCGTCCGCCCCGCCCGAACCCGCCCCCACCCGCTGACCGGTAAGGAAGGGCCCCTTCTTAACACCCGGTGTTAAGAAGGGGCCCCTGCTCTACCTGAGGCGTTAAAAAGGGGCCCTTCCTTACACCTCAGGGCGGGCCTGCGGAACCGCGGTGGGGCCGTGGACGACCGGCTTGCCGTCGGTCCAGACGACCTCGTCGAGCCAGACCTGGCGGCCCGGGTCGGTGGCGCCCTCCTGCCCGGGCGGCCAGGCGTGGTAGAGCAGCCAGGTGCGGCCGCCCTGCTCGACCATGGAGGCGTGCCCCGGCCCGGAGGCCACCGCGTTGCCCTTGAGGATCGGGTTCTCGGCGGCCTTCACGCACGGGCCGGTCGGGCTCTCGCAGACCGCGTACCCCTCGGCGTAGGTCGCCTTGTCGTAGGCGTTGGCGGCGAAGAAGAGGTGGAGCCGGCCGTCGTGCCGGTGGAAGAAGGGGCCCTCGATGAGCGTGCCCTCCCACGGCTCGGTCTGCTTCAGCAGCTTCGTCGGGGTGCCGGTGAGCCGGAGCCCGTCGGGGGAGAGCCGCTGCGACCAGAGCCAGGTGTCCACGCCGATCGCGTTGCCGTCGTTCTTCCAGAGCAGCCAGAGGCTGCCGTCGGTGTCCCGGTACGGGCTGGCGTCGATGGACCCGCCCAGCTCCGCCTGGCAGATCAGCGGGCCGGTCGAGTCGTCCCGGTACGGCCCCGACGGGGTGACCGCCACCGCCCGCCCCACGCACTGCCGCCCGGAGTCCCGGTCGGCGACGGTGTAGTAGAGGACGAACCGGTCCGGGGCCAGCTGGATGACCTCCGGTGCCCAGGTCCTGCCGGCGCCGGCCCAGTCCGGCAGCTCCGGCAGGGCGTCCCCGGCCGGGGTCCACTCCACCAGATCGGGGGAGCTGAGCACCGGCACGTTCCGGCCGCCGGAGTTGGTGTGGAACAGGTACCAGGTCTCGCCGACCCGGATCGCCTGCGGGTCCGGCGCGTCGGTCCGGATCACGGGGTTGGTGAACATGCGGGGATCCTCCGGCCTGGTCGCGGGGGTGGGGTCGCTGCCGCAGGCGGCGGCCAGGACCGCGGTGGCGCCGCGCCTGGCGGTCATCCCTTCAGGCCGCTGCGGGAGACGCCCTGGATGATGTGGCGCTGGGCGAGCACGAAGAGGATCAGGACCGGCACGCTGGCCAGCACCGCCCCCGCCATGATCACCGGGTAGTCGGTGTTGTACGCCCCCTGGAGCAGGCCCAGGCCGGCCGGCAGGGTCAGTCGCTCCGGGCTGAACAGCACGTAGATCGGCCAGAGGAAGTCGTTCCAGTTGGTGAGGAACGACAGCACCCCCAGGGTGGCCAGGGCCGGCTTGGACAGCGGCAGCAGCACCCGGGTGAACACCTGCCAGTGGTTCGCCCCGTCCAGCACGGCGGCCTCCTCCAGCTCCGCCGGGATGGAGAGGAAGAACTGCCGCAGGAAGAACACCCCGAAGGCGCTCGCCGCGCCCGGCACGATCACCACGGTCAGGGTGTCGAGCCAGCCCAGCCGGTCGGCGATCACGAAGTTCGGAATGATCAGCGAGGTGGGCGGGATGAAGAGCGTGCCCACGATCAGCGCGAAGCCCAGCGACCGCCCGCGGAACCGCAGCCGGGCCAGCGCGTACGCGGCCATCGAGGCGGTGGCCAGCACCAGCAGCGAGTGCAGGGCGGCGGCCAGCATGCTGTTGACGAACCAGCGCAGCACCGGGTTGGCGTCGTTGTGCACGATCTTGTCGAAGCCGTACGTCGAGAACGGGTTCGGCAGCCAGCTCGGCGGGATCTTCTGCGCGTCCCCGTAGGTCTTGAGCGAGGTGAGCAGCATCCAGACCAGCGGCGTGAGGAACACCAGGGCCAGCGCCACCAGCAGGGCGTAGCGGCCGGTGCGGCGGAGTGCGGTCATCCGGTCCCCCTCAGTCTTCCCGGTAGCGGAACAGCCGGAAGTTGACGACGCTGATCACCGCGAGCGCCAGCGCGAAGAGGATGCTCATCGCCGCCGCCTTGCCGGCGTCGTTGTCCCGCAGCCCCTCGTCCACGATCCGCCACACCACCGTGCGGGTCTGCTGTCCGGGCGCGCCCTGCGTGATCAGGAACGCCTGGCCGAAGACGTTCGCCGAGGCCAGGATCGTGGTGGTGAGCACGAAGAGCAGGACCGGCCGGAGCCCGGGCAGGGTGACGTTGCGGAACCGTTCCCAACCGTTCGCCCCGTCCACCCGCGCCGCCTCGTACAGCTCGGCCGGAATGTCCTGCAGGCCGGCGAGGTAGATGACCGCGTTGAAGCCCGAGGTCCACCAGACGGTCACCCCGACCAGCGACACCCAGGCCCACGGCACGTCGGTCACCCACGGCGTGTCGGCGGGCAGCCCCACCGCGCCGAGCATGCGGTTGACCAGGCCCAGGTTGGCGTCGAGCAGGAAGCGCCAGAGCAGGCCGATCACGGCCACCCCGAGCACGTACGGCGCGAAGTAGACGGCCCGGAAGAACGTCCGCCCGGGGAACGCGCCGTTGAGCAGCAGCGCCAGCCCGAGCGGGACCACCACCAGCAGCGGCACCGAGAAGACGGTGAAGATGGCGGTGGCCCGGACGGCCGACCACCAGTCCGCGTAGTCCGCCGACTGGCTGTCGAAGAGCGCCTGGTAGTTGTCCAGGCCGACGAAGGGCCGGTTGGGCAGTTGCAGGTCCCACTGGTGCACGCTCAGCCAGAGCCCGAAGACGATCGGCAGCACCCCGAACCCGATGAACAGCAGCAGGTAGGGCGCGAGGAAGAGGTACGGGGTGGCCGCGTTGCCCCGGCGCGTACCGCCCCGGCGGGTCGTCCGCCCCGCCGGGGGCGGCGCGTCACGGCGCGCCGCCCCGGCCTCGATCACGTCGGCCACCGGCATCAGCTCCCGTACTTCTTGCGGTTGTCCTCGAGCTGCTTGGTGGCCTTGGCCGCCCCGTCGTCCAGCGCCTGCGTCGGCGACTTCTTGCCCAGCGCCGCCTCGCTGAAGGCGGTGTAGAAGGTGGTGAGCACCTCGCCGAGCCCGGGCGCGGCGGGCGGGAAGGCCGCGTACTCCAGCTCGGGGGCGAGCGCGCTGATCTGCGGCAGGGCCTTGAACTCGGCGCTCTCCCGGACCGCCTTGCGGGCCGGCACCTGGCCGCCCTTGGCCCAGTCCAGGGAGTGCTGGCTCAGCCAGTTGATGAACACCTTGGCACCGGCGATCTTGTTGGCGTCGGCGCTGCGCTGCTTGACGATGGTGAAGTTGTGCGAGTTCGCCCAGGCGGCCGGCTGGCTGCCGATCTTGGGCAGCGGCGCGACGCCCCACTGCACGTCGGTGCTCTTGGCCAGGTCGTTGATCTGCCAGATGCCGTTCCAGTTGAACGCGTTCTTGCCGCTCTTCAGCGCCAGGTAGTCGGCGTCCTGGCCGACGTTCGACGGGGAGTGACCCTGCTTGATCATGTTGACCAGCCAGGTGCACGCCTCGACCGCCGGGTCGGAGTTGAAGGTCGCCTTCGCCACGTCCGCGTCGAAGAGCGTCCCGCCCCACTGGTGCACCAGGCTGTAGAAGGTCATGCCGCCGGTGAACTGGAACGGGCTGACCCAGAAGCCCTGCACGCCGGACTTCTTCAGCTCGGTCAGCGCCGCCTCGTACTCCTCGCGGATGGTCGGCGGCCTGTTCGGGTCGAGGCCGGCCTTCTGCATGACCCCCTTGTTGTAGTAGAAGCCCAGCGGGTGCATGTCGAGCGGGATGCCGTACCGCTTGTCGTGGTAAAGGCCGCCCTTCCAGACCGTCGGGGCGAAGTCCCCTTCGTTCAGTTCGAGGGCCTTCGCCACGTCGTCCAGCTCGGTGATGACCCCGCGCGCGACGAAGGTGGCGAGCTGGTCCATGTGCATGACCGCGATGTCCGGCCCGGCCCCGCTGGAGACCGCGCCGGGCAGCTTGGCGTAGTAGTCCTCCCAGCGGTACGTGCTCACCGCGATCGCGATGTTCTGGTGCTCGCTGTTGAACTGCTCGACGAGCTTCTTGAAGATGTCGCCGTCGCCGCCGGTGAAGCCGTTCCACAGCTTCAGGTCGACCTTGGGTCCGGTGTAGTCCTTGCCGCCGTTGCCGGCCGAGGTGGACTTGCTGGCGCTGCCGCCGCCGCAGCCGGCCAGGGTCAGGGTGGCCGCCGCGCCGAGTCCGACGCCGAGGCCGAGCAGGCGACGCCGGCTCATCTCGTGCTGGATCATGTGTGCTCCTTGGGGGACGGGATGCAGTATTGCCTGGTCACGACTACGGTGCGAAGCGCAGCAGGTTCCAGGAACAGGCGGGCAGCGCCACGGTGCAGCGACCACCCTCGACGGTGGGGGTGCTCATCTCCCGGGGCGTCACCCGCTCGGGCTCGGCCTCGGTGTTCATGGCCGCCGGCTCGGCGCCGGCGGCGAGGGTGGTGTGCGATCGACCGGAGAGCCGGGGCAGGGCGCGCAGGTCGAGGTCCAGGGCGAGGTCGTTCGGACCGCGGTTGACCGCGAAGACGGCGAGGTCCCCGGTCTCCTCGTCCCGGACCGCGACGGTGTCCAGCACCGGCACCTCGCCGTACCGCTTCGTCTCGTAGCTGGGGGAGACGGGCTCGGTGCGCAGCACGGTGCCGCGGGCGTACCGGGCGGTCAGCGCGAACGGGTGGAAGATGCTCTGCCGCCAGGCCGGCCCGCCGGTGCGGGTACGGATCGGGGCGATCACGTTGGCGAGCTGCGCCTGGCAGGCCACCCCGACCCGGTCCGCGTGCCGGAGCAGGGTGATGAGCAGGTCGCCGACCACCACGGCGTCGACCGCGGTGTAGTCGTCCTCGATCAGGGCGGGCGCCTCGACCCAGCCCCGCCGGTCCAGGTCGGCCTGGAGGCGGGACTGGTACCAGACGTTCCACTCGTCGAAGGAGATCTTCAGCCGGCGTCGCTGCCGCTGCTTGGCGGCCACGTGGTCGGCGGTGGCGACCACCTCGCGGATGAAGTTGTCCATGTCCACCGCGGAGGCCAGGATGCTGGCCCGGTCCCCGTCGGACGGGTCGTAGTAGGTGTGCGCGGAGATGTAGTCGACGTGTTCGTAGGTGTGCTCCAGGACGGTCGCCTCCCACGCGGCGAAGGTCGCCATCCCCCGGTTGGAGCTGCCGCAGGCCACCAGGCTGATCGAGGGGTCGATCAGCTTCATGGCCCGCGCGGTCTCGGCGGCGAGCCGGCCGTACTCGTCGGCGGTCTTGTGCCCCACCTGCCACGGGCCGTCCAGCTCGTTGCCCAGGCACCAGAGCCGCACCCCGTACGGCTGCTCCGCGCCGTGCTTGCGGCGCAGGTCGGACAGCTGCGTGCCGCCGGGGTGATTGGCGTACTCCAGCAGGTCGCAGGCCTCCTGCACGCCGCGGGTGCCGAGGTTGACCGCCATCATCGGTTCGACGCCGGCCTCGGCCGCCCAGGTCATGAACTCGTCCAGCCCGAACGCGTTCGTCTCGATCGTCTTCCAGGCCAGGTCGAGCCGGCGGGGCCGGTCGCCGACCGGGCCGATGCCGTCCTCCCAGCGGTAGCTGGAGACGAAGTTGCCACCGGGGTAGCGGATCACCGAGACGCCCAGCTCACGGGTCAGGTCCAGGACGTCCCGCCGGAAGCCGCGCGGGTCGGCGGTGGGATGCCCGGGCTCGTAGATCCCGCCGTAGACGCAGCGCCCCATGTGCTCGACGAAGGAGCCGAAGAGGCGGCGGTCGGCCGTCCCGATGGCGAAGGCCGGGTCGATCGTCAGCTGTGCGTCGCGCACGGGGTGCCACCTTTCCTCATACCGGGCCGGGGTGACCTCGGTCACCCCGTACCTCAGGTTTCTACAACGTTGTAACCAACGTTGTAAAGAGGGTGCGACGCGGTACAGTGCCGGCAGCGCCGACAGGGGAGGAAGGGTGCGACACAGGCTCAAGGACGTCGCGGAACGGGCCGGCGTGTCGGTGAAGACCGTCTCCAACGTGGTCAACGGCTACGAGCACGTCCGGCCGGACACCCGGGCCCGGGTCGAACAGGCCATCGCCGAGTTGAACTACCGGCCGAACCTGTCCGCGCGGAACCTGCGCAAGGGCCGGACCGGCGTGATCGCCCTGGCCGTGCCCGAGCTGGACATCCCGTACTTCGCCGAGCTGGCCCGGCACGTGGTCACCGCCGCCGCCGCGCACGGCTGGACGGTGCTGATCGACCAGACCGGCGGCGGGCCGGAGCAGGAACGGAAGGCGGCCAGCGGGATCGGCGACCATATGATCGACGGCCTGATCTTCAGCCCGCTCGCGCTCACCGCCGACGACCTCGCCGGCCTCGACGGAATGCCGATGGTGCTGCTCGGCGAGCGGGTCGACCACGGCCCGGCCGACCACGTCATGATCGACAATGTGGCCGCCGCCCGCGAGATCACCGCCCACCTGATCGGCCTGGGTCGCCGCCGGATCGCCGCGATCGGCTCCCAGCGCACCCCCGAGGGCGCCAGCGCCCGGCTCCGCCTGGCCGGCTACGCCGCCGCGCTGGCCGAGGCCGGCATCGGCTACGACGAGCGCCTGGTCGCGCCCGCGCCGGCCTGGCACCGCGCGGACGGCGCGGCCGCCGTGCGGCACCTGCTCACCACCGGGGTACGCCCCGACGCCGTCTTCTGCTTCAACGACACCCTCGCCCTCGGCGCGCTGCGCGCCCTGCACGAGGCCGGGCTCCGGGTGCCCGAGGACGTGGCGGTGGCCGGCTTCGACGACATCGAGGACGGCCGGTTCTCGATCCCCACCCTCAGCACGGTCTCCCCGGACAAGGAGGGCATCGCCCGTCTCGCCGTCGACCTGCTCGCCACCCGCCTCGCGGGCGACGCGGGCGCCCCACCGCGCGAGCTGATCGCCCCCTACCGTCTCGTCCGCCGGGAGAGCGCCCCCGCCCACTCCTGACCGGCCGGGGCGCTCCCGCCGATCAGTCGAAGAAGCGGGCCAGGTGCGCCCTGGGTGGGGGCGGCGCGTCGGGGGGCAGCGGGGTCAGGTCGGCGAAGATGGAGGCGCCGTCGCACCCGACGTGCAGCGGATACCAGCGCGGGGTGCCCGGCGGCCGCTGGCCGCAGATGCCCTTGAACGTCTGCACGTCCAGCAGCCGTACGTGGGTGGGGTCGGCCACCGCGTTCACGTGCCGCCACCACGGGCTCATCACGTGCAGCACGCCGCCCGGCCGGAGCGTCCGGTGGCACTCGTCCAACAGCGGCAGGAAGTCGATCAGGTGCTCCAGGATGTGCACCGCGAAGAACACGTCGACCGAGTCGTCGGCCAGCGGCAGCGCGCCGGACAGGTCGGCCACCGCGTCCACCCCGGCGGCCGGGTAGATGTCCAGGCCCAGGTTGCCCGGCCACTGCTTGGTCGCGCCGCAGCCCAGGTCGACCACCACCGGGGCACGGCCGGCGACGGCCACCCGGCACCACACGCCGAGCACCCCGGCCAGGCGGCCCACCAGGTCCCGGACCAGCCGGAGCTGGGCCGGTTCGGCGACCTCGCCGTCCAGGTGCGCCACCCCCCGGTCGAAACGCACCTCGACGGCGAGCCCGCGGAGCCGGTCGTCGTGCGCGGCCAGGTCGGCCCACGCCTCGGCGAGGAAGCCGTCGACCACGGCCAGCCGCTCGGCCGAGGGTGCGGAATGCGCCATCGCCACCATGCGCCACCTCCGGGCGGCGCGATACCCGCATCCACGCCCGGTATGCCTGGATCCGCGGCTGCATCGCCGTGTGCGAGTGCCGCACCGCTGGCGGAGCCATCCGCCCGGCCCGGCGGCGGGGCCTCGCCGGCCGGGCGGGACCGCCGCCGTCACGTCCGCTACCGACCGTCACGAGGCCGGCCGGGGAGACTCCTGAGAGCGACATGTCTGTCAGACATGTTCATGTCTCCACGACATGTCGCTCTAAAGAGTTTGTCCGGTCGGCGCGAGGGGGAGGGCGCGACGGGGTCGCCGGGGCGCAACGGGGTCGCCGAGCGCACGCCTCGGAGCCGCCGCCGCGCGCGGCGTGCCCGGTCAGCCGGCGATGGTGCGGCGGGTGGTCCGCCCGCCGCGCATCCGCTGCCGGGGCTGGGGCGCGGCGGCCTTGGGCCGCTTGAGGTGGTAGCGGTGCAGCTCGTTGTTGCCGGGCAGGGACGGGTCCTCGCTCATCGCGACCAGTTCCCAGCCCTGGTCACCGGCCCGGTTCAGGTGGGCCAGCGCGGTGTCGCCGTACGGCGTGACGTCGACCATCGAGCCGTCCGGGCCGTACCAGATGAAGACGACCTCCCACCCGATGTCGGTCGAGGCGGCCTGGCGGCGGCGGACCAGCAGCGCGTACTCCCACTTGAGCATGGGGTCATTCTCACCCCGCGCGGCCGGGTCGGCACGGATCAATCCTCGGCGATCCGTCCCGCGTCGACCCGGAGCCGCCGGTTGACGCTCACCGCGTCCAGCATCCGCCGGTCGTGGGTCACCAGCAGCAGGGTCCCCGGGTACGTGGCCAGGGCCGACTCCAGCTGCTCGATGGCCGGCAGGTCGAGGTGGTTGGTCGGCTCGTCCAGCACCAGCAGGTTCACCCCGCGCCCCTGCAGCAGCGCCAGCGCGGCCCGGGTGCGCTCGCCGGGGGAGAGGGTCGCCGCCGGCCGCAGCACGTGGTCCGCGCGCAGCCCGAACTTGGCCAGCAGCGTCCGCACGTCGGCCGGGGTCAGCTCCGGCACGGCCGCGCCGAAGGCGTCCACCAGCGGCTGGTCGCCGAGGAAGAGTCCCCGGGCCTGGTCGACCTCGCCGACCACCACCCCCGGCCCCAGCGCCGCGTACCCCTCGTCGACGGGGAGTCGGCCCAGCAGGGCCGCGAGCAGAGTGCTCTTGCCGGAGCCGTTCGCCCCGGTGATCGCCACCCGGTCGGCCCAGTCGACCTGGAGGTCCACCGGGCCGAGGGTGAAGCCGCCCCGGCGTACGACGGCGCCCCGGAGCGAGGCCACGACGGCGCCGGCGCGGGGCGCGGCGGCGATCTCCATCCGCAGCTCCCACTCCTTGCGCGGCTCCTCGACCACGTCCAGCCGCTCGATCAGCCGCGCGGTCTGCTTGGCCTTTGCCGCCTGCTTCTCGGTCGACTCGGCGCGGAACTTGCGGCCGATCTTGTCGTTGTCGGTGGCCTTGCGCCGGGCGTTCTTGACGCCCTTCTCCATCCAGGCGCGCTGCATCCGGGCCCGCGCCTCCAGCTCGCCCCGGGTGTCGGCGTACTCCTCGTACTCCTCGCGGGCGTGCCGGCGGGCCACCTCCCGCTCCTCCAGGTACGCCGCGTAGCCGCCGCCGTAGTGCCGGACCTGCCCCTGGTGCAGGTCCAGCTCCAGCACCCGGGTCACCGTCCGGGTCAGGAACTCCCGGTCGTGGCTGACCAGCACCGTCCCGGCCCGCAGCCCGGTGACGAACCGTTCCAGCCGGTCCAGTCCGGCCAGGTCCAGGTCGTTGGTGGGCTCGTCGAGCAGGAACACGTCGTAGCGGCTGAGCAGCAGGGAGGCGAGCCCGGCGCGGGCCGCCTGGCCGCCGGAGAGAGCGGTCATCGGGTGGTCCAGGTCGACGGTCAACCCCAGCTCCGCGGCGACCTGCTCGGCGCGCTCGTCCAGGTCCGCGCCGCCCAGGTCGAGCCAGCGCTCCAACGCCCCGGCGTACGCGTCGTCGGCGCCCGCGGCCCCGGCGGTGAGCGCCTCGGTGGCGGCGTCCAGGGCGGTCTGCGCCGCGGCCACCCCGGTCCGCCGGGCCAGGAAGTCGCGGACGGTCTCGCCGGGCCGGCGCTCCGGCTCCTGTGGGAGGTAGCCGACGGTGGCGGTGGGCGGGCTCAACGACACCGAGCCCTCCTCGCGGGGCTGGAGCCCGGCGAGCGTACGCAGCAGCGTCGACTTGCCGGCGCCGTTCACCCCGACCAGCCCGATCACGTCGCCCGGGGCGACGATCAGGTCCAGGTCGGCGAAGAGCAGCCGGTCACCGTGTCCGGCGGTCAGGTCCTTGGCGATCAACGTAGCGCTCATGAGGGGTCCGAGCCTACCGAGGCGCGGATCGGATCGACCGGGCCCCGCGCCACGACGGAGGTGAGGGAGACTCACTCCCGTGGTGACCACTCTGGCGATCGACTGCGGCGGTGGCGGGATCAAGGCCTCCGTCCTGGATGCCGCGGGCACGATGCGGGCCAGGGCGCTGCGCGTGCCCACGCCGTACCCGCTGCCGCCCGCCCTCTTCGTCAAGACGCTGCTCGAACTGGGCGGCCGGCTGCCGGCCGCGGACCGGCTCACCGTCGGGATGCCCGGCATGATCCGGCACGGCGTGGTGGTCGCCACCCCGCACTACGTCACCCGCTCCGGCCCGCGCAGCAAGGTCGATCCGGGGCTGGTCGCCGAATGGTCCGGGTACGACGCGCGCAGCGCCCTCGCGGAGGCGTTCGGCATCCCGGCGCTGGTGCTCAACGACGCCGAGGTGCACGGCGCGGGAGTGGTCGCCGGCACCGGGTGCGAGCTGGTGCTGACCCTCGGGACCGGGCTGGGCAGCGCGCTCTTCGACGGCGGGGTGCTCGCGCCGCACCTGGAGCTGTCCCACGCGCCGGTGCGCTGGAACACCACCTACGACACGTACGTGGGCGAGCCGGAACGGCGGCGGCTGGGGGACGCCTTCTGGTCGCGGCGGATCCGGCAGGTGGTCGACGGGCTGCGCCCCGTCTTCCGGTGGGACCGGCTCTACCTCGGCGGCGGGAACTCCCGGCTGATCCGGCCGGAACAACTGGCCCGGATGGGCGACGACGTCGTGGTCGTGCCGAACACGGCCGGGATCGTCGGCGGTGTCCGGGCCTGGGAACTCGTCGGCGACCGGTACGACCCGACCCCGTGAGTCCGATTTCCGCCGCAGGAACACTCGCGATACGGCTGGTGTTGTGTCAGCGTCGGACAAAGGGCGGCGCGACACGAGGGGGTGGGTCGAGTGGATCTTCTGGCGGAGTACCGGCGGGCGACCATGTTCTTCGAAGCGGGTGACCCGACCGGAGCGGCCCGGCTGCTCGAGCCGATCGTCGAGGCGGAGCCCGGCAACTCCTCGGTCCGGCAGCTGCTGGCCCGTGCGTACTTCCAGTCGGCCCAGCTCAACCGGGCCGAGGAGCAGCTGCGCGAGCTGGTCGACCGGGACCCGAGCGACCACTACGCGCACCACGTGCTGGGCCGCACCCTGGAGCGGATGAACCGGCCCGCCGACGCGCTGCGGCACCTGCGCATCGCGGCGGCCATGTACTCGACCAACGCCGACTACACGGCCGCGCTGCGCCGGGTGGAGGGCAAGGTCGCCGGCGGTCGCTCGTGAAGCTCAAGCTCGATCTCCACGACATCTACAACCGGGGCTACGAGATCGACCGTGCCCTGCGCGACATCATGAACGAGGCGGTGGCGAAGAAGGCCACCCTGGTGGAGATCATCCCCGGCAAGGGCTCCGGCCAGCTGAAGAAGAAGGTGCTGCGCTTCCTCGACCAGAAGGACGTGAAGCAGCTCTACCACCGGGTCGAGAAGGACTCGAAGAACTTCGGCCGTCTCTTCGTCCACTTCCGCTGGAAGTGAGCGGGCCCCGGCGGGACACACCCACCGGGGCCGCGCGTGCCGTCGAGGTCAGGAGACCTTGTCGACCTTGCAGGTGATCTTGCCGGTCACCTTCTGGCTCAGCACGACCATGCCCTCCTCGACGGCCTTCTGGCCCGGCCGCACGTCGGAGACGATGGTGGTGGTGTTGCCGACCCGGGTGCCCTTGGCGTCGAGGACGAACACGTCGATGAAGTAGGTGTTCTGGTTCTTGCTGGCGTTGTTCACCTCGACGTCGAACTTCACGTTCGCCAGGAGGTCGCTGCCCGCGGCTTCCCCTTCACACGACGTCAGCTTGACGTGCCCGGCCTTCGCGTCCTGCTCCTTGCTGACGTCGTTCGCCGCCTTGCCGACCAGCGCCGTGCAGGCCACGAAGCCACCGCCGCAGAGCAGAACGGCCAGGCCGGCGATGATGAGGAAGACCTTCAAGCCCGTCGACATCCCCTTCTTCGGCGGGGGTGCGGGAGCGAACCCCGGCGGAGGGGTCGGGGTGCCCGGCTGAGGGGCCTGGTCCTGCTGCGACATGTGGTTGTGCCTTTCGACTCGTACGTGACGCTCCCCCGTGACGAGAGCGGCCCGGCAGAGGTTGGCACGGCGGCCGCACGTTGTTGATCAACCAGGCGGGTGGTTGTCGGATAACAATAAGTTCCTTTGATCAACTAAAAGTTAATGATCTTTCGCCGATGGGCCCGACCAGCGCTTCCGTCCTGTTCGGACTCAGCGAGTGCAGGACGCGGGAGAGGTGAGTCCGCGAGTGACCCGGTGGCCGCGTGGTGTGCGAGCATTGCCGAGTGGACCTGACGCCGCAGGAGTACCGGTGCGCCGATCACGACCTGGACCTCACGGAGCTGGTGCAGGAGCAGTTGGCGGAGCGTACGCCGGCGTTGATGGGCCGCCAGGGAAAGCAGTTCCGGGTGATCGTGACGTGTCCCGGCGGGCCCGGGTCGTCCTCGCACCGGCTCAGCTTCACCGGCACGGTCCAATCCCGGTGAGACATCTCCGGTGACCGATCACCCGAGCACGGAGCAGAGCGCGCCGGACCCCGCCCGTCCGGCGCCGGCGGTAGGCGTGCCGGCCAGCCGCGGGGACCTGCTGTGGGAAGAGGCCGCGGCTGAGCTGGTACCGGCGAAATCACTGGCCCGGATCGACGAGCGGGCCCGCCGGGCAGTGACCGCCATCAGCCTGGTCGGCACCCTGGTGACCGGCCTGGGCCTGGTGGCGGGCGGGCAGGTCGCCGGTTCGCGGTCGGCGAAGGTGCTGGGGGTCGCCGCAGTGGTCGCGGCCGTGGCGGCCGTGGTCCTGGCGCTGGGCGCACTGCTCCTGCGCCTTCCCCGGCACCGGGTCGCCCTGGGCAACCTCGCCGAGGTCGAAGGGTGGTACCGGCGGGAGTTCGGCCGGGCGTGGGGGGTGGTCGCGGCCGGCTGCCTGACCATGATCGCGGTGCTGCTCGCCGGTACGGCATCCGTCGTCGCTCTGACGGACCGGAGCGGAGACGCCCCGACCCTGTCGCTCCGACTCACCGGAACGGGGACCGAGGCGGTGTTGACGGCCCGGGTGGGTATGACCGGCGTCGACCCGGATGCGGTCCTGCGCACCGAGCTGACGGGGGTGCGCGCGGACGGCAGCCGCGTGTCGCTGGCCCGCGAGTCAGCCCTGGTCGGCCCGACCCGCACGGTGACCGTATCGCTGACGGCGCGGCCGGTCGTCGACTACCCGACGTTGAACGTCGAGGCGGTGACGCCCGAGTGGCACTGCAAGGGATCGCTGGCGGTGGCGAACAGCACCGCCGAACCGGTGATCGGGTGCACCCGCCGGTAGGCCCCTCGGGTCAGGCCGTGGCGCTGTCGTCGTCGGAGAGTTCCCCGATGAAGTGCCGGACCCGCTCGACCGCCTCCGCGGCGGCCGTGCCGTACGCCTCGAAGTCACGCATCGCGGCGCGGGCGTAGAGCAGCGCCTCGCCGATGCGGTCGTGCTGGCTCATCAGGACGGCGATGTTGAACCGGCTCTGACCGGCGCCGTATCGGTTGTTCGCCCGCCCCTCGTAGCGGATCGACTGCTGATAGTGGTTCAGGGCGGCCTCGGTGGCGCCGAGCAGGCCATAGATGATGCCGAGTTGGTTGTGTATCGTCGCGAGGCCGGTGACGTCGTCCGCGGGAAGTATGGCCAGCGCCTGCTGGTACGCCTTGATGGCGGCCTGCAGGTGATCGAACTCGGCCCGGCCGCGCCCGCCGGCCCTACGGGCCTCGGCGAACCGCTCGTAGGCCATCGAACCGAACTGCATCATGGCGTTGGCCCGCCCCATCAGGTCGGACTCGTCCATCAGTTCCAGCGCGCGGCGGTACCAGTGCTCTGCCTGATCCAGGTCCCGCAACGCGGCGACGTCCTTGTAGGCGTGCCCGAGGTTGAACGCCAGGACGGCCTGTTCACGGCCGCGTCCGATGCGGCGGAAGAGGGTGGCCGCCCGCTCGTAGTGGGTGACACACTCCGGCCTTCCCTGATCCCGGAAGATGTGGCCGAGCCCTTCCTCGCTGACGGCGAGGGTGCGGATCCACATCTGTTCCTCCTGGGTGAGCTGGTCCGGAGCCTTGTTGAGGGCCTCGGCCGCGCGTTCCTGGTAGTACGGGAGCACCGAGCGGTGGAGGCGTTCCGCGGTGGCCCAGTCCCGGGCGTCCCTGGCGATCCGGATGAGGTAGCCGGTGAGCATCGACCATTCCAGGTCGAGGCCCGGCCGGGGGCCGTTGGTGGCGGGGTCCACCAGGTCCGGGACGAGCTCGTTGACCAGGCGGGCCCACTCCGCTTTGCGGCCGAGATGGGTGTAGAGGGCGGCCAGCCCCTGCATGCAACTGATGACGTGGGACCAGCGTCCGGCGCGCCGGGCCAGCCGACGGGCATGCAGCAGGTTGGCCTCTTCCGGCAGCAGAGCGTTGACGACCTGGTGCCGGCCCCGGCTGTACTCGTTGATGTAGAAGTCGCCGAGTTCGGCCATCACCGCCGTGTACGCGGCCTCCAGCTCGACCGGGCCGGCGCTGGCCTGCAGGTGGCGGAAGTACCACGGCAGCGCGGGGTGGATGGCGTAGTAGCCACCGCCGAGGGCGGTGAGCAGACCGATGTCGGCGGCACGGTCCAGCAGGTCGACCCCGGCCTCACGAGTGAGTCCGGCCAGCACCGCGACGTGGTACGGATTGCGCCGGTTGCCCATGAAGGTGAGCGCTTCCACGTCGATGGTGTCCTGGAACAGGTGGAGCACGCCCAGCTGCGCGCGTTCGATGTCGGTGAAGGCCGTCGCGAAGCCGTAGCTCAGCGAGGCGGCCAGCGACCGGTCGCGCCCCTGCGTCCGGTCGTCGTTCAGGTCACCCTCGCCGGCGCGCAGTCGGTCGACGAACCGCTCCAGGTCGGCCCGGCTGGTGTACCCCTCGCGGAGTGCCTGTCCGACCAGGACGGTGATGGTCAGGGGATTGCCGGCGGTGTAGCGCAGCAGGGGACGCCAGTCCTCGACGTCGCTGATCCGGTGACCGTGCCGCTCGGCCAGGGCCCGGGTGAGCTGGGTGCGCTCGCGCATCGGCATCGGCGGCAGCTCGACCCGTACGGGCAGCTCGCCCAGCCAGCGGCTTTCGTCGCGGCGGGAGGTGAGCAGCACCTTGGCTCGGGTGTTCGCCGCGTCGCGCAGGAAGTCGGCCAGCTTTCGCTGCTCCGCCGGTGACCAGGCCGAGTCGGCTACCGAGGGGAAGCCGGCCACCGGCTCGACGTTGTCCCAGATCCACAGCACCGGCACCAGGTTCAGGATCTGTAGCGCGAGCTGCCGGCACTGTTCTTCGTCGAGCGTCTGCCAGTGGATGCCGTTCGCGGTGAGCAGCGGAGCGATCGCGTCGGCGAGCTGGTCGAGCAGGCGCGGAAGCGGAGTGTACTGCTCGAGCGTGAACATGCCTCACCGCCAGCTACTTGCTGATCACCGAATGTTCTCCGGTCGATTGAACCGGCAACGGTCAAGGACCCCAAGGGGCCGAACATCGGTCAGCCCTCGCCGTACGGATGATCGATTTCACCGATACTCGACCGGGCTCAGAACTCGTACGTCCTCGCCACCGCCAGCATCTCCGAGGTGTGCGAGCCGACCACCCCGACGTCGGGCGGGCGGGGGCGGAAGCCGGGGAGCTGGTCCAGGCCGTCGCTGGCGTCCATCGCCCGGAACCGCACCCGCTCGACGTTCGAGGTCAGCGTGAGGGTCACCTCGACGCCCTCCGGCGGCGGGGCGTGGAAGACGATCCCGAAGCCCCAGCGGGCGCCCAGCGTCTTCACCGGCACGTCGCGCCCGCCCACCGTGGCCGCCTTGATCACGGCGGTGGCGGAGTCGACGTGCAGCGAGGTCATCCGCACCACGCGCTGCGGGACGAGCCGCAGCCGAAGGATCCGCTCCTGGCCCGAGCGGGTGTCCGAGAGCAGCTCCACCTTCGGGGCGGGCAGGCTCGCCGCCGGTGCCGGCCCGGCCCGGAGCTCGCCGTCACCGAGCCCGGGGAAGCTCTCCCGCACGGCGGTCTCGCCGTCGACGTAGCCGTCGGTCCAGGGCTGCGGGTCGCCCTCGTGGCTGAGCCACTGCGCCTTTCCGGTGTCGGCGTCGAGGGCGTACATCAGATGGGTGGGCACCGGATGGGTGGCGTCGAAGCGGTCCACGGCCAGGCCGACCCCGGCGAGCACCACGGCCGCGAGCGCGGCGGCGAGCGCCGGCACCGCGCCGAGCCGGCGGGCCCGCAGCGCCACCAGGCCCCGCTGACCGCCGGCCTGCGGGTGCAGCAGGTCGACCACCGGCAGCGCGGCCAGCCCGAGCAGCACCGCGAAGAGCGCCGCCACCCCGCCCATCGCCATGCCCAGCGCCGGGAAGAGCAGCACCACGGTGGGCAGCAGGATGGTCACGGCCACCGCGCCGGCCAGCGTCACCGCGACCACCGGCCACGGGCCGTCCAGCCGGGTGCGCAGCGCCACCAGCCCGGCGAGCGCGCCGGCCAGCGCGGGCAGGGTCGCCAGGTACGCCCCGCCGGGCACCAGCACGGCGAGCAGCACCCCGAACAGGGCCAGCCAGGCCAGCCCGCCGAACGCCAGCGCGGCCGGGCCGACCCGGCGGCGGGTCAGCGCGTACCAGGTGAACAGGACGGCGGCGGCGAGCGCCACCACGGCGAGCCGGTACCAGACCGGCCGGTACGGGTCGAGCAGCTCGGCGTACCCGGGGCGGATCGTGGTGATCGCGGTCCAGAGCAGCCACGCGCCCAGCGGGGCGACCACGATCGGCGCCAGGGCCAGCCCGAAGCCCGCCGCGAGCCGCCCGGCGGTGGCCCGGCCGCGCCGGCGCAGCAGCCAGCCGAGCGCCCCGACGGCGACCAGCGCGAGCAGGGCCAGCGGCAGGGTGAGCCAGCCGGGGTAGCGGACCAGCCCGCCCGGCACCGGGAAGTAGGTGGCGTCGTGGCCGGAGCTCAGGTCGCGCAGGTCGGTACGGCCGAACTCGCGGGCCAGCCCGAGCGCGTTGTCGCCGTGCATCTGGAGGCTGCCCCGGTCCATCGTGGCCGGGGTGTCCAGCGGCGTGTGGTAGACCGCGCCCCCGTCGATGTACGCGGAGTTCAGCCCCACGAAGCCGTGATCCAGGAACGCGGTGAAATCGGTGTCGTTGGGCAGCGCCCGGTAGATCTCCACCGCGAACGAGGTGCCCACCGGGTGCGGGGCGGCCCGCCCGAAGACGTCCACCAGCTTCGCGTTGTTCCGGGACGTCTCGAACATGATCACCGGCCCGGTGGAGCCGCGCGCCTCCAGGTTGAGCACCACCCCGCCGTCCCGGGCCAGCGGATGGTCGGCGGCGAAGCCGGAGGCGCCGCAGAGGCAGGCCTCCTCGGCGTCGGTGAGCACGAGGACGATGTCGTTGCGGGGGCGCGGCCCGGCGGTGAGCGCCCGGGCCACCTCCAGGATGCTGGCGGTGCCGGCCGCGTCGTCGTTGCCGCCCGGACCGGACTGCACCGAGTCGTAGTGGGCCACCAGGAAGACCCGCCCGGTCGAATCGGTGCCGGGCAGCCGGGCCACCACGTTGCGTACCCGGGCCAGGGTCGCCCCGCCGGCCGCGCCGCTGAGCTGGCCGGCCTCGGGCGCGACCGCGTCCTGCACCTCGGTCTTCAGGCCAAGGCCGCGCAGGACGCCGACCAGGTGCTCCCGTACCTGGTCGTTGGCCGCGCTACCGGCGACGTGCGGGCGGGCCGCGATGACCTTGACGTTCTCGTACGCCCGCTGGGCGCTGAACTCGCCCGCCGGCGCGCTCGCCGGGCGCGGCGCCGGGGTGGCCAGGTCGACCAGGACGCCCGCGCCGACGGCCAGCAGCGCGGCGAGCGCGACGACCGCGGCGAGCGGCCGGCGGCGCGGCCGGGCCAGCGCCCGGTCGGCGGGGCGGGTGGGGGGTACGCCCACGGGAACTCCTCGGGGTGGTTCGGGGGTGGCATCATCCTGCACCCCCGGAACCGGCGGCGGCACGCCCCGCCCGGCCGGCGACGCCACTCGTGTTGTGTGGGACCGTTGTCTGATACAGGATCAGCAGGGCACTCGGAAGGAGCCCGACATCACCAGCGAACTCCCGCGTCTCGCGGCGGTGACCCGGCCGCACCGGGGGACCGGTCTGGCCGGTCCCTCCGTCGTGCCGTACGCCGGTGCCGGGCTGCACGCCAACCTGCCGCCCGGTGAGCGGCTCCGGGTCCTGTTGGTCGAGGACGACGAGGGCGACGCCTTCCTGGTCGGTGAGCTGCTCGCCGAGACCAACGCCATGATCGACCTGCTGGTCGCCACCAGCCTCAGCGAGGCCCGGCAGCGGGTGGTGGGAGTCGACTGCGTCCTGCTCGACCTAGGCCTCCCCGACGCGCAGGGCCTGGACGGGCTGCGCCAGGTGCTGGAGATGGCCAGCGGCGCCGCCGTCTGCGTGCTCACCGGCCGCTCCGACGAGCACCTGGGGATCGTCGCGGTCGCCGAGGGTGCCCAGGACTACCTGGTCAAGGGGCAGGTCGACGGGGTGCTGCTGGCCCGCGCCCTGCGCTACGCGGTGGAACGCAAGCGGGCCGACGAGAACGCCCGCCGGCTGCGCGAGGTCGAGCTGCGCCAGGCCGAGTCGGCCCGCCTGGAGCGGGGCCTGCTGCCCCAGCCGCTGATGACCACCGACCAGGTGTCGGTGCACACCTTCTACCGCCCCGGCCGGCACGCCGCGCTGATCGGCGGGGACTTCTTCGACGTGGTGCAGACCCGGCCGGACCGGATCGACCTGATCGTCGGGGACGTCTGCGGGCACGGCGTGGACGAGGCGGCGCTCGGCGTCGAGCTGCGGGTGGCCTGGCGGGCGCTGATCCTGGCCGGGGTGCCGGACGACGAGGTGCTGCCCGCTCTGGAGCAGGTGCTGATGAGTGAGCGGCGGCTGCAGGAGATCTTCGCCACGGTCGCCACCGCCCGGCTCCACCTGGCGGCCAACCGGGCCACGGTGAGACTCGCCGGTCATCCCCCGCCGCTGCTGCTCAGCGGGGGTAAGGTCGCCCCGGTGCCGGCCAAGGGTGGCCTGCTGCTCGGCGTACGGCCCCGCCGGCCCGTTGCCTTCGACCTGGAGTTCGACGCAGATGACTGGTCCCTGCTGATGTACACCGACGGCCTCATCGAGGGCCGGGTGGGCACCGGTGACGACCGGTTGGATGTCGCCGGCCTCACCGGGCTGCTCGCCGACCCCGCCAACCGGTCGGTGTCCCTGGCCGAGCTGCCCGCCTGGCTGGTCGGCCGGGCCGAGCAGCTCAACGGCGGCCCGCTCGCCGACGACGTCGCCATGCTGCTGGTCACCCGGGGCGGTGGCCGGTGAAGTCGTACCAGCGCGGCTGGACCCTGCGCCGCCGGGTGCTCGCGCTGCTCGGCGTGGTGCTGGTCCTGCTGCTCGGTCTGGCCGCCGCCGAGGCGGCCATCGCGGCGAAGAACCGGCAGAACATCGACGCGGTGCTGCTCAGGACCGGTCCGCTGCGGGTCCAGGCGCAGGAGCTGATGAGCGCGCTGCTCGACCAGGAGACCGCCGTGCGCGGGTACGCGGTGAACGCCGACCGCAAGGACCTGGCCCCGTACGCGGACGGCCTGAAGCGTGAGCAGGGCACGGTCAGCGAGATGCGGAAGCTGGCCGCCGACTACCCGGCCGTGCTGCGCGAGCTGGCCGTCGTCGAACAGCGCGCGGACGGCTGGCGGACCGAGGTCGCCCAGCCGGTGATCAGCGCGACCGAGCGGGGCGGGCCGACCGCCGGCCAGGCGCTCATCACCGACCAGACCCGGCAGCGGTTCGACGGCATCCGGGCCGCGGTCGACAAGCTCCAGGACGAGATCCTCGCCGTCCGGCAGCAGACCGCCGGCAAGGTGAACGCCACCAGCAACCTGCTGGTCGCGCTGCTGATCATCGCCGCCCTGGTGGTGGCGGTGGCCGGCGTCGTCACCCTGGTCTCGCTGGACCGGATCCTGATCCGGCCGCTGGCCGGCCTGGTGGGCCAGGTACGCGAGGTCGTCGCCGGCGACTACCGGCACCACATCGAGGGGGACGGCCCGCCGGAGTTCCGCCGGCTCGCCGACGACATCGACGCGATGCGGCAGAAGATCGCCCGCGAGCTGGACGAGGTACGCGAGGCCCGGGAACGGATCGAGTGGGTCAACAGCCAGCTCCAGAAGCAGGCTGAGGAACTCACCCGGTCCAACCGTGACCTGGAGCAGTTCGCGTACGTCGCCTCGCACGACCTTCAGGAGCCGCTGCGCAAGGTGGCCAGCTTCTGCCAGCTCCTGCAGCGGCGGTACTCGGGCCAGCTCGACGAGCGCGCGGACCAGTACATCTCGTTCGCCGTCGACGGGGCGCAGCGGATGCAGCGGTTGATCAACGACCTGCTCGCCTTCTCCCGGATCGGCCGCCTCACCACGGGCTTCACCGAGGTCGACCTGAACAAGGTGATGGGTGACGTGGCTGCCCAGACCGACGCCGCCCGGCAGTACGCCGACGCCGAGCTGACCTGGGAGAACCTGCCGGTCATCCGGGGCGAGGAGCCGCTGCTGACCAACCTGCTGGCCAACCTGGTCAGCAACTCGATCAAGTTCCGCCGTCCGGACGTGCCGCCGAGGGTGCACGTGTCGGCCCGGCTGGTAGAGGACGAGTGGGAGATCACCTGCCAGGACAACGGCATCGGGATCGAGCCGGAGTTCGCCGACAAGATCTTCGTCATCTTCCAGCGGCTGCACTCCAAGGACGCGTACCCGGGCACCGGCATCGGCCTGGCCATCGTCAAGAAGATCGTGGAGTACCACGGTGGTCGGGTCTGGGTGGACACCGACGCCGGGGAGGGCACCGCGATCCGGTTCACCCTGCCGGCGCTCCCCGGGGAGCCGGCGGCGACCGTCGACGGTGAGGATGGCACGCTTGCGGCAACAACGGGTGGCATGAAGGAGACGGTGGGATGACCGCGCCGGCAGACGGCAAAAGCCCGATCGAGGTGCTCCTCGTCGAGGACGACCCGGGCGACGTGCTGATGACCCAGGAGGCGTTCGAGGAGCACAAGCTCCGCAACCGCCTCACGGTCGTCTCCGACGGCGCCGAGGCGCTGGCCTACCTGCGGCGCGAGGGCCAGTACGCGGACGCGGTGGCCCCCGACCTGATCCTGCTCGACCTGAACCTGCCCCGCCGGGACGGCCGGGAGGTGCTGGAGGAGATCAAGAAGGACGAGCAGCTCTGCCGGATCCCGGTCGTGGTGCTCACCACCTCCCAGGCCGACGAGGACATCCTGCGCAGCTACCAGCTGCACGCCAACGCCTACGTGACCAAGCCGGTGGACTTCGAGCGCTTCATCTCGGTGGTCCGCCAGATCGACGAGTTCTTCGTCAGCGTGGTCAAGCTGCCGCCGCGTGGCTGACCGGCTGCTGGACGACGTCGGCGCGCTGCTGCGGGAGGCCGCGGCGACGGTCGTGGTGCCGATGTTCCGGCGGCTCGACGACGCGGACATCACCGAGAAGGCGCCCGGCGAGCTGGTCACGGTCGCCGACCGCCGGGCCGAGGAGTTCATCTCCGCCCGGCTGCGGCAGCTGCGCCCCGGCTCCGTGGTGGTCGGCGAGGAAGCGGTCGCCGAGGACCCGGACCTGCTGCGCCACCTGCGGGGCGCGGGCGACGTCTGGCTGGTCGACCCGGTGGACGGCACCGCCAACTTCGCCGCCGGCCGGCGGCCGTTCGCGCTGATGGTGGCCCTGCTGACCGACGGCGCGCCGGTCGCCTCCTGGGTGTACGACCCGCTGGACGGCACGCTGGCCGCGTGCCGGACCGGCGCGGGCACCCGGCTGGACGGCGCGACCGTGCGCAACGACCGGCCCGCACCGCAGGTCGGCGCGCTGCGCGGCACCGCGATGACCCGGTTCCTCCCCCCGGACGCCCGGCGGGCCGTGGAGGCGGGCGGCGCGCGGATCGGCGAGCTGCTCCCCGGCCAGCACTGCGCCGGCCGGGAATACCTGGACATCCTCACCGGCGCCCAGCAGTTCGTCCTGTTCTGGCGCACCCTTCCCTGGGACCATGCCCCCGGCACGCTGCTGGTGCGCGAGGCCGGCGGGGTGGCCCGGCGCTTCGACGGCACCGACTACCGCCCGGCCGACGACGGCCGGGGCCTGCTGGTGGCGGCCAGCCCGGAGATCTGGGACGAGGTCCGCTCCGCGCTGCTCGCCGGCTGACCGGTCGCGGCGCGGCGTCCGGCCGGACCGGCCGTGCGCGCTCTTTCCGTCAGCCGCCGAGGCGTCGTTGGGGTCGGGGCCGCCTTTCGAGCTGATGTCGTAAACGACTCATCGCCCATGTCGACAGCCGGCACTCGGCCGCGATGCCGCGTCGTGCCGCCCGCTCGCCGTAGCGGGCGAACTGGTGAGTCGTTGGTGATGTCAGCTCGAAAGGCTGCGACAAGGGCCCGTCGCCCGTCGTCCGTCGCCCGCCCATGATCGTCACGCCAGCCGGAGGGCGCCGGCACGCTGCGTCGACATCGGCCACCCTCGCAGGTCGGGGGCCTGGCGCGGCGCGCGTGGTCCGGTATCGTGACCGGCGGTCTCCGCCAGCAGGCCGCCGTCCGGCGCCGGTGGAGCCGCCGCCGCGCCGAGTGTCGACCGGGGGCCGGCGGTCGACGGAAGGACGCTTTCGTGCCCAGGACCAGGCTCATCCGGCGGCGGGTCCGCCGGCCGTTGCTCGCGCTGCTCAGCGCGACGGCTCTGCTGCTCGGCGCGGGCCTCGCCCCGGCCGGGCCGGCCACCGCGGCACCCAGCCCGAGCGCGCCCAACGAGGGCGGTAGCAAGCAGCTGCGGGCCGCCCTCGACGCGGCGGCCAGGGGGCACATCGAGGCCAAGAACAAGCTGGACAACTCGAAGCGCCGGCAGGCCGCGCTCGCGGTGGAGTACAAGCAGCTCGAGGTACGCCTGGTCGAGCTGACCGGGCAGGTCGGCGAGGTGGCCGCACAGTCGTACCGGGTGGGCCGGCTCACCCCGGTGTCGGTGCTGCTGGCCAGCTCCGGCCCGAACGACTTCCTCAAGCGCGCCGCCGAGCTGGACGTGATGGCGCAGCGGGACAGCAAGCGGCTGCACGATTTGAACGAGGCCAAGGTCAAGGCCTCCCAGGCCAAGCTGGCCATCGACACCGAGGTCCGGGAGCAGCAGAAGCAGCTCGCGATCCTGGCCAAGAAGAAGCGGGACGCCGAGATCGCCCTGGCCAAGGTGAGTTCCGGGGCCGGGTCCGGGTTCAGCGGCGGCTCGTCGTCGGCGAAGCCGGCACCGCGCAACCCGGACGGCTCCTGGCCGTCGGAGTCCTGCTCGGTGAACGACCCGACGCCGGCCGACGGCTGCATCACCCCGCGCACCCTGCACATGCTCCAGCAGGCCCAGGCGGCCGGCTACAAGCGCTACGTCTCCTGCCACCGCAGCGGTGGCGACGGCGAACACCCCAAGGGCCGGGCCTGCGACTTCGCCGCCGCCAAGAACGGCTTCGAGGACGTCTCGGCCACCGGCGGGGACAAGGCGTACGGGGACAGCCTGGCGAGCTGGGCCAAGAACAACGCCAGCCGGCTGGGCATCATGTACGTCATCTGGTACCGGCAGATCTGGATGCCGAACACCGGCTGGCGGGCGTACAGCGGCGGCGGCAGCCCGGCCGCCGACCACACAAACCATGTTCATATTTCGATGTACTGACCCGGGTGGCCGGCGACGCTGCGTAACATCGCGACGGTGAGCAGCACATCGTCCGACGTCCTGGCGGAGTCCGCGCCGGCCGCGCCGACCCCGCCCCGGGCCCTGCCGAACGGGCTGGCCCCGTTCCTGGTCTTCCTCTCCAGCGGGGCGGTGCTGGTCCTGGAGACCGTCTCGCTCCGCCTGGTCGGCCCGTACGTCGGGGTGACCCTCCAGGTGACCAGCTCGGTCATCGGCATGGCGCTGGGCGCCATCGCGTACGGGGCGTGGATGGGTGGCTGGCTCGCCGACCGCCGGGACCCGCGCACGCTGCTCGCCCCGGCGCTGGTGCTGGCGGGCATCGCCACCGCGGTCACCCTGCCCGTCGTCCGGTACGCCGGTGAGGCGCTGCGCGGCGGCGCGGCGGGCGCGGTGCTGCTGCTGACCGCGCTGGCGGTGCTGCTGCCGGCGGCGCTGCTCGCCGGGGTGACCCCGCTGGTGGTCAAGCTCCAGCTCGCCGACCTGCGCCGGACCGGGCAGGTGGTGGGCCGGCTCTCCGGTATCGGCACGCTCGGCGGCATCACCGCCACCCTGGTCACCGGCTTCGTGCTGGTGGCGGCGCTGCCCAGCACGGCGATCGTGCTCGGGCTGGCCGCCGTGCTCGGGGTGACCGGGCTGGTGCTCGGGGCGTACCTGCGGCGGCGGGCGAGGGCCGGGCTGCCGGGTCGGGGCCGGACCAGGGCCGCCCTGGCGGTGCTGGGCCTGGCCGGGGCGGGGCTCTCCGCCGTCGCGCCGAACCCGTGCGACGTGGAGACGGCGTACCACTGCGCCCGGGTCGAGGTGGACGAGCAGTGGACCCAGGGCCGCTACCTCTACCTCAACTCCGCGCAGCACTCGTACGTCGACCTGGCCGACCCGACCCACCTGAAGTACGCGTACACCCAGTGGATCGGCCTGGTCGCCGACCTGGCCGCGCCGGCGGGCCGGCCCCTGGACGCGCTGCACCTGGGCGGCGGTGGCTTCACCATCCCCCGCTACGTCGCCGCGACCCGACCCGGCAGCGACAACCTGGTCTTCGAGATCGACGGCGGCCTGGTCGACCTGGACCGGCGGGAGTTGGGCGTACGCACCGGGCCGCGGCTGCGCGCCCGGGTCGGGGACGCCCGGATCCTGCTCGGCGCGGAACCGACCGACAGCCGGGACCTGATCGTCGGGGACGCCTTCGGGCACCTGGTGGTGCCCTGGCACCTGGCCACCCGGGAGATGGCCGCCGAGGTCCGCCGGGTGCTCCGCCCCGGCGGGATCTACGTGCAGAACGTCATCGACCTGCCGCCGGACCGCTTCATCCGGGCCGAGCTGGCCACCGTCGCCGCCGAGTTCCGGCACGTCGCGCTCATCGCCCCGCCCGGGGCGATCGCCGGGCAGCACGGCGCGAACTTCCTGATCGTCGCCGCCGACACGCCGCTGCCGCTGGCCCGGATCCAGGCCCAGCTGCCGCTGCTGCCCGAGCCGGCCATGCTGCTGCACGGCGACGAGCTGGCCGGGTTCGTCGGGGACACGCTGGTGCTGACCGACGACTACGCCCCGGTGGACCAACTTCTCGCGACCGCCTGAACGGGTGACATTTCTGACCGATTCCGACCCACCAGGTGTACGAGGGCCGACCTCGGGCAACAGGACCGACCATGGGTACAGCGGAACGGGGCGGCGCGCAGCTGCTGGGTGAGCGGTACCGGCTGGTCGAGCAGCTCGGTGCGGGCGGCATGTCGGTGGTCTGGCGCGGCTACGACGAGGTGCTCGGACGTCAGGTGGCGGTCAAGGTGCTCGCCTCCCGGCTCGCCAGCGACAAGGCGTTCCGGCACCGGATCCGGATCGAGGCGCAGGCCGCCGCGCGGCTGTGCCACCCCAACATCACCAACGTGTACGACTACGGCGAGTCCGAGCAGGTCGGGCTGACCGTGCCGTACGTGGTCATGGAGCTGGTCGACGGCGGTCCGCTGAGCACCCGGCTCGGCCGTGGCGGGCAGCTGCCCTGGCGGGAGGCGGTGACCATCGGCGCGGAGGTGGCCTCGGCGCTGGCCACCGCGCACGCCCGGGGCGTGGTGCACCGGGACGTCACCCCGGGCAATGTCATGCTCACGCCCACCGGGGTGAAGGTCGTCGACTTCGGCATCTCGGCGCTGGTCGGGGAGAGCGAGAAGGGGCCGGACGGGGCGCTGCTCGGCACGCCCGCGTACCTGGCGCCGGAGCGGCTGGACAACGGCCAGGTCTCCCCGGCGACCGACGTGTACGCGGTCGGCCTGCTGCTGTACCGGATGCTCACCGGCCGGCTGCCCTGGCAGGCCAGCACCACCACCCAGATGCTCCGGGCGCACATGTACAACGAGCCGGACCCGATGCCCCCGGTGGTCGGGCTGCCCGACGAGGTCGAGGAGCTGGTCCGGCACTGCCTGGCCAAGCGCCCCGAGGACCGCCCGGCGACCGCCGAGGTGGCGCGTACCCTCGCCGAGGCGGCCGGGATCGCGGCGATCGTGCCGGTCTCCCCGGCGCTCGGCCAGTTCGACCCGGCGCTGCTGGAGAACGCGGGCACCACCATCCTGCCCTGGTCGTCGGAGACCGACGCACTGCCCTTCTCGGCCGTCCGCACCCGTACCCGCAAGGCGGCGGCGCGGCGGCGCCGGGTGGAGGCCGGGGTGGCGGCCGTGGGCCTGATCGCGGTCACCGCCTCGATCTGGGGGGTGACCTCGAAGAGCTCGGCCAGCGGAGGGGTCGAGCCGACCGAGGCGCGGATGGCGCTGCCGGAGCCGACCCCGTGCGCCGTCGACTACGTGCTGCGCCGGGACACCGGCAAGGACTTCACCGCCGACCTGACCCTCACCAACACCGGGCGCCGGGAGCTGCGGGACTGGACGATGAGCTTCACCTTCCCGGGTAAGCAGACGGTCACGAAGGCCGAGCCGGCGGTGCGCCAGCAGGGTCGTACCGTGCTGCTCCAGCCGCCCGCCGCGGACGCGGCGTTGGCCCCCGGGGCGTCGAAGAAGGTGTCGCTGACCGGCAGCTACACCGGGGTGAACCCGCTGCCGGTGGAGTTCAAGGTCGGCGACCGCACCTGCGGCGTGCAGGTCGCCGGGGTCGCGGGCTCGGTCCCGACGACCGTGTCGCCCGCCAGTCCGACCACCAGACCGCCGACGAAGACCACCACCGCGAAGAGCGGCTCGCCCCCCAACCCCGGCGGCGGGAAGGCCAAGCCGGCGAAGCCCCCGAAGGGCAAGGACGACGGCAAGGGAAAAGGAAAGTGAAGCAGCCGAAGGGGGGTGGTCACGGCGGCAAGGGCAAGAAGTGACGCTCAGCCGAGCGAGGCGAAGCGCTGCACCTGGGTGATGCTGCCCTCAACGATGAGCACGCTGTCGGGGCGGAGCACCGTGTCCGGGGTCGCGTAGCGGAACGGCTCGCCGGGGAGCTTCGCGCCGACCACCATCACCCCGCACCGCTCCGCCGGGGGCATGTCGCGCAGCGACCGCCCCACCATCGTTCCGGGTACGCGCACCTTGGCGATGGCGAACTGGTCGTCGAACTCGATGAAGTCCAGCATCTTGCTGATGATCAGATGCGCGACCCGCTCGCCGGTCTCCGCCTCCGGGAAGATCACGTGGTGCGCGCCCACGGAGGCGAGGATCTTCGCGTGTTTCTCCGAGGTGGCCCGGGCCCAGATCTGCGGTACGCCCAGCTCCGTGAGGGCCAGCACGGTGAGCACGCTCGCCTCGACGGAGGCGCCGATCGCGACCACCGCCCGCTGGAACTCGGCCACGCCGAGCTGGCGCAGCGCGCCCTCCTCGGTGGCGTCCGCCTGGACCACCCGGTCCAGCTCGGCTGACCAGCGCTGGACCCGCTCCGGGCTGCGGTCGATGGCCAGCACCTCATGGTCGAGCCGCGCCAGGGAGCCGGCCAGGTGGGAGCCGAACCGGCCCAGGCCGATCACCACGATGTCGTTCTCGTCCGTCTTCCTAGCCGACAATGGGTTGCTCCTCCGGGTAGCGGTACAGGCGTCGCCGGGTGTTCAACGCGATCGCCGACCCGAGGGTGAGCGGGCCGACCCGGCCGATGTACATGAGCGCGGTCAGCAGGTACTTGCCGGGTTCCGGCAGTCGCGGGGCGAGGCCGACGGAGAGCCCGGTGGTGCTGAACGCGGAGGTGACCTCGAAGATCGCGGCGAAGTTGGGTACGCCCTCGGTGAGCAGGATCAGCCCCACCGCGCCGCCGACCACCAGGGCCACGCTGAGCAGCGCCACGGTCAGCGCCTGCCGCTGGCTGGCGTTGGCGATCCGCCGGCCGCCGACGGTGACGTCGGGTTCGCCCCGCACCTCCGCCCAGATCACGAAGGCGAGGAGGAAGAACGTGGAGACCTTGATCCCGCCCGCGGTGCTGGCACTGCCGCCGCCGATGAACATCAGCACGATGAACAGCGGGTAGCTCTCCTCGCTGAGCCTGGCAATGTTGATCACGTCGAAGCCGCCGGTCCGGCTCAACGCGATCTGGGCGAACGAGGCGAGCACCTTGCCCCAGGCGCTGTAGGTGCCGATGGTGTACGGGTTGGTCCACTCGGCGAGCAACAGGTAACCGAAGCCGAGGCCGACCAGCGCCAGGCTGCCCCAGATGGTCAGCTTGGTGGCGATCGTCCAGCCGGCCGGCCGTCGCCACTCGCGGACGGCCTCGAAGAGTGCCGGGAAGCCGAGTCCACCGATGATCGCGCCCAGGCTCAGCGGCAGCGCCACCCAGGGGTCCTCGCCGAAGGCGACCAGACTGTCCGAGTAGAGGGTGAAGCCGCCGTTGTTGAACGCCTCGATCGAGTGGAAGAGGGCGTTGCCGAGCGCCGACCGGAAGCCGTAGTCGTAGCGCAGCCAGAGGCGGCCGGCGACCACGACGGTCATCAGCGCCTCGGTGACGAAGACCGTGCCGGCGATCCGGATCAGCAGCCAGCGGACGTCGCCGATGCCGAACTCGGCGGTCTCGGCCTGCACGAGGAGCCGGTTGCGCAGGCCGAGCTGCCGGGACACCGCCAGGATCACCAGCGCCGCGCCGGTGAGGATGCCCAGGCCGCCGATCTGGGTCAGCACGGTGATCGTGGTCAGGCCGAACGCGTTCCAGTAGTTCGGGGTGTCGGTGACCGACAACCCCGTGACCGAGACGGCTGAGGTGGAGGTGAAAAGCGCCGTGACGAACGGGGTGTACTCCTCCCGGCTGGTGGCCCAGGGCAGCATCAGCACGCCGGTGCCGAGCAGGATCACCGCCAGGAACCCGAGCGGCACCAGCCGGACGGGATGACGCAGCAGGCGGCGCACCAGGTCATCTTCCGTCCCGAGCCGCACCGGCAGGTCAGGAACCGGGCAACTGCCGACCGGACCGGTCCGAGGGCCGGTGCCGGGCGGGCGGCGCCGGGGTTGCCTCCCGCTGCCTTTCGAGTTGATGGCGTGAACGACTCAAGCGCTGAGTCGTTCACGTCATCAGGTTTGCAGGCGGTGAGAGCTCACTGCCCGGAACGCTCGGCCACGTAGGTGCCGCGCCCCGGATGTCCGGTGATCAGCTCGCGGTCGTGCAGCAGCGACAGGGCCCGCGAGGCGGTGTTCATGTGGACGCCGTAGGCCTCGGCCAGCTCCCGGGTGGAGGGCAGCTTGTCGCCGGGCTTCAACTCGCCAGACTTGATCTTCGCGGTGAGGTCGTTTGCGATCGTGCGGTAGGGCGGTTCGGCTGTGGGCATGATGAGGACTCCGGTTGGTTCGGCATCCTCGATCATGCCGGGGCTGCACCAGTAACTGCAACAACTGGCGTGTCGCATCGAGAGGGTCAACCTACACAAACATTTTGGGTAGCCTCAGCATGTCCGGCTCCGGTTGGTTCGGCAAACCGCGGGGTCGGACCTCGGGTGGGCTCCGGGGTCGTACCGCCGATGAGGGCTGCGGTCCCGGGGCCGGCGGCCCGGCCGCGTCCCCTGTCCGCGGGCGGGCCGCCTTCCAGGTCTTGAAGGAGGGTGTGGTGCGTAAGGTGCTCGATCTGTTCCGGCGGCGGGCCGCCGGTGGCCGGCCCCCGAACGGTGGCTGGTACCGCTCGGAGTCGTGCCGGCCGCTCACCGTCGGCCAGGTCCGGGAGCGGAACTTCCGCACGGTGCGGCGCGGGCTCGATCCGGTCGAGGTGCACGCCTTCCTGCACCGGGTGGCCGGCGACCTGGCGCTGGCCCGCCGCGAGGTGGCCCGCACCGCCGAGGAGAACGTCCGGATCAAGCGGGCGCTGCGGAACTGGCAGTCCCGCTTCACGCCGGGGGCGCGGGGTTTCGCCCGCTCCATCTGCCGCACGCTCGGCTTCCTGGCGGACGTCGAGCGGGGCGGAACGACCGTGTCGAGGGAGGACGAGCAGTCCGTACGCCACTGGGTCTGGTGCGACCGGGTGCTCGACGGCGGCCGGCGCTGCCCGCTGCCGGCCGACCACGACGGCGCCTGTGGTCCGCTCCGGCGCCGCTGACGCAGATCCGGTCCACCATCCGAGGGAATTACTCCCCATATGCGGAGCCGCCTGCACATCTGATCTCTACGCCTACCACGGCGGCCCGGCGGAGTGATCCGCCGGGCCGCCGCGCGTACCGGATGCGGTGGCGGGGCGCGACACAGCCGTACCTCCGTGGATGGTGCCTTCGCCCACCGGGGTCGGGGGATCCGCCCACCGCCAGTTGGTGGTTGTAACAACCGGCCACCCCTCCTCGCTCACTTGTGTGTTCCAGCCACATAGCCCGTGGGTGACGTCACTTCTAGCGTGAGCCGACAACTGACATTCCCCCTGTCCCCACCTGGAGTCGCAATGACGATCCGGCACACGCGACGGGTGTTCCTTTCCGCCGCCACGGTGATGGCGGCCGCGCTCGCGGCCACGGCCTGTGGCAGCCCGCAGGACACCGCCTCCGGCGGCGGCGACGCCGCGCCGGTGAAGGTCGGCCTGGTTTACGCCCAGTCGGGCCCCCTGGCCAGCTACGGCAAGGAGTACATCGAGGGGCTGCGGGCCGGCCTCGACTACGCCACCAAGGGCACCGGCAAGGTCGGCAACCGGAAGATCGAGATCACCGAGGTCGACGACGCGGGCGACCCGGCCAAGGCGGTCTCCGCGGCCAAGGACCTGATCGGCAAGGGCTACAAGATCATCGGTGGGTCGAGCTCCTCCGGCGTGGCGCTGCAGGTCGCCCCGATCGCCGCCCAGAACAAGGTGCTCTTCATCTCCGGCCCGGCCGCCACGGACGCCATCACCGGCGTCAACAAGTACACCTTCCGCTCGGGCCGGCAGTCGTACCAGGACGTGGTGACCGCCAAGTCCTTCATCGGCGACGCCAAGGGCAAGAAGGTCGTCGTGTTCGCGCAGGAAGGCGCGTTCGGCGACGCCAACGAGGCCGCCGTCAAGAACGTCATCGGCGGTGCCGGCGCGACCGTGACCGGCATCCGGGCCCCGGCCAGCGCCACCGAGTTCACCCCGTTCGCCAGCCAGATCAAGGCCGCCAAGCCGGACCTGCTCTTCGTCGCCTGGGCCGGCACCACCGCCCCGGCCATGTGGCAGACCCTCGACCAGCAGGGCGTCCTGGCCTCCACCACGGTCGTCACCGGGCTGGACCTCCGGGCCTCGTGGCCGACCTTCGGCGCCGCCGGCGGCAAGATCTCCTTCCTGGCGCACTACTTCGACGGCGCCAGCGACAACGACGCGGCCAAGGCCGCCAAGGCCAAGCTGCCGGGCGGCGTGATCGACCTGTTCCACCCGGACGGCTTCGCCGCCGCCCAGATGATCGTCCGCGCCGCGCAGGAGGGCGGCGACGACGTGGACAAGATGATCAAGGCGCTGGAGGGCTGGCAGTTCGACAGCGTCAAGGGCCAGATGACCATCCGGGCCGAGGACCACGCGCTGCTCCAGCCGATGTACCAGGCCAAGCTGTCCGGCAGCGGCACCGCGTACACCGCCACCGCGCAGAAGACCCTGACCGGTGACGAGACCGCGCCGCCGGTCACCCAGATGAAGGGCTGACGCGTGCTCGCCACCCGCGGTCTGACCTGGCGGATCGGTGAGGTCGCCATCGTCGACTCCGTCTACCTCGACCTGGCGCCCGGGGAGTTCCTCGGCGTGATCGGGCCGAACGGCGCCGGCAAGACCTCGCTGTTCAACCTGATCACCGGCCTGCGCCGGCCCACCGACGGGCGGGTCCTGCTGGACGGGGAGGACGTCACCGAACTCCCCACGCACAAGCGGGCCCGTCTCGGCCTCGGACGCACCTTCCAGGCGTCCTCGGTCTTCGGCTCGCTGACCGTCCGGGAGAACGTCCGGCTCGCCGTACAGGCGCACCGGGGTGGCTCGATGAAGCTGTGGCGGCGGGCGGCGGCCGACCGGGAGGTGGCCGCCGCCGCCGACGCGGCGCTGGACCGGGTCGGCCTGCACCACCGGGGTACGGCCCTGGCCGGCACCCTCGCCCACGGCGAGAAGCGGAAGCTGGAGATCGCCCTGCTGCTCGCCGGCGAGCCCCGGGTGATGCTGCTCGACGAGCCGATGGCCGGGGTCAGCGCCGAGGACGTGCCCGAGCTGGTCAGCGTCATCAAGTCGCTGACCGGCGACAGCGGCCGGTCGGTGCTCATGGTGGAGCACCACATGGACGTGATCCTGGAACTGGCCGACCGGATCGCCGTGATGCACCACGGCGCGCTGCTGGCCTGCGACACCCCGGACACGGTGATGGCCAACGCCACCGTCCAGGAGGCGTACCTGGGGGAGTCGCTGTGAGCGTCGAACCAATTCTCAGCGTGGAGAACCTGTCCGTGCGGATCGCCGGGCTGCACATCCTGCAGGGCGTGTCGTTCGACGTCGCGCCGACCGGGGTCACCGTGCTGCTCGGCCGCAACGGCGTCGGCAAGACCACCACGCTGCGCGCGATCGTCGGCCTGACCCCCCGCAACGGCGAGGTCCGCGGCACCATCCGGATGGGTGCGCAGAGCCTGCTGGCCCGCCCCACCCACCGGCTGGTCCGCGGTGGCCTCGGGTACGTGCCGGAGGACCGCTGCGTCTTCGCCGGGCTCACCGTCGCGGAGAACCTGCGGCTCGCCGAACGGCGGGGCACCACCCCGGCGTACGACAAGGTCTTCGCGCTTTTTCCCGAGCTGGACCGGCGCGGACGGCAACGGGCCGGTTCGCTCTCCGGCGGGCAGCAGCAGATGCTCGCGATCGGCCGGGTGCTGCTCAACGACAACCGGCTGCTGCTGGTCGACGAGCCGACCAAGGGGTTGGCGCCGAAGGTGGTGACCGAGGTGGCCGAGGTGCTGGAACGGGTGGCTGAATCCGTGCCGGTGCTGCTGGTCGAGCAGAACCTGGCCGTGGTGCGCCGGCTGGCGAAGGACGCGGTGGTGCTCTCCGCCGGCCGGGTCGCCTGGACCGGGAACGCCCAGGATCTGCTGCTGGAGACCGCGCTGACCAAGTCGCTGCTCGGCGTCGGCTCCGGCGAGGTGCCGGCGAGCGCGAGGAGCGAGTCGGGTCTGCGAGCCCCGCAGTCGCGAGCGAAGGACGGCGCAGCGTGAACACGGTCATCCTGCTGACGCTGACCGGGCTCGGCCTGGCGGCGCTCTACTTCCTGGTCGCCTCCGGCCTCTCCCTGGTCTTCGGCCTGGCCGACGTGCTCAACTTCGCGCACGGCCTGTTCCTCGGCGTCGGCGCGTACGCGACCTGGTGGGCGGCGGGCAACCTGCCCGGCGCCGGCCCCGACGGGTTCGGGTTCGTGCTGGCGGTCGCCTTCGGTGTGCTGGCCGGAACGGTGGTGGCGGTGCTGGTCGAGCTGGTGCTGATCCGGCCGCTCTACTCCCGCACCATCGAGCAGGTGCTGGTCACCGTCGGCCTCTCGCTGGCCGGGGTGGCCCTGCTCCAGGCCACCTGGGGTGCGGACGCCCGGCCGTTCGACCGCCCGGCCTGGACCCGGGAGGTCACCTCGATCCTTGGCGCCAAGGTGTCCAACGCCTTGCTGCTCCTGATCATCGCCGCAGTGCTGGTGCTCGGCGGGCTGCTCGCCTTCCTCCGGTTCACCCGGTACGGCCTGGTCATCCGGGCCGGGGTGGAGAACCGGGAGATGGTGACCGCGCTCGGCATCGACGTGCGCAAGGCGTTCACCCTGGTCTTCGCGATCGGCGGCGCCGCCGCCGCGCTGGCCGGCGCGCTCGGCGGGGTCTACTTCGGCACCGTCTCGCCCGGGCAGGGCGGCTCGCTGCTGATCTTCGCGTTCATCGTGGTGGTGATCGGCGGGATGGGCTCGGTGGTCGGGTCCGCGTACGCGGCGGTCGTGGTGGGGCTGCTGCAACAGTTCGTCAACTACTACGGCACGACCGGGCTGGGGGACCTCTGCGTGGTCGGGCTGCTCGCCGTGGTGCTGCTGCTGCGTCCGCAGGGGCTGGCCGGAAAGGTGGCAACGGCATGACCGAGGTCAAGAGTCCCGAGGTACCGGCGCCGCCCGCGGCGGTGCCCGACGAGCTGACCCCGGGGCACGCCCGCTGGCACGGACTGCGGCCGTACCTGCCGCTGCTCGCCCTGGTGGTGGCGGTGATTCTGCCGTACTCGACGGTCAACCTGCCGGGCGTCTTCGAGGGGCCGCTGAACTCGCCGGGCACCCTGCAGCTACTCGCCATCTGCCTGGTCTTCGGCGGCCTGGCCGCCGGCTACGACCTGCTCTTCGGGCGGACCGGCATGCTCTCCTTCGGGCACGCGCTGTTCTTCGCCGTCGGGGTGTACGGAACCGCCATCCTGGTCACCAAGGTCGGGCTGCCGCTGTGGCAGGCGGCGCTGTTCACCGTCGTCGGCGGGACGATCCTCGCCGCGCTGCTCGGCGCGGTCGCGCTGCGTACCGTCGGGATCGCCTTCGCCATGGTGACCCTGGCCTTCGCGCAGGTCGGGGCGATCCTGGTGGCCCGGAACTTCGGCGGGCTCACCGGCGGCGAGGAAGGGCTGACGCTGGACGTCTCCGGGCTGCCGTCGGCCCTGGTGGGGGTGGCGAACACGGTCAATCTCTACTGGCTGGCGCTGGCGTACCTGGCGCTGGTGGTCTTCGTGGTGCACCGGGTCAGCATGTCGCCGACCGGACGGGTGCTGGCCGGGCTGCGCGACGACGAGCGGCGGATCGGGGTGCTCGGGCTCGACCCGTACCGGTTCAAGCTGGTCGCGTTCACCCTCGCCGGCGGGCTGGCGAGCGCCGGCGGGGTGGTCTACTCCCTACTGGTTGGCGCGTCCCCGCACGTGACCTCGTCCGAGCTGACCCTGTCGCTGCTGGTCATGGTGGTGCTCGGCGGTCCCGGCACCCGCTGGGGCCCGGTGCTCGGCGGCATCCTCTACATGTACCTGGACCACCGGCTGACCGCGTTCGGCAGCAGCGACGCGGTCAACAGCCTCCCCGCCTTCCTCAGCCACCCCCTGTCCCAGCCCTTGTTCGTCCTCGGCACGGTCTTCATCCTGGCGGTGTACTTCTTCCCCGGCGGCCTGGCCAGCCTCCGTACCCGCCTACACCCCCTCCTGACCACCCTCTCCCGCCGCCCCTGACCCCCACCCCCCGCACCCCCTTTCCGTCGATCATGAAGTTAGCGGCACGCCACGCCGACGAAAGGCCGGCTAACCTCATGATCGACGGAGTGTCGGTGGCATGGGAGGAATCATGGGGGACCGGCTGGCGGTGGTGAGCGGGGGCGGGACCGGGATCGGGGCGGCCGTCACCCGGGGGCTCGTCGCGGACGGGTTCGAGGTGCTCATCGTGGGGCGGCGGGCGGACGTGCTGCTGTCCGCCGCGGAGCAGATCTCGGCGGAGTGCGGGCGGCCGGCGGCGGTCAGCGCCGTCACCGCCGACCTGACCGATCCGGCGCAACTCGCCGGGGTCGTCTCGGCGGTGGGGGAGCGGACCGTCGACGTGGTGGTCAACAACGCCGGCGGCTACCTCGGTGGCGTCACCGACACGCTGGCCGACGTGGCGGCCTGGTGGCGGGCCAACCTGGACGCCAACGTGCTCACCGCGGTCCTGCTCACCGAGGCGCTGCTGCCCGCCCTGCGCCGGCCGGGCGGCCGGGTGCTCCTGATCAGCTCGATCGCCGCCCAACGGGGCGGCGCCGGACCGTACTCGGCGGCCAAGGCGGCCCTGCACGGCTGGGCGTACGACCTGGCGGCCCAGCTCGGCCCGGACGGGATCACGGCCAACGTGATCAGCCCCGGGTACGTCGCCGAGACCGAGTTCTTCGGCGACCGGATGACGCCCGACGGGCACGCCAAGCGGGTCGCCGCCACCCTGGTCGGTCGGGCCGGCGTACCGGACGACATCGCGGCCGCCGTCCGCTACCTGGCCAGCCCCGCCGCCGGCTACGTCACCGGCCAGGTGCTCGGCGTCAACGGCGGCTCCGTCCTCGGCCGCTAGGAGGTAAGGAGGGGCCCCTTGTCGACACACGTGTGTCGACAAGGGGCCCCCGCTTTCGCCCCGGGGGCGACGGCCCCCGTGCGCCGCCGTCCCCGCGGGTCGTGGGTCAGCTGTTCAGCAGCTCGTACGCCAGGGACGGCGCCTTCGTCGCGGCGCTCCCGGTCGGCACGGTGATCTTCGGCGTGCTGCCGTAGTCGGCGTAGTTCACGACGTAGCGGTACGCCCCGCGCTTCCCGGCCGCCGGCATCGACAGCACCAGCGAGGTGAGGTGCCCGTCCGGCCCCACCTGGGCGGTGAAGGGCACGTGCCGGCCGGCCTCACCGAGCGCCGCCGCCTCGCCGTCGTCCAGCGCCTTGGCTGCCTCCCCGCCGGTCACGTCGATGAACCCGGCGTACTTCCCGGGGCCCTGCTGCTCGACGGAGGTGGCCGCGTCGAGGAGCGGGCCGGCGTTGCCCTGGTCGGCGCCGTCGTAGCTCGGCACGGCGTCGGCGTCGGTGAGCTTGGCCGGGTCCAGCGCCATCCACTTGTCGGGGAACTTCGGCAGGCCCGGGTGGCCGCTGAACTTCGCCTTCATCCAGACCCTGTCCTCGATGATCAGGAACGACATCTTCGCGGTGATGCCGTCCTTGTCGGGCGGCGCGACCATGTGCAACTCCATGGCCTTCGCCGCCGGGTCGATCCGCCCGCTCATGTCGCCCGACGAGTCCTTGCCGGTGAACCGGAAGGCACCGGCGCGCTCGTCCGGGACCGCGGCGAGGAGCGCCTGCTTCGGGTCGGCGCTCGGGCTGGCCGCCGGGCGGGTCCCCGGCGCGGCGGCCGGGTCGCTCTTCGGTCCGCATCCGGCGAGCAGGGTGGTGGCGGCCAGCACGGCCGCGACCGTGCCCATCGTCCGTCGGACGGTCCGGGTGCTGCCCGTTGCCTGTGTCATCGTTGTTCTCTTTCTCGCTTCCGTGGCCTCTGCCGATGACGATGCTGCGGGCGGCCACGGCGGTTCGGCTGCCGATATGCTGCGGTCCGGCTGCCGGGCCCTGCCGTCCGGCCACGTCGGGGGCGTCAGGAGCGGAAAGTCGCATGTCAGGTACGCAGGTGCCGCCGGACCCCGCGGGGCTGCGCTTCGCGCTCCTCGGTCCCCAGCGCGCCTGGTACGCCGACCGCCCGCTCGACCTCGGTCCCGGCAAGCAGCGTGCGGTGCTGGCCGTGCTGCTGCTCTCCGCCGGCCGTCCGGTGCCCACCGGGCAGATCGTCGACGCGGTCTGGCCGGAGGAGCCGCCCGCGAACGGCCCCAACGTGGTGCAGAAGTACGTCGCCGGGCTGCGCCGGGTGCTCGAGCCCGAGCGGTCCCCGCGTACGCCGGGGCAGGTGCTGGCCCTGACCGACGCCGGGTACCTGTTGCGGGTGCCGCCGGAGGCGGTGGACGCGGTCCGCTTCGAGCGCGGGGTGCACCGGGCCCGGCAGGGACACGCCGCGGGGCGTACCGCCGAGGCGCTGGCGGAGCTGACCGCCGCCCTGGAGCTGTGGCAGGGCGAGCCGTTCACCGGGTTCGCCGGGCCGTTCTTCGACTCCGCCCGGCACCGGCTGGTCGAACTGCGCGCCGTCGCCCTGGAGACCCGGGTCGAGCTGGAGCTGGCCAGCGGCCGGCACGGCGAGCTGGTCGGTGAACTGGTCGACCTGGTGCGTGAGTTTCCGGTCCGGGAACGGCTGCGCCAGCAGCTCATGCTGGCGCTCTACCGCAGCGGGCGGCAGGCGGAGGCGCTGGCCGCCTACCGGGAGTTCGCGGGGCTGCTCCGCGAGGAGTACGGCATCGAGCCCGGCGAGGTGCTCCAGGGGTTGCACGGGCGGATCCTCCGCTCGGATCCGGCCCTCACCCCGCTCACGCCAGGGTTGGACCGGCAACCGGCCCTGCCGGCCCCGCGCGCCGAGTCCACCCCGACGACAGCCACCGCTCCGCCTCCACCGGCCGCCC
>NZ_RJLN01000149.1 GCF_003725545.1 Micromonospora solifontis | reverse complement strand
GCCGGCCCGCCGACCTGCGCGTCGAGTTCCTGCCCGGCCCTGCCGCCCCGTCGACGCCCGGCGCCGCCCCGCGGTCGAGGCCCAGTCCCACCGCGCCGTCGGCGCCCGGACCCGCCAGCGCTTCGGTGCCCGGCCCGGGCGCGCCCGCCGCACCGCGTCGGGACGGACCGCGCCCCGGCGATCGGGGTGCGCCACCGGCGAGGGGCGACGAGGCGGCCGAGCGCAGGAGTGGACAGGCAACCCGGCCGCCTGCCGGGTCCGCTATCACCACACCCGCCACAGCGCCACCACCGCCGGTCTCCGCACCGCCGGCCGGGCCGGTCTCCGCACCACCCGCCGGGCCGGTCCCCGCACCGCCCGCCGGGGCGGCGCCCGCCCGACCGGCCGGGCCCCTGCCGGCGCCGCCGGCGTATCCCGGGGGCCGGACGCACGAGCCGGAGGATCGCCTCTCGCCGGCCGCTGCCGGCGGCGGCCAGGCGGACCGCCCCCCGGCCCCGACGAGCGACCCACCCGCGCCGGCAACAGCCGACGGGCTCGCCGCCCCGCACCCGGCCACGGCCGAGACGGATCGCGGTCGCCCGGGCGCGACGCAACCGGACCGGACCGTCGACGAGAGGGCTACCGACAGCCGGGCGGACATCGACGTGGACGCCTGGTTCGGACCGGGCCGCCCGGCACCGGAGACGGACACGGCACCGACCCAGCCGGAGCGCGGCCAGAGCACGTCCGACACCGGGACGACGCCGGATGCGCCGACCCACCCGCCCGCGCAGCTGGTGACCGGAGTCGCGCCCGCTGCGCCAACCACGCCGACCCTCGGCACCCCAACGGAGGGCGGCGCACCGCCTCACGGCAACGTGGACCCTGTTGATCAAGGGGTTTCCGTCGGGACAGGGCCGGTTCCGGACGCAAACCCCTTGATCAACGAGGAGAGCGCCGGGGCGGACCGGGGCGCGGTGCCGGGTACCTCGGGCGTTTCCTTGCCTGGCGAGGTTGACGGCTTCGCCCGTACGGACGGCAGCCGGCCCGGCTCGGGTGACGGCGCGGTGGGTGTGCCTCCGCCGGCGGCCGAGCGCCTCGGCGGGGTCACGTCGTCGGCGGGCACGTCCGTGGCGCCGGAACCGGAGACCACGCCGGAACCGCCGGCCGGCACGGCGGAACCGCAGGCCACGGCGGAACCGCAGGCCACGGCGGAACCGCAAGCTACGCCGGGAGCGCAGGCCACGCGGGAAGCGCGGGCCACGGATGAACCGAAGGCCATGCCGGCTCCGCAGGCCACGCCGGAAGAGCAGGCCACGCGGGAACCGGAGAACGCGCCGGAGCCGGAGGCGGGACCCGAGGCGGTCAACTCACCGGTGTCGCAACCACGCGCGGGCGACGGCGCCGACGAGGCCCCGACACCCGCCGAGCAGGCCGGTACGGCACCGGCCGTACCCGCTGGAGAGGCGGCGGAGGACGAGCCGGCGGAGGTACGCCCGGCCGATCCCGAGCAGGCCCTGGCCGCGTTCCGTTGGCGCCTGCACCCGGAGACCCTGCGCGAGGAGGCCCCCGATCCGGCGGCGCTGCGCGAGGTCCGGGACGGGCTCACCACCAAGCTGGGCAGCGCGCTGGACAACCGCAGTCGCGCCCGGCTGTTGAGCCTGCGGTCGGTGGCGTCCCGGATTCTCGGCGACCTGGACGACGGCCTCGCCGACGCGCGGCTCGCCCTCACCTACGCGGAGGCCACCGGCGAGCTGCGGCGTACCGCGCTGGCCCGGGCACGGCTCGCGGAGGTGCTGCGCTGGCGGGGCGAGTACGCGGAGGCCGACCGGCTCTTCGCGGAGGCGAACTCGCCGGAGCTGCCCGACCGGCTGCGGGCGGCGCTGCACGAGCACGCCGGCCGGTGCTGCTACGACCAGGGCCGGCTGACCGAGGCGTGCCTGCATTTCGAGCGGGCGCTGGACCTGCGGCAGGGTGAGGACGCGGAGCTGAGCGCCCGTACCGTGGTGGCGCTGGACGCGGTCGCCGAGCGGGCCGCGACCGGCGGTTTCGGGCCGAAGCCGCGTAGCCGGGAGGCGATCCTGGGCCACGAGCGCCACCCGGTGCCCACCTTCGACGAGGAGCAGGAGCTCTGGGGATACGCGGACGCCGACGGCAATCTGGTGGTCGAGCACCGGTACGCCGAGGTGCAGCCGTTCCGGGAGGGACTGGCCTGGGTGCGCCGCCCCGAGGCGTCCCGCTGGGCGCTGATCGACACGACCGGCGCGGCGCTGATCGAGGCGAACAACGGCTACCGGGCGGTGGGCTCGTTCTCCGAGGGGCTGGCCTGGGTGTCGATGGACGGCAAGGGCAGGTGGATGGCGGTCGACCCGACCAACATCGTGAAGATCCCGCCGGGGTACGAGGACGCGCGGCCGTTCCGCGGCGGCCTGGCCGCGGTCCGCCAGAACGGCGGTTGGGGCGCGGTCGACCGCTCCGGCCAGGTCGTCGTGCCGACGCGGTACCACGGCCTCACCACCGCCCTGGCCGACGGCCGGCAGGTGGACGGCTTCACCGAGGACGGGTTGGCCGGGGTGGAGCTGGCCGGGCGCCGGGGCGTGGTGGACCGGACCGGCCGGGTGCTGGTCGCGCCGGTGTACGCGGCGCTGGTGGTGCACCCGGTCGCCTTCCTGATCAGCGACGAGTCCGGCCGGTGGGGGGCGCGGGACCGGCGGGGCGAACCGCTGATCGACGCGGTGCACCCGAACCGCGCCGCCGTGGTCGCCGAGATCGAACAGCTGCTCGCCGACACCAGCCCCGTGCTCTGACCCGCTGTCGTCGCGCCCCCACGGCCGGGCGGCTGTCACGCCTGCGGGGGCGGTCCCAGCAGCTCGATGCCGTTGCGGGCGGCGGCGTGGCCGAGGGCCGCCGGGTCGATGGGCCCCGGGTCCGGCAGCCGGCGTTCCGGCGCGGGCATCCCGGCCTCGGCGGCGAACCGTTCGAAGCCGGCCGGGGTGGTGATCTGCAGGGCGTGCAACGGCTCGTCCGGCCCGACCAGGAAGCTGTGCGCCAGCCCCGTCGGCAGCAGCACGAAGTCGCCCGGGCCGGCGGTGAAGCTCTCCCCGGCGCAGTGGAACCGGGCGGTGCCGGACAGCAGGTAGAACATCTCGTCCTCGACCTGGTGCCGGTGCAGGGGCGGGGCGAAGCCGGGCGGGTTCACGAACTCGGCGACGGTCAGCCGGTCGTGGGTGTGCCGGCCGCCGGCCTTGACGGTGCACAGGTTGCCGAGGAACCAGTACGTCTCGCCCTCGTCGGGGCGGAGCCGGTACGGAGAAACGGGCATGGCGACCTCTCGGGTTGGATGGACCGATCCACTATTGGATAGCCGGAGGTATAGTGAATGCACTGCTAGTATCGCGATGTCATGGCTGCAGTCAAGGACGGAAAACAGACCCGGCCGTACCGCTCGGCGGTGCGGGAGGAGAGCGCCCGGCGGACCCGCCGTGCGGTGGTGCGGGCGGCGGGCGAACTGTTCACCGCGCGCGGCTACGCCGCGACGTCGCTGGCCGACGTGGCCGCCGCCGCCGGCGTGGCCCGGCCCACCGTGTTCGCCGCCTTCGGATCCAAGGCCGCACTGCTGCGCCAGGTGCTCGACGAGGCCCTGGCCGGCGACGACGAGCCGGTGCCGGTGGCGGACCGGCCCTGGTTCCGACCGGTCTGGGACGCGCCGACCCAGGGTGCGGTCCTCGACGCGTACGCCGGGGTCTGCACCCTGATCGGCGCCCGGGCCGCCGTCGCCTTCGAGACCGTGCGCCGGGCGGCGGACGAGGCCCCCGAGGTGGCCGAGCTGTGGGAGAGCCTGCTGCGCAACCGCCGCGCCGGCGCGCGCATGGTGGTCGAGCGGCTGACCAGCCTCGACGGACCACTGCGAACGGCCCCGGACACCGAACGCGCCGTCGACGAACTGTGGTTCCTCAACGACCCGGCCCACTACGCGGCCCTGGTGCAGCGCTGCGGCTGGGCCGAGGAGAGCTTCCGGGAGTGGCTCGCCACCCGGATGCGGGAAGCCCTGCTGCCCGGCTGAACGTCACACCCCCGCCGCGCCCGCCACCGGCCATGATCGGGGCGGGACTAGGGTCGGGGCATGGAATTCCGACACCTAGGCCGCTCGGGCCTGATGGTCAGCGAGATCTCGTACGGCAACTGGATCACCCACGGTTCACAGGTCGAGGAGCAGGCGGCGACCGCGTGCGTGCGGGCCGCCCTGGACACCGGCATCACCACCTTTGACACCGCCGACGTGTACGCCGGCACGAAGGCCGAGGAGGTGCTCGGCCGCGCGCTGAAGGGTGAGCGGCGCGAAGGCCTGGAGATCTTCACCAAGGTCTACTGGCCGACCGGCCCCGGGCGGAACGACCGCGGCCTGTCCCGCAAGCACATCATGGAGTCGATCAACGGCTCGCTGCGCCGGCTGCAGACCGATTACGTGGACCTCTACCAGGCCCACCGGTACGACTACAGCACCCCGCTGGAAGAGACGATGGAGGCCTTCGCCGACGTCGTGCACTCCGGCAAGGCGCACTACATCGGCGTCTCCGAGTGGAAGGCGTCGCAGCTCCGCGAGGCCCACGCTCTCGCCCGCGAGCTGCGCATCCCGCTGGTCTCCAACCAGCCGCAGTACTCGATGCTGTGGCGGGTCATCGAGACCGAGGTGGTTCCGACCAGCGAGGAGCTGGGCGTCGGCCAGATCGTCTGGTCCCCGATGGCCCAGGGCGTGCTCTCCGGCAAGTACCTGCCGGGCCAGCCGCCGCCGGCCGGCTCCCGGGCCACCGACGAGAAGTCCGGTGCGAACTTCATCGCCCGGTTCATGACCGACGAGGTGCTCACCCGGGTGCAGCGGCTCAAGCCCCTCGCCGAGCAGGCCGGGCTGAGCATGGCACAGCTCGCCATCGCCTGGGTGCTGCAGAACCCGAACGTCTCCTCCGCGATCGTCGGGGCGTCCCGGCCGGAGCAGGTGCACGACAACGTCAAGGCGGCTGGCGTGAAGCTCGACGCCGACCTGCTCAAGGCGATCGACGAGATTGTCGAGCCGATCACCGAGCGGGACGCGGCGAAGACCGAGAGCCCGGCCCAGCGCCCGTGAGCCGGTCCCGGTCCGGCCGGCGGCTTCCCGCCGGCCGGACCGGGCTCAGCCCTGCCAGAACCGGATCAGGTACAGCCCGGCGCGGTACAGCTCCGGGGGCAGACCGAGCCAGTCGGAAACGGTGAAGATCGCGCCGAAGAACGCCCCGCCGATCCGCGGGTTCCACAGCAGCGCGAAGAGCAGGATGAACCCGAACGGCGCGAACAGGTCGTACATCCGGCGGTACTGCGGGTTCAGCCAGGGCTGGATCATGTTGCCGCCGTCCAGGCCGGGCACCGGCAGCAGGTTGAGCACGCTGGCGGTGAGCTGGAGGAACGCCAGCAGGGCCAGCCCGGCCCAGAACTCGATCGGCCCGCCGGCCGCCAGCCCGATCCGCAGCACCACCACCAGCAGCAGGGTGAACAGCACGTTGGTGGCCGGGCCGGCCAGGCTGACCAGGGTGTGCCGCAGCCGGCCCGGGATGGCGTGCCGGTCCACCCACACCGCGCCGCCGGGCAGGCCGATCCCGCCGAGCAGCACCACGACCACCGGCAGCACGATCGACAGCAGCGGGTTGGTGTACTTGAGCGGGTTCAAGGTCAGGTAGCCCCGATGGGCGATGTCCCGGTCGCCGGCCCGGTACGCGACCACCGCGTGGGCGTACTCGTGCAGGCAGAGCGAGACCAGCCAGCCGGTGACGACGAAGAGGAAGACGTCGAACCGGACGTTGCCGAACCGCAGCCAGGTCATCACCCCGCTGGCCACGAAGAGCGTGGCCAGGGCGAGGAAGACCGGACTGGGCCGGAACGCCGCCCGGGGCACCCCGAGCACCAGCGGGTCACCCGGGCGGTCGTACGCCATCACTCCGCCGTCGGCAGCAGGCTCATCCGGTACTCCACCCGGTCGTCCTCGACGAGCGCGACCGAGGTGACGCCGGACGCCGCGAGCTCCCGCCAGGTCTGGCCGATCCACGACTCGGCGTCCGCCTGGCTGCCGAACGACTCGCTCGGTCCGTCGACCGCGTCGCCGTTCGTGCCCTCGTACCGCCAGCTCCACGCCATGCCGCGTCTCCCCTCGCCGCCGTCGTCCCCAGGGACGCCCAAACCTCCGCAAGCGTAGTCGGCCGGACGCGGAACGGCCCGGCCGCCACATGGATCATGCCGTCGAGGGCGGGCCGGTACGGTGACGCGGTGCTGACTCAAGGAGTGATGCTCAGCGAGCGGTACCGGCTGAGCGAACGCATCGCGACCGGCGGCATGGGCGCCGTCTGGAAGTGCACGGACACCCTGCTCGGCCGGGACGTCGCGGTGAAGGTGCTGCTGCCGTCGCTGGTCGCCGACCCCGAGTTCACCACCCGCTTCCACGCCGAGGCCCGGATGCTGGCCGCGCTGCGGCACCCCGGCATCGTCCAGGTGCACGACTTCGGCTCCGCCCCGCTCGCCGACGGCGGCCAGGTCAGCTACCTGGTGATGGAGTACGTCGACGGCGAGCCGCTGGTGACCTGGATCCGCCGGGCCGGCCGGCTCGATCCGGCGTCGACCATGTCCGTGGTGGCGCAGGCCGCCCACGCGCTGCACGCCGCCCACCTGGCCGGGATCGTCCACCGGGACGTCAAGCCGGGCAACCTGTTGGTGAAGCGGGACGGGACGGTGGTGCTGGTCGACTTCGGCATCGCCCGGGCCAGCGCCACCGCGGGGATCACCGCCGCGCACACCGTGCTCGGCACCGCCTCGTTCATGTCGCCGGAGCAGGCCGTCGGCCAGCCCGTCTCGGCCGCGACCGACGTGTACGCGCTCGGCGCGGTCGCCTACTTCTGCCTCGCCGGCCGGCCGCCCTTCGCCGGCGACAACCCGCTCCAGGTGGCCATGCGGCACGCCCAGGACGAGCCGCCGCCGCTTCCGGCGGACACGCCCCCGGCGGTGATCGAGGTGATCCGTCAGGCGCTGGCGAAGGCTCCCGGGGACCGCCACCCGAGCGCGCTCGCCCTGGCCGAGGCGGCCCAGGACGCCCGGGACTCGACCCTGGCCCGGCTCCCCGTCCCGCCCCGCCCGCCGTGGGCG
>NZ_RJLN01000148.1 GCF_003725545.1 Micromonospora solifontis | reverse complement strand
CGGGCGTCCTCGCCGAGGTACGCCGGGTCCGGACCCGCCTGGCGCTGCGCGGCACCACGGCGGCGCAGGCGTGGGCCCGCCTGGACCGGGCGTCGCTGACCCTGGCCGGCATGGCCACCCGGCTCGACGGGCTGGCCGAGCCGGCCGTCCGCGAGGCGGCCGAGGCCGACCGCTCCCTGCGCGAGCTGGCCAACCGGGTGGCGAGCGTGGAACGGGCTCTGAAGCTCGCCCCGGCGGAGGCGCGCGGGCCGCTGGCCGAGGCGCACGGCGCGCTGGCCGCCCAACTGGAGAGCGGGGTGGCCGCGTACGAGCGGCTGGTGGTGGCCGCCGCCGGCTACGTCGCCGAGGACGCCCGCCCGAGCGCCACCGAGCACCCGGCCGCCGCCCGCCTCACCGAGGCCACCGACCTGCTGCACGGCGTCGCCGCCGCGCTGGCCGAACTCCGCACCGCCAGCCCTCCGCTGCGCACCCGCTGACCGGGTCAGTCCGGGGTGGTGACCGCCACGGGAACCGTCCAGGCGGAGGTGCCGACCACGTTGTACGCCCGGATCCGGTAGTGGTAGGTGCTGCCCCGGGCCAGCCCCGTGTTGGTGAACCCCCGGCCGGTGACGGTGAAGCTCTCCACCCCGCGGGTGAACCCCGGATCGGTGGCCCGCTGCACCACGAAACCGGAGCCCGGCCCGGTGGAGGTGCCGGCCCCCCAGCTCAGCACCACCGTGGCGGTGTCCGGGCCGGGCGCGGTGGCGGTGGCCCCCACCGCTGTCGGCGCGGCCGGGCGGGGCGGGGTGGTCACCGTGGCCACCGTCGACCAGGGTGAGGCCGCACCCAGGTACGTGGTGCGGACCCGGTAGTAGTACGTGGTCTCGGGGGCGACCGCCGCGTCCACGTGCGCGTCGCCGACCGTGATGGCGGTGGTCCCCGGCCCGCTGGTGAACGTCGGGTTGGTCGCCCGCTGCACGTCCACCCCGGTGGCGAACGACCGGTTGGCCCAGCGCAGCGCCACCCGCAGCGGCGCGGCCGGCGGCACCACGGCGATCAGCTTCGCCGGGGAGGTGAGCCGCACCGCCGCGGGGATGCTGTTCGACCAGGCCGAGCAGCTCACCGCGTTCTCCGCCCGGATCCGGTAGTGGTAGGTGACGCCGGGGGTCACCGTGGCGTCGGTGTAGCGGGTGGCGGTGGCCGCCACGGTGATCTCGGTCAGCCCGGTGGTGAAACCGGCGTCCGTGGCCCGTTGCAGCAGGTGGCTGGTGGCGGGCGGGCGGCTGCCGTTGCCGGTCCAGGCCAGCGCGATGGCCGGCAGCGCGGTGGCCGAGCCGGGCGCCGGGGTGGCGGTCAGCCCGGTCGGCGCCTTCGGCGCGACCCGGAGCACCAGCGGGCGGCTCATGCCCTGGTCGCGCAGCCCGGCCGCGCGGGTCCCCCAGCGGTACTCCCAGCCGAGGTTCACCAGCTGGTTGACCACGGTCGCCGGGCGCCCGTCGACCGGGCTGACCGGGCTGGCGTCGAGCCGCGCGCCGGCCGGCCGGGCCGGGTCGAGCAGGCGTACGCTGTCGCCGATCTTGAAGGGCAGGCTGGGCGGGGCCGGGCGCAGCGCCACGATCACGTCCTCCCGCGGGTTGACCCGGACGGTCTCCTTCCAGCCCAGCTCGCCCGGCTCGGGCGGGCGGATGGTGCCGTCCCAACCGACCCGATTGACCAGTTGCAGGTCGCAGCCCGCCACGTGCACCGGGTGGGTACGCGGCGCGTCGCCCACGATCCGCCAGAGTTGGGTGCCGTCGACCGGACCACCGACCGGTGTGGTGGGGTCGGTCGCGTAGAGCACCTCGGTGGCCGGGTCGACCGGACCGAGCGGCAGCGTGCCCGGGGTGACCGGTCCGGCGAGCGGGTGGCCGACGCCGAGCCGGCCCACCGCCCGGCCGTGCCGGGGCTCGAAGACCTGCCCGACCGACTTGACCAGCAGCGGCAGGGTCACCGGGGCCACCGCCCCGGCGGGGGTGAAGGTGACCGAGGTGGCGCGCGCCGGCACCAGGGTCTCCCGGGGCGTGCGGGTGCCGAACGCCGCGTCGTAGGCCGGCTGCGGCACGATCGGCGGCCGCTGGCTCTCCGCGTACGCGCCGGGGAGCCGGGCGGCGAGGCGGTCCACGTCGTACGGCGACGCCGGGGTGCCGGCCACCCGGAACTGGAGCAGGGTCCGGGTGTTCGGGCCGTACCCGGGGCGGGCCGGGGGCAGGCCGCCGGTGGGGGTGCGGTCCGGGGCGTCGGTGTGGTGGTCGTAGCGGGGGTCGAACCGGGGCAGCGGGGCCGGGCAGTCGTTGTAGAGGATCAGGTTGCTGCCCGGCGGGACGGTGGCGAAGTCCACCACCACGTCGGCCCGCTCGCCGGGGGCGAGCAGCAGGGTCTGCCCGTCCACGTTGAGCACGGTCGGATCCCGCCGGTCGTAGCGGAAGCCGACCGGGCGGTTGGCCAGCCGCACGGGCGCGGGCAGCAGGCCGGCGTCGTTGCCGATCTGGATCAGGTCCGGGCCGGCGGCGCGCGGATCGGGCACGCCGCCCTCGCGCCCGTCGGTGGGCCAGGTCGCCGGCCGCCCGGCCGCCCGTACCGCCTCGACCATCGGCACCTCGCCGGCCTCCGGGTCGCCGTCGTCGGTCCACATCGGCTCGTCCGAGCACGCCCGGTAGAGCTGGAGGTTCAGGCTGCGGTCCGCGCAGGCGTTGAGGATCCGGAACCGGTAGGCCCGCGGCTCCACCTCCAGGTACGGGTAGGCCACCCCGTTGACCAGCGGCGTGTCCCCGTAAGCCTCGGGGACCGCCGACGGGTGCGGCACGCCCGGTGCGAGCGGCGGCTCGTCCGGCTCGGCGACCGGGTGGTGGTGCGGGTTCGGCACCGGGGCCACCCACGGGCTGGCGCCGCCGTCCGGGTCGTGCGTCCACGGGCCGTAGTCCCACCGGCCGGTGGGGTTGCCGCCGGTACTCCGGTACGGGTTCTGCCGGGGCTGGTAGACGTGCGGGTGCCAGAGGCTGCCCTTCGCCCCCCAGCGGTCCCGGTCCCAGGTCGGATCCTGGGCCGCGAGCTGGGCGTCGTCCGGCACGAAGGTCTTGTCCTGGATCACCAGCGGGAGCTGGTCGGCGGGGAGCACCCCGTCGTCGACCAGCCGTTCCTCGGCCGGGTCGGTGAGCAGGTAGAGCGCGAGCTGACCGGAGTAGACGGTGAGCCGGGACAGGCCGAGGGTGTTGTCGTGCAGCCACATCAGCCGGCCGCTCTGGTCGTTCGGGAAGTAGAGGGTGATGGCCCCGGCACCCGGCGGCGGCATGTCCGGCACGGGCGTCACCCCCACCCCCGTCGGGTACGGGGTGATCTCGCCGGCCGGGGTCACCCACTGCCACGGGTTGCCGGCGCTGATCCAGGCCGTCTGTGCCCCGGCCAGGTGCGGCACCGCCCGGTTCTGCGGGTACGGCGCGGGCCCGTCCAGCGGCCCGACACCGGCCCCGTCGAGGGTCTCGTCGACCGGCAGGAACAGCTCACCGGCCCGCCCGGTGGGAAGCTGGTTGATGAACTTGACCCGGACCGGCCGCCCCCGCCGGGCCATGATCACCGGACCGAGGTGCCAGGGCCGGTCCGGCGGGCTGACCGTGTTGTGCCCGGCGGGGTCGGTGCCCAGGTTGAGCTGGCGGTAGCCGCGCAGCCGGGTGGCCGGCAGGTCCCGGTGCAGCCGCTGCGCGTACTCCTGCAGGCCGATCTCGTAGTAGTCGCAGCCCGGCCAGGTGATGGTGTCCGGCACGGCCACCGGCAGCCGGGCCCCCAGCCCGGGGGTGGCGGACGGGCCGGGCACCGGCAGCGCGTCGACGAACTTGCGGATCCCGGTGCCGGGCTCCGGCCGGCCGTCCGGGTCCAGCGCCGGCACCGGCGACCCGGCGAAGTTGGGTACCGGGCCGAAGCAACGCGGCACGGCCGCCGGATCCAGGCTGGTCGGCGTCGGGCCGTCCGCCTCCTCGGCGGCCCGGGCGGCGGGCACGGTCGGCGTGTGGTCCTCGACGGTCCGGGCGGCGCGGTCCGCCCAGCCCGGCCGGAAGATGCGGAACAGGGCCATGGCTCTCCCCGGGATCTCCGGCGCGCCGGCCACCACCCCGGCGTGGCGGGCGGACGCGCTGCTGACGGTCGGTGAGCACTCCACCGCAGCATGCGACGCCGGCCGGTGGGGTGGGAAGTACCCAATCGTCCGTATCTCAGGGGGATCTTGCCGGTTCGTGGAAGTTCCACGGAGCGGGTCGCTCTCAGTGGCGTTCCGGCTGGCAGGTCGGGCACCAGTAGGTGACCCGGTCGCCCAGCTCCCGCTTCCGGATCGCGGTGCCGCAGCGTCGGCAGGGCTGGGCGCGGCGGCCGTACACGTAGCTGGTCTGCCCCCGGTGCAGCGACCCGGTGGTGCTCTGCGTCCAGCGGCCCCGGTTCGCGGCCAGCAGCCGCTGCGCGAGGCGGACCGTGCCGGCCAGGTCGGGCACCGCCCCGACCGGCGTCCACGGGGAGATCCCGCGCAGGAAGAGCACCTCACACTTGTAGAGGTTGCCCACCCCGGCCAGGTTCCGCTGGTCCAGCAGCGCCTCGCCGATGGTCTCGTCCGGGTGGGCGGCCAGCCGGCGGACCGCCTCGTCCGGGTCCCAGTCCGGCCCGAGCAGGTCCGGCCCGAGGTGGCCGACCAGCGACTCCTCCTCGGCGGTCGGGATCAGCGCCAGCTCGTGCAGGTGGTAGCCGACGGCGACCGCGCCGGGGGAGCGGAGCACCACCCGGATCAGGTGGGCGGGGCGGGCGGCCCACCGCTCACCCGGGGCGTACGCCCGCCAGGCACCGTCCATCCGCAGGTGCGAGTGCAGCGTCCAGTCCCGGCCGGCCGCCGCCGTCCTCGCGCCGGCCGTCGCGCCGCCTGATCCGGCGGCCCCGCCTGGTCGGGCGGCCCCGCCTGGTCCGGTGGCCTCGCCTGGTCCGGTGGCGTCGGCCGGTCCGGTGGCCTCGCCTGGCCCGGTGGCCCCGGGCGGTCCAGTGGCGTCGGGTGGTGTCGTGGCGCCGGGCGGGGCGGTGAGGCGGAGCAGCAGGTGCTTGCCCCGACTGGCCGACTCGCGGACGGTCCAGCCGGTCAGGTCGGTCGCGGCGAGCTGCGGCACCCGGAAGTCGGAGCCGGTGAGTCGCGCGCCGGCCAGGGCCCGCTGGAGGACGCGGGCGGTGTTCCAGACGGTGTCGCCTTCAGGCACCCTCCCATCCTCCCTCGCGCCGCCCGGGATGCTCCGCACCGGAGTGCGGATCGGCGCTACTTCCCGCAAGGTGTGGCCTCCCGACGCGGCGAAACCCCAACTTCCGGGGGACTGCCGGATCAGCGGCCGGGGTCAGCGGGATGCGCGGACCGTCAGCAGGTCGCCGGGGGCGACGCCGAGCAGGTCGGCGGCCCGGCCGCCGTTGACCGCCACCGCGACCAGCTCGGCCGAGTCGGCGAGGAGCACCAGCCCGCCGGCGGGCGCGTCGCCGAAGGTACGCCCCCGGACGGCCGGCCGGTCCGCGACGAGCGGCTCGGGCCCGACCTCGTCGAGCAGCGCGGGTGTCGCGGCGAGCTGCACGTTGCCGAAGTGGTCGACGGTCAACACCTCGGCGGTGAACCCGCCGGGCTCCCGGCGCAGTACCGGGTCCGGCAGCCGGACCAGCGTCGCCGGATCCACCGCCGGCCCGGCCTCGGCCGGTGCCCCGCCGGTCGCCAGCCGCGCCGCGACGGGCGCGAAGACGTCCCGGCCGTGGAAGGTGCGGGACACCTCCGGGGCCAGCCAACCCGGGTCGGTCAGCTCGACGGCCGACGTGACGCCGCCGAGCGCCGCGGCGGCCGGCAGCAGCAGCCCGTTGTCCGGCCCGACCAGCACACCTTTCGGGGTGACCAGGGCGATCCCGCGCCGCGCGGTGCCGACGCCCGGGTCCACCACCGCGACGTGGACGGCGTACGGCAGGTGCGGCACGGTCTGGGCGAGCACCGCGGCGCCGCGCCGGACGTCACCCGGCGGTACGAGGTGGGTCACGTCGATCACCCGGGCCGTCGGGGCGAGCCGGGCGATCACCCCGTGGCAGGCCGCGACGAATCCGTCGGCCAGACCGTAGTCGGTGGTCAGCGAGATCCAGGCGGTTGGAGCCATGCGGGAAGGCTAGCGGGTGACCGGGGTCCACGGACCGGCATGCGTGATCGACCGACCGGCCGGTGCCGGGCCCCGCCGCCGTTCGGCACACTGCCGGAGTGACGAAACGCCTTCGCCTCCTGTGGACCGCCGCCACCCTTCTCCTCGCCCTCGGGCTGACCGCCTGTGGCAAGGACGCCGCCGACCAGAACGGCGGAGACTGGGCCGACGGCCGGTCCCGGGCACCGGCCACCAGCGCGGCCGCCCCGACCGAGGCGCCGAACGCCGCCGAGTCGGGTCGACCGAAGAGCCGGCCGACCGAGAGCGCGTCCACCCCGCCGTTCACCATGCCGACCAAGGCCGCCGGCACGCCGTCCGCCCGCAAGGTGGTCGACGCGTTCAAGGCCGCCGGGCTGGCGGTGCCGAACGTCCGGGACCGGTCCAAGGACTGCGGGCCGGACGGCGTCGGCGTGGGCTGCGCCCAACTGGTCGCCACGGACGCCGTCTCGGTGTACGTCTTCCCGGACGAGGCGAGCGCCACCAACCAGACCGAGGTCTGGGGGACGGACGCGTACCGCAAGGGCGCGGTGGTGCTCAACTACCTGGGCACGAAGACCTCCGCGACCGAGCGGAAGCGCTACGACGGGGTGCTCGCCAAGCTGGCCTGACCCGGGGTCAGCCGGCGCTCCAGCCGCAGCTCGTCACGGAGTGGGATGTCGTCCGCCCCGATCCAGGGGATGGTCGGCTTCAGCTCGCGGGCCCGGTCCACCGCGCCGGCGTCCACCGCCACGATCCGCAGCCCCCGTCGCTGATAGAAACGGAGCGCGTCGAGGTTGTCGTTGGTGGTCACCAGCCACAGCCGGGCCGCCCCGGCGGCCACCGCGACCGCCTCGGCGGCGACCAGCAGGGCGGTGCCCGCGCCCAGGCCCGGGCTGGTGGCGGCCAGGCTGACCACCTCCAGCCCGTCGTCGGCGAGCCGGTGCACGAGCGCCCCGGCCAGCCTGCCGGCGCCGTCGACCGCCACCAGCGTCGGCAGCTCCCGCAGGTCGTAGCGGGTGTCGTGGACCACCACGTACGGGCCGCCCCACTCGCGGTGGTGCAGCGCCGTCACGTCCTCGCGGTCGTGCGGCTCCGCCGGTCGTACCCGGATCCCGGCCATCGGACCGTCCCCTCTCCTCGGCCGGCCACACCCTAACGACCCTGCCTCCTTTCGCGCGGCCGCGCCGCCCGCCCGTCGGGAAGCGCGGGGCCGCGCCGCCCGCCCGTCGGGAACGCGCTCGATGCGGGATCGAGTGGCCTCCGTCCCCATCGGACACGACCACTTCCGGCATCGAGCACGATCTTGGCGCGGG
>NZ_RJLN01000147.1 GCF_003725545.1 Micromonospora solifontis | reverse complement strand
CGGAGAGCTGCTCCACCTCGGTCCGCCCGTCGACACCGGGCTGAGCCTGCACGGCGGGGACCTGCTGCTGATCGCCGGCGGGACCGGGCTGGCGCCGCTGCGCGCGATCGTCGAGCAGGTCGCCGCCGACCCGGACGGCCGGCGGGTGACGGTGGTCGCGGGCAGCCGGGACGTGGCGGGCCTGTACGACGCGGTCACCCTCGACAGGCTCCAGCAGGCGAATGACTGGCTGACCGTCGTGCCGGCGTTCTCCCACGACCCCCTCGCCGAGCCGCGGGAGCGCGGCGACGCGCTGACCGTCGCAATCGACCACCTGCACGGTGAGCAGCAGGTCTACGTCTGCGGGCCGCCGGCGATGCTGGCGGGCTCGAGGTTGCGGCTGCTCGCCGCCGGGGTGCCCGCCGACCGGATCCACCTGCCGGAGCGGATCCCGTGGCGATGACCGTCTACCGCAGCCGGCACGCCCTGCGGGGCCCGTTCACCCCGGATCGGATCGCCGGTCTGGCGTTGCCGTTGACCCGACGATGGCGGCGCGGCTACCAGGTCGACGAAGTCGATGCCCTGCTGCACCGCCTTGTCTTCGAGTTGCAGCGGCGCACTCGTGAGCGGGACGAGATGCGGGCGGAGAACCAGCGGATCAAGGGTGCCCTACGGGCGTGGCAGGCGGAGCAGCGGACGTACCAAGCTCCGTGATCTCGGCGGCCGGCTCGCCGCCCGGTCGCAGGTGCCCGCCCCGTCTCCGGTCCTACCGCGCCCGCCAGCAAGCTCGCGACATCGGTGGCGATGGCGAGTGGCAACTTGAAACGCGCTGATCGGCCGCATCGCCTGGCGGACCTTGCCGCCACCATCGGTCCGCAGCGTGACGTCCGGTGCGAGCAGCTGCATCAGCGTGTTGATGTCACCAGCGACGGCGACGGCGAGGAACTGTTTGGTGACCTGCCGCTGCCGGGTGCGATCGGCGTGGAAGCGTGGCCGCCGGGCCTGCACGTGCCCGTGGACGCGGTGCGTGGCCTGGCGTACATCGTCCTCGGATCGGTCGGCGACGTCGGCCGGTGCCTCGACTGAACAGCCGGTCAACCTACGGCGGGAGCGCTCCGGTCAGTTCCTTCGTACGCAGAACTCGTTGCCGTCGGGATCGGCCAGCACGACGGTGCCGTCGTCACCGACCTCGAGCGGCGTGGCCCCGAGGGAGAGCAGCCGGTCGACCTCCGCCTGCTGGTCGCCACCGGCCGGGGCGAGGTCGAAGCGCTGCCGGTTCCGCCCCTGCTTCGGGGCCACGGGCGGGCCGCCCCACGCGACCTTCGTGCCGCCGTGCGGTGACTGGATCGCGGTCTCCTCGTTCTGGTCCCACACCAGCGGCCAGCCCAGCGCCTCGCTCCAGAAGAGGCCGACGTCCCGGGTGCCGTCGCAGGTGAGCTCCCCGAGGAAGCCGCATCCGGCGAGGTAGTTGTTGCCCGGCTCGATCACGTCGAACTCGTAGCCCTCGGGGTCGGCCAGGACGACGTGCCCCTCCTCGGGGCGCTGCCCGACGTCGAGGTGACTTCCGCCGAGCCTCAGCGCCGTCGCTACCGTCTGCTGCTGGTCGTCAAGGCTGGCGCTGGTCAGGTGGAGGTGCATGCGGTTCGGCCGCATCATCTCCGCGTCGCTGCGGGCGAACCGGAGACTGAGCTGGGTTTCGTGTCCCGGGAGGAGCACACCACCGGCGTCCTCGACGATCCCCCGGCCGAGCATGCCGGCCCAGAACTGCGCCACGCGATCCGGATCGCGCGCATCGAAGGTCACCGAGAGAAGTCGCGAGTTCATCGCCCCACGCTAGTCTCAGTCGGCCGGCGGCTGGCTCGCCGCCCATTCGCAGATCGCGGCGAGCGGCTTCTCCATGGTGTGCCCGAGGTCGGTGAGCTCGTACTCGACGTGTTGCGGCGCGCTGGCCTTGACCACCCGGCGGCGCACCAGCCCGTCGGCCTCCATCCCGCGCAGCGTTTCGGTGAGCACCTTCTGGCTGATGCCCGGGAGCCGGCGGCGCAGCTGGGCGTGCCGCTGCGGCCCGGCCAGCAGGGCGTAGATCAGCAGGACCCGCCACTTCGCCGCGAACCGTTCCAGCGCCTGCCGGGTCGAGCAGCTTTCCTGGAGTACGTCGGGGATGACGAGGACCATCGCTGCCTCCCGTTGGATCGCCTGATGGGTACCGGAAAGTGCCTTCTGGTCGGTGCCCGCCGGCCGCCCTAGCGTCGGGACCAAGCCTAGTTCGCCGACGCCGATCGGATGGTCGACCGTGACCCAGTTCCGCATCCACACCTACACCGCCGCCGAGAGCGGCATCTTCGCCAACAGCTACCTGCTGGAGACCGCCGACGGCGTGGTGCTCGTCGACGCGAACCTGCTGGTCTCCGACGCGCGGGCCCTCGCGGCCCGGCTCGCCGCGCTGCGTAAGCCGCTGCTGGCCGCGTTCGTCACCCACGCCCACCCGGACCACTTCAACGGCCTGCCGTACGTGGTGGCCGACGACGTCCCGGTCTACGCCGCGGCTGCCGTGGCCGAGGCGATCGCCGAGGTCGCCGAGCCGAAGCGGGCGCAGTGGCAGCCCGTGTACGGGGACGAGTGGCCGGACCGGCACCGCGTCCCGGACCACCCGCTGCCGGCCGGCGGCACCGTCGAGGTGGGCGGGTTGCGGATCGCGGTTCACGACGTCGGTGCCGCGGAGAGCCACGCCGACTCGTACCTGCTGGTGGCCGGCGGCGACCGGCCGGTGGCCTTCATCGGCGACCTCGCCTTCGACGGCACCCACTCCTACACCGCCGACGGGCACACCGGCCGCTGGCTGGCCAGCCTCGACCGGCTGACTGGTGAGCTGCACGGGGCCCGGCTCTATCCGGGGCACGGCGCGCCGGGCGACGCGAGCCTGCTGGCCGCGCAGCGGCGCTACCTGCTGATGTACCGGGAGGCGGTGCGCCGGTTCGCGGACGGCGCACCGACGCTCAGCGAGGCGCAGCGGCAGGAGCTGACCGAGCTGATGACCCGGTTCCTGCCGGGCGCCCCGCTGAGCTGGCTGGTCGGCCTCGGCGCCGACGCCGTCGCCGCCGAGTTGGCCGCCGAGGCGGTGCCCGCATGAACAGCCAGGCAGAGCGCGTCACCTTCACCAGCGACGGCGCCGACCTCGTCGGCGTGCTGCGGCTGCCGGCCGCCGCCGGGCCGGCGCCGGCGGTCGCCGTCACCGGGCCGTTCACCGGCGTCAAGGATCAGGTCGCCGGGACGTACGCGGAACGGCTCGCCCGGGCCGGCTTCGTCACCCTCGCCTTCGACCATCGCGGTTTCGGCGAGAGCGGCGGCCGCCCCGGCCACGAGGACAGCCAGGGCAAGCTCGCCGACCTGCGGGCGGCCGTCGAGCTGCTGCGCGCGCGGCCGGAGGTGGATCCGACCCGGATCGGCCTGGTCGGCGTCTGCCTCGGCGGCGGCTACGCCGTCCGCGCCGCGGCGGAGAACCCCCGGGTGAAGGCGGTCGTCGGCATCGCCAGCGGCTACAACAGCCCCGCCTGGTTCGTCGAGCGGATGGGGGTCGACAACTACCGGTCGGCGCTCGCCGGCTTGCTTGACGCGTACGACGAGTTTCTGCCCGCCGTCGCGCCCGGCGGCGCGGAAGCGGCGATGGGCGGCGACGAACCGTACGCCTACTACGGCACCAGCCGCTCCGCCTCGCCGCACTGGCGCAACCGGCTGACCCGGGGTTCGCTGCACTCGCTGATGACGTTCGACGCGCTCGGCGCGGCCCCGCTGCTCGGCGCGACCCCGCTGCTCGTGGTGCACGGCCGGACCGACGCCTACTGCGCGCCCGAACTCGCCGCCGAGCTGCACCGCCGCGCGGCCGGCGAAAAGGAAATCATCTGGCTGGACGCCGCCCAGCACATCGACCTCTACGACGTGGAGCCGTACGTAACCGAGGCAGCGGACGCCGCCGCCGCGTTCCTGCACCGGCACCTCGGTTGAGTGCGCCGCTTCGCAGCGGCCGGCCGACAGGATCTGGCGCTCGAGGTCGAGGCGTCATCCGCCCAGGGCGGCGATCTCCGCGGCCGAGGCGTTGCCGCCGGTGCACACCACCGCGACCCGCTGCCCGGCGAACTCCTCCGGGCGGGCGAGTACGGCGGCCAGCGCGGCGGCTCCGGCGCCTTCGGCGAGGGTGTGCGCGTGACTGGCCAGCAGCCGTTGCGCCGCGGCGATCTGCTCGTCGTCGACCAGGTGGAAGTCGGCCAGGCCGGTACGCATCAGCTGTTGCGGCAGGGCGAACCCACGCCCGGTGGCCAGCCCCTCGACCCGGGTGCGGTTGGGGCGCTCGACGCCCGTGCCGGCCCGCCACGAGTCGTACGCGGCCGGGGAGGCCGCGGACTGCACGGCGATGACCCGGCAGTGCGGGGCGAGCTTCGCGGCGACCAGGCAGGCCGCGGCGGCGCCGGTGCCGCTGCCGACCGGCACCACCACCGCGTCCAGGTCCGGGCGGGCCGTGAAGATCTCCACGTACAGCGTCCCGACGCCGGCCAGCAGCGCCGGGGTGTCACCGGGGCTGACCAGGAGCGCGTCGGCGGCCGCCGCCAACTGCTCCGCGTGCCGCTGGGCGGCGGCCAGGTCCGGACCGTGCAGGATCGCGGTGGCCCCGAGCGCGCGCAGCGCCCGGACCTTCTCCGCGCTGGCCGTCGCCGGCATGACCACGGTGCACGGCGCCCCGAAGGTGGCTGACGCGTACGCGATGGACTGGGCGTGATTGCCGGTGGAGTAGGTGACCAGGCCGCGCTCGCGTTGCTCGGCGGGCAGGCCGGCGAGCAGGGTGAGCCCGCCGCGCACCTTGAACGCGCCCACCGGCTGCACGTTCTCATGCTTGACGTGGACGGTGGCGCCGGCCACGGCGTCCAGCGCCGGATACGACCACATCGGCGTGGCGGGCAGCTGCCCGGCCAGGAGATCCTGTGCGGCGAGGACGTCGGCGAAGGTCAGCAGGTTTTCCACCCGCTCATCGTCACGGCCCGCCGTTGCATCGGTCCAATGCCAATCCTCGGCAGGTTCCATCGGTCCGGTTGATATGTTTCCGTCGTGCTCGACGTGACCCGGCTGCGGGTGCTCGCCGCGGTCGCCCGGTGCGGTTCGGTCACCGCGGCCGCCCGCGCCCTCGGGTACGCCCAGGCGTCGGTGAGCCACCACATCGCTCGGCTCGAGGCGGAAACCGGCAGCCAACTCGTGCAGCGCGCGGGCCGGGGGATCCGACTCACCGAAGCCGGCCTCATGCTGGCCCAACGGGCGGACGAGATCCTCGGGCGCCTCGACGCGGCCGAAGCCGACCTCGCCGCGTACACGGGGCTGCGCGCCGGCCGGGTCCGGCTGGCCGCCTTCCCGTCCGCGCTCGGCACGTTCGTGCCGCGGGCCGCCGCCGCCTTCGTCGCCGAGCACCCCGACGTCGACCTGCGCTTCACCGAAGCCGAACCGCCCGATGCGGTCCGCCTGTTGCGCGCCGGCGAGGTCGACGTCGCCGTGCTGTTCACCTACCCCGACACCGCCGACGACACCGGGCTGCGCCGCATCCGCCTGCTGACCGAGCCGATCTACCTGGTCACGCCCCTGGACGTGGCCGGTGACCGGCTGGCCGACCACGCCGCTGCCCGCTGGATCACCGGCTGCGAGCGGTGCCGAGCCCACCTGGTGCACAGCTGCGCCGAGGCCGGTTTCCGGCCCGACATCGCCTTCACCACCGACGACTACCTCGCCGTCCAGGCGCTCGTCGCCGCCGGCCTCGGGGTCACCACCCTGCCCGGGCTGGCCCTGACCGCGCAACGACACAGCCGGGTACGAGCAGTTCGGCTACCCGGCCCGGGGCGGCGGATCGACGCCGCCGTGTACGGGCAGCCGCCCGACCCGCCCGCCACCGCCACCCTCCTGGCCCACCTGACGCGAGCCGCCCGGAACGCGCGGACCTGACCGTGGCTGTCAACGCTCGCGTGGGAGGGTTTAGTGGCCCCGCCGGCGGGAAGCTTGCGGATTTGCGACCACAGGAGAGGAAGCCGCATGACGTCGACGAGCCTGCCCGGCGGGACGTTCACCATGGGAGACCTGACGGTCACCCGGATGGGGTACGGCGCGATGCAGCTGGCCGGCCCGCACGTCTTCGGCCCGCCGGCCGACCGCGACGCCGCCATCGCCGTGCTGCGCGAGGCCGTCGACCTCGGCATCAACCACATCGACACAGCCGACTTCTACGGCCCGTACGTCACCAACGAGATCATCCGCGAGGCGCTGCACCCCTACCCCGACGACCTGCACATCGTCACCAAGGTCGGGGCGCTGCGCGACGCCGAGGGCAACTGGCCGCAGGCCCTCGCCCCGGAGCAGCTGCGCCAGGCCGTGCACGACAACCTGGACCGCCTCGGCCTCGACGTGCTCGACGTGGTCAACCTGCGCGTCGGCGGGTTCGACCGGCCCACGCCCGGCTCGATCGAGGAGCCGTTCACGGTCCTCGCGGAGCTGCAGCAGCAGGGGCTGATCAAGCAGCTCGGGCTCAGCACCGTCAACGCCGAGCAGGTCGCGCAGGCGCAGTCCATCGCGCCGGTGGTGTGCGTGCAGAACTTCTACAACATCGCCAACCGGGACGACGACGACCTCGTCGACTCCCTCGCCGGGCAGGGCATCGCCTACGTGCCCTACTTCCCGCTCGGCGGCTTCACCCCGCTGCAGTCCGAGGAACTGCACGCGGTCGCCGCCCGGCTGGAGGCCACCCACCTGGCGGTCGCGCTGGCGTGGCTGCTGCACCGCTCCCCGAACATCCTGCTCATCCCCGGCACCTCCGCCGTCGCGCACCTGCGCGAGAACGTCGCCGCCGCCGCACTGGCCCTCCCCGACGACGCGCTGAGCGAACTGAACATCATCGACTGACCAGCTCAGCCCGGGCGGCCCGGCGACCGGGCTGCCGGCCGTGCGGTCAGGGGGCGGTGCAGATGTTGCCGGCCTTCCGCTTGGCGATCGCCGCGTTCGCGCCCCCGGCGAACTCGGCGAGGGTGTCGGCGCCCGGGTCGTACTGCCACGTCTTGCCGGTCTGGCGCAGCGCGCTGTGTCCGATGTGCTCGCCGCGCCGCCAGGTCAGCTCGACCAGCTCCATGCTCTTCGGCTTGACGTCCTGCAGTTGGATCGGGTCGCCCTTGAAGAACGGGCAGGCGGTGTTCACCTTCTCGAAGTCCTTCTTGGTGATCTTCTTCTTGGCCGCGTCGGTCCAGAGCGCGTACGCGCCGGCCCAGTCGCCGTCGGCGAGCAGCTTGAACTGGCTGTTGGCGACGGCCAGCGCGTCGGCGACGTTCGGGCCGTTGGACACCACGGGGGCGGCGGCCGGCGGGGTCGCGCCGGGCTGGGCGCTCCCGCCCGGGGAAGCGCCCTGGTCGGCGGTGCCACATCCGCTGGCGAGGGTCAGGACGGCCGCGCCGATCAGAGCGCCCGTGGTCCAGCGCATGAGCGAACCTCCAGAGAACAATCGACTGACATCGCTGGGAGCGTTCCCAGGCCTGGCAGTCTGACACCCTCCGCCGGATGCTTCAACCCCTCGCCCGGTCCGGTGCGGAGACCTGCGGCGGTAGGTGCGGGAGTTTGCCGGCCGGCGGGCGGGGTATGGCCGGCCATGCGTACGGCACTCATGAGCGAGCTGCAGCCGGCGTCCGCGCGTCATCCCAGGCCGGCCGG
>NZ_RJLN01000146.1 GCF_003725545.1 Micromonospora solifontis | reverse complement strand
CTAAACTCCCGGACCATCGGTGACGGCGAAGGGCGGGCGGCTGTTGAGTAGCTCGAGTTGGTCGGAGTCACGCACGATTCGTGAGCTTGTGGTGCCCCTCCTGCGCGTGGCCGGCTGGACGGAGGCGGCGTGGCAGCGGGAGTACCCGATCGCCCCTGGTGGACGACAAGTCATTGACGGCCGGGTCCGGCAGTCGTCGCCGCTGCGAGCAGACATCGCGCTGAAGCATGGTGACCGACCGATCGCTGTGGTGGAGGCGAAGGCAAGCTCCAAGGATTTCCGTACGGGGGTCCAGCAGGCGCGCCGGTACGCCCACAGACTCGATGTGCCGTTGGCCTATGCGACCAACGGGCGCCAGATCATCGAGATTGACATGCGCGACCAGATTGAGCGGGAGGTGCCTAGCTTCCGGGGGCCGGAGCAGGCGTGGGCCCACTACCAGGGCGCGGCCGGGCTGACCACAGACTGGGCGAAGGCGTTCGCCGATACGCCCTACAACCGGCGGGTTTTAGACGCGTCCGGCGAGCCGAAGCAGATGCGGTACTACCAGGATGTTGCCGTGCAGCGGTTGCTGCGCGGGATCGCCCGGGGCGATCAGCGAATCCTGGAGGTGTTGGCAACCGGCGCGGGCAAGACGAGCGTTGCCATGCAGTTGGTCCACGTGCTCTGGGAGAACCACTGGCCTCGCGGGGCGGGCAGCGGAGATTCTCGTCCCCGGGTTCTGTACCTGGCCGACCGGGACATCCTGGTGACGCAACCGATGCGGGACTGGTTTCGCCCGGCGTTCGGTGACGAGCCCGTGGTGCGGGTCAACACCTCGTCGTCGCGGTCAAAGCACCTGTACTTCGCGTTGTACCAGGCGCTGGACCAGGTCGGGGCGGACGCCGAGCGGCTGTTCCAGGAGTACGACGACGACTGGTTCGACCTGATCATTGTGGACGAGTGTCATCGAGGCAGCGCGAACGCCGACTCGGCGTGGCGGGATGTTCTCACGCACTTCTCGAAGGCTGTGCAGGTGGGCCTGACCGCAACGCCCGTCTCGCGAGGGCCTGCCGACACCTACGGCTACTTCGGGCCACCCGTTTACGAGTACAGCTTGCGGCAGGGAATCGAGGACGGTTTCCTCGCCCCCTTCCAGGTGGTCAGGGTCCGACTCGATAGCGATGTCGACGGCGTGGAGATCACGCCGGGCACGCGTGACGCGGTCACCGGCGAGGAGGTGCCGGTGAGGACCTACCGGGTCGAAGAGTTGGAACGCCGACTGATCCTGCCCGAGCGGACTCAGGAAGCGGCCCGCTACCTGACCGAGTACCTGCGGCGTACGGATCGCATGGGGAAGACGATCGTCTTCTGCGTCAACCAGGACCATGCAGCCCGGTTCCGGGAAGCGATGGTGAACCTCAACCGTGATCTCATGCAGGCGTACCCCGACTGGGTTGTCCGGATCACCGCCGACGAGGGCGACCTCGGCCGAGGGCTCCTCGACCGGTTTCAGCAGCCGGACGAGCCCGTGCCGGTGGTGGTGACCACGTCGCGTCTCCTCTCGACCGGCGTGGACGTGCCGACCGTGAAGAACATCGTGCTCTTCGCGGGGATCAAGTCGATGCCGCTGTTCAAGCAGACCATCGGGCGCGGTACCCGTCTGGATGAGGAGAACGGCAAGGAGTACTTCACGATCATCGACTTCGCCGGCGCGACCCGGCTGTTCGAGGACCCCGAGTTCGACGGGCCGCCGATCCGGCGGACCGAGGTGGGCGAGGGAGAGGAGCTTCCGCCCGAGGCGACCGCTCCGGTGCCGGTCGACAGCGCCGACCCGGACGGAGACGAGCCGGTCGTGGCATCCGCCGAACCGGCGTACAGCCACGAGGATGGGGGAGATCTTCCGCCGGACGAGGCCGACGAGGTGATCGACCCGGACGAGATCGCGGGTGTCCGACGGCGGTCGGCGGCGTTCACGGTGAGCGGTATCGACGTCCGCGTGGCGAGCGAGGGCATGTACGTCGTCAACCCGGAAACTGGTGCCCTCCGTCTGGTTCGGTTTGAGCAGTGGGTACGGGATCGGACGCGCGAGCTGGATCTTCGCCCGGATTCCCTGCTGGCCCAGTGGGCCACGGTGCGGGGCCGCCGGGAACTGCGGGACGCGCTGCGGGAAGAACTGGGTATCAGCCTCGATGACCTCGCGCGCCGGCTCAACAAGCCCGACTGTGACCCGATCGACCTGTTGGTGCACCTCGCCTGGGATGAGCCGCTGAAGACTCGACGGGATCGAGCTGACCGCTTTTCGCGGGAGGAGCGGGCCTTCTTGGAGCGGTATGCGACCGAGGCAAGGCAAGTCCTCGCCGCGCTGGTTGACAAGTATTCGGCGTATGGACCCGACGAGCTCGATGCGAAGGTGTTGCAGCTGCCACCGTTCCGAGACATGGGATCGCCAGCAGAGCTGGCGGCGAGGTTCGGCGGGCCGGACAAGATGCGGGACGCCTTCGACGATCTTGGACGCCGCCTGTTCGCATAACTCAAGAAAATTTTTAGTTTGCCGTCGGGCCCGGCCAGGACCTAAAGATTTTCTGTAGTTTGCTATCCTGACTTGTGCTCTCGGACCGGCAGACGCACCGGCGCAGGCTGTTCCGCCTCGCCGCCCGTCAGCATGGCTACTTCACGGCTGCCCAAGCCGTGGAGGCCGGATATTCTCACCAGGCTCAGAAGTATCACGCCGACTGCGGTAACTGGGTGCGGGTCGATCGGGGAGTCTTCCGCATGCCGGACTGGCCAGCGCACCAGTTCGACCACCTCGTCCGTTGGGCGCTATGGACCGGCGGGGCGGGCGTCGTGAGTCACGCCACCGCGCTCTCCGTGCACGACCTCGGCGATGTCGACCCGGCCGTGGTGCACCTGTCGGTGCCCACGCGGTTTCGGCGGTCGGCACCTGGGATCGTCCTGCACCGTCCGCTTCCGCCCGACCAGCACATCGAAGATCGAGAAGGGTTCCGGGTGACGACACCAAGTCGAGCGCTCGCAGAGTGCGCCCAGACGAAGATTGAGCAGCAGTGGCTCGATGGTGCTGTCGCCGAGGCGCTCGGCCGAGGCCTGACCACCCCGCGCCGCCTGCGCGCTACCGCCGCGGAACTGGGCCCGACCGCAGAGCTCGGTGTGCATGTGGCGCTGGAGGCGGCAGGCCGATGACCAGAAAATACTCGACGGCTTCCGCGCTGCGCGCTGCCCTCGACGATCGAATACTCGAACGCGCTCGCGCGTTGGGCAGGGACCCAAACTGGCTCCGCCGTCGCCTTGCCTTCACCCGCCTCCTGGTCCGGCTCGTCAATGAGAACGCCGATACCTGGGTGCTGAAGGGCGGCATGGCGGTCGAGTTGCGCCGACCCGGGCTGGCGCGAGCGACGCGTGACGTCGACCTGGTGATGCGGCCGGGGCTCGTAGCCGATCCGGCCGACGGGATGGAACTCCACGAGGCGCTCACCGAGGCCCTGCTCACCGACCCTGACGGCGATGGTTTCGTCTACTCGGCCACCTCGCCGGCTCGTCTGCGTGACGACGCATACGGGCGCCCAGCCTGGAGATTCCCGATTGAGTGCCGCCTTGCTGGTCAGCTCTTCGCCAAGCTCAAGCTCGATGTGGTGGCGCGCCCCGAGGAGCTCGGCGGCGTGGAGCTGCGTGAACTGCCGGACGAGCTGGCGTTCGCGCAAATCCCTACGCGCGCAATCTGGGTCGCCGACCTGCGGCAGCAATACGCCGAGAAGCTGCACGCCCTGACGCGGCTCTATGAGACCGGGGAGTCCACCCGGGTCAGGGATCTGGTTGACCTGGTGCTGCTGGTGGAAGATGGTGTGCCGGCGGACGCCGAGCTCGTCAGGCGCGTCCACCACGTCTTCACCATCCGACGCACCCACGCCGTGCCGGACGATCTCCCGGATCCGCCGCCGTCGTGGGCCGCGCGCTACGAAGTCTTGGCTGCCGAGATCGGGCTTGCGGTCACATCCTCAACTGAAGCACACAAGATCGTTTCAGGGCACTGGCAGCAGGCCCGTGCCGCACAGGAAGGTTGAAATGCCACCTCGGAAGAAGTCGCCAGCCCGCCCACAGACGCCCCAGCAGCGCCTGGCGGCTGTCATCAAGCGATGCCGGGACATCATGCGCATCGACCCCGGGCTCAACGGTGATCTGGACCGGCTGCCGCAGATGGCGTGGCTGCTCTTCCTCAAGGCCTACGACGATCTGGAAGAGCAGCGGGCGATCCTCGATGCGGATCACAAGCCCGTGATCGCTGGACCCTTCCGCTGGCAGGCGTGGGCGCGGAACGAGAAACTCAGCGGTGACGATCTTCTCAACTTCGTCAACGGCGAGTTGCTGCCCTACCTCCGGAAGCTGCCGCGCACAGAGGGCGGCTTGACCACCGCCGACGTGATCTCCGGCATCTTCCAAGGAATGGACAACCGGATGCGTTCCGGTTATCAGCTCCGCGAGCTCATCAACGAGCTGGAAAAGATCCACTTCGAGTCGGCCGACGACGTCCACACGATGGCTCGCCTGTACGAGTCCATGCTTCGTGAGGTCCGCGATGCAGCCGGCGACTCGGGCGAGTTTTACACCCCCCGCCCGGTCATCCGCTTCATGGTGCAGCAGGTCAACCCGCAACTTGGTGAGATCGTGCTGGACCCGGCTGCCGGCACCGGCGGGTTCCTGATCGAGACGTTGGAGCATCTCGGCGAGGACGCGAGGAAGTCGGTCGCCAACCGCGAGCGGGTGCACAGTTCGGTGCGAGGCTTCGAGAAGAAGCCACTTCCCTATCTGCTGTCCACCATGAACCTCCTGCTTCATGAGGTAGACAGCCCTCGCATCAGCCTAGGTAACTCCCTGCAGACCCTCATCAGCGACAAGTCGGCGGCTTCCAAGGTAGATGTCATCCTTACCAACCCGCCTTTCGGTGGAGCCGAGGACAACGAGGTCGCCAAGGCGTTTCCAAAAGAGGCGCAGACAGCCGAAACTGCTTGGCTCTTCCTCTACCTCGTCATGGAGAAGCTTAAGCCGGGTGGCCGGTGCGGGATCGTCGTGCCGAACAGCGTGCTGTTCGATACCGCGGTTGGGGCACGGATCAAGAAGCGGCTACTGGAGACATGTGACCTTCACACCATCGTGCGCCTCCCGGACGGCGTGTTTGCGCCTTACACGGACATCCCGTCGAACCTCCTGTTCTTCGAAAAGGGCCGACCAACGGAGGAGATCTGGTTCTATCAGGTCAAGCCGCCTGAGGGTCGCAAGAAGTACACCAAGACTCGGCCGATGCAGTTCGAGGAGTTCGCCGACTGCCAGACCTGGTGGGGCGGTGTAGAGCGGACTGGCCGAGGGGATGATCCGCACGCGTGGTTGGTCCCGGCGTCAACCGTGGTGGAGTCCGGCTACAACCTCGACCTTCGAAATCCGAATGCTGGTGATGACCTTGCCCATCGTCCACCGGGGGAACTTCTGAAGGAGCTAATCGCCACCGAGCATGAGATTTTAACGCTGCTTGAGGAGCTTCAACGAGTCGCGGACGGAGACCAGAGCCGGTGAGAACTGCCAGATTCGGCGACTTGTTTCAACTGGAGCGAATACCACTGGATCCCGATCCGTCCGAGGCTTATGTGCAGATCGGAATCCGCTCCTTCGGGCGTGGCATATTTCATCGCCCGGCCGTGGCGCCGGAAGGACTAAGCAAGCTTCGCTACTTTTGCATCAATCCAGGCAGGATTGTCTTTAGTAATATTATGGCCTGGGAGGGTGCGATTGCCCTAACGGGCTCGCAGGACGAGGGTACGGTCGGATCGCAGCGTTTCCTGAGTTATGCGCCAATCTCGCGCGAGGTCTCACCCCAGTACTACAACTACTTCTTCCAAACGGAAGCGGGCCTGAGGCTTGTGCGATCGGGAAGTACGGGTACCGTTAAGCGGAACCAAACCCTGTCGCCGCGAGTTATTGAGAATTTTCTAGTGCCGTTCCCTTCGCTCGATGAGCAGCGTCGTATTGCTTCTCTCCTGGATTCGATTATCCGAGTAACCGAGGCTGACTCAAGTACTTCGCAGGTAGAAGCGGCCCTCCCAAGCTCATTCCTCTCTGCGGCGTTCTCCGGCAGCGCCCCAACGGCAAAAGTCAAGGATTTGCTTTTCCTGTCGAGGCAGCCCGTGGATGTTGACAACGAAACGGCTTACAAGGCGGTTGGCATACGCTCCTTCGGCAAGGGGATGATTTTTTATCCGCCTAGTCGCGGTGATCAACTCAGTAAGCTGCGATACTTCAAGTTTCCTGGCGAAGCCCTCGCCATTAGCAACATCAAAGCTTGGGAGGGTGCTGTTGCTGTCACTCCCCACGCGACGTCTGAATATGTTGCATCTAACCGGTTTCTGTTCTATCTTCCCAAGGAAGATTCGATAGATGTTCGCTTCGCCTGCTATTATCTGATTAGCGAGGAAGGTCTTTACCAGATTGGTCTTGCATCTCCCGGATCGGCTGACCGGAACAGGACCCTTGCGGTGGACAGGTTCGCCGAAGTGCGAATTCCAGTTCCCCCTAAGGATGTGCAGCAGCGCGTTGTTGCGATGCTCGATAAGGTGCACAAGGAGTGGGTGCAAGCGCTGGAGCGGAGAAACGCACTTCGTGCTGCGCTGCGTTCCTCGGCGTTGAATGCCGCATTTACTGGGAAGTTGTGACGCGGCGCCATGCCGCATCGGTGACGATGACGTGGTCCAGGAAACGCAGGCCAGAACTGCCAGCCGCTTCCTGGACCGCAGCGGTCCCTCGGATGTCTTGGGTGCTTGGGGTGGGATCGCTGCTCGGGTGGTTGTGCGCCAGCGCGAACTGGCGGCCATCCCGTTTCAGCACAGCCACCATGATCTCCCGTACGGGTAGGAGCGTGTGATCGGCAGCGCCGTCGGAGACGCAGTCGACGCCGAGCACTCGACCGCCTACGTCGCAGGAGACTACGAGGAGGCGTTCACGGCACCTGCCACGGAGCAGGGGGGCAGTTATCGCCACGACATCCGAGGTGGCCTTGATTCGGGCCGGTGGAAGTGAGGCCGCTGCGCGGCGGGCGAGCTCGAACGCCGCGACGATGCCGGATGCCTTGGCATCGCCGATTCCCTTGATGCTCGTGAGCTCCGGAAGTGTCGCTCGGCTGATGCCCTCAACCGACCCGAAATGGGTCAGGAGGCGTTCGGCCAGATCATGAACCCCGATCCCGGCGACGCCGGCTGTGCCGAGAAGCAGCGCGAGTAACTCCCGGTCGGATAATGAGTGCGCGCCGCTCGCGGCAAGGCGTTCGCGCGGCCGATCGTGGATGGGAATACGGGACAGCGGCACGCCGTCGACGTTAGGCGCTGGGTGTGACACGAGCCCTCGCAGTCACCCACGAGTTATAGCGCTCCCCAGCTCGGACGCAGGAATGCCTTCAACCGGCCGTCAAGCGCCTGGGGACTGCGGCGGTTGGGGCCTGCGTGGGGCTGCCCAGCAGGGCCATTGCATAGTCGGATGAGGCGTTTCTGACCTGGCGTTTCGTGGCTGGGGGTCCACTGCAGACGGGTGCGACCCATCGGTGATCATGAGGTTTGTCGAAGACTTCGTGACCACTGGGAAGGCCGCACCCGCGCATGTCATCATCACCGATCACCGCCCTGATGCCAACCACGCTTGGGGCCGCTGCGGCTGCCCCGGTAACAGATCGTGAACGGCCGGGCTTGCTGGTGGCGTTGGAGGTCGTGCCAGACCCGCGCGATCCCCGAGGCCGCCGCTACGGTCTGTCGAGCCTGCTCGCGGTGGGAGTGTGCGCCGTGATCGCCGGGGCGTGCACGTTCGCGGCGGTGCACGACTGGGTGCGCGACCTCGACCGCAGCAGGTGGCGCGCGTTGGGGTTCAGTGACACCGTTCCGGCGGCGACGACGTTGTGGCGGCTGCTGATCCGCGTCGATGCCAGCGTGTTGCAGCAGGTCCTGACCCGGTGGCTACGCGCGCGCAGCGGCCCGCTGCAGATCACCAGCCGCCGGTGGCGGCTGGT
>NZ_RJLN01000145.1 GCF_003725545.1 Micromonospora solifontis | reverse complement strand
CTCGAACATCACGGTGAGCGAGGGACCGGTCGGCCCCACGAGCCCGCCGCCGACCACGAGCAGCCCGCCGCCGACGAGCAGCAGCCCGCCCCCGACCCAGGGCGGCGGAGCGTGCCGGGTGAGCAACGCGCTCAACGCGTGGAACAACGGCCTGACCGACAACATCACCATCACCAACACCGGCACGACGGCCATCCACGGTTGGTCGCTGAAGTTCAACCTCGCGTCCGGGCAGAACATCACCTCCGGCTGGAACGCCACGTACTCGCCGACCAGCGGTCAGGTGACCGCGACCAACGTCAGCTACAACCCCGACATCCCACCGGGCGGGTCGACCACGATCGGCTTCCAGGCCACCCACTCCGGCAACACCGCCGCACCGAGCGGGTTCAGCCTCAACGGCGCCGCCTGCAGCAGCTGACCCTGCCGTCCGGGTCCGGCCCTCCGGACCGGGCACAGCGCAGCCCCCTGACCGGCGGTCAGGGGGCTGCCTGCTGATGATGGGGGCGGAGGGTGTGGGATTCGAACCCACGAAGACATCGCTGCCTTACCGGTTTTCAAGACCAGCGCCATCGGCCACTAGGCGAACCCTCCCGGACGCGTCCCCGCGGGGTACGCGACCGTGCCTAGTCTGCCACGGACCGTTCCCCGCCGAGCCGGGGCGTCCCACCCCCGATGGCAGGATGGGCGCGTGTGGGAAACGCCGGCAGTGGTGCTGATCAGCGGGATCATGGCGGCCGGAAAGTCCACAGTGGCCGAGGCGCTGGCCCGGCGGCTGCCCCGGTCGGTGCACCTGCGCGGGGACGTGTTCCGCCGGATGATCGTCGGTGGGCGGGCGGAGCTGACCGCCGAGCTCTCCGACGAGGCGTGGCGGCAGCTCCGGCTCCGCTACGACCTCGCCGCCGCCACGGCCGACCGCTACGCCGCCGCGGGCTTCACCGTCGTACTCCAGGACGTGGTGCTCGGCGCCGAACTGCCGGCGATGGTCGACCGGATCCGGCACCGCCCGCTCGCCGTGGTGGTGCTCGCGCCGCGCGCGGACGTGGTCGCCGCCCGCGAGCGGGACCGGCCCAAGCAGGGGTACGGCGACTGGCCGGTGGCCGAGCTGGACGCCGGGTTCCGCGCCGACACGCCCCGCATCGGGCTGTGGCTGGACACCTCGGCGCAGACTCCGGCGGAGACGGTGGACGAGATCCTGGCTCGGGCGTGGCCGGAGGGACGGATCGGGTAAGACTGGGCCATGCGCGCGATGACGATCCCGAAACCCGGCGGACCCGAGGCCCTCGTCTGGTCGGAGGTGCCCGATCCCCGGCCCGGCCCCGACGAGGTGGTCGTGGACGTACGGGCCAGCGCGGTGAACCGGGCGGACCTGCTGCAACGGCAGGGGCACTATCCGCCGCCGCCGGGCGCGCCCGCGTACCCGGGGCTGGAGTGCTCCGGGGTGGTGAGCGAGGTCGGCTCCCAGGTCACCGGGTGGGCGGTCGGTCAGGCGGTGTGCGCGCTGCTGGCCGGCGGCGGGTACGCCGAGCGGGTGGCCGTGCCGGCCGGGCAGTTGCTGCCGGTGCCGGCGGGGGTCGACCTGGTCGACGCCGCGGCGCTGCCGGAGGTGGCCTGCACGGTCTGGTCGAACGTGGTCCAGCTGGCCCGGCTGGCCAAGGGCGAGACGCTGCTGGTGCACGGCGGCGGCAGCGGGATCGGCACGTTCGCGATCCAGCTCGGGGTGGCGCTCGGGGCGACCGTGGTGGTGACCGCGCGGGCCGGGAAGCACGCGCGGCTGCGCGAGCTGGGTGCCGCGCACACCGTCGACTACCGCGAGCAGGACTTCGTGGCGGAGGTCCACCGGGTCACCGACGGCCGGGGCGCGGACGTGATCCTCGACATCATGGGCGCCGCGTACCTGCCGCGGAACGTGGCGGCGCTGGCCACCGGCGGCCGGCTGGTGGTGATCGGCATGCAGGGCGGCCGCAAGGGTGAGCTGGACCTGGGCATGCTGCTGATGAAGCGGGCGTCGGTGCACGCCACGGCGTTGCGGTCCCGCCCGCTGGACGAGAAGGCGGCGATCGTCCGGGGCGTACGCGAGCAGGTGTGGCCGCTGATCGAGGCCGGCACGGTCCGGCCGGTCGTGCACGCCCGGGCGCGGATGGCCGACGCCGCCGACGCGCACCGCCTGGTGGAGACCAACGACCACGTCGGCAAGGTCCTGCTCACCACCTGACGTCCACCGCCCACCGCCCCCCGTCCACCGGGCGCTAATTCCCGGAAATAGTGGCCTCCCGGGGCGGGAATGGCCACTCTTTCCGCGAAAGAGCGTCCGCGAGAGAGCGCGGAGCTGCGGTGCGCGGCGGCGCGGTCAGGCGTCCGGTGGGCGGGGCAGCATCAGGCGGGCGCCGGGGCCCTCGGCGGCCAGCGAGTCGCCCGGGTTGTAGAGGGTGCAGCGCTGCAACGACAGGCAGCCGCAGCCGATGCAGCCGTCCAGGTCGTCGCGGAGCTTGCCGAGCAGCCGGATCTTCTCGTCCAGCCGGTCGCGCCACGCCCGGGACAGCGCGGCCCAGTCGTCGGGGGTGGGCGTGCGCGAGGACGGCAGGGAGTCCAGCGCCTCCTTGATCTCCTCCAGCGACACGCCGACCTGCTGGGAGATCCGGACGAACGCCACCCGGCGGAGTTCGGCGCGGGCGTACCGACGCTGGTTGCCGCCGGTGCGCTCGGCCCGGATCAGCCCCAGCCGCTCGTAGTAGCGCAGGGCGGAGGCGGCCACCCCGCTGCGCGCGGAGAGCTGGCCGATGGTCAGGGTTGCTTCGTGCATCACAGGGCCTTGAGTTGAAGTGAGCTTCAACTCCGAGGCTATCCGCATGACGACGACGACCGCCACCGACCCCGCCCTCCTGAGGGCCCTGCTGGACCGGGTCCGCGCCGGACGCGACTTCGGCCCGAACGTGTACTCGACCCTGGACGTGCTCCAGGTGCTCTACGACCGGGTGCTCCGGATCAGCCCAGACACCGTCGACGACCCCGACCGGGACCGGTTCCTGCTCTCCAAGGGGCACGCCGTCGCCGGCTACTACGCGCTGCTCGCCGCGAAGGGCTTCATACCGGTGGCCTGGCTGGACGACCAGGGCGGCCCGGACAGCCGGCTCGGCGACCACCCGGACCGGCTGCTGGTGCCGGGGGTCGAGATCGGGTCCGGCTCGTTGGGGCACGGCCTCGGGCTGAGCGTGGGCACCGCGCTCGGCCTGCGCGCCCAGGGCCGCCCCGACCCCCGGGTGTACGTGCTGCTCGGCGACGCCGAACTGGACGAGGGCTCCAACCACGAGGCGATCGCGTACGCCGGGGCGACCGGCCTCGGCAACCTCACCGCGGTCGTGCTGGACAACCGGTCGGCGAGCCATGGCTGGCCGGGCGGCGCGGCGAGCCGGTTCACCGTCAACGGGTGGACCGCGGCGACCGTCGACGGCCGCGACCACGACGCCCTGCACACCGCCCTCACCAGCCACGACCACCACCGGCCGCACGTCGTCGTCGCGGTCGTCACCGACAGCGGGGAGTGACCATGCGGGAGACCTTCGTGACCACCGCCACCGAGTTCCTGGACGATCCGCGGACCGCGGTCGTGCTGGCCGACATCTCCGCCGCGGCGTTCGCCCCGGCCGCCGCACGGCATCCCGAGCGGGTGCTCAACGTCGGCATCCGGGAGCAGCTCATGGTCGGCGTGGCCGGCGGGCTGGCGCTGACCGGGCTGCGCCCGATCGTGCACAGCTACGCGCCGTTCCTGGTCGAGCGGGCGTACGAGCAGATCAAGCTGGACCTGGACCACCAGGGCGTCGGCGCGGTGCTGGTCAGCGTCGGCGCGTCGTACGACCGGGCGGCGGCGGGACGGACCCATCTCGCGCCGGCCGACGTGGCGCTGATCGACACGCTGCGGGACTGGACGGTGCACGTGCCCGGGCACCGGGACGAGGTGCCCGGGGTGCTGCGCGAGGTGGTGTGCGGCCGGCAGGACTCGGCGTACGTGCGGCTCTCCACGCAGAGCAACGGGAGCGCGTACCCGGACGCGGGTGACCTGCGGGTGATCCGGGACGCCGGGCCGGGCGCACCGCTGCTGGTGGCGGTCGGGCCGGTGCTGGACCGGGCGCTCGCCGCGGTCGCCGACCGGCCGGTCACCGTGGCGTACACCCATCGGCCGCGCCCGTTCGACAAAGCCGGGCTGCGGGCCCTCGCGGGCACCGAGGTGATCCTGGTGGAGCCGTACCTGGCGGGCACCTCGGCCCGGGTGGTCGGCGACGCGCTGGCCGACCGGCCGCACCGGCTGCTCGCCCTCGGCGTGGGCCGGGCGGACCTGCGCCGGTACGGCTCGCCGGCGGACCACGACCGCTGGCACGGGCTGGACGCCGCCGGGTTGCGCCGCTCGATCGACGCGTTCCTGTCCCCGGCCGGCTGAGCGGGGCGGGACCGGAAGGGCGGCGTCAGCGGGTGGCGGGGCGGCGGCGGGTGCGCTCGCGGGCCAGGATCCAGACCGCCTCGACGCCGTCCTTCCAGGTGATCTTCTTGCCCTCCTCGCGGCCCCGGGCGCGGTAGCTGATCGGCACCTCGTACGGGCGGATCCGCCGGCGCAGCAGCTTGCCGGTGACCTCGGCCTCCATGCCGAAGCCGCGGGACCGGATCTCCAGCGAGCGGTACAGCTCCAGCGGCATCAGCTTGAAGCAGGTCTCCAGGTCGCCGATGTAGGAGTTGTAGAGCACGTTCGCCACGGTGGTGACGCCCTTGTTGCCCATCACGTACCAGAAGCTGTAGGCGCTGTGGCTGCCGAAGGTCCGATTGCCGTAGACGACCTTCGCCCGCCCGTCGAGCACCGGCTCCAGCAGCTTCGGGATGTCCTGCGGGTCGTACTCGAGGTCGGCGTCGAGGATGACCATGTACTCACCCTCGGCATTGTCGACGGCGGTCTTGATCGCCGCGCCCTTGCCCGCGTTGCGCTGGTGCGTGATGACCCGTAGCCGCTGGTCGTCGACCCGGCCGAGGACCTCCCCGGTGCCGTCCCGGCTGCCGTCGTCGACGACGACGAGCTCGATCTCGCAGGGATAGTCCACCGCCAATGCCTGCTTCAGGGCATCCGCTATGCGTTCTTCCTCGTTGTAGACCGGCATGAGGATCGAGAGCTTCACGGGTTCTCCACGGTGGCGACGGTAAGTCGGCCCTAGCCTAACCTGGCCGGTCCTCGCCTCGGTGAGTGCAGCGCCCGGAGCTTTGTCAAGACCTGTGCTGAATGTCGACGTGAGCGGGGGCGGCCGCCCTCCGGAACGGCCGCCCCCGCCGGCTCACCCCTGCTTGAACGGCACCACGATCAGCCGGGCCACCCCGCCGTCGCCGTCCTTGGCGCCGGCCACGCCGACCGTCGTGCCGACCTTGATGTCGCCCGACTGCACGGTGTGCCGCCGCTCGATCACCCGCAGCTGGTCGTCGAAGGTCCAGGTCATGGTGAAGCCGTCCGCGGACTTCACGGTCATCTGCCGGCCGTCGATGGCGGTCACCTGGCCGCGCTGCACGGCGACGGTCTTCGTGCCGCCGTCCTTGGTCTGCACCACCACCTCGCCGTGCAGGGTGTTCTTCCGCAGCAGCACCCGGGCCCGGTGCCGCTTGCGCCACTCCTGCCCCTTCCCGCCCCGCTTGTCCTGCGCACCGGCGGAGGCCGAGGGGGCCGGGGCGGCGACCGGATCCACGTCCAGGTCGGCGGCGTCGAGGCCCAGCGCGGCGAGCGCCTGGCCGTCCGCGCCCATGGCGGCGGCCACCTCGACCGCGGTCTCCTTCGCCGTCTCCTGCGCGACCTGGGCGGGTCCGCAACCGGCGAGGCCGAGCGCGGCCGCGGCGAACAGCGCGGTGACGCCGGTGACGATTCCCTGACGTGCCATCGGTTGTCCTCTCTCGTCCGTGGTGACCCCAGCCTCCCGCAGCGCGGCGAGCGGGGCGTCAGGCCGATGTTCGGATCAGGTAAGGATCGGCGGGCAGCCGGACGGTGAAGGCCGCGCCGCCCTCCGGGGCGTGTCCGGCGCGGATCTCGCCGCCGAGCCGGCGGACCAGGCCCGCCGCCAGCGCCAGGCCCAGCCCGCTGCCCACCTTCCGCACCCCGCGGTAGCGCTGGTGCAGCGCGCCGCGCTCGAACGCCACCGCCAGGTCGTCCTCGGTGAAGCCGGGTCCGCCGTCGCGGACCTCGACGACCCCGCCGGCGGCCGGGTCCGCGCCGGCCGGCCCGACCGCGAGCACCACCGGCGCACCCGGGGGTACGACCCGCAGCGCGTTCTCCAGCAGCCCGTCCACCACCTGCCGGATCCGTCCCGGATCGGTGTACGCCGGCACCGGCCCGCCGGGCGTCTCCACCCGGAACGGCACCCCGACCGCCGCGCACCGGTCGGACCAGGTCCGTTCCGCATCGGCGGCGAGCCGGGCCAGGTCGACCGGTACGGGTTCCAGCGGGAAGTCGGCCGCCTCCAGCCGGGCCAGCGCCAGCAGGTCGCTGACCAGCCGGTCCAGGTGCTCGGCCTCGGCCAGCATGGTCCGGCCGGTGTCCGGCACCCCGTCCGGGTCGATCACCCCGTCGGCGAGCGCCTCGGCGTAGCCCCGGATGGCGGTGAGCGGGGTACGCAGCTCGTGCGACACGGAGAGCAGGAACTCCCGCTGCCGTCCCTCGCTGGTGGCCAGCGCGGCGGCCAGCCCGTTGAGGGCGTACGCCAGGTCGGCCACCTCGTCGGGCGGCTCGACCGGCACCCGGACGGCGCGGTCACCGGCGCGCAGCCGGGCGGCGGCGGTGGCGGCGACGCGGATCGGCCGGGCCAGGCGGCGGGCCAGCAGCAGGCCGGCGCCCGCCCCCGCGGCGAGCCCGGCGAGCAGTGGCAACCAGAGGCTGAGCAGCACCTGCCGCCAGGGCCCGGTGGTGGCCCGGGCCAGCACCACCCCGTCGCCCCCGGCGAGCGCCCGCCCCTCCACCAGGGTCCGCCGCCCGTCGACCAGCCGGCGGCCGGAGACGTTACCGCCGGCCGCGACCCGGTTCACCACCGGCCGGGGCAGGCCGGGATGGTCCACCTGGCCGGCCCGGATCAGGTAGACCTCGATGTCCTGCTGGCGGAGCTGGCGGATGAGCCGCTCCCCGGCGGTGTCCCGCTGGCGTACCGCGCGGACGCGCAGCACGTCGGCGGCGAGCCGGGCCTGGGCGGCCAGCGCCGCCTGGTCGCGCCGTTCCGCGCCGCGCACCGCCAGAGGGACCGCGACCAGCGCGGTGACCAGCACCGACACCAGCGCCACCGCGCAGGTGACCAGCACCGCCCGGGCGGTCAGGGTGTGCGCGGAGCGCCGCCGGGGCGGGGCCGGCGGGCGCGCGCCGAGCACCGGCAGCGCGACGGTGGGCTGGTCAGGCATCGGCCGCGTACCCGACGCCGCGGTGGGTGCGGATCACGCTGGCCGGGCCGAGCTTGGCCCGGACCTGCGCCACGTGCACGTCCACGGTCCGGGTGCCGCCGTGCGCCGCGTACCCCCAGACACCGGCGAGCAACTCCTCCCGGGTGAAGACCCGGCCCGGCCGGGCCATCAGGTGGGCGAGCAGGTCGAATTCGGTGGAGGTGAGCTGGACGGGGGTACCGGCGGCGGTGACCGTGCGGCGGGCCGGGTCGAGGACGACCGGGCCGACCACCCGGGGCTGCTCGGCCCCGGACGGCGTCCCGGCGGCGCGGCGCAGCACCGCCCGGACCCGGGCGACCAGCTCGCGCGGGCTGAACGGCTTGGTCACGTAGTCGTCGGCGCCCAGTTCCAGGCCGACGATCCGGTCGACCTCGTCGTCCCGGGCGGTGAGGAAGATGACCGGGGTCCAGTCGCCGGCCTCGCGGAGCTTGCGGCAGATCTCGGTGCCGGCCAGGCCGGGCAGCGCGATGTCGAGCACGCAGGCCACCGGGCGCAGCCGCCGCGCGGCGGCCAGGCCGGCCACCCCGTCCCGTTCCAGGTGTACGCCGAAGCCGTCCCGGGTCAGGTAGAGCCGGACCAGGTCGGCGATGGCCGGCTCGTCCTCCACCACGAGGACGAGCCCGCGCGGCGTGGTGTCGGCGGTCACCGGCCCATGATTACCGACCGACGGCCGCCGGGGACGTCAGGGGAATGTTCGGATCCGGTA
>NZ_RJLN01000144.1 GCF_003725545.1 Micromonospora solifontis | reverse complement strand
CTAGGTGGCCGGTTCGCTGTGCTGGTCGAGTGTGGTGCGCACGGTGTCGGTGAAGCCTTCGGCGGTGGTGAGTTGATCGCGCAGCGCGGCGACGCGGGTGGTGGCGGCGGTGTGGAACATGCCGAGGCGGTCGAGCAGCACCCGCCGCTCCTCGTCACCGGCGGTGGGCAGTGCGTCGAGGACGGCGAGCAGGTCGCGCATCTCGTCGAGGGTGAAGCCGAGGGGCTTCATCCGCTTGACCACGGCGAGCCGGTCGAGGTCGGGTTCGGTGTAGAGCCGGAAGCCGCCCTCGCTGCGGGCGGAGGGCACGATCAGTCCGGCCTCCTCGTAGTGGCGGATGGTGCGGATGCTCAGCCCGATCCGCTCGGCGGCCTCGCCGATCTGCATCAGCCGACCGCTGGTGGTGCCGGCGGCCGCCGGGCCGCAGAAGTGCTCCGGCCCGGCGGCGTGGGTGGGGTGCGGCATCAGTGGCCGCCGGTGAGGGTGCCGGCGAGGGTGCTGTGGATGGCGGCGCTGGGCTTGTTGAGTTCGATGATCTCGACGTTCTTGCCGCGGGCGGCGTACTTGGTGGTGATGGCGTCGAGGGCGGCGACGGAGGAGGCGTCCCAGATGTGGGCGTGGGTCATGTCGATGATCACGTTGTCCGGGTCGCCGGCGTAGTCGAACTGGTAGACCAGGTCGTTGCTGGAGGCGAAGAACAGTTCGCCGTGCACGGAGTAGATGCGGGTGCCGCCGTCGGGGTCCAGGACGCTGGTGACCTCGACCAGGTGGGCGACCCGGCGGGCGAAGATCACCATGGCGGTGAGCACGCCGATGACCACGCCGATGGCCAGGTTGTGGGTGGCGAGGACCGCGCCGACGGTGGCGAGCATGACGATGGTCTCGCCCCAGGGCATGCGCTTGAGCGTGGCGGGGGCGATGGAGTGCCAGTCGAAGGTCGCCACCGACACGATGATCATGACGGCGACCAGGGCGGCCATCGGGATGACGGCGACCACGTCGCCGAGGGCGACGACGAGGATGAGCAGGAAGACGCCGGACAGGAACGTGGACAGGCGGGTGCGGGCGCCGGATGCCTTCACGTTGATCATCGTCTGGCCGATCATGGCGCAGCCGCCCATGCCGCCGAAGAAGCCGGTGACGATGTTGGCCACGCCCTGGCCCCAGGACTCGCGGGTCTTGTTGGAGTGGGTGTCGGTGATGTCGTCGACCAGCTTGGCGGTCATCAGCGACTCCATCAGCCCGACCAGCGCCACGCCGAGCGCGTAGGGGGCGACCAGCGTCAGGGTGTCGAGGGTGTAGGGCACGTCGGGCAGGCCGAACACCGGCAGGCTGTCCGGCAGGGCGCCCTGGTCGCCGACCGTCGGCACCAGCACGTGGGCGGCGACCGTGATCACGGTCAGCACGATGATGGCGACCAGCGGCGCGGGCACGGCCCGGGTGAGGCGGGGCAGCCCGACCATGATCGCCAGGGCGAGCGCGACGAGCGGGTAGACCAGCCACGGCACGCCGAGCAGGTGGGGCACCTGCGCGGCGAAGATCAGGATGGCCAGGGCGTTGACGAAGCCGACCATCACGCTGCGCGGGATGAACCGCATCAGCTTCGCCACCCCGAGCGCCGCCAGCAGCACCTGGATGGTGCCGCCGAGGATCACCGCGGCGATCAGGTAGCCGAGGCCGTGATCCCGGGCGAGGGGAGCGACGACCAGCGCGATCGCGCCGGTCGCGGCACTGATCATCGCCGGTCGGCCGCCGCAGACGGCGATGACGACCGCCATCGTGAACGACGCGAACAGACCCACCCGCGGGTCGACCCCGGCCAGGATCGAGAACGAGATCGCCTCCGGAATCAGCGCCAAGGCGACGACCAGGCCCGCGAGAACTTCGGTGCGCAACACCTTCGGCGACAGCCAGGACGGACGGGACAGGCGCGGCCGGGAGACCGCGGACAGCATCGAAGACATACAGCCATTTCCACTCAGGTGTGCGCGCTGGGCGCACACGCGCGGCCGTGCCCACGAGGGGGTACGACGCTTTACGTGCACATGTACCGGTCGGACGTTTCCGGACCGTTTCCGGGCGTCGTCGCCCGGGAGAAGACCGCGAGGGGCAGTAGCCGCACCTCGACGACCTGCACTGACCCTACCGTCCGGTGAGGGTAGAGTTCGCCTTTCGTGATGATCATCACCAATGGTGCCGCCGGGAATGCGGGGCGTGTTGCGAGGTGGGAATGTCTACTTACGTCGACGTTAACGTTAGGGTAGATTTGGATCTGTCGGCGCGGGCACTTCGCCCGCGGATCAGGGGGGCGTCGTGACGCAGTTCTTCGTGTGGCTGACCGACGGCACCCTGCTGACCGTTCCAGCCGACCGATGCCGGCACGACCGCAGGGTCATGACCTTTGAGCGCCGCAGCAGCTCCGCTTGCGCGACCCGCTGGCGGGAGGTCTCCGTGCTGCTGTGGGAGGACGTGCAGCGGGTCGAGCGGTTCGAGAACCCGTAAACCACCGATCGGCGGCGCCGGCCCCGTCCGCGTCCGAAGGTCCGCGACGTTCGTGCCGCAGGGTTGGTCGCCGCCCTCCACGAACTGCCGAGCAGGCCCGAGTATGCCCGGCGGTGGCATCTGTGGAGGAGTCCCCATGCCGTGCTGGGCGCCCGAGGCTGAAGTAGGCGGCGACACGGCGTGCCGTACCGGTCCCGGCGTGGGTCCGGCGTGCGCCGGCCGTTGGGCGCAGCCGTGCGGGCTTCACCGCACGTCTTACTCGACCCTTACGTTAGAGTGTTTCACCGACAGGAGCCTGAACCGGAGATGGCCTTGATGACAGACGTGCAGAACCGAGTCGAACAGCAGGAGCGTCAGCATCTGGCCGAGACGGTGCGTCTGCTGACGGTGGCGCTGGAGGGGGTGACCGCCACCATCGACAGCTCCGCCAGTGCCATCCAGGCGCACAAGGAACACATGTGGGCGCACTGGCGTGACATGGACGGCGTCGAGAAGGCGAACGTCCGCGTCGAGGTGAACACGTCGGTCACCCTGGCCGAGCATGCGGTCACGGTGCGGAAACGTCTTCAGCGGCTGCTGGCGTCGCCGTATTTCGGGCGCGTCGACTTCCACGCCGGAGGCGATACGGAAGCCGGGGCCCACTACATCGGGGTGCACAATTTCTCCGACCCGCGGACTCAGGAGATCGTGGTACACGACTGGCGCGCTCCCGTCTCCAGCCTCTACTACGACTTCGAGTCGGGGGAGGCGTTCTTCCAGGCCCCTCAGGGGACCGTCCACGGCGAGATCACCGGCAAGCGCCAGTACAAGATCCAGGACGGGCGCCTGGAATACATGTTCGAGAGCGCGCTGAACATCGGTGACGATGTCCTACAGCGGGAGCTGAGCCAGTCCGCCGACGACAAGATGAAGAACATCGTGGCGACGATCCAGCGGGAACAGAACGCGGTGATTCGCAACGAGACGGCGCAGGTGCTGATCCTGCAGGGCGTCGCGGGCTCGGGGAAGACATCGATCGCCCTGCACCGGGTGGCCTTCCTGCTCTACCGCTTCAAGGACACCCTCTCCTCCGACAACGTCATGATCCTGTCCCCGAACAAGGTCTTCGGCGACTACATCGCCAACGTGCTGCCCGAGCTGGGCGAGGAGCAGATCGCAGAGATCGACTTCAACACCATCGCCGCCACGTTCCTCGCCAAGGTCACCGACTACGAGACGTTCAGCGAACAGGTGGTCAACCTGCTCGACCGAGTCGACGAGGCGGCGGCCGAGCGCATGCGCTACAAGGCCACCCCGGAGTTCGTCACCCAGCTCGACGCGTGGATCACCTCCCGGGCGGACGAGGAGTTCACACCCGCCGAGATCGTTCAGAAGAACAACCGGCTCTCCGCCGGGTGGGTCGCGGCGACGTTCGGGCAGTCACCGACACTTCCGATCTTCACCCGGCTGGACCTGCTGGCCGACACCGCTGTCCACCTGCTCAAGCAGCAGGCCTTGGACCGGGGTGGCAAGTGGACGGCAGCCGACACCACCGGTGTCCGTCGGCAGGTCCGCGCCATGTTCCCCTACAAGGACGCGCTCGCCGTGTACAAGGCTTTCTACTCCGACTCGGCCCGCCGCGGCCTGTTCAAGCCCTTCGGCCGGAAGAAGATCGAGTACGCCGACGTGTTCCCGCTGATCTACACCATGATCAGGACGGCTCGCCACGAGAGCTACAGCCGCATCCGCCACCTGCTGATCGATGAGATGCAGGACTACACGCCCGTCCAGTACGCGGTGGTGCGTGCGCTGTTCTCCTGCAGGATGACGATCCTGGGAGACTCCAACCAGTCGGTCAACCCGTTCAGCTCCTCGTCACCGTCGACCATCCGCAGCATCTTCCCGGAGGCTGACTGCCTCGAGTTGCGCAAGAGCTACCGCTCCACGACCGAGATCACGGATTTCGCCCAGCACATCTCCCCGAACAACAAGATCATTCCGATCGAGCGCCACGGACGGCCACCGCAGGTCATCGCGTGCGCGGACCAGAAGAGCCAGCTGGCACAGATCCTGACCCTCGTCGAGCAGCACCGGGACAGCGAACACCGGTCCCTGGGTATCATCTGCAAGACCGCCGCGCAGGCGGAAACGCTCTACCGCGCCCTGTCGGAGTCTGGCGTCGAGCTGACGTTCCTCGACTACGACAGCACGGAATTCGCCGGCGGCATCGTCATCACCACAGCCCACATCTCCAAGGGGCTGGAGTTCGACACCGTGATCGTCCCGCACGTCAATGACACCAACTACGCCAACGAGATGGACAGGTGCATGCTCTACATCGCCTGCACCAGGGCCATGCACGAGCTCCACCTGACCCATGACGGGCCGGTCTCACGCTTCCTGAGATTCGCCGACGAGCACCGACGCGGTCTCGGTGTCGTCGACGCGGAGACCGCAGAGATCCGTGATCGCCCGATGAGTGCACGAGTGGGCTGACCCGACTGGGGCCACCGGCACAGCCGCGTCGTTGCGGAGATGTTGACCGGGTACTCAGGTTGACCGGGATCGGTGACCGCGAGCCGGGCGAAGCTGTCGAACTGCTACGTCATCTCGACGGAATACCCGCCGGCGCGGTAGCCGTCGACCACGGCGTCCACTGCTGCGACGAACTCGCCACGACGCTCCCACGCCGTGAACAGGTCGATGTCCTCGCTCGGGCGGTCGAGGATGCCGTGGGCCTGCGCGACGTAGCCGCCGGCCAACGCGAATCCGTAGCGGGCGGCGACCCGCAGCCCGATCTCCGCCAAGCGGAGGTGAACCTGATCCACTCTTACCCGGCCGGCGTCTGCGGCGGCGTGCTCAGCTCGGGCAAGCGTGCCTGCCGCCGCCCTCATCCTCAGGAGGTCAGGAGCCTGGCGCGGAAGGCCATCCCGGCAAGGTCGTCGGCGGCTTCGACGATCACCGCGGTCTCGGTGGACCGCCTGACCCAGTCGTACGAGAGCGCTGCCCTGCCCGCGTAGGCGCCAGTGATCGCGCCTGCGATGCCCGCGCTGACAGGGCCGTCTGCGGAGCTGGCGAACTCCACGCTGCCGCAGGGTCCGTCGGGTGGCGGAGGAACGCGGCCACGGCCACGGCGAGGCTGGTCGGGGCGCTGCCGTCGGCCGGCAGATGCTGCGTGGCCTCGGATGGTGGCCGGTCGCCCAACGCGGCGACCCGCGCCAGCCGGTCGGCGAGTGCGCCGTCGGTCGCCAGGTGGGCAAGTTGATAGGTGAAGTCGAAGCGGTCGACGCGGCGGTTGGTGTCGGCCCGGTAGGCCAGGGCCACGGCGTAGGCGACGGCGACGCTGGCCTCCTGGCGCTGAGGATCCGCGCTGCTGATCGCGGCGGCCAGGCGTGCTCGTCGACCGATGTCGGGCAGAGGTGCCGCCAGCAGTCCGACCGGAACGGCTTGCAGTAGCTCGAATGCATCCGTCTGGACCGCGCGCGGCGGTTGCGCGTTTGCTCTGTTCCGGTGGGTGCCGGAGGGTGACGTCATCGCCGCCGTGAGGTCCTGGACATAGTTGGCGGACTCGCTCGTCGTGTCGGGGTGGTTGGCCAGGTAGCGGGCGTGGGCGATCATCCGCGCGATGTGGGTCGGCAACGACCCTACGTGGCACGCCGCCGAGTCGGCCGCAGGGTCAGGTTCGAGTCCTTGTGCGGCGGCGAGAAGGCAGCCGCGTGCACGGTCGCGCAGCTGCTCAGGTTCGCGCCAGTGGAGGATCATCGCCGCCGAATATACCCTCACGTCAGGGTTGATTGCTAGTGGCGCGCGTATCGTGTCGCCTGACGCTAACGTCAGGGTAGATTTACCGGGCCGGCGATCATGGCCGGGAGGTAGGGGTCGACAGGGGAGGTGCGATGTGGCGGTACTTCGTGTGGCTCACCGATGGCAGTATGTTGACCGTTTCGGCCCCATCGATGCCGGCATGACCGGAAGATCATGACGTTCGAGAGCCGCGCTGACGGCGGCTCAAGTGAGGGGATGGACCCTCAGTGGCGTGAGGTGTCTGCCCTGCGCTGGGAGGACGTGCAGCGGGTCGAGGAGATCGAGGCGTAGCAGCCCCGCCCTCACCGCAGCCAATTAGGCGGGGCACGCCCGCGCTGGGTGTCCGCGCCTCGTGCGCTGATGGAAACCCTTCACACCACGCCGCGGGCGCTACGTCGCGGCGGCCGTCGCCCGGTGTTCGCACGTACGCTCTCGGCGCGGCGGCGTGCGTGAACGCCTCGTGCTTGCCTGTCTGGCGGTGCCGGGCGCTCATGCTGGTCGCACGACGGTCACGTTGTGGTCAGGGTGCATCCGGCATCGAACTTGGGATTGATCAGCTCGGCGAGTTCACCAGCCACCGTCCAAATCTGCAGCGAGGACCGTAGCCGGCTGCCCCACCGCTGCGGCACCCGGTCGTCGCGTGCTCGCGCACCGATGACAGCGGCCGCCATCGGCGCGATGCCATGGTCCCAATTCGGCGGGAGCATCGCGTCTCGCGTGGTGCTGGCGGTCATCATGGTGTGGCCCTTCAGGATTGCTATGGCCGCCGACGCGGCCTCTGGTTCCTCGGTCGGGCCGCAGGCGGGGGTGGTGGGCCACCGCGGCACCGGGACATGGTCGTCTCCGGTGCCGCGGGGCAGCCGTCGGCGGGCCGGCGGTCAGCCCGCGATCGCGTGGCGCTTACCGCGCGGCCGGGCCGGGCGTAGCCTGGGCGAGCCTGGCCAGCGCGCTGGCCGCTGTCCACACTCGCGACGCGCCTCCCAGCCGAAGCCCCCACATGACCGGGACGTCCCGCTCTGTGCGGCGAGCGCCGCACAGAGCGCCGGTCATTGAGGCGATGGTATCCGTGTCGCCACCCATACCGATCGCGAACGCGATCGCGGCGGGGATGTCGTCCGGGTGGCGCAGAAACGCGGCGAGGGCGGCGGGCACGGACTGGATCGCGCTGACGCCGTTGCCCACTTCGCCGGCTACCTGCGTGCTGCTGGCGCCCCCGTTGACGAGCGCGGGGAGCCGCCGAAGCGCCGCCTGGAACTCCGCGGTGTCCACGTGCTCGCGGATCGGGGTCACGATCCGGTCCGGGTCCAGCGGGGTGTCCCGTGTCGAGAGCGCGGCCAGTGCCGTCGCGACCGCCTGAGCGACCGCGCCGTCCACCGCCTGCGGGTGCTGGTGGGTGACCACCGCTGACCGGCGGGCGCGGCCGGCGACAGCGCCGAGCCCGAGGCCGGGTAGCAGGCCGACCGGTGCTACCCGCATCGCGGCGCCGTTGCCGTAGGAGCCCTGGCCGTCGAACAGTTCTGCGGCGGCTCGTTGCCACGGCCTGCCGTGGGCCAACTCGGCGAACAGCCGCGCGGCGCCGTGACCGTAGCCCCGGTCGGGGTCGCGCGCCCACTCTCGGGCGAGTTCGTCGGCGAGTTCGTCCTCACCTACGGTGCCGTGTCGGCGGGTCAGGTGGTCGGCCAGGACGAGAGCGGACGCGGTGTCGTCGGTGTACGCCATCAGCTGTGTCGACCGGTTCATCCAGTCGTCGATGTCGGCCCGGTCCACCGGGTCTGTGCCCTCGAAGGGCGCGCCCAGGGCGTCACCGCATGCCGCCAGCACCATGGCCCCGCGTACCCGGTGCGGCCAGCTCAGCTCTGCCCTCAGCATCGGTTCACCCACCTGTCGTGATCAGCCGTCTCCGAGACCCTACCCTAACGCAAGGGTAGAGTCGCCTGGGCGAGAGCGCGTCACCAGTGACATCGTGTCGGACGGCCTTCACCGATCAGACC